>NZ_JAPEMB010000001.1:632500-1265000 GCF_026343125.1 Streptomyces sp. NBC_00094 | reverse complement strand
CCGAGGACGCCGGCCTCGTCCTCGGAGCCCTGCGCGGGACCGTCCGCGCCGCGGGCCCCGACGCCCCGGAGCTCGCCGTCCTCGTCGACGGAGCGGGCCGCCTCGGCATCGCCTGCGCCGCCCCCGTGCTCCGGCACGTCTATCGCGAGACGTCCTCCTCCCAGCTGCGCGGCCGCGTGGCCCGCGCCCTCGCGGCCACCGACGCCACCTTCGCGACCGGGTTCGCGGTCGAATGCCTCTGGGACTGCGAGGAGACCACCCGCGAGGTGGCTGCCCTGCACGCCGAGACGGGCGACGTACGGGTCGCCGACCGCCTCCGCCGACTCGCCGCCGATCCGGCCGAGGAAGCCGAGGTCCAGACGGCGGTGCGCAACCGGATAGGCCCGGACCTGCAGGTCTGAACCGGCCCCAGATCTGACCCCTCCCCAGGTCTGACGGCCCGTTCCGACCACTGCCCGGACCCCGGGGCGGCGCGGCCTGCGGCGGTGATCCCGCCGATCGTGGCCCCGCCCCGGGCGTCCGGTGGCCCGGACGGGTGCCTCCGGTGGCCGACCCGGTGGCCGGCCCGGCGACCGGCAGATCGACCGCCCGCCCGGGCGGCCGGCCCGTCCCCGCGGCGAAACGCTCATGGGACGTTCCCCCGCCGTCCAGATCGACGTCGGCGGGTACACGCCAAGCACGACGACAACACCCGTATGCGTGTCGTCATCGTCACAGAGTCCTTCCCTCCCGATGTCAACGGTGTGGCGCACTGCGCCCTGCAGACCGCGCGCCACCTCGTCCGCCGGGGCCACGCCCCGCTCGTCATCGCCCCCGCCGTCGCCGACCCGGCCGCGGACGCCGACGCACCCTGCGCCGTCGTCCGGGTGCCCTCCCTGCCACTGCCCGGCTATCCCCAGGTACGGGTCGCCCTGCCCAGCCGCCGGGTCGCCGCCGCCATCGCCGCGCACCGCGCCGACCTCGTCCACCTCGCCGGACCGTTCGTCCTCGGGGTGCGCGGGATGACGGCCGCCGCCCGGCTCGGCATCCCCGCCGTCGCCGTCTACCAGACGGACCTCGCCGGCTACGCCCGTACGTACGTCGGAACCGGCGAGGGCGCCGCCTGGCGCCGGCTCCGCGCCGTCCACGGCGCCGCCGACCGCACCCTCGCCCCGTCCTCCGCCGCCGTACGTGACCTGGAGGCCCACGGCATCGGCCGCGTCCGGCTCTGGGGGCGCGGCGTGGACACCGTCCGCTTCCGCCCCGACCTGCGCGACGCCGGCCTGCGCCGCGCACTCGCCCCCGCCGGCGAGCTCCTCGTCGGCTACATAGGCCGCCTCGCGCCGGAGAAGCGCGTGGACCTGCTCGCCGGGGTCCGCGGGCTGCCCGGCGTCCGGACCGTGGTCGTCGGCGACGGGCCCAGCGAGCCCGCGCTGCGCGCCGCCCTCCCGGAGACCCGGTTCCTGGGCCGGCGCACCGGTGACGACCTGGCCCGGATCTTCGCCTCGCTCGACCTCTTCGTCCACACCGGTCCGCACGAGACCTTCTGCCAGACGGTCCAGGAGGCCATGGCGAGCGCGGTCCCGGTGATCGCCCCGGCCGCCGGCGGACCCCTGGACCTGGTCGATCACGGGCGCACCGGGCTCCTCGTACCGCCCGGCGACCCGGACGCGCTGCGGGAGGCCGTCGCCTGGCTCGCCGCCGCCCCGGACGTCCGCGCCGCCTACGGCCTGGCCGGCCGGGCCGCCGTCGAGGGCCGCACCTGGGAGGCGCTCGGCGACGAGCTGATCGGCCACTACCGGGAGGTCCTGGGCGACCGGACGGCGGTCGCCGCGTGAACGGCGCCCGTACCGCCCGGGGAAGGACCGCGGGCGGCGGACTGCGGATCGTGCGGCTCGCCAACTTCGTGACCCCCACCTCCGGCGGTCTGCGCACCGCGCTCGACCAGCTCGGCCGCGGCTACCTCGCCGCCGGGCACGAACCCGTCCTCGTCGTCCCCGGCGACGTCGCGAGCGACCATCTCACCGAGCAGGGCCGGGTCGTGACCCTGCCGGGTCCCGTCCTGCCCGGGACCGGCGGCTACCGGGTCCTCGCCGACCGGGGCAGGGTCCGCCGCCTCCTCGACGAGCTCGCCCCCGACCGGATCGAGGTCTCGGACCGCACGACCCTGCGCTGGACGGGGGAGTGGGCCCGCCGCGCCCGCGTGCCGTCGGTGATGGTCTCCCACGAGACGGCGGACGGGGTGCTGCGCACCTGGGGCGTTCCGGGCGCGCTCGCGGCCCGTACCGCGGACCGGCTGAACCGCCGGACGGCCTGGGCCTTCGCCCGGATCGTCTGCACCACGGAATGGGCGGAGCGCGAGTTCGTACGGATCGGTGCCCGCAACGTCGTACGGGCTCCGCTCGGCGTCGACCTGGACCGCTGCAGACCCGGCCGCCGCAGCACCGTGCTGCGCGCCCGGTACGCGGACGGGGAGCGGGTCCTCCTGGTGCTGTGCTCGCGCCTCTCCGTCGAGAAGCGGCCCGGTACGGCCCTGGACGCCCTCGCGGAGCTGCGGGCCGCCGGGGTCCGGGCGGCGCTGGTCGTCGCGGGGGACGGGCCCCTGCGGGGCGCCCTGGAGCGACGGGCGCGCGAGCGGCGGCTCCCGGTGCGGTTCCTCGGGCACGTCGCCGACCGGGAGGCCCTGGCGGACCTCCAGGCGGCAGCCGACGTGTGCCTCGCCCCGGGGCCGGCGGAGACCTTCGGCCTCTCGGCCCTGGAGGCCCTCGCCTGCGGGACCCCGGTCGTCGTCAGCGCCTCCTCCGCGCTCCCGGAGGTCGTCGGGGCCGCCGGGGCCGTTGCCGCCGACACCCCGGGGGCCTTCGCGGAGGCGGTACGGGGGGTGCTGGCCGTTCCCGAGGCGTGCCGCCGCGCGGCGGCACGCGCGCGTGCGGAGGGTTTCGCGTGGGACCGGTCGGTCGCGGCCTTCCTGCACGCCCACGACGCGCTGCCGTCGCCCGTCGAGGGGCCGGAGCCGTGTCCCGATCCCTGGCCGTCGGTTCCGTCGCAGGCGCAGGCGCAGGCGCAGGCGCAGGCGCAGGCGCAGGCGCAGGCGCAGGCGCAGGCCGTTCCGTCCCGTCCCGAGGAGGCGCGTCGATGACAAGGGAGTCCCCGGAGCGGGCGGCTCCCCCGAAAGGGGCCGACGGAACCGGCCCCCTCCGGTTCGCCGTGCTCGGCGACTCGTTCAGCGAGGGCGTCGGCGACCGGGTCGCCGGCGCCTGGCGCGGGTGGGCGCCGCTGCTCGCCGACGGGCTCGCGGCCGAGGGGCGCGGGACGGCGCTCCTGAACCTCGCCGTCGCCGGCGCCCTCAGCCGGGACGTCGCCGACCGGCAGACACCCAGGGCCCTCGCCTTCCGGCCGCACCTCGCCTCCGTCGTCGTCGGGGTCAACGACACCCTGCGCCACACCTTCGACATCCGGCTCCTCGCCCACCGCCTCGACCGGGTCCTCACGGACCTCGACGCCACCGGAGCCGTACTCCTGACCGCCTGTCTGCCCGACCCCGGGCGGATGCTCGGCCTGCCGCCGCCCCTGGCCCGCCCGCTCGCCCGCCGCCAGCGCTCCGTCAACACCGTCGTCCACGCCCTGTCCGACCGGTACGGCGCGGTTCATCTGCACCTCGCCGACGACCGCTGGACCGAGGACCGTGGCCTGTGGAGCGCCGACCGGCTCCACCCGGGAGAGCGTGGTCACCGTGCCGTCGCCGCCGACTTCCACCGGCTCCTCGCCGCCCGGGGGCTCGCCCACGGCGCACCGCCCGCGCGGGAGCCCGTACAGCCGCCGCCGACCCGGTCGGAGGCCCTGCTCTGGCTGGCCACCGCGGGCACCGGATGGGTCCTGCGCCGCAGCCGCGACCTGCTCCCGCAGCTCCTCCTGCTCGCCGGCGCCGAACTGCGCCACTGGGCCGACGGCACCGGCACCGCACCCCTCGACGCGCGCGCGGACGCCGCCCTCGCGGCCGCGCTCACGGCGACAATGGGGGGATGAACGGGCGCTGGGAGTTCTGGATCGACCGGGGCGGCACCTTCACCGACGTCGTCGGACGGCGGCCCGACGGACGGCTCGTCACCCGCAAGATGCTCTCGCACGACCCCGCCCGCGACCAGGACGCCGCCGTGGCCGGCATCCGGGCGCTCCTCGGCCTCGACCCCGGCGAACCGGTGCCCGCCGACCGGATCGCCGTCGTCAAGATGGGCACCACCGTCGCCACCAACGCCCTCCTGGAGCGACGCGGCGAACCGACCGTCCTCCTCGTCACCGAGGGCTTCCGCGACGCGCTGCGCATCGCCTACCAGAACCGGCCCCGGCTCTTCGACCGGCACATCGTGCTGCCCGAGGCGGTGTACGCGCGCGTGATCGAGGTCCCGGAGCGCGTCGACGCCCACGGCCACGTCGTCCGCCCCCTGGACGGGGCCGTCGTCGCCGAGGCCCTCGCCGCCGCCCATCGTGACGGGTTCCGCTCCGTCGCCGTCGTCCTGCTGCACGGCTACCGCCACCCCGCCCACGAGACCCGGATCGCCGAGGCCGCCCGCGCCGCCGGTTTCACCCAGGTCAGCTGCTCGCACGAGGTCAGCCCGCTCATCAAGCTGATCCCGCGCGGGGACACCACCGTCGTCGACGCCTACCTCTCGCCGATCCTGCGCCGGTACGTCGACGAGGTCGCCCGCGAGCTCGCCGGAATCCGCCTCATGTTCATGCAGTCCAACGGCGGCCTGCGCGAGGCGGCCCACTTCCGCGGCAAGGACGCCGTCCTGTCCGGACCCGCAGGCGGTGTCGTCGGCATGGCCCGCACCTCGGCGCAGGCCGGACACGACCGTGTCATCGGCTTCGACATGGGCGGTACGTCCACGGACGTGTCGCACTACGCCGGCGAATTCGAGCGTGAACTCGGTACACAGGTCGCCGGGGTACGGATGCGGGCACCCATGATGAGCATCCACACCGTCGCGGCGGGCGGCGGCTCCGTCCTCCACTACGACGGCCGCCGCTACCGCGTGGGCCCCGACTCGGCGGGCGCCGTCCCCGGCCCCGCCTGTTACCGCCGCGGCGGCCCACTCACCGTCACGGACGCCAACGTGATGCTCGGCCGCGTCCAGCCCGCCCACTTCCCCGCCGTGTTCGGCGAGACCGGCGACCTGCCCCTGGACACCGAGGTCGTACGGGAGCGGTTCACTGCCCTCGCCGAGGAGATCGGCGGGGGCCGGACCCCGGAGGAGGTCGCCGCGGGCTTCCTGGAGATCGCCGTCCTCAACATGGCCAACGCCGTGAAGAAGATCTCCGTCCAGCGCGGCCACGACGTCACCCGGTACGCCCTCACCAGCTTCGGCGGCGCCGGCGGCCAGCACGCCTGCGCCGTCGCCGACGCCCTGGGCGTCGACACCGTCCTCGTACCCCCGCTGGCCGGCGTGCTCTCCGCGTACGGCATCGGTCTCGCCGACGCCACCGCGATGCGGGAGCGGTCCGTCGAGGCCGAGCTCGACGCCCCCGGTGCCCTCGCGCGCGTGACGGACCTCTGCGCCGAACTGGCCGAACGGACCCGAGAGGAGTTGCGCGCCGACGGGCTGCCTGACGAGGCGATCGCCACCAACGCGCGCGTGTTCCTGCGGTACGCGGGGACCGACGCGAGCCTTCCCGTCGACCTCGCCCCGGCGGAATCGATGAAAACAGCATTCACAGCCGTCCATCGGGCGCGGTACGCGTTCACCATGGAGAAGCCGCTCGTCGTCGAGACCGTCTCCGTGGAGGCCGTCGGCCGCGCGGGCCCGCACGGACCGGTCCGCGTCGACACCGGCGAGCGGACGGGCCCCCTCACGCCCCGGGCGACCGTCCGGATGCACAGCGGAGGCATGCCCCACGACACCCCGCTGCACCGGCGCGAGGACCTGCGGCCGGGCGACACCGTCGACGGGCCGGCCCTCCTCGCCGAGGACGACGCCACGACCGTCGTCGACACCGGCTGGCGGGCCACCGCGACCGACGGAGGACACCTCCTCCTGCACCGGGTCACCCCACGGCCCGTGCGCGTGGCCGCAGGGACGGACGTGGACCCCGTCCTCCTGGAGGTCTTCAACAACCTCTTCATGGCCATCGCCGAGCAGATGGGCGTCCGCCTGGAGAACACCGCCCACTCGGTCAACATCAAGGAACGCCTCGACTTCTCCTGCGCGCTCTTCGACGCCGAGGGCAACCTCATCGCCAACGCGCCCCACATCCCCGTCCACCTCGGCTCCATGGGCGAGTCCATCAAGGAGGTGCTGCGGCGGCGCGGGGACGACCTGCGGCCAGGGGACGTGGTCGCGATCAACGACCCGTTCCACGGCGGCACCCATCTGCCCGACGTCACCGTCGTGACCCCGGTCTTCGGCGACGAGAGCGACGAGAGCGACGAGAGCGACGAGGGCGGCCAGGGAGGCACGGGCGGCGGCACGGGCCGCACCGCCGGTCCAGGACGCGAACTCCGCTTCCTGGTGGCCTCCCGCGGCCACCACGCCGAGATCGGCGGCATCACCCCAGGCTCCATGCCCGCCTTCAGCCGCACCATCGAGGAGGAGGGCGTCCTCTTCGACAACTGGCTGCTCGTCCGGGACGGACGGCTGCGCGAGGCCGAGACCCGGGACCTGCTCACCGGCGCCCGCCACCCCTCCCGCGACCCCGACACCAACCTCGCCGACCTGCGCGCCCAGATCGCCGCCAACGAGAAGGGCATCGAGGAACTGCGCAGGACGGTCGACGAGTTCGGGCTCGACGTCGTCCAGGCCTACATGCGGCACGTCCGCGCCAACGCCGAGGAGTCCGTGCGCCGGATCGTCGAGCGCCTCGACGACGGCACCTGCCGCTACGAGACCGACGGCGGCGCGGTCATCCGGGTCGCGGTCCGCGTCGACCGCGAACGGCGCTCCGCCGTCGTCGACTTCACCGGCACCTCACCTCAGCTGGACGGGAACGCCAACGCGCCCACGTCCGTCGTCATGGCCGCCGTCCTGTACGTCTTCCGCACCCTCGTCGACGAGGACATCCCGCTCAACAGCGGCTGCCTGGAACCCCTGGAGGTCCGCGTCCCGCCCGGCTCCATGCTCGCGCCCGTCCACCCGGCGGCCACCGTCGCGGGGAACGTCGAGACCTCCCAGGCCGTCACGGGCGCGCTGTACGCGGCACTCGGCGTCCAGGCCGAGGGCTCCGGCACCATGAACAACGTCACCTTCGGCAACGCGCGCGTGCAGTACTACGAGACGGTCGCGAGCGGTTCGGGCGCAGGTGACGGCTTCGACGGCGCCGACGCCGTCCAGACCCACATGACCAACTCCCGGCTCACCGACCCCGAGATCCTGGAGTGGCGCCACCCGGTCCGGGTCGACGCCTTCGCGGTACGGGAGGACGGCGGCGGGCGCGGCCGGTGGCACGGCGGCCACGGCGTGGAGCGGCGCATCCGGTTCCTGGAGCCGATGACGGTGACCCTCCTCACCGGTCACCGTCGGATCCCGCCGTACGGGATGGCCGGCGGCGAACCGGGCGCCCTCGGCGAGAACCTCGTGGAACGCGCCGACGGCACCGTGGAGCACCTCGGAGGCGCCGCCACGACCGAGATGGCCCCCGACGACGTCCTGGTCGTCCGCACCCCGGGCGGCGGAGGCTACGGCCCGCCACCGGCCACCTAGGGCCTGTCCGACGGGTCATCGCCGGGGCCCGGCGGCCCCCGCTCAGCGCACCGGCACGAACCGCACCGGTGTCCCCGGCACGGCCTGCGCCGCCGCGCACAGATCGGCCTCCCGGACCACCGCGACCACCGGGTAGCCCCCGGTCGTGGGATGGTCCGCGAGGAAGACCACCGGGCGCCCGTCCGGCGGTACCTGGACCGCGCCCAGGACCATGCCCTCGCTCGCCAACTCGCCCGGCAGGGCCCGCTCCAGGGCCGGTCCTTCGAGCCGCAGCCCGATCCGGTTGCTCGCCGACGACACCCGGTACGCGCGCGTGGAGAGCGTGCGCAGCGCCCCGGCGGTGAACCAGTCGTCGCGGGGGCCCATGCGGACCCGCAGGACGAGTTCGTCCGGCGGACCCGGCCACGGGGGAGCGTCGACCGGTCCCCGTACGGCCGTCTCCGCTCCCAGCGGCAGCACCGCGCCCTCCGACAGCGGCGCCGGACCGAGCCCGGACAGCAGGTCGGTGGAGCGGCTGCCGAGGACCGGTTCCACCGCGATCCCGCCGCCGAACGCCACGTACGAGCGCAGCCCGCGGACGGCCGCGCCGACCTCCAGGAGGGATCCGGCCCCGACCCGGATCACCGTCCCCCAGGCCGCCGGGCGCCCGTCCACCCGGACCGGGCAGGGCGCCCCGCCCACGGAGACGGTGACCGCGCACCGGGGCCGCAGCGCGCATCCGTCGAGGGTGGTCTCCAGGACCGCCGCCCCCTCCGGGACCCCGGCGCCGCCGGAATTGCCGACGAGCCGGTTGAGGAGCCGTACGGCCCCCGGGTCGAGGGCGCCGGAGCGGGGCACGCCGAGATGCGCGTACCCCGGGCGCCCCAGGTCCTGCACGGTGGTCAGCGCCCCGGCACGCACCACGGCGACGGCACGGTCGGTCATCGCCCGCCCTCCGCCGGTCCGCCGTCCACGGTGAACCGGACCCGGGTACCGGGCGCGAACAGCGCGGCGGGCTCCCGGCCGGCGTCCCACAGCGCCACGTCCGTCGTACCGATCACCTGCCAGCCGCCGGGCGAGGAGCGCGGGTACACGCCCGTGTACGGCCCGGCGAGGGCGACGGACCCCGCGGGGACGGCGGTGCGCGGGGTGGCCCGGCGCGGCACCTCGTACCGCTCGCCGAGACCGGTCAGATAGCCGAAGCCGGGCGCGAACCCGCAGAAGGCGACCCGGAACTCGGTCGCCGTGTGGACGCGTACCGCCTCCTCGACGGACACCCCCCACAGCCCGGCGACCTCCGCCAGGTCGGGCCCGTCGTACCGGACCGGCACCTCCACCGTCGCGCCCACGCGCGCGTGGAGCGGGCCGACCTCCCACGCGGCCAGCTCGGCCGCGAGCCGGTCGGGGTCCGCCACCCCGTCGAGCAGCACCGTCCGCGCCGCCGGCACGATCTCCCGTACGGCGGGGAGGGCACCCGCCGCCCGCCGCCGCAGCAGCTCCGCGTGGAAGGCCTCCGTCTCCGCGCCGCCACCCAGCTCCACCAAGAGCGCCCGCTCGCCCACGCGCAGCGTCCGCACGCTCACGCGAAGGCCTCCACGCGGACGCCGGAGGCCTCCAGGCGTTCCCGGACCCGGCGGGCGAGGCCCACCGCGCCCGGGGTGTCCCCGTGCAGGCACAGCGACCGGGCCCGTACGGCGACGGAACTCCCGCAGTGCGCCGTGACCGCCCCGAACCGGGCCAGGGCGACCGAGCGCTCCACGACCTCGGCCGGATCACTGACGACGGCCCCTTCCTGCCCCCGCGGCAGAAGGGAGCCGTCCGCCCGGTAGGCCCGGTCCCCGAAGGCCTCGGGGACGACCGGAAGGCCGGCCTCCGCCGCGGCTTCGTGCAGCCGGGACCCCGGCAGCCCCAGGATGGGCAGCGACCGGTCGGCGAGCAGCACGCCCTCGACGACCGCCGTCGCCTGCTCCTCGTCCCGGACCACCCGGTTGTAGAGCGCGCCGTGCGGCTTCACGTACGCGACGCGCGAGCCCGCCGCCCGGGCGAAGACCTCCAGGGCGCCGATCTGGTACGCCACTTCGGCGGCCAGCTCCGCCGCCGGGACGTCCATGGCACGCCGTCCGAAGCCGGCCAGGTCCCGATAGGACACCTGGGCCCCGATCCGTACCCCGCGTGCGGCCGCCAGCTCGCAGACGCGCCGCATGGTGGCCGCGTCCCCGGCGTGGAAGCCGCAGGCCACGTTGGCACTGGTGACGACGGAGAGCAGTTGCTCGTCGTCGGTCAACGTCCAGCGGCCGAAGCCCTCGCCGAGGTCGGCGTTGAGGTCGATCGAGGCCAAGGTCATGGGGTGCTTCCTTTCCCACCGGGTCGTACGGGGTGCCTGTCGTCGCTTCGAGGAAGTGCGGGGGGACGCGCGGCAGACGTGCGGGAGACATGCCGAGCGACCGTGCGGTGCCGTCAACGTAGGGGATTGTTCAACGATCCGACAAGAGACGTGTTGTCGCTTCCCCCGCTTCTGCGGTTGACTCGGCCGCGGACGACGGAGGGCACGGAAAGAGGAGAGGCGCTGTGGACGTGAGCGAGGCGGCCGGAGGCCTGGCGGACGACCGCGCGCTGCTCGGGCGTACGAGCACGGCGGAACGGGTCGCGGACATCCTGCGGACCCGGATCGCGGAGGGGTACTTCCCACCCGGCGTCCGCCTCTCCGAGGAGAGCATCGGCGGCGCCCTCGGTGTGTCCCGCAACACACTCCGCGAGGCCTTCCGGCTGCTCACCCACGAGCGGCTGCTCGTCCACGAACTCAACCGCGGGGTCTTCGTCCGGGTCCTCGCCGTGGGTGACGTGGACGACATCTACCGCACCCGGCGACTCGTCGAATGCGCCGTCGTACGGGGTCTGGGGCAGCCGCCCTTCGCCCTGGACGGCCTCGCGGCCGCCGTCGCGGAGGGCGAGGCCGCGGCCGGGGCGGAGGACTGGACGGGCGTCTCCACGGCCAACATCCACTTCCACCGCGAACTCGTCGCCCTCGCGGGCAGCGCGCGGACGGACGAGCTGATGCGCGGCGTCCTCGCCGAACTCCGCCTCGCCTTCCACGTCGTGGACGACGCGCGCGCCCTGCACGAGCCCTACCTCCTGCGGAACCAGGAGATCCTGGACGCCCTGCGCGCCGGTGAGCGGGCCTCGGCGGAGCGGCTCCTCGCCCGCTACCTCGACGACTCCCGCACCCGGGTCGGCGCCGCCTACGCCCAGGCCGTGGACGAGTCGACGGGCCCCTGAGGTCCCGGTGCGGCGGCCTTCCCGGGTCCGGTCGCATCTGCGCCGTTTCGACCGTTGTCAGTTCGAGGACCTAATCTGTCCACCGTGACTTCGCCTGCCTCGACGGACCTCGCTCCGCCCCAGCTCAGCGCGGCGCCGCGGCCCGCGCAGGGCCCGGCCGCCGACGAAGGGCTCGCGCGGCGCCTCCGCGCGCTCGCGTGCACCGCCCCGCTGCACGACCTCGACGCGCGCAAGGCGAACCTGGCCGGCGAGTACACGGTCTACGCGATGGCCGAGGTGGCCCTCTCCGCGATCGACCTCGTCACACTCAACATGGACTTCGACACCGGCGCCGATCACGAGCAGATCGTCGCCCGGCTGCTGCCCCGCGTCGCCGCCCAGGCCCCGGGCCGCCCCGCCGCCGAGCACGAGCGCGTGGCCCGCTGGGTGCTGGAGAACCTGATCAACGTCGGCAGCGTCGACCGCGGCTTCCGCGCCGTCTACGGCACCTTCGGCACCGACGGGGTCTACGTCCGCAGGGACTACGACTTCAAGCTCATCGAAGAGGTCCCGGGCTACGGGGGCGGCGTCTACCTCCGTACCACCGACGAAGCGGTCAACGTCCTCGTCGGCGCCCTCGACACCGACGTCACGAGCGCCCAGATCGCCGCCGAGGTGAAGCTGGAGGTCCTCATCAGCCGGGGCCGCCTCGCCGACGCCCAGCTCGCCGCGGAGCAGGCGCGGTACCGGACCGTGCAGTACGCCGAGACCCTCCGCAAGACCCTGGAGGCCACCCGGCGCAACGTCCGCGCGGTGGACTGGCTCCAGGCGGTCCCGGACATGATCGACGAGGCGCTCGACCACGTGGCCGACCGCTACCGCCACGAGAACGCGATCCTCACCAACATCCGCAAGGCCCGCGACGAGGCCGAGGACCATGAGCACAAGCGCCGCGCCGCCGAGCTCGTCGACATCGTCAAGGACTGCATCCGGCGCCACACCCAGCTCCAGTCCCGCCTCCTGGAGGCGGGACCGCTCTTCCGCGCCGAGCAGGACCGGCAGGCCTTCGCCGCCCCCACCGCGTACACCGGTCTCGACCTGTACGGGCAGCTCGTCGCCCCGATCCTGCCGCTCGCCGTCGAGGACGCCACCAAGGTCACCGACGCCTTCTTCGCCCACGGCACCGGACTGCGCACCCCCGCCTCCGTCCGCCTCGGCGACCTCGTCGACCTGCTCCTCACCCCGCCCGTCGAGCGTGAGCACCTCGGCGCGGAGATGCCCGAGCCGGACCTCATCGCCACCCCCGACGACTCCCGCTTCAGCGAGGAGCAGCTCGCGAGCGCCATGCGCCTGCTCGACCTGGAGCACGACGCCCCGCGCCGGCTTTCCGGTCTGCTGGCCGAGGCCCGCCTCCTCGACGACGACCTGCCCTACCTCGTCGCGCTGCTCGCCGTGCACGCGGCGAGCCCCCCGGTCGGCACGGCCTACCGCCAGGGCGAGGAGCGTCTCCTCTTCGCCGTCGACGACGGCACCCCTCTGGACGACCCCGAATTCGGTGGCGCCGACCTCATCGTGGGTACGGCTCTGCTCGACGCGGCAGGCATGGCCGCCGACCGCTCGGAGGCCACGTGACCCTCACCCCGATCGCCCCCGCCGCCGCGGATCCGACCCCGTGTGACGGACCGACCGGCGCCACCGCCGTACCCGGCCCGAGGCCGGAGACGGCGGCGCCGCGGACGGGGCCGCAGCCGGAGGCACAGACGGAGCCGGCACCTCGGACCGAGTCCGAGCCGGTACGTGAGGCTGAGTCCGAGCCGGTACCGGTACCTGAGCTCGCGCCCGAGCTGGAGGTGGAGCAGGAGCCGGCACCCGCACTCGCAGCCGAGCCCGAGCCCGCACTCGCACTCGCACTCGCACTCGCACCCGAGCCCGCACCCGAGCCCGCACCCGAGCCCGAGCCCGAGCCCGCGCCCGCACCCGCGCCCGCCAGGCCCGGAATCGCCGCCCGCTCCGACCAGGAATCCGGTCCGCGCGTGCGCGCCGTGCAGGTGGACCCGCCCTCCGGCCCCCGTACCGAGGCCCGGGACGAGTCCCGTCTGCCGGCCGGTACCCGGCCCCGGCTCGGAGCCGTACCGGCGGGGGAGCCGCACCGCGCCGACGCCGCGTCCCGGCGCAGGAGCGTCCCGACCGTGCGCGCCGTGCGGCTCACGGCCGAGCCGCCCACGCCGTCCCGCCGCCCGGCCTCCGCACCGGCGGCCGTCACGCCCGTCCCGCTGCCCCTGCCGCGCCCCGTCACCCGAGACGTACCGACCGAGAGCCGTACCGAGGAGCCCCAGCCGTGAGCGAAACCCACGCCGAGTACGCCGACGCGTGGAGCGAGCAGGAGCCCCCGCACCCCCAGGCGGCCCCCGCCCCCACCCCGGCCTCCCCGTCGGCCGTCACCCCCGCGGACGCGGCCGACGCGGCCCGGCTCGTCTCCTTCGGGCTCCAGCCCAAGCTGCTCCCGGCCCGGGACGCCGAGTACACGGAGTTGCTCCGCCGCTACCGCGAGGACTCCGCCTTCGCGCGCGTCGCCGACGCCGTCGCCACCGGCCTCGGCCTCGTCGTCCTGGAGGTCTCCCCGCGCGCGGGGATGGCCGTCACCGCCGGCGAGGACTCCGTCTTCGCCGTCCGGATGGGCGACTACGCCCGCCGCGCCTCGACGGACTCCGCCGACCGGTTCCTGCACGGCCTGGCCCACCTCGCCGTCGCCGCCATGGCCTTCCCCCGCCCCGAGGACCTCGCCGACGACGGCTACATCGGCCGCCTCACCGTCAACGGTGTCGACGCCTTCGTACGTCAGGCCTGTCTGCGTCTGGAGCAGCGGGCCGAGGAGCAGGGCGAGAACACCGACCCGGCGTCCGACGCCCCCGGCCTGGAGGCCGCCTGGCGGACGTACGCCCGCCGCAGCGCCACCGGCGCCACCAAGGACGCCCGCCGCCTCGCCGGATCCACCACCGGCATCGTCGGCAAGGCGGCCGCCTTCCTCACCGACTCCGGCTTCCTCCAGCGCACCGGCGACGAGGGCGGCGGCTCCTACCGCACCACCGCCCGCTACCAGCTCCAGGTCCGCGACATGGCCGGCTCCGCGGCGATGGCCGAGCTCCTCGAACTCGGTGTCGTGCCCGTCAGCGACGGCTCGGCGACCCTCCTCCCGCCGCCCGAGGGCGACGACCTGGAGCTCGCCGCCGACGCGGGCCTCCCGTTCCACGCGTAGCCGCCGTCCCGCAGCCCGACCGACCTTCCTGAGCACGACGAGCACGAGAGTCCCCCGCCATGTACGAGCTGTCCCGGGTCCGCCTGTACTCCATCGGCCCCGCCGGTGCGCGCTACGCCGACACCGTCCTGGACCTGCGCGGGGTCGGCGCGCCCGTGCCCCACCCCGCACCCACCCAGGCGGAGTTCTTCGAGGACGAGCCGGTCGGCCCGCCGCGCCGCCCCGCCCCCGCGGGCGTGCTCTTCCTGGAGAACGGCGGCGGCAAGTCCGTCCTCCTCAAACTGATCTTCTCGGTCATGCTCCCCGGCCACCGCAACACCCTCGGCGGCGCCAGCTCCGGCGTGCTGCGCAAGTTCCTCCTCGCCGACGACTGCGGACACGTCGCCCTGGAGTGGCAGCACACCCTCACCGGCGAACTCGTCGTCGTCGGCAAGGCGAGCGAGTGGCGCGGCCGCCAGGTCTCCAACGACCCGCGGAAGTTCGCCGAGGCCTGGTACTCCTTCCGTCCCGGCCCCGGACTCAGCCTGGACAACCTCCCCGTCGCCGAGGCGACCTCGGTCCGCCCGCCCGTGGAAGGCGCCTCCGGAGCCAGCGGCCGCCGCCGCACGATGAAGGGCTTCCGTGACGCCCTCACCGAGGCCGGAAAGGCGTACCCGCACCTGGAGGTCGTCTGGGAGGAGATCCACGACCGCTGGAACGAGCACCTTGGCGAGCTCGGTCTCGACCCCGAACTCTTCCGCTACCAGCGCGAGATGAACGCCGACGAGGGCGAGGCCGCCGGCCTCTTCGCCGTCAAGAAGGACTCCGACTTCACGGACCTGCTGCTGCGCGCCGTCACCGACACCCGGGACACCGACGGCCTCGCCGACCTCGTCGGCGGCTTCGGCAACAAGCTGGGCCGCCGCGCCGAGCTGAATGCCGAGCGCGAGTTCACGGCCGGCTCCGTGGACCTCCTCGGCCGGATCGTCGAGGCCGCCGGGACCCGCTCCCAGGCGCGCGACGTCCACACGGCCGCCGAGCGGCGCACCCGCACCCTCGCCCGCCGCCTCTCCGGCCGCGCCGACCAGGAGCGCGGCCGGGCCGCCGAACTCGCCCAGCAGGTCACCTCGGCCGCCCACACCGTCGCCGAGGCCGAGACCGCCCGGGGCCGCGGCGCCCGCATCGCCGCCGAACTCGCCTACCGGCACGCCTCCCTGGCCCTGACCGCCGCCGAGAAGGGCGCCGCATCCCAGCGCCGCGAGCTCACCGACGCCCGCACCATGCACTCCGCCTGGCAGGCGGCCGAGGTCGTGCTCCGGCACCGCGCCGCGGGCGACCGCTCCGCGCGCGTGGCCGCCGCCATCCGCGAGGCCGAGCGGGACGCCGCCCCGGCCCTGGCCGCCCGCGCCCTGGCCGCCGGCGATCTCGTCCGCGCCCTCGCCGCAGCCGCAGAGGAGGGCGAGCGCCACGCCGCCGAGGAGGAGGAACGCTCCACCGCCCTCCAGGACGCGAGCGAGACCGCCCACCGCGACGCCACGGCCGCCGCGACCGAGGCCCAGCGGGCCCGCAGCGAGGCCGGCCACCTGCGCCAGCGGCTCGCCGAGGTCGAGCAGGAGACCGCGGAGGCGGTACGGGCCGGCTGGCTCGACGACACCGCGCCCGACGCCGACCCGGCCCGCGCCGCCCTCGCCGCGAGCGACGCGGAGAAGACCGCCGTCGCCGTCTGGGACACGGCCCGTGACGCCGCCCGTACGGCCGCCGACCGCGCCCGCGAGACCGCCGCCGCCGAATCCCGCGCCGAACTCGCCGCCGCCCGCGCCGCGGACGCCGCCGAGGCCGCGGGGAACGCCTACGACGCGGAGCGCCGCGCCGCCGAGTCCCTCGCCTCCGAGGAGCGTCTCGCCGAACTCCTGAGCCTCCCGTCCGCCGGCTCCCCCCTCCCGGGCCAGCGCGCCGGCGCCACCGGCGCCCCCGCCCCGCAGGACGGCACCGAGGGCGCGGCCGAGGACGGGACCGCCGAGAACGAGACCACCCCCGGTTCCGGGACCGCCCCCCAGGGGCCGCTCACCGTCACCGAGTTCGACCGGTACGCCGACGAGCTGCGCGGCATGCTCGACCAGGCCGTCACCTCCGCCGAGCGCCAGCTCTTCGAGCTCCGCACCGCCGCGGCCGACGACTCCCGCATCCTCGGCGCCCTCGGCGACGGCGGCCTGCTGCCGCCCGGGCCCGACGTCCTCGCCACCGTCGAGTACCTCGGCGAGCAGGGCATCCCGGCGCTCCCCGGCTGGCGCTACCTCGCCCAGTCCGTGGACCCCGCCGATCACGCCCGGGTCCTCGCCGCCCGCCCCGAGCTCGTCGACGGTGTCGTGATCACCGACCCCGTCTCGTACGGCCGCGCCCGCGAGGTCCTCGGCACGGCCGCCCTGCTGCCCCGCTCCACCGTGGCCGTCGGCACGGCCGCCGCCCTGCTCGCCCCCGTACCGGCCCAGGAGACCGGCGAGCATGAGGACACCGGGGTCCACAGCGTCTTCCTCGTACCGCCGAACCCCGCCATGCACGACGAGCAGGCCGCCGACGAGGAACGGCATGCCCTGCGCGCCCGCGCGGCCGCCCGCGACGAGGAGATCCGTACCCTCGCCGCCCGCCTCGCCGGCGACCGTGCCCTCGCCTCCCGGATCGGGGCTTGGCGAGCCGACTGCCCGCCGGGGATGCTCGCCGAACTCGCCGCCGTCGCCACGACCGCCCGTGAGACCGCCGAGGCCGCCGCCGCGACCCTCGCCGAGGCCCGTACGGCGCGCGGCGAGGCCGACGAGGCCGCCGCCGAGGCGGCGCAGCTCCGGGACGAGCGCCAGGAGGCCGCCCAGCGTGCCCGCCGTGTCGCCGACGCCCTCGCCGGCCTGGCGTTCCGGCTGCGCGAGCGGTCCGTCTGGCAGGCGAAGCTCCGCGAACTCGCCGACGACGCCGCCGAGTCCGAGGCCCGCGCCCAGACGTGCCTGGAGCGCGCCCGCGCCGCCGACGAGGACCGTCGCGCGACCCAGCGCGCCGCCGACGACGCCCACCGCACCGCCCGCGCCCTGCGCGCCGAGCGCGCCGAGATCGCCGGCGCCCCCGACACCCTGCCCGAGGAGGACCCGGCCGCGCCCCGTACCGCGCTGCCCACCCTCCGCGAGGCGTACCGTGCCGCTTCCCAGCTGTACGAGAAGGTCGGTGTCGGCGCAGACCTGCGCGCCGAGCAGGCCCGCGCCGAGAGCGACGAGTCCGCCGCCGTCGCCGAGCTCGACCGTCTCACCAACAAGGTCCGCATCCGCGCCGAACAGCTCCTGGAGTCCACCGACGGCGCCGACAGCCCCTCCCGCCAGGCGGCCGCGGCCCGGGCCGAGTCCCTGGTGCAGATGCTGGAGTCGCGCGCCACCGAGGCGAGCGAGAAGCTCGGCCGGCTCCGCGGCGAGGCCGAGCGGCTGGCCCCCGAGGACGGCGAGGCGCACACCGAGCTGCCCGAGGACCGGGTGCCCGCCGACGCCGAACAGGCCCAGGCCCTGCTCCGTACCGCGACCGGCGAACTCGCCGCCCGTACCGACGCCCTGGAGTCGGCGCGCGCCGCGCACGCCGGGCTGCTCCGGGACCACCGGGCCGCCGAGGACGCGGCGGGCGGCTTCGACGAGACGGCGGCCCTCCTGCGCGACCTCCTCCGCGACCACACGGAGGAGGAGCGGGACGAGACCGAGGCGTACACCGGAACCCTGGAGGAGGCCCGTACGACGGCCGGCGAGGCGCGCCGCTCGCTGCGCGGCTGCACCGCCGAGCTGTCCGCCGCCGACGCCGCCGTGCGCGAGGCGAGCGACATCCTCGTACGGCACGCCAACTCCACCCGCTACGAGCAGGTCCGCACCCCCGCGCGCCAGCAGATCCGCGAACTGCCCGCCTCCGCGCTGCCCGAGCACGCCGCCAAGTGGGCCGAGGCCTTCGCGCCCCGGCTCCGGGTCCTCACGGACGAGCTGGAGCAGCTGGAGCGCAACCGGGACTCGATCGTGGACCGGCTCCGCGGCCTCGTGGAGTCCTCGCTCGCGACCCTCCGCTCCGCGCAGCGGCTCTCCCGTCTCCCGGAGGGGCTCGGCGAGTGGTCGGGCCAGGAGTTCCTGCGGATCCGCTTCGAGGAGCCCGACCAGGCGTCCCTCGCGGAGCGGCTCGGCGAAGTCGTCGACGAGGCGACCCGCGCCGCCGTCAAGAAGAACGCGGACCTGCGCCGTGACGGTATGTCCCTGCTGCTGCGGGGCGTCCAGGCGGCGCTCGAACCCAAGGGCGTCTCCGTCGAGATCCTCAAGCCGGACGCGGTGCTGCGCGCCGAGCGCGTGCCCGTCGGTCAGATGGGCGACGTCTTCTCCGGCGGCCAGCTGCTCACCGCGGCCATCGCCCTGTACTGCACGATGGCGGCGCTCCGTTCCAACGACCGGGGCCGCGACAAGCACCGGCACGCGGGCACGCTGTTCCTGGACAACCCGATCGGCCGCGCCAACGCCACGTATCTGCTCGAACTCCAGCGGGCGGTGTCGGACGCGCTCGGCGTCCAGCTGCTGTACACGACGGGCCTGTTCGACACGACGGCGCTCGCCGAGTTCCCGCTGGTGATCCGGCTGCGCAACGACGCCGACCTGCGGGCCGGACTCAAGTACATCAGCGTGGAGGAGCACCTGCGTCCGGGCCTTCCGCAGGCTGCGGGGGAGGGCGAGTCGATCCACGGCGAGATCACGGCGACGCGCATGTTCCGCCGACACGCCTCCGACGACCCCACCGCACCGCCGGCCTCCTCCTGACGGAACGACAGAGCGGCCCGGCCCCCAAGGGGACGCTGTTGGTCAATTCCGCCCCGCTGGATGTCATCCAGCGGGGCGGAGTGCTGCGAAGGGGCTGATCCGGGTGGGGGCTCTGCGTTGGCCGGTGAGGTGGGCGTCGATGCGGGCGAGGTTAATGGCGGCACCGGTGAGCTGGTGCTGGAGACTGGTCTTGGTCAGACCTCGGTAGCGGGATCTGCGCAGGCCGCAGCGCAGGATGCCTTGGGAGATGGTGCCCTCGACGCCGGCACGGATCTGGTAGCGGTTCTTCCACTGGTCGGTCTGCTGCTCGGTTCTGGCGGCTCGCAGGACGTGGTGTTCGTCGTGGTGGCGCAGGCGTAGTTCGCGCCGTTCGCGAGTGGGTGAGCTGATGCACTGGGTCCGCTCGGGGCAGGGGCGGCAGTCCTTCGCCGAGAACATCACTCTGATGACGGGGAGCCCTTGCTGGGAGAGCCGGTTGCTCCAGGTTCGGCTGGTCTGTCCACTGGGGCAGGTGACCTGCTTGGCGTCCCAGTCGATGGTGAATGCCTCCTGGTCGTAGCCGCCCTTGGCGCTGGTCTGGGCACTGGTGTTGGCCTGGACCGGGCCGTGCAGCGCGACACCGTGGTCCTGCTGGGCGGCGACGATCTGTGACGCCGTGGGATATCCGGCATCGACCCAGTGCTCGGCCGGAAGGCAGTCCCGGCGGGAGAGGTCGGCGTGGATGGCGCCGGCTATCGCGTTGTCGGGAACGGTGGCCATGGTGGTGGTGACGTTCGTGATCAGGTTCGGGCTGTCGGGCTCGCAGGTTTCCGTCAGGTGGACCTTGTAGCCGTCCCAGAGGATGTCGCGTTTCCCGCTGGCCCTGGCTTCGATGTCATAGGGGGTGACCAGGCGTAACGCGCCTGGCGGGCGGTCTTTTGGGGCACGCCGCTGCACCTCGCCTTCGACCAGGTGGAAGTGCTGGACCCAGACCTGGCGCAGGATCTCGACCTCCGGCAGAACCACCAGCCCAGGAGGAGTGTCGGCGGAGAGGACTGCTTCCAGCAGACGCGTCCCGTCGATGCCGACGCGACGGCCCACGGCATCTCTCGCCGCCCGGGCCTTGGGGAAGCGGGAATCCTCCGCCCGGGTGGCGTAGTGCTTGAACCACTCCGGATCACTGACCCCGGTCAGCCAGTCGGGAGCGGCCTCGGCCATGGCGTTCAGCGCCGACCTCAGTGTCTCGGTGACCAGCTCCAGCCAGTTCAGGGCCCGGGCTGAGGATTCCACGTGGGTGGAGTCGGTGCGAGCGCGGCCGGAACTCTTCAGCAGTCCCTTCTCACGGCATCCGGCGAGGATGCCGTCCAGCACCCGGCGCCCGGCATCCGCACCGGTCAGACGGTCCCTGAACTCCGAGAGCACCGAGAAATCGAAACCCGGATCACCCAGGTCCAGACCGAGGGCGTACTTGTAGTCGATCCTGGCCCGCACGGCTTCCGCGGCCTGCCGGTCGGTCAGGCCCTCGACGAACTGCAACACCAGCACCAGCGCGAGCCGGCCCGGTGACCACGCAGGCCTGCCCCGTGCCGGGAACAGGTCCGCGAACTCCTCGTCCGTGAACAGCGGCCCCAGCTCGTCCCTCACCCGGATCGCAAGACTGCCCTTCGGGAACGCGGCCCGCGCCACCCGCACCGTCTCCGCCGGGATCTCCCCCGACCCCTTCGACTGCAACGACACCCGAACCCACCCCATACGACAACGTCGGCCTTCCAGACCACAACCAGGTCTGGAAGGCCGACGTCACGCACGGGCCCGAATTAACCAACAGCGTCCCCAAGGGGACCGGGCCGCTCACCGTGTCCGACTGCCGATCAGGCCGCCTCGGAGAGCCGGGCCGTCTCCGACCGGTTCTCCCCGCGCCGCTCTCGGCGCAGTTGACGTGCCGTGCTGCTCGGCTCCGAGACGACCCCGTTGCGCTGGCGCCACACCTGACGGGTGATCCAGACGTCGAGGACGCTCCAGGTCGCCACGACCGTGAACGCCACCGAGCTGACCGTCATCGGGAAGGCCAGCCATGACCCCGCGACGGAGCAGAAGAAGGCCACCACCGCCTGGATGAGCGTCACGGACGTGATCATCACGGCCCGTACGGCCGCGGTACGGACCGGATCGGGCATCCGCTGCCGGCCCTTCTCGTCGTCCACCCACAACTGCCGCGCCGACCGCGACTCGTGTTCCATTGTCCTGTCACTCCCCACCACCGAACGACTCCAGGGTTGGCTGCCCGCTGAGAGTGCCTTTACGCGGACAGAACCCTCCCCGTACTTATTGACGCACGAGAGAGGGAAAAGGTTTCGCCCGTCCCGGGGTGAACTGGACGGAATGTGAAACCGGCCGGAGCGGAACGCAGAGTTCCAGCCATCTCCGCAGGCGGGAGAAATGGCACACCATCAGGTGTCCTCCACCACAATGGCCGATCCCAACTCCCCGAATACCGGGACAAGTCATGATCAACACTCACTCGACAGGCTGAAAATCGCTCGGACATGCCTTCGGGATGGCCGTGATGCAGTAGTAGGCTCACGCCGCCGTTTGTTTGAAACCGAAGGTTGACGCCGCGTGTTGACGCGCGACGTCACGAACGTGAAGGACCCCCGTGGTGCGCGGGGGCCGAGCTGGGGGAGGCCATGCGCTTTCGCGGGAAGTCCATCCGCCGGAAGATCGTGGCGTTGCTCCTCGTACCGCTCGTCTCCCTGACCGGCCTGTGGGGCTTCGCGACGGTCCTGACGGGCCGCGAGGCCGACCAGCTCCTCGACGTCGCCTACATCGTCGAGAAGATCGGCTACCCGCTGGAGGACACCGCACGGGTCATCCAGCTCGAACGCCGCCAGTCGCTCATCTACCTCGCCGACCCGCGCGGATCCACCACCCTCGCCTCCCTGCGCGAGACCCGCCGCGCCACCGACCGGCAGATCGCCCGCATCCGCGCGAACGCCGCCGACCCCGGCGTACGCGACGAGATGAGGCCCGTCACCACGCAGCGGCTCAACTCCCTCCTCGAAGCGCTGGACGACCTCGCCTCCCTGCGCCGCTCCGTCGAGAAGCGCGGCATCGGCCGCATCCAGGCCCTCGAGTTCTACAACCGGCTCGTCGACCCCTGCTACAGCTTCCTCATCACCCTCCACGCCCTCGAGAACGTGGAGATGGACAAGCAGGGCCGCGCCCTCGTCGGCGTGACCCGCGCCCGGGAGCTGCTCTCCCGCGAGGACGCCCTCGTCCTCTCCGCGCTCGTCGCGGACCGGGTCACCGCCCCGGAGATCCGCGCGATATCCGACCTCGTCGCCAACCGGCAGCAGTTCTACGAGGTCAACCTCGAACTCCTGCCGACCTCCGAGCGCGAACGGTTCGAGAAGTACTGGGCCGGCCCCGAGACCGCCGCCCTGCGCTCCGCCGAGAACGCGATCATCGAAGAGGGTCCCACCGACGAACCGCGCGCCGTCACCGCCTCCTACTGGCAGGACGAGGCCAGCCCCGTCCTGGACGACCTGGCCCGCGACAACACCGCGGCGGGCGACCGCTACCAGGACCGCGTGCAGCCCGCCGCCTACAGCGTGCTCCTCAAGGTCGGCGTCGCCGGCGTCCTCGGCTTCCTCGCCCTCCTCGCCTCCGTCGTCATCTCCGTCCGCATCGGCCGCTCCCTCGTCCACGACCTGCGCCGCCTGCAGAAGGAGGCCCAGGAGGTCTCCGGAGTGCGCCTGCCGAGCGTCATGCGCCGGCTCGCCGCGGGCGAGCACGTCGACGTCGTGACCGAAGTGCCCCACCTGCGGTACGGGCAGGACGAGGTCGGCCAGGTGGGCCAGGCCCTCAACACCCTCCAGCGCGCCGCCGTCGAGGCCGCGGTCAAGCAGTCGGAGCTGCGACGCGGGGTCTCCGAGGTGTTCGTCAACCTCGCCCGCCGCAACCAGGTCCTGCTCCACCGTCAGCTCACCCTCCTCGACACCATGGAACGGCGTACGGAGGACACCGACGAGCTCGCGGACCTCTTCCGCCTCGACCACCTCACCACCCGTATGCGACGGCACGCCGAGGGTCTCGTCATCCTCTCCGGCGCCGCGCCCTCCCGGCAGTGGCGCAAGCCCGTCCAGCTCATGGACGTGGTCCGCGCCGCCGTCGCCGAGGTCGAGGACTACGAGCGGATCGAGGTGCGCCGACTGCCCCGCCTCGGCGTGGGCGGCCCCGCCGTCGCGGACCTCACCCACCTCATCGCGGAACTCCTGGAGAACGCCACGGTGTTCTCGCCCCCGCACACCGCCGTGCAGGTGCTCGGCGAGCGCGTCGCCAACGGCTTCACCCTGGAGATCCACGACCGCGGCCTCGGCATGAACCCCGACGCCCTGCTCGACGCCAACCTCCGGCTCGCCGAGACCCCCGAGTTCGAGCTCTCGGACACCGACCGCCTCGGCCTCTTCGTGGTCAGCCGGCTCGCCCAGCGGCAGAACGTCCGGGTCTCGCTCCAGACCTCCCCGTACGGAGGCACCACCGCGGTCGTCTTCATCCCGGCCGCGCTGCTCACCGACGCCCCCGAGACCCAGGGCGCCGGATTCCGCCTGGACCGCAAGAACACGGACTCCACGTCCCCGGACCGCGCCGCCGACGGCACCGACGCGACCGACGGGGACGCGGCAGGCCCCGCCCAGCTCCCCACCCGCCGTCCCGTGCTCGCCCGGGTCCCGGACGTGACCGAGGCCCCCGGAGCCCTGGACGGACCCGTCGAACTGGAGGCTCCGCTCGGCGCCGACGAGTTCGACGTGCTCTTCGACCGGTCCGCGGACCTCCTCGACACCGAGAGCGAGCGCGGCGGCCTCTTCCGGCCCCGCGACCGCCGTCGCTCCGGCCTCGCGCCCGCGCCCGCCGGCGAGCAGCACCAGCAGGTCCCCGACCGGGCGACCGGACGCGACGACGAGGACGCGCGCCCCGACGGCGCCGCGCCCGGTCCCGTACTGCTGCCGCGCCGCCACACCCCGATGCTCGTCGTGGACCACGGCCGTCGCGTCGACGAGCCGGGCCGGTCGCACCCCGCGCCGGGCCGGGAGCCCGAGGAGTATCGTTCCGCCGCCCGCGGCACCCGCCCGGACTCCGGCCCGGTACCGCCGCAGGGCCACGGCCCGTCCCTCACCTCGGGCCCGACCCTCGTCCCCGTACCGCCGGAAGGTCCCGTACCCCCGCAGGGTCCCGTACCCCCGCACGGTCTCGTACGCCCGCAGCGTCCCGTACCCCTGGACGGTGCCGTGGCGGCGGACGGCCCCGAGGCGTTCGGCGGGCTGCCCCGCCGCGTCCGCCAGGCCAACCTCGCGCCCCAGCTGCGCGAGTCCGAGGGTCAGGCCGGCCGCGGTGCCGGAGCGCACTCCGACGACCGCCCGGCCGTCGCGGACGCCGGGCCCGAGTCCTTCGAGCGCGACGCCGAGGAAGTACGCGCCCGCATGGCCGCCATGCAGCGCGGCTGGCAGCGCGGACGGCAGCACACCGCGGACCCGGACGACACGTCAGCACCAGGAACGACACCCGAGGGGGACGGTCGATGACCGCACCGAACGCCGCAGCACCCAGCACCACCGCCGGACGCGGACACGGAAACGGCGAGCTGAACTGGCTCCTCGACGAGCTCGTCCAGCGGGTCGGGTCCATCCGTAAGGCCCTGGTGCTCTCCAGCGACGGGCTGCCCACCGGCGCCTCCCAGGAGCTGACCCGCGAGGACGGCGAGCACCTGGCCGCCGTCGCCTCCGGCTTCCACAGCCTCGCCAAGGGCGTCGGACGCCACTTCGAGGCGGGCAGGGTCCGTCAGACCGTCGTCGAACTCGAGGACGCGTTCCTCTTCGTGACGGCCGCCGGGGACGGCAGCTGCCTGGCCGTCCTGGCCGACGCCGACTCCGATGTCGGCCAGGTCGCCTACGAGATGACGCTCATGGTGAAGCGGGTCGGGGTCCACCTCACGACGGCTCCCCGGACCGGCCTGCCCACCGGAGGGTGAGTGGGACGGCATGAGTGACGAAGCCGAGCGCGACCAGGCGACGAAAGGCCGTACCCCTGGCCCCCACCACTGGTTCGACGCCGACGCGGGACCGGTGGTCCGTCCGTACGCGATGACCCGCGGCCGGACCAGTGCCGCCACCCGTCACCGGCTCGACCTGATCGCGCTGGTGGTCCCCGAGCCCGCCGCCGACGATCCCGGCCGTGACCAGACGCTCTCCCCGGAACACGTGGAGATCGTCGAACGCTGCTCCGAGCAGCCCCAGTCGATCGCCGAGCTCGCCGCCGGACTCGACCTCCCCGTCGGGGTGGTCCGGGTCCTCGTCGGTGATCTCGTCGAGGACGAACTCGTCCATGTGACCCGCCCCGTTCCGCCGGCAGAACTGCCGGACGTGAGCATCCTTCGCGAGGTGATCAATGGCCTTCGGGCGCTCTAGCCGCAAGAAGCCGCTCGTCGAGCCGGTGACCCTGAAGATCCTCGTCGCGGGCGGGTTCGGGGTCGGCAAGACGACGCTGGTGGGCGCGGTCAGCGAGATCAGGCCCCTGCGCACCGAGGAGATCCTCAGTGAGGCGGGGCGGCCCGTCGACGACCTGCACGGCGTCGAGAACAAGACCACCACCACGGTCGCCATGGACTTCGGCCGGATCACCCTCCGCGAGGACCTCGTCCTGTACCTGTTCGGGACCCCCGGCCAGGACCGCTTCTGGTTCCTGTGGGACGAGCTCGCCCAGGGTGCGCTCGGCGCGATCGTCCTGGCGGACACCCGCCGTCTGGAGGACAGTTTCGCGGCCATCGACTACTTCGAGCGGCGCGGCATCCCCTTCACGGTCGCCGTCAACTGCTTCGAGGGCGCCCGCCGGTTCCCCGCCGAGAGCGTGCGCGGGGCGCTCGATCTGGATCCTGAGGTCGAGCTCCTGATGTGCGACGCACGCGACCGGGAGTCCGTCAAGAACATCCTGGTCGCGGTGGTCCAGCACGCGCTGGTCCTCGCGGACAGGAACCACGCACCGGCCACCACCTGAGCGAGCCCCCCGGAGGACGGGGGGCTCGGCACAGCCACTGACTGAGGGCCCCGGAGGACGGGGGCTCAGGCAGTCATCACCTGAGGGCCCCGCAGGGCGGAGGCGCGGACAGCCATCCCCTGAGGGCCCCCGCAGGACAGGGGCTCAGCGCACCGCCACCACCGCCGAACCGTGGCCGAACAGGCCCTGGTTCGCGGTGATGCCGACCCGCGCCCCCGGCACCTGCCGGTCGCCCGCCGTGCCCCGCAACTGCCACGTCAGCTCGCAGACCTGGGCGATCGCCTGTGCCGGCACCGCCTCCCCGAAGGAGGCGAGACCGCCGCTGGTGTTGACCGGGAGCCGTCCGCCGAGGGCGGTGACCCCCTCCCGCACCAGCTTGGCGCCCTCACCCGGCCCGCACAGCCCGATGTCCTCGTACCACTCCAGCTCCAGCGCGGTGGACAGGTCGTACACCTCCGCGAGGGACAGGTCCTCGGGCCCGATCCCCGCCTCCTCGTACGCGGCCCGCGCGATCGAGGCGCGGAAGCCGTGCGGCGCGGGGGAGACCGCGACCGCCGAGTCGGTCGCGATGTCGGGCAGGTCGAGCACCGCCTTGGGGTACGTGGGGGAGACCGTGGACACGGCCCGGACCCGCACCGGATCGGGCCGCCCGTGCCGGCGCGCGAACTCCATGCTGGACAGGACGAGCGCGGCGCCCCCGTCCGAGGTCGCGCAGATGTCGAGGAGCCGCAGCGGATCGGCGACGACGGCGGAGGCCGCGACCTCCTCGGTGGTCACGCGCGCGCGGTAGCGGGCGAGCGGATTGAGCGCTCCGGCCGCCGCGTTCTTCACCTTCACCTCGGCGAAGTCCTCGGGGGTATCGCCGTACAGGGCCATCCTGCGGCGGGCGTAGAGGGCGAAGTACGCGGGGTTGGTCGCCCCGAGCACCCGGAACCGCAGCCAGTCCGGATCGTCCGGCCGCTCGCCGCCGGCCGGGGCGAAGAACCCCTTGGGCGTCGAGTCCGCGCCGACGACCAGGACCACGTCCGCGAGCCCGGCCAGGATCTGGGCCCGGGCGGCCCCGATGGCCTGCGCGCCCGAGGCGCAGGCCGCGTACACGCTGGAGACCCGCGCGCCCTGCCAGCCGAGCGCCTGGGCGAAGGTCGCCCCCGCCACGTACCCCGGGTAGCCGCACCGCATGGTGTCCGCCCCGACGATCGAGCCGACGTCCTCCCAGCCGAGCCCGGCGTCGGCGAGCGCGGCACGAGCGGCCGCCGTTCCGTAACTGACGAAACTCCGCCCCCACTTGCCCCATGGGTGCATTCCGGCCCCGAGGATCGCGATGTCGTTCACGACAGTTCCTCCCGTGCGACGGGCCGCCAGTTCCAGGTGGTCCAGGTGTGCGCGTCGTCCTCGTTCAGGACGCCCGGCACCACCTCGACCTCCGTGCCGACGGCGAGATCGGCCGGCCGTACTCCGGGGGCCGCCTGCCCGAGGACCACCATCGCCTCGGCCGCCAGCTCGACGGCGACGAGCGTGTACGGCTCCCAGGGCGCGTCCGGGTCGGAGACGTACGGGGCGGGCGGCCGGTACCGCCCGTCGGTGTACGACCAGACCCGGCCGCGCGGCGAGAGCGGGACCTCGGCCAGCTCGCCGCCGCCGGGGCAGCCCGGATTGCGGCACCAGTCGTCCTCGCGCGGGAAGAAGACCGAGGCGCAGGCCGTGCAGCGGGTCCCGAGCAGTCGGAACTCCGCCTCCGGAACCGAGTCGTCGGTGAACCACCGGGCCACCACCGGTCTGCGTGTCCGTGCCACCAAGGCCTCCCGAGCCGTGCCGAGCGAGCAGATCTGACGAACCGTCAGAAGTGTGCCACGGGACGACGTGCCTGAGAAGGCCCGGCGAACGGACGGCTCAGTGCCCGGTCACCGACTTCCGCGCCACCGGAAAGCCGGCGGCTCAGTGCCCCGCCACCGACCTCCGCGCCACCGGAAAGTCGAAGAACGTGTTCGGGAACGGCTCCGGCTTGAAGGTGAAGTGCCACCACTCCTCGGGCAGGTTCACGAACCCCTGCTCCGCGAGCACCCCCTTGAGGAGCTGCCGGTTGTCCCGCTGCACCCCCTGGATCCGTGGGTCGTCGGTGTGCGAGCGCGTGTCGAAGCAGTCGTACCCGGTCCCCATGTCCACGGAGTTGTCCGGGAACCGCTCCTCCCGGGGCGCGTAACACTCCACCAGGTCCTCGCCCGGCACATACGCGCGCGTGCGTGCGGCCGGCAGCCGCACGATCGTCAGATCCACCGTCGAGCCCCTGCTGTGCCCGGACTTCTCCGCGATGTAACCGTCGGCGAACAGCCGGGACTTGTCGACGAGCGGATAGAACTCGCCCTTCGTGCGCTCGTCGTCCAGGTCCTTCGCCCAGCGCACGAAGTGGTCGACCGCCCGCTGCGGCCGGTAGCAGTCGTACACCTTCAGCGTGTAGCCCCGGGCAAGCAGCCCCACCTGCGCCCGGTGCAGCGCCTCGGCGGTCGGCCGGGTCAGGATGCACAGCGGCTGCCGGTAGCCGTCGATCGGCTCGCCCACGAAGTTGTGCGCCGTCGTGTAGCGCATCTCCTGGAGGATCGTCCGGTCCACCGCGCTCAGGGCCACGAACTCCCGTGGAGCCTTGGGCTCCGGCGCGGCGGAGGCCGGGGGAGCGGGGGCGGCGACGACGCCCGTCGCGGCGAGCAGACCCGCCGCGGCAGCGACGGCGAGGGTACGGAGTGCGGAACCGAGTCCTGTCATAGGTCCTGTCATGGGCACCGTCTATCAGTTCCCGCAGCGCCGGGAAAGGGTGATCGCATACGGTCGGCTCGTGATGGACTCCCACTGCACCGCCTGCGGCGCCGCGCACCCGACCGGCGCCGGCTGGCCCCGCACCTGCCCGGCCTGCGGCCACACCGCCTACCGCAACCCGCTGCCCGTCGCCGTCGCCCTCCTCCCGGTCACGGACGGGGACCGGCGGACAGGGCTCGTCGTCATCACCCGCACCATCGAGCCCTGCCGGGGCGGGGTCGCGCTGCCCGGCGGTTTCATCGACCACGCCGAGGACTGGCGCGCCGCCGTCGCCCGCGAACTGCGCGAGGAGACCGGCATCGAGACCTCCGCCGAGGAGGTCCGCCTGGCCGACGCGATGAGCTCCCCGGCAGGCCACCTGCTGCTTTTCGGCCTCCTCCCGCCCCGCCCGGCCGCGACCCTCCCGCCGTCGACCCCGACGGACGAGACGAGCGGCCACCACCTGCTCCACGCTCCGGAGGACCTGGCCTTCCCGCTCCACACGGAGGCGGTACGGAAGTGGTTCGCGGGATCGTACGGCTGAGGAACCGTCACCCGAGCCCTTCCCCCACCAGCCTTGTCAGCCCGGCCACCGCCCGAGCCAGGCCCGGAACCGGCGGGCGCCATCCACCCCGCCGGCCCGCCCCTCACACCCCCCGCACCCGCACCGGCAGCCCCACCGCCTCGACCCCGTCGTCCGTCACCCTCTCCACCACCACCCGGCCGTCCACGAGCCGCGACTGGTACCGCTCGATCTCGGCCGGCTCCCAGCCGTCCCCGGTGTCCCGCACGACGAGCCCACCGCCCGTCCGCCCCGCCGCCGGCGCCCAGACCTCCAGGGCCTGGCCGCCCCCCTCGCCCCGCACCGGGAGCACCGCCCCCGCCCGGGCCAGCACCGGCACCCGCGACAGCGGCGCGTCGAGCAGCACCTGCCCCGGCCCCTCGTACGCCTGCCCCGTCGCCGTGTCGTACCAGCGGCCGCGCGGCAGCCGCACCGCGCGCCGGTCAGCGCCCCGGGTCAGGACCGGCGCCACCAGCAGCGCGTCACCCAGCAGGAACGCGTCCTCGCAGTCGCGCAGCGCCCGGTCCTCCGGCGTCCCCCACCACACCGGGCGCACGTACGGAGCCCCCGTCATCCGGGCGAGCCGGGCCAGCGTCTCGAAGTACGGCCGCAGCCGCTCCCGCTCGGCCAGCGCCACGCGCGCGTGCTCCAGGACCTCGGGGCCGAACTCCCACGGCTCGCGCCGCCCCGCGTCGATCGCCGAGTGGGTGCGGAAGAACGGCAGCCACGCCCCCAGCTGGAACCAGCGCAGGTACAGCTCGGGCGACGGACTCCCGTCGAAACCGCCCACGTCCGGCCCCGAGTACGGCACCCCGCACAGCCCGAGCCCCAGCACCAGCGAGAGCGAGGCCCGCAGCCCCGGCCACCCGGTCGACACGTCACCCGACCAGGTCCCGCCGTACCGCTGCATGCCGGCCCAGCCCGAACGGGAGAAGAGGAAGGGGCGTTCGTCGGGCCGCAGCCGACGCAGCCCCTCGTACCCGGCCCGGGCCATCGTGAGCCCGTACAGGTTGTGCGCCTCGCGATGGTCGCCGCCCCGCCCGTCCAGCGCGTGGCGCGCCGACCGCGGCAGCGTCATGTCGCCGAAGGGCGCGAAGGACACCGGCTCGTTCATGTCGTGCCACACCCCGGCGAAGCCCTGCCGCAGCCGCTCCTCGTACAGGCCGCCCCACCACTCCCGTACCGCCGGATCGGTGAAGTCCGGATACGCGCACGCACCGGGCCACACCTCCCCGTGGACCTCCCCGCCCCGCGCGTCCCGGACGAAGGCCCCGACCGCCCGCCCGCTGTCGTACACCGCGTTCCCCACCTCGGCCTTCACCGCCGGGTCGACGATCGACACGAGCCGCACGCCCTGCTCCCGCAGCTCCGCCGCGAGCCCCGGCAGGTCCGGGAACCGCTCCCGGTCCACCGTGAACACCCGGTGCCCGTCGTAGTGGTCGATGTCCAGGTGAACGGCGGACAGGGGGAGCCCCCGCTCCCGGTACCCGGCCACCACCCGCCGTACCTCCCGCGCGCTGCCGAAGCCCCAGCGCGCGTGCTGGGGACCGAGCGCCCAGGAGGGCGGCAGCGCGGGCGCGCCCGTGAGCGCCGCCCAGCCGTGCAGCACGCGCGCGGGGGTACCGACCACCACCCAGCAGCGCAGGGGCCCGCCGTCCATCCGGACCTCGCTGGTCCCCGGCCGGTCGTGCCCCGACCCGGCACCCTCCTCGCCCTCGGCGAGGGTGACCCGCCCGTCCCAGGAGTTGTCGTGGAACGCCAGGTGCGTACCGGCGTCCGAGACGACGAACTGCACGGGCATGGTGAGGTACAGCGGATCGTCGCCGGGGACGAAGCCCCCCTTGGGGTCGGTGTTCCACAGCCGGTACGAGCCGTCCCGCAGGCGCGGCCCCGCCGACCGCCCGCCGAGACCGAAGAACCGCGCGTCCGCCGGCACCTCACTGCGCTGGACCCACCGCGCGTCCGACCCCACCGGCTCCGCGCCGGCGCCCTCAACCTGCTCGGCACCCCTCACCGGCTCCGCACCGGCACCGGCGACCTGCCCGGCACCCCCCACCGGCTCCCACCAACGCGGCGGCAGATCCCGCCGCAGCATCACCCCACCCGGCGTGCGGATCTCCACCGCCCCGTGACGGGAGACCGCCACCGTCACCCGCTCCGAGACGATCCGCCACCCACCGTCCGTGTCCGGTTCGAGCGAGGCCCGCAGGTCGGGCTCCGGCCCCTCGCCGGCCAGCGCGTACGACGGCTCGGGCTCGGCCCCGTCCCAGCCCCAGAACACCGCCCCGCCCGCCGACACGCAGATCCGCAGCGAGGAACGCGCGAACCGGACGATCCCCCCGCCCGGCAGCGCCTCCGCCTCCGTCGCGAGCCCCGGCACCCGAGCCCGCTCCGCCCCCCTCGGCGGCAGCCCCCACGCGTCCGTGCGCCGTTGCCGCCACGCCGCCCGTACCGTCCGCAAACCCCGCACAGAGCCGAACACCTTGATCGAACGCACCAGTTCCCGACCGTCCATGGTGATCACCCTGCCAGCCACCAGGGGCGATACGAGCTCCGTTCAACTGCCGTTCACCCGTGGTGGGGGCACATATTCAACTACCCGACCATGGGTGGAGAGAGCTGGTGCGAAAGACGATCACATGGCATCGTCCTGTCAGCCGCGTCACGCGCACACCCCAGCACGTGCGCGGGACACACGCCGACCCCGCGTACAGCCAGGGAGCACCCTCATGACATCAGCCCAGACCGAGCCGCTCTGGCAGCCGGACGGTGACCGCATCGCCGCGGCCGCCGTCACCCGCTTCCAGGCCTGGGCGGCGGAGCACCACGGCGCCCCCGCCGAGGGCGGGTACCCGGCGCTCCACCGCTGGTCGGTCGAGGAGCTCGAATCCTTCTGGCAGGCCGTCGTCGAGTGGTTCGACGTCCGCTTCTCCACCCCGTACGAGCGGGTCCTGGGCGACCGCTCCATGCCCGGCGCCGACTGGTTCCCCGGCGCCACCCTCAACTACGCCGAGCACGCCCTGCGCGCCGCCGCCGAGCGCCCCCACGACACGGCCCTGCTCCATGTGGACGAGACACATGAGCCCGTGCCGACCACCTGGGCCGAGCTCCGCCGCCAGGTCGGCTCCCTCGCCGCCGAACTGCGCACCCTCGGCGTACGCCCCGGCGACCGGATCAGCGGCTACCTGCCGAACGTCCCGCAGTCCGTCGTCGCCCTCCTCGCCACCGCCGCCGTCGGCGCCGTGTGGACCTCCTGCGCCCCGGACTTCGGCGCCCGCAGCGTCCTCGACCGCTTCCAGCAGGTCGAGCCGGTCGTCCTCTTCACCGTCGACGGCTACCGCTACGGAGGCAAGGAGCACGACCGCCGCGAGACCGTCGCCGAACTCCGCTCCGAACTCCCCACCCTCCGCGCGGTCGTCCACGTCCCGCTGCTCGGCACCCCGGCCCCCGAGGGCACCCTCGCCTGGGACGACCTCGTCGCCGGCGACGTCGAGCCGGTCTACGAGCAGGTCCCGTTCGCCCACCCCCTCTGGGTCCTGTACTCCTCCGGCACCACCGGCCTGCCGAAGGCGATCGTCCAGTCCCAGGGCGGCATCCTCGTCGAGCACGTCAAGCAGCTGGGCCTCCACTGCGACCTCGGGCCCGAGGACGTGTTCTTCTGGTACACCTCCACCGGCTGGATGATGTGGAACTTCCTCGTCTCCGGCCTGCTCACCGGTACGACCGTCGTCCTGTACGACGGCAGCCCGGGCTACCCCGACACCGGCGCCCAGTGGCGCGTCGCCGAACGCACCGGCGCCACCCTGTACGGCACCTCCGCCGCGTACGTGATGGCCTGCGCGAAGGCCGACGTGCACCCGGGCCGGGACTTCGACCTGTCGGCCGTGAAGTGCGTGGCCACCACCGGTTCCCCGCTGCCCCCCGACGGCTTCCGCTGGCTCCACGACGAGGTCCGCGAGGACCTGTGGATCGCCTCCGTCAGCGGCGGCACGGACGTCTGCTCCTGCTTCGCGGGCGCCGTCCCCACGCTCCCCGTTCACATCGGCGAGCTCCAGGCGGCGGGCCTCGGCACCGACCTCCAGTCCTGGGACCCCTCCGGCAAGCCGGTGATCGGCGAGGTGGGCGAGCTCGTCGTCACCAACCCCATGCCGTCCATGCCGATCCACTTCTGGAACGACCCCGACGGCAGCCGCTACCGCGACAGCTACTTCGAGATGTTCCCGGGCGTCTGGCGCCACGGCGACTGGATCACGATCACCGACCACGGCTCCGTCGTCATCCACGGCCGCTCCGACTCCACCCTCAACCGGCAGGGCGTCCGGATGGGGAGCGCCGATATCTATGAGGCCGTCGAACGCCTCCCGGAGATCCGCGAATCCCTCGTGATCGGCCTGGAGGAGCCGGACGGCGGGTACTGGATGCCGCTCTTCGTCCACCTCGTCGAGGGCGCCACCCTGGACGACGAGCTCATCGGCAAGATCAAGCGGACGATCCGCAGCGAGCTCTCCCCGCGCCACGTTCCCGACGACATCATCGAGGTGCCGGGCGTCCCGCACACGCTCACCGGCAAGCGCATCGAGGTCCCGGTCAAGCGCCTCCTCCAGGGCACTCCCCTGGCCAAGGCCGTCAACGCCGGCTCGGTCGACAACCTCGGTCTCCTCCACTTCTACGAGACCCTGGCGGCCACCCGCAGGTCCTGACGCACACGAGCCGAGGCCGGTCCCGGAACGGGGGACCGGCCTCGCGTCGTCCGTGTGCGGGACTCAGGAGCGGGGCGCGCCCGGCAGGTCACCGGTCCGGGCGACGGCGGCCTTGGCGAGGACCGCGGACACCCCGAGCACCGTGCCCTTCCTGCCCGCCGCCGTGGTCTCCGTCAGGACGGTGCGCTCGCAGAGGAAGGCCGACGTCGTCCGGTCGAAGATCCACTGGGACTGCTCGCCGTCGGCGGTACGGGCGACGGCGACGCCCTCGCGTCCGGCGGCGTCCTTCGCGGACGGCAGGACGGCGACGCCGGGGACCCGCGCGGCGGCCTCGTACAGCGCGGCGGTGACCTTCGGGGGAGCCCAGGTCTCGGCGAGCAGGGTCCCGATCGCCCGGAAGGCCCGCTGGTCGGCATCGCTCCCGTCCCCACGGGTCCCCTCCCGGATCAGCCGCAGCAGAGCTTCCGGATCCGTCGGCAGCGCGGCCACGTACGCGTGGGTCGGGTTCGTGACGGAGGGAGGCGCCGCCTCCAGGGCGGACGGCCGCGGACCGGCCCCGCGGTGGTCCAGCTCGTACACGGGCAGGCGCGGGGAGAGCACGGCGTCGGCGGCACCGCCCTCGCGGAGAAGCCCCGGGCGGCTGCCGTCGGCGGAGAGCCACACCTCGCGCTGACGGGCGGGCGGCAGCGTGGCGGCGCCCCCAGCGGCGCCGCGCCCCGCGTAGGCGACGAGGCTCCTGACGTAGACGAAGTCCTGCGGCCGGGCATCAGGCGCAGGGGAGGCTGCGGCGGCGAGCGCGGCGCGGGACAGGACCCGCCCGGCGTCGGCCGCCGAGGGCTGCGCGGCCGACACCCGGCCCGAAGGCCGGGCCGGACCTTCCGGGGGAGCGAGGACGACGACACCGGCCACGAGCGCGCAGGCGGCGGCGGGCGCGGCGATCCAGGTGAAGCGGGGGACCGTACGGGGGGCACACGGGCGCCTGGCGGGCCTGCCGTCCAGGGGCCGGAGCCGGGCGAGCGCGGCGCGGGCGGCCCGTACCTGCTCCCCGTCGGTCATCCGGGCGAGGACGTCGTCGGCGAAGTCGGGCAGCACACCGCGCTCGGGGAGCCGGGCCAGCGTCGCGTCGCGCCGACGCGCCTCCCGAGCGGCACCGCGCATGACGTTGGTCGCGATGCCGAGCAGCCACGGCCGCAAGGACCCGCCGTCGGCGTGCACCTTCCCGCGACAGCGCCACGCCTCCAGGAAGGTGGCCGAGACGACGTCCTCGGCCGCCGCCCGGTCGCCGCACACCCGGTACGCGTAGTGGTACAGGACCCGCGCGTGCTCGTCGTACACCCCGCCCGGCACGAGCAGTGCTGGACATGAACGATCCCGCGACACACCACCCCGAGTACGACCCCGCCGGCAGCCCCCCCGAGACCACACGGCCCGACCCGAGCCCCGGCGCACGCCCCGGCTCTCAGCCCTGCGCACCCTGGCCACGGCGGCGGCCGCAGCCGTCGCCGTCGCCGCTCCTTCCCCCGCGGCGATCGCCGCGGCCGCCGCCCCGGAGACGTACACACTGACCATCCGCCACCTCGACCGCGACGGAGCCCCCACCGGCACGTACCGGACGAACGTCTCCGGCCTCTCCGGTCCAGGCGCCGACACCTCCGCTGCCCCCTACGACGAGTCCGGCACCGTCACCGTCCGCCTGCCCGAGGGCCGCTACCTGCTCGACTCCACCCTCGACGGCACGGAACCGGACTCCGGGACCGACTGGATCGTCCAGCCGCGCCTGGACCTGGACCGCGACACGACCGTCACGGTCGACGCCCGCACCACCGCCCCGGTCGACGTACGCCCACAGGAAGCCGGAGCCCGCTACCTCCGCAGCATGGCGTTCGTCGAGGCCACCCACGACGGAACGACCCGCTCCGCGAACCTCATGATGTCCGGCGAAGGCCTCCGCGTCGCCCACCTCGGCCCCGCGGCCGAACAGGGCTCGGTCAGGGAGTGGATCGACACCTACTGGTCGGGCGAGCGCGCCGACTACGCACTCGGCTACACCTTCACCTCCGACCGCGCCCTGACCGGCCTCGTCCGGCACCCCGCGCCCGGCGCGCTGGCCACCGTCACGGCCCGCGCCGCCGCCCCGGGCGGAGGGACCGGAACCGGGTTCGTCGAGATCCAGCCCAGCGCGGGCCCCACCGTCGGACTCGTCCAGCCCCTGCAGCAGCTCGCCACCGCGACCTTCCTCGTGACCCCCGAGCGCGGCCTGTGGGACGTCGGCTACGCGGCCCCCGCCGGCCCCGAGACACCGCCCAACCGCTACTCCGCGCAGGCCTTCCCGGTCCGCGCGGGCGCCACCACCACCCACACCTTCGACAACGCGGTCTTCGGCCCGGCCCTCGACACGACCCCCGGCGCCCGCCCCGCGGGCGTCCGCGACGGTGACACCCTCGCCCTCGACATCCCCCTGCTCGCCGACGGCGAGGGCCACGTGTCGAGCGCACCACGCTTCCACGGCGCCACCACCACGCTCCACCGCGACGCCGTCCTGACCGGCACCCGGCAGGGCGCCCCCGGCCACGCGGAGTTCACCACCACGCCCGGCCGTGCCGCGTACCGGCTGACCGCCACGGCCACCCACGGCAGCGGCCCGACGGCGGGCGGACGCACCACCGCGTCCTGGAGCTTCACCTCGGCGGCGAGCTCCCACCCCACCGCGATTCCGCTCAGCACCGTCCGCTTCGCCCCGGACCTGGCCCTCGACGGCACCACCCCGGCGGGAGCCCTGCTCCGCGTCCCGGTGACGGTTCAGGGCGCGGCGGCCACGACCGGCGTCCGCTCCCTGGCCGTCTCGGTGTCCACGGACGGCGGCACCACCTGGACCCGGGTCCCGGTCCTCGACGGCCTGGCCGGATTCCGCACCCCCGGACCCGGCGGCACCGTCTCGCTCCGCGCCGAACTCACCGACACCGAGGGCAACACCCTCACCCAGACGCTGCGGAACGCCTTCCGCACCCGATGAACCGCCACCGGCCCGTGCCCTGACACGGGCGCGGGCGCGGCACGGCCGGGAGCTCCGGGGGAGGCCCCAGCCCTCCTCCGGAGCTCCCGCAGATCACCCCCTCACCCCCCGTACGTCGCCTGCGCGTCCCCGAGTACCCCGGCGAAGTCCGCCGCCAGCCGCACCGCGTCCGCCGGCGCCAGCGTCGCCGTCGTGATCCGTACGGCCGGCGGCGCCGCGATCCGGAACCGCGCACCCGCCGCGACCCACCAGCCCTGCGTCCGCAGCCCGTTCACCACGGCGGACTCGTCCCGCACCGGCACCCACACGTTCAGCCCGCTCGCCCCGACCGCGCGGATCCCGTACGCGCCGAGCGCGCCGATCAACGCCGCGCGCCGCTCGGCATACGCCGCCTCGCCCGCCGCCACCAGCTTTCGCGCCGCCGCGTCGGTGAACAGACCAGCCACCGTCTCCTGGAGCACGTGGCTGACCCAGCCCGAGGTCATGAGCATCCGCCCGTCGTGCCGCGCCGACGTCACGGCGTCGCACGCGACCCCGGCCCACCGCAGGTCGATCCCGAGATGCTTGGACACGGTCCGCACCTGCGCCCACCGGTCGAGCCCCGCCGCCGCGAGCGTGTACGCCGCGACCCCGCCCACCTCCGCGTTGTGATCGTCCTCGACGACGAGCACCTCCGGGAACTCCCGCAGCACCGCGACCAGTTCGTCCCGCCGTGAACGGGTGAAGAAGGCCCCGGTCGGACACTGCCCGCGCGGACTGCACACCACCGCGCGCACCCCACCCCGCAGCGCCGCCCGCAGCGCCTCCGGTACGAGCCCCTCGCCGTCCACCGCCACCGGGACCGTCCGCAGGCCCAACGCGGGTACGAGGTCGAGCAGGTGATGGAAACCGGGATCCTCGACAGCCACCGCGTCGCCGGGACGCAGCTCCGTCGACAGCAGCCGCGCGATGCAGTCCAGCGCGCCGTGCGCGAACGTCACGTGCTCCGAAGGCACCCCGTCCCGTTCGAACCAGGCCCTGGTCAGCGCTTCGAGCGCCGGGAGGCGCGGGGCCGCGCGATGGGATCCGTACACCGGGGCGACGGCCGACGGCGGCCGCAGTACGGGCAGGAAGGCCGGGTCCGGATGGCCGCCCGCCAGATCCACGAGCCCGTCCGGCACGCGCGGGGGCCGTCGCGAGGCCACCGACGGTACCTCCGCCACCACCGTCCCGCCCCGGCCCCGCGTGACGATCAGGCCCCGCTGCCGCAACTCCTTGTAGGCCGTCGCCACCGTCCCCGGACTCACCCCCAGGTCGTCGGCGAGCCGCCGCACCGGCGGCAGGGCGTGGCCCGGCGAGAGCCCGCCCTCGGCGACGCCCCGCTCCACGGACGCGGCAATCCCCTTGGCCGTCGTCCCCTCGATCGCATATTGTGCTGCCACGTAAACAAGTATGTATCAATACAAAGCAGAGCGCAAGGGGGACCCATGAGCCGCTCCACCCACCCGACCCGCCCACCCTTCAAGGAACGCATCCCCGGCGGCCCCGACGGGCGCCGCATGCTCGTCATCGGCTTCATCGACAAGTGCGGCACCGGCCTCTGGTCCACCGCCATGGCCCTCTACTTCACCTACGTCACGGGGCTCGGCCTCGGCCAGGTCGGCCTCCTCATCGCCGTATCCGGCGCCGCCGGCATCGCGGGCGCCCCCCTCGGCGGCCGCCTCGCCGACCGTTTCCCCCTCGTCCGCGTCATCATCTGCACCCAGCTCCTGCGCGCCGCGGCCCTCCTCGCGCTCCTCACCACCGACGACTACCTGCTCCTCGTCCTCTTCTCCGCCGCCGGCGCCCTCCCCGACCGGGCCACCAACGTCCTCACCAAGCTGTACGCCGCCCGCGTCGCCGGCCCCGACCGCGTCCGCTACCAGGCCATCAACCGCACCACCTCCAACCTCGGCTGGACCCTCGGCGGCCTCGGCGCCGCCGCCGCGCTCGCCCTCGGCTCCACCACCGCCTTCCAGCTCCTCCTGGTCGGCGACGCCCTCTCCTACCTGGTCATGGCCGCGCTCACCCTCCGCTGCGCCGAGCCCCCCGCCCCCGCGGCCTCCCGCGTGGTCGCCGCCTCCACCGACGCGACCGCCCCGAAGCCCTCCACCCCCTGGCGCGACCGCGGCTTCCTCACCTTCACCGCCGGCGACGCCGTGTTCTTCCTCCACGACTCGATCCTCCAGGTCGCCCTGCCCCTCTGGATCGTCCACGCCACCGACGCCCCCGTCGGCCTCGCACCGCTCCTGATGGTCCTGAACAGCGCCCTCGTCGTCGCCTTCCAGGTCCCGCTCGCCCGCTTCGGCGCCACCACCGAAGCCGCGCGCCGCCTCTACACCCCGCTCGCCGCCCTCTTCGCGGTCGGCACCCTCTCCGTCGCCGCGTCCGCCCTCGGCGGCCGCGCCCTCTCCATCACGGCCCTGATCACCGCGGCCGTCGCCCTCACCTTCGCCGAGATGATCCACACCATCGCCTCCTGGGAGCTCTCGGTCGCCCTCGCCGCCGACGACGCCCAGGGCGCCTACCTCGGCGTCCACGGCCTCGCCCAGTCCACCCAGCGCTTCGCGGGCCCCCTCCTCATGACCGGCCTCGTCTCCGCCGGCCCGCTCGCCTGGCCCTTCCTCGGCGCCGCCCTCGTCGCCACCTGCGCCGCACAGAACCGCCTGGTCCGCCGACGCCTCCCCGAACCGTCACTGTCAGTGCTGAAGGTTACGGTGAGTGAGCACTGATCGGACAGTCACCAGGGGGAGACATGACCCGGACCGGCACCACCACGACCCACCTCCGCCGCGCCCTGCGCCGCGAGATCCCCAGCACCGTCGGCCTCCTCGCCGACGCGCGGGACTTCGCGGCCATGCGCCGCTACCGCACCTTCGCCTTCGACGACCACACCACCTACCTCCAGCAGGTCGAAGCCCTCCTCAAGACCCTCGCCACCCAAGGCGGACACACCACCGTCACCCTCTTCGACCCCGAGGAATACGCGACCTACTGCGCCGAGAACGCCATCGACCCCGACCACCCCACGAGCCGCAGCCGCTTCACCGACCACCTCGCCACCACCGGAGCCCGCGTCACCTACACCGGGCAACCTCTCAGCACCCTCCTGCCCGAGCTCGTCGACACCGCCGTCCGCCATGCCACCTGGGAGTACGCGACCACGGTCCTCGCCACCGCGGGCGACTGCGCCACCTGCGGCAAGGACATCGGCAAGGCCGCCTTCGCCCAGGCCTCCCGCCTGCTCGTACGCCTCCTGGAAGCCGCCGGTCCCGGTAACCACCACCTCGTCTGCAGCGTCCCCGCCGCCGACGACCAACTCCTCGCCGTCCTCCACGCCCACGGCACCACGCCCCCCGAAGACGCGGCGGCCGCCGAGTTCACCGCCGTCCTCGCCGCGGGCATCGCCCTCGCCGCCCCCGGCGGACTCGTCCTGCGCACCACCGCCCCCGCCACCCGCGACCACCTCCACGGCTGGCGACTCACCGAAGGCACACTGACCCCCCTCACCGAGGCCGAGGTCTTCGCCGCCTACTGCACCGACGCCCGCACCGGAGAGCCCCTCTCCCCGGAACCCGGCGTCGACTACCGCGCCGGCTTCCCCCTCGCCCCCGACCCCGACGACGACTGGACCGCCCACCACTGAGCACCAACGCCGAAGGGGCTCCCCGCCACCAAGGTGACGGGAAGCCCCTCCGATTCCCTACGTCCAGAACCGCCCGGGATCACTCCCCGGACAGCACCGCCTGAGCGGCCAGGCGCGCCTCGTGCGCCGTGTCCGCCGCACGCGCCGCGGCCGCGGCCCGCTCGCACTGCGCCAGCGTGTACTTGGCCAGCGTTGCCCGCACGTACGGAATCGACGCCGCGCCCATGGACAGGGAGGTGACCCCCAGACCCGTCAGGACACAGGCCAGCAGCGGGTCCGAAGCGGCCTCGCCACAGACACCACAGCTCTTGCCCTCGGCCTTGGCCGCGTCGGCGGACAGCGCCACCAGGTCGAGCAGCGCCGGCTGCCACGGGTCCTGGAGCCGCGACACCGCACCGACCTGACGGTCGGCGGCGAAGGTGTACTGGGCCAGGTCGTTGGTGCCCAGCGACAGGAACTCGACCTCCTGGAGGATCGAGCGCGCCCGCAGCGCGGCCGAGGGAATCTCGACCATCGCACCGAACTTCGCCCGCAGCCCCGCCTCACGGCACGCGTCGGCGAAAGCCTTCGCGTCCGTACGGTCGGCCACCATCGGCGCCATGACCTCGAGGTACACCGGCAGCCCCTCGGCCGCCTTCGCCAGCGCGGTGAGCTGCGTCCGCAGCACCTCCGGGTGGTCGAGCAGCGACCGCAGCCCCCGCACACCGAGCGCGGGGTTCGGCTCGTCGACCGGAGTCAGGAAGTCCAGCGGCTTGTCCGCACCCGCGTCGAGCACCCGCACGACCACACGGCCCTCGGGGAACGCCTCGAGCACCTTGCGGTAGGCCTCGATCTGCTTCTCCTCGGACGGAGCGTGCTTGCTGTCGTCCAGGAAGAGGAACTCCGTACGGAACAGCCCGACACCCTCGGCACCGGCCTCCACCGCCGCCGGCACGTCCGCCGGACCACCGACGTTGGCGAGCAGCGGCACCTTGTGCCCGTCCGAGGTCGCACCCGGACCACTGGACGAGGACAGCGCGGCCTTCCGCGCGGCGGCAGCCGCCGTCAGCTCGGCCTTCTTCTCCTCGCTCGGGTCCACGAAGAGCTCACCGGTGGATCCGTCGACCGCGATGAGCGTGCCCTCGGCCAGCTCACCCGCGCCCGGCATCGCCACGATGGCCGGCACACCCAGCGCCCGCGCGAGGATCGCGCTGTGGCTGGTCGGCCCGCCCTCCTCGGTCACGAAGCCGAGCACGAGCGCCGGGTCGAGCAGCGCCGTGTCCGCGGGAGCAAGGTCCCGCGCGATCAGCACGTAGGGCTCGTCACTGTCCGGCACACCCGGCATCGGGACACCGAGCAGCCGGGCGACGATCCGGTTCCGCACGTCGTCCAGGTCGGCGACCCGCCCGGCCATGTACTCACCGGCACCCGCGAGCAGCTCCCGGTAGTGCGAGAACGCGTCGTAGATACCGCGCTCCGCCGTGCTGCCGACCACGATCCGGCGGTCGACGTCGGCGATGAGCTCCGGGTCCTGGGCGATCATCGCCTGGGCCTCGAGCACCGCCTGGGCCTCACCGCCGGCCAGATTGCCCCGCGCGATCAGGTCCGCGGCCACAGCTTCCACGGCCTGACGGGCGCGCCCCTGTTCGCGCTCCGCCTCATCGGCCGGAATCTGCTTGGCCGGCGGTTCGAGAACCGCCGTGCCCATGTGCCGGACCTCGCCGATCGCCACACCGTGGCTGACGCCGACGCCTCGCAGCGTTGTCTCCATCTCACCCGTCTCCGATTGAGCGACGGCCCGGGCCGCCGCGTTGAATGTCGAACTCGCGGTCGTCACGACGACGAACCGGGCTCAGCTCCAGTTGAAGAGCTGGTCGCCGGCCTTCACGTCGCCGTCCTCGACGACGTCGGAGAGCGAGTCCGCAGTGGCCTCCAGGGCCACGATGGGACAGATGGCGGACTTGCCGGCGGCCTCGACCGCGGCAGGGTTCCAGCGCACGACGGCCTGTCCGCGCGTCACGGTGTCACCCTTGTTGACGAGGAGCTCGAAGCCCTCCCCGTTGAGCTGAACGGTGTCGATACCCAGGTGCGTGAGCACCCCGTGCCCCTCGGCGTCGACGACGACGAAGGCGTGCGGGTGCATGGAGACGATGACCCCGTCAATGGGGGAGACGGCCTCCGAGGGCTCACGTACGGGATCGATGGCGGTACCGGGACCGACCATCGCACCGGAGAAGACCGGGTCGGGAACTGCGGCGAGACCGATGGCGCGTCCAACAAGCGGCGACGTCACGGTTGTCATGGGAAGCCTCCCAGGGGCGGAGATTGTGTGGCGCCGTCACTACCTGTCCTGGACGGCGTACTGTTCAGAAGCGTATGTCATAGGAAGTCCCAGTTCCGCACGAGACGTACCACTTGGCGGACCTAGGGCTACCCCGAAACGATTTGCCTCTACTGACGGTGGGATGTACTGTCGTACTCCTGCCTGACCCCAACGCGGCCTTGAGTCGCGGGTCGGCAGCACCTATCAAGCCAGATCCTAACCCCAGTGGTCTACACCTCTGCGTGCGTCAGCTCGCTAGGGGAGTGGTCAGGGGGACCGGGAAAGCCTGGTAATGTTTGACCCCGCCGGGAACGGAAAACGCGAAAGCGAATTCCCCACCGGCAACCCGCTCCAGCGGGTGGCGGAAACGAGAAATCGAGTCTGCTAAGCTGGAAACACGAAATACCGAAGGGAAGCCCGGAGGAAAGCCCGAGAGGGTGAGTACAAAGGAAGCGTCCGTTCCTTGAGAACTCAACAGCGTGCCAAAAATCAACGCCAGATTAGTTGATACCCCGTCCATCTTCGGATGGTCGAGGTTCCTTTGAAAAAGTCCACCCTTAGCCGGGTGGCGCACAGCGAGGACGCTGTGAACGATCGGTCTTATTCCGACTCGATCGTTCCGCTCTCGTGGTGTCGACCCGATTACGGGTAAACATTCACGGAGAGTTTGATCCTGGCTCAGGACGAACGCTGGCGGCGTGCTTAACACATGCAAGTCGAACGATGAAGCCCTTCGGGGTGGATTAGTGGCGAACGGGTGAGTAACACGTGGGCAATCTGCCCTTCACTCTGGGACAAGCCCTGGAAACGGGGTCTAATACCGGATAACACCGGCTTCCGCATGGAGGCTGGTTAAAAGCTCCGGCGGTGAAGGATGAGCCCGCGGCCTATCAGCTTGTTGGTGGGGTAATGGCCTACCAAGGCGACGACGGGTAGCCGGCCTGAGAGGGCGACCGGCCACACTGGGACTGAGACACGGCCCAGACTCCTACGGGAGGCAGCAGTGGGGAATATTGCACAATGGGCGAAAGCCTGATGCAGCGACGCCGCGTGAGGGATGACGGCCTTCGGGTTGTAAACCTCTTTCAGCAGGGAAGAAGCGAAAGTGACGGTACCTGCAGAAGAAGCGCCGGCTAACTACGTGCCAGCAGCCGCGGTAATACGTAGGGCGCAAGCGTTGTCCGGAATTATTGGGCGTAAAGAGCTCGTAGGCGGCTTGTCACGTCGGGTGTGAAAGCCCGGGGCTTAACCCCGGGTCTGCATCCGATACGGGCAGGCTAGAGTGTGGTAGGGGAGATCGGAATTCCTGGTGTAGCGGTGAAATGCGCAGATATCAGGAGGAACACCGGTGGCGAAGGCGGATCTCTGGGCCATTACTGACGCTGAGGAGCGAAAGCGTGGGGAGCGAACAGGATTAGATACCCTGGTAGTCCACGCCGTAAACGTTGGGAACTAGGTGTTGGCGACATTCCACGTCGTCGGTGCCGCAGCTAACGCATTAAGTTCCCCGCCTGGGGAGTACGGCCGCAAGGCTAAAACTCAAAGGAATTGACGGGGGCCCGCACAAGCAGCGGAGCATGTGGCTTAATTCGACGCAACGCGAAGAACCTTACCAAGGCTTGACATATACCGGAAAGCATTAGAGATAGTGCCCCCCTTGTGGTCGGTATACAGGTGGTGCATGGCTGTCGTCAGCTCGTGTCGTGAGATGTTGGGTTAAGTCCCGCAACGAGCGCAACCCTTGTCCTGTGTTGCCAGCATGCCCTTCGGGGTGATGGGGACTCACAGGAGACCGCCGGGGTCAACTCGGAGGAAGGTGGGGACGACGTCAAGTCATCATGCCCCTTATGTCTTGGGCTGCACACGTGCTACAATGGCCGGTACAAAGAGCTGCGATGCCGCGAGGCGGAGCGAATCTCAAAAAGCCGGTCTCAGTTCGGATTGGGGTCTGCAACTCGACCCCATGAAGTCGGAGTTGCTAGTAATCGCAGATCAGCATTGCTGCGGTGAATACGTTCCCGGGCCTTGTACACACCGCCCGTCACGTCACGAAAGTCGGTAACACCCGAAGCCGGTGGCCCAACCCCTTGTGGGAGGGAGCTGTCGAAGGTGGGACTGGCGATTGGGACGAAGTCGTAACAAGGTAGCCGTACCGGAAGGTGCGGCTGGATCACCTCCTTTCTAAGGAGCACAGTACCGATTGCAGACAAACGTTCTGCACGGTCAGCTCATGGGTGGAACGTTGATTAGTTGGCACAGTCGCTGTCTGAGAGATCGTGAGTACTGCTTCGGCGTGGAAAACGGGATCGATGAATCGGCTGTGCTTGGCACGTTGTTGGGTATCTGAGGGTGCGGCCGTATGGTCGTTGCCTTCGTGATGCCGGCCCCAGTGAACTTGCTTCTTTATGGAGCAGGGTGATGGGTGGCTGGTCGTTGTTTGAGAACTACACAGTGGACGCGAGCATCTGTGGCCAAGTTTTTAAGGGCGCACGGTGGATGCCTTGGCACCAGGAACCGATGAAGGACGTGGGAGGCCACGATAGTCCCCGGGGAGCCGTCAACCAGGCTTTGATCCGGGGGTTTCCGAATGGGGAAACCCGGCAGTCGTCATGGGCTGTCACCCATGCCTGAACACATAGGGCATGTGGAGGGAACGAGGGGAAGTGAAACATCTCAGTACCCTCAGGAAGAGAAAACAACCGTGATTCCGGGAGTAGTGGCGAGCGAAACCGGATGAGGCCAAACCGTATGCGTGTGATACCCGGCAGGGGTTGCGCATGCGGGGTTGTGGGATCTCTCTTTCACAGTCTGCCGGCTGTGAGACGAGTCAGAAACCGTTGATGTAGGCGAAGGACATGCGAAAGGTCCGGCGTAGAGGGTAAGACCCCCGTAGCTGAAACATTAACGGCTCGTTTGAGAGACACCCAAGTAGCACGGGGCCCGAGAAATCCCGTGTGAATCTGGCGGGACCACCCGCTAAGCCTAAATATTCCCTGGTGACCGATAGCGGATAGTACCGTGAGGGAATGGTGAAAAGTACCGCGGGAGCGGAGTGAAATAGTACCTGAAACCGTGTGCCTACAAGCCGTGGGAGCGTCGCTCATTGGGTTTACCCAATGGGTCGTGACTGCGTGCCTTTTGAAGAATGAGCCTGCGAGTTTGCGGTGTGTTGCGAGGTTAACCCGTGTGGGGAAGCCGTAGCGAAAGCGAGTCCGAATAGGGCGATTCAGTAGCACGCTCAAGACCCGAAGCGGAGTGATCTAGCCATGGGCAGGTTGAAGCGGAGGTAAGACTTCGTGGAGGACCGAACCCACCAGGGTTGAAAACCTGGGGGATGACCTGTGGTTAGGGGTGAAAGGCCAATCAAACTCCGTGATAGCTGGTTCTCCCCGAAATGCATTTAGGTGCAGCGTCGTGTGTTTCTTGCCGGAGGTAGAGCACTGGATAGGCGATGGGCCCTACCGGGTTACTGACCTTAGCCAAACTCCGAATGCCGGTAAGTGAGAGCACGGCAGTGAGACTGTGGGGGATAAGCTCCATGGTCGAGAGGGAAACAGCCCAGAGCATCGACTAAGGCCCCTAAGCGTACGCTAAGTGGGAAAGGATGTGGAGTCGCAGAGACAACCAGGAGGTTGGCTTAGAAGCAGCCACCCTTGAAAGAGTGCGTAATAGCTCACTGGTCAAGTGATTCCGCGCCGACAATGTAGCGGGGCTCAAGCGTACCGCCGAAGTCGTGTCATTGCAGCAATAGGGCCAACGCCCGCTGTGATGGGTAGGGGAGCGTCGTGTGCCGGGTGAAGCAGCCGCGGAAGCGAGTTGTGGACGGTTCACGAGTGAGAATGCAGGCATGAGTAGCGATACACACGTGAGAAACGTGTGCGCCGATTGACTAAGGGTTCCTGGGTCAAGCTGATCTGCCCAGGGTAAGTCGGGACCTAAGGCGAGGCCGACAGGCGTAGTCGATGGACAACCGGTTGATATTCCGGTACCCGCTTTGAAACGCCCAATATCGAATCAGGCGATGCTAAGCCCGTGAAGCCGTTCCGGACCCTTCGGGGAAAGGAAAGTGGTGGAGCCGGCGAACCAGACTTGTAGTAGGTAAGCGATGGGGTGACGCAGGAAGGTAGTCCAGCCCGGGCGGTGGTAGTCCCGGGGTAAGGGTGTAGGGCGTGTGATAGGCAAATCCGTCACACATTAAGCCTGAGACCTGATGCCGAGCCGATTGTGGTGAAGTGGATGATCCTATGCTGTCGAGAAAAGCCTCTAGCGAGTTTCATGGCGGCCCGTACCCTAAACCGACTCAGGTGGTCAGGTAGAGAATACCGAGGCGTTCGGGTGAACTATGGTTAAGGAACTCGGCAAAATGCCCCCGTAACTTCGGGAGAAGGGGGGCCATCACTGGTGATCGGATTTACTCCGTGAGCTGGGGGTGGCCGCAGAGACCAGCGAGAAGCGACTGTTTACTAAAAACACAGGTCCGTGCGAAGCCGTAAGGCGATGTATACGGACTGACGCCTGCCCGGTGCTGGAACGTTAAGGGGACCGGTTAGTCACATTTCGGTGTGGCGAAGCTGAGAACTTAAGCGCCAGTAAACGGCGGTGGTAACTATAACCATCCTAAGGTAGCGAAATTCCTTGTCGGGTAAGTTCCGACCTGCACGAATGGCGTAACGACTTCTCGACTGTCTCAACCATAGGCCCGGTGAAATTGCACTACGAGTAAAGATGCTCGTTTCGCGCAGCAGGACGGAAAGACCCCGGGACCTTTACTACAGTTTGATATTGGTGTTCGGTTCGGCTTGTGTAGGATAGGTGGGAGACTTTGAAGCCGTGACGCCAGTCATGGTGGAGTCGCCGTTGAAATACCACTCTGGTCGTGCTGGATGTCTAACCTCGGTCCGTGATCCGGATCAGGGACAGTGTCTGATGGGTAGTTTAACTGGGGCGGTTGCCTCCCAAAGGGTAACGGAGGCGCCCAAAGGTTCCCTCAGCCTGGTTGGCAATCAGGTGTTGAGTGTAAGTGCACAAGGGAGCTTGACTGTGAGACCGACGGGTCGAGCAGGGACGAAAGTCGGGACTAGTGATCCGGCGGTGGCTTGTGGAAGCGCCGTCGCTCAACGGATAAAAGGTACCCCGGGGATAACAGGCTGATCTTCCCCAAGAGTCCATATCGACGGGATGGTTTGGCACCTCGATGTCGGCTCGTCGCATCCTGGGGCTGGAGTCGGTCCCAAGGGTTGGGCTGTTCGCCCATTAAAGCGGTACGCGAGCTGGGTTTAGAACGTCGTGAGACAGTTCGGTCCCTATCCGCTGCGCGCGCAGGAATATTGAGAAGGGCTGTCCCTAGTACGAGAGGACCGGGACGGACGAACCTCTGGTGTGCCAGTTGTCCTGCCAAGGGCATGGCTGGTTGGCTACGTTCGGGAGGGATAACCGCTGAAAGCATCTAAGCGGGAAGCCTGCTTCGAGATGAGTATTCCCACCTCCTTGAGAGGGTAAGGCTCCCAGTAGACGACTGGGTTGATAGGCCGGATGTGGAAGCCCAGTAATGGGTGGAGCTGACCGGTACTAATAGGCCGAGGGCTTGTCCTCAGTTGCTCGCGTCCACTGTGTTAGTTCTGAAGTAACGAACACGCCCCCCTTTCGGGTGGTGCGGCGGTTCATATCTTCATAGTGTTTCGGTGGTCATAGCGTTAGGGAAACGCCCGGTTACATTCCGAACCCGGAAGCTAAGCCTTTCAGCGCCGATGGTACTGCAGGGGGGACCCTGTGGGAGAGTAGGACGCCGCCGAACAATTTTTAGCCTCAACCCCCGGACTCTGTCCGGGGGTTGAGGCATTTTTGCGTTCCGGGGAGACTCGGGACCCTGTGCGCTGGGGCGTCGTGGCTGAGGGTAAGGTCGGGGGGCAACGTCGGCACCATCCCAGCAGCAGGAGGCCCCCGGGTGGAGGTCCAGGAGACTCGCGTTCAGACCGACCGGGTCCTCACCATCCCCAACATTCTCAGCATGGCGCGTCTTCTCGGCGTGCCGCTGTTTCTGTGGCTCATTCTCCGTCCGGAGTTCGGCGGCCCCAACAGTGACGGGTGGGCGCTGCTCGTTCTGATGCTCAGCGGTGTCAGCGACTATCTCGACGGCAAGCTCGCCAGGCGCTGGAACCAGATCAGCAACCTCGGCCGGCTGCTTGACCCCGCCGCGGACCGGCTGTACATCCTGTCCACGCTCGTGGGGCTCACCTGGCGCGAGATCCTGCCGTTGTGGCTGACCGCAGCCCTCCTGGCGCGCGAGGCCATGCTGCTGGTCATGGTGGGAATCCTCCGCCGACACGGCTACCCGCCGCCGCAGGTGAACTTCCTCGGGAAAGCTGCGACCTTCAACTTGATGTACGCGTTCCCGTTGCTGCTTCTCAGTGACGGAACGGGCTGGCTTTCGTCACTCGCCGAAGTTTTCGGGTGGGCCTTCGCCGGATGGGGTACAACTCTGTATTGGTGGGCAGGGATCCTCTACGTGGTCCAGGTCCGTCGACTCGTGAAGGCGGATACCGCGGCCGATTGAGCCCGTCCGTCCCGTGCCGTGCAACGTCGCCGGCAGGAACGAGGACGCCCGAGGGCCACCGAGCGGACAGGTGAAGTCGGCAGGACCGTCGTCTCTTCAAGGAGGACGCTTCCGACATGAAGGCCGTCGTGATGGCCGGTGGCGAAGGAACCCGACTTCGCCCCATGACATCGAGCATGCCCAAGCCTCTTCTGCCGGTGGTGAACCGGCCGATCATGGAGCACGTCCTGCGACTGCTCAAGAGGCACGGTCTCAACGAGACCGTCGTCACCGTGCAGTTTCTCGCCTCCCTCGTCAGGAACTACTTCGGCGACGGCGAAGAGCTCGGGATGGAGCTCACGTACGCCAACGAGGAGAAGCCGCTCGGTACAGCGGGCAGTGTCAAGAATGCCGAGGAAGCGTTGAAGGACGACGCTTTTCTCGTCATCTCGGGTGACGCGCTCACAGATTTCGATCTCACCGATCTCATCGCCTTCCACAAGGAGAAGGGCGCCCTTGTCACGGTCTGTCTGACCAGGGTGCCGAATCCTCTGGAATTCGGTATCACCATCGTGGACGAAGGGGGAAAGGTCGAGCGTTTCCTGGAGAAGCCCACATGGGGGCAGGTCTTCTCGGACACGGTGAACACGGGCATCTACGTGATGGAGCCCGAGGTGTTCGACTACGTCGCGGCGGATACTTCCGTGGACTGGTCGGGTGATGTCTTCCCGCAGCTCATGAAGGACGGCAAGCCGATCTACGGCTATATCGCCGAGGGCTACTGGGAGGACGTGGGCACCCACGAAAGCTATGTGAAGGCCCAGGCGGACGTTCTCGAGGGCAAGGTCCAGGTCGACATCGACGGCTTCGAGATCTCCCAGGGCGTGTGGGTGGCGGAAGGCGCAGAGGTGCATCCGGACGCCGTGCTGCGCGGGCCGCTCTACATCGGTGACTACGCCAAGGTCGAGGCCGGCGCCGAGATCCGGGAGCACACCGTCATCGGGTCGAACGTGGTCGTGAAGAGCGGGGCCTTCCTGCACAAGGCCGTCGTGCACGACAACGTCTACATCGGCGAGCAGTGCAATCTGCGCGGCTGTGTGATCGGAAAGAACACCGACATCATGCGGGCGGCCCGGATCGAGGACGGGGCCGTCATCGGGGACGAGTGCCTGGTCGGCGAAGAATCGATCGTGCAGGGGAACGTACGGGTCTATCCGTTCAAGACGATCGAGGCCGGTGCCTTCGTCAACACCTCGGTCATCTGGGAGTCGCGGGGGCAGGCCCATCTCTTCGGGGCGCGCGGGGTCTCCGGCATCCTCAACGTGGAGATCACGCCGGAGCTGGCCGTACGTCTGGCCGGGGCCTACGCGACGACGCTGAAGAAGGGCGCGACCGTCACCACGGCCCGTGACCACTCCCGAGGTGCCCGGGCGCTGAAACGGGCGGTGATCTCGGCCTTGCAGGCCAGCGCCATCGACGTACGGGATCTGGAGAACGTGCCGCTGCCGGTGGCCCGGCAGCAGACCGCGCGCGGAAGCGCCGGCGGGATCATGGTGCGGACCTCGCCCGGTGTGCCGGACTCGGTGGACATCATGTTCTTCGACGAGCGAGGGGCGGACCTCTCCCAGGCCGGGCAGCGGAAGCTGGACCGGGTGTTCGCGAGGCAGGAGTACCGGCGGGCCTTCCCGGGGGAGATCGGGGACCTCTCGTTCCCGGCGAGCGTCTTCGACTCGTACACCGGGTCGCTGTTGCGGAACGTCGACACCACCGGGATCGCGGAGGCCGGGCTGAAGGTCGTCGTGGACGCCTCCAACGGCAGTGCCGGGCTCGTCCTGCCGAGCCTGCTCGGTCGGCTCCAGGTGGACTCGCTGACGATCAACCCCGGGCTCGACGAGTCCCGACCCACCGAGTCGGTGGAGAGCCGGCGGGCCGGGCTCGTACGGCTGGGGGAGATCGTGGCGTCGGCGCGGGCGGCCTTCGGCGTGCGGTTCGACCCGGTCGGTGAGCGGCTGTCGCTCGTGGACGAGCGAGGGCGGATCATCGAGGACGACCGGGCGCTCCTGGTGATGCTGGACCTGGTGGCGGCCGAGCGGCGGTCGGGGCGGGTCGCGCTGCCCGTGACGACCACGAGGATCGCCGAGCAGGTCGCCGCGTACCACGGCACCCAGGTGGAGTGGACGACGACCTCGCCCGACGACCTCACGCGCGTGGGGCGTGAGGAGTCGACGATCTTCGGTGGCGACGGGCGCGGCGGGTTCATCGTGCCCGAGTTCAGCAGCGTCTTCGACGGCGCGGCCGCCTTCGTGCGGCTGATCGGTCTCGTGGCGCGGACGCAGCTCACGCTGAGCCAGATCGACGCGCGGATTCCGCGTGCGCACGTGCTGAAGAAGGACATCGCCACCCCGTGGGCCGTGAAGGGGCTGGTGATGCGCCGGGTGGTCGAGGCGGCCGGCAACCGCTCGGTGGACACCACCGACGGTGTGCGGGTGGTGGAGGCCGACGGGCGCTGGGTGATGGTGTTGCCCGACCCCGCCGAGGCCGTCACCCATCTGTGGGCGGAGGGCCCCGACGACGCCTCCGCACAGGCGCTGCTCGACGAGTGGGCCGAGGTGGTCGACAGCGCAGGTCGCTGACGGATCGGACAGTGAGGCCGGGAGGCACCCCTGCGGGTGCCTCCCGGCCCTTTGTGGGGGCCATTCGGTGGTAGGGCGTACGACGTGCGACGATGTGCGGCATGTCGCAGCAGCCCCCCGTTCGGAGCACCGGATCACCGCCGCCGCGCCCGGACGCGTCGATGTCGCTGCTGAACAACGTGATCGACCACGCGCTCGACGACGGCTACGCGGAGGCCACGGCCCGGCGCGAGGCCGAGGGCGGTGGTCTGCCCCGTACCCTGCGTGCCAAGCTCGGTGTCGCCGTCGGCCTCGTGCTGGCCGCGGCCGTGGTGACCGTGGGTGCCGCCGAGGCGCGGATCTCGGCGCCGGTGGTCGCCAAAGAGCGGCAGGACCTGATCGACCGGATCGAGGGGGAGACCTCGGCAGCCGATCAGCTGGAGCGGGACGTCGAGCGGATCCGGACCGAGGTCGGGGCACGGCAGCGGCAGGCGCTGGAGCAGCACGGCGGGGACCAGGCGGAGCTCGTGGGTCTGCTCTCGGGGGCGACCCCGGTGCACGGCCCCGGGGTGAAACTGGTCGTCGACGACGCCAAGGGCACCGACACCGGTGGCGGCGGACCGCGGGAGAGCAGTGGCTTCTCGGACACGGGGCGCGTCCGCGACCGGGACATGCAGCGGGTGGTCAACGGCTTGTGGGAGTCCGGCGCCGAAGCCGTCTCGATCAACGGGCAGCGGCTGACGTCGCTGTCCGCGATCCGGGCCGCCGGTGACGCCATACTGGTCGACAACAAGCCGCTGGTGCCGCCGTACACCGTCCTTGCGATCGGGGACGGACAGCGGCTGAGCACAGCGTTCCAGGACAGCGCCGACGGGCAGTATCTGCACGCGCTGGTGGAGAACTTCGGGATCAGGAGCAGCATCTCGGCCGAGGGCGACGTGCGCCTGCCGGCCGCGCCGAGCCTGACCGTACGGACAGCAGAGCCGAGGGGGGCCGGGGCGACGCCTTCCGGCCGGGCCACGGCTGACACAGGGAAGGGCACATCGTGATCGCCGTACTGGGCCTGATCGTCGGAGTCGTGGTCGGACTGTTGGTCCGACCCGAGGTTCCGGCGGTGGTCGAGCCCTATCTTCCGATCGCCGTGGTCGCCGCCCTTGACGCGGTCTTCGGCGGTCTTCGGGCCATGCTCGACGGCATCTTCGTCGACAAGGTCTTCGTGGTGTCGTTCCTCTCGAACGTCGTCGTCGCCGCGCTGATCGTCTTCCTCGGCGACAAGCTGGGCGTGGGCGCGCAGCTGTCGACCGGTGTGGTCGTCGTGCTCGGTATCCGGATCTTCTCCAACGCGGCCGCCATCCGGCGCCACGTGTTCCGGGCGTGAGGCCGATGAGCGAGAACCCTCAGACGCCTGAGAACTCCGAGAACCCCGAGAAGCCCGAGAACCTCCGGAAGCCCGAGAACCCCGAGAGCCCCGAGATTTCGGAGGGTTCCGGGAGCTCCGAGGGCCGGCAGGAGCGTGAAGCCTCGCAGGGCGCGGAAGCGACGCAGGACCCCGAGCCTTCCCGGAAGGCGGAGAAGCCCGGGGAGGCCGCGGAGTCCGCGGAGTCCGCGGACTCCGCGAGCGTCCCGAGCCCCGAGAAGGGCGGGACGTCGGAGTCCGTCGCTCCCGTCTCTCCCGTCGCGCCGGCCGGGGCCGGGTCGCCGAGTGGGCGGCGTAGGCTCGCCTCCGCTCTGTGGCCGCCGCGGGTCACGCGCGCCCAACTCATCGTCGCCCTGCTGCTGTTCGTCCTCGGACTCGGCCTCGCCATCCAGGTCTCCTCGACCAGCGAGAACAGCGCGCTGCGCGGGGCGCGGCAGGAGGACCTGGTGCGGATCCTCGACGAGCTCGACGACCGTACGCAGCGCCTGGAGGACGAGAAGGCGCGGCTGGAGAAGCAGCGGTCCGAGCTGGAGTCCAGCTCGGACCAGGCCGAAGAGGCGCGCAAGCAGACCCAGGAGAAGGAGCAGCAGCTCGGGATCCTCGCCGGCACGGTCGCCGCCGAGGGGCCGGGGATCACGCTCACCGTGGGGGACCCCACCGGTGCCGTCGAGTCGGACATGCTGCTCGACGCCATCCAGGAGCTGCGGGCCGCGGGTGCCGAGGCGATCCAGGTCAACGGTGTGCGGGTGGTGGCGGACAGTTATTTCACCGGTAGCGGTGACGACATGCGGATCGATGGAACGAAGGTGACCGCTCCGTACGTCTTCAAGGTCATCGGCAAGCCGGAGGATCTCGAGCCCGCGCTCAACATCCCCGGCGGTGTCGTCCAGACTCTGGAGAAGGAGCAGGCCACAGCCACGGTGGAGCGGTCGGCGAAGATCGTCGTCGACGCCTTGCGACCCGCGAAGCGGCCTGACTACGCTCAGTCGTCCTCGGAGTGAGTCGGGGACGAGGGGGTCCCGCGACAAGCGCATGACGTTGCGGGGGGTCGGCGCACCACAACGGTGGTGCGTGGTGGAAACTGTCCGGAGGATACGGACGTTGTGAAGGTGTCCGGGTCGGCAGGTGTGATGGATCTCGGTTCGTCCTGCCCCACGGGCGGGTCTGTTTCGGTCAAGGGGAATCGCCCGTGAAGTTGTTTGCGAAGTTGTTCGGCAAGAGCGCACGCGAGGACGGCGGCAACGCCAGGCACCGCGCGCCGCGCCATGCCCAGAGCGAGGAGCAGGGCGGCGAGCGCCCGCTCTTCCGCGATGAGGTCGATGGTCAGGGCGGTGACATTTCGGGCGCTGAGGGCGCGTCGTCTGTTGACCCGGCCGGGGCTGCCCGCATAGGTTTCGGGGAACCATCAACCTCAAGTACGGGTGGAGGGTTTACCCCCGACCCGTACGCGACACAGACCTCCGCGGGGCTGCCGCGGCAGGAGGATGCGTCCATGCCGGTGTGTACGAGGTGCGGTCATCGCAACGCGGCCGACAGTCGCTTCTGCTCCCACTGCGGTACGCCGTTGCGGGGCGGGGTCGCCCCCGAGCGTGCGTCCGAGACGACGTCGACGATCTCCATCTCGGGGCTCGAGGCGTACGAAGCGGAGGTCACCGGCCAGACTCCCCTTCCGTCGCTGTCTCCCGAGGCGCTCGCGGCCGTGGAGGCACTGCCTCTGGGTTCCGCGCTCCTCGTGGTGCGCCGGGGGCCGAACTCCGGCAGCCGGTTCCTGCTCGACGGAGAGCTGACGACGGCCGGCCGTCACCCGCAGAGCGACATCTTCCTGGACGACTTCACCGTCTCCCGGCGTCATGTCGAGTTCCGGCGGGCCCAGGACGGCAGCTTCACCGTCGCCGATGTCGGCAGCCTCAACGGCACGTACGTCAACCGTGAGCCGATCGAATCGGTCGTTCTGTCCAACGGCGACGAGGTGCAGATCGGCAAGTACCGGCTGGTCTTCTACTCGAGCCAGCGAGGCGTGTGACGCCTCGGAGAAGCCTTCAGGGAAGGTCCATGCTGCGAACACCGACGGGCGGTGCCGGATCCGGCACCGCCACCGCGGGCGACGGGCTGGTGAGCATCGGGACGGTGCTGAACCGGCTGCGCGACGAATTTCCCGAAGTGACGATCTCGAAGATCCGGTTCCTGGAGGCCGAGGGGCTCGTCGAGCCCCTGCGCACGGCGTCCGGGTACCGGAAGTTCAGCCCGCAGGACGTGGAGCGGCTCGCTCAGATCCTGCGGATGCAGCGGGACCACTATCTTCCGCTGAAGGTCATCCGTGAGCACCTCGATGCCCTCGCCCGTGGCGAGCAGATCGCGCTGCCGGCGCCCGGGCGCCGGGGCGAGGTACTCGACGGGCCCTGGGAGCAGGACGGCGAACGTCCTACGGCCGCGCGCATCGGCAGGGCCGAGCTGCTCGCCGCCACGGAGGTCACCGAGGCCGAGCTCGCCGAGTGGGAGTCGTACGGGCTGCTCGCCGAGGCGAGGGGCGGCGGCTACGACGCCGAGGCCGTCACGGTCGTCAGACTTGTCGCGGATCTGGGGAGATTCGGTCTCGAACCGCGTCACCTGCGGGGCATGAAGGCGGCCGCAGACCGGGAGGCCGGGCTGCTCGAACAGATGGTCGCGCCCTTGCGTCGGCACCGTAATCCGCAGACCAGAGCACATGCGGAGGCCACCGCGAAGGAGCTCGCCGAGCTGTCGGTGAGGCTGCATGCGACGTTCGTGCGGACGGCTCTGGGCATCCGGCTCCAGTGATCTTGGACGGGCCCGACTATCCAAACCGGCCGGGCACGTCCTAGGGTTGCTGTGTGAACGAGCTCGACGTTGTGGGTGTCCGGGTGGAAATGCCCTCCAACCAGCCGATCGTGCTCCTGCGGGAAGTGGGAGGCGATCGGTACCTCCCCATCTGGATCGGACCGGGTGAGGCGACCGCGATCGCCTTCGCCCAGCAGGGGATGGCCCCTCCGCGGCCGCTGACGCACGACCTGTTCAAGGACGTGCTGGAGGCCGTGGGGCAGGAGCTCACCGAGGTCCGCATCACGGATCTGCGTGACGGGGTCTTCTACGCCGAGCTGGTCTTCGCCAGCGGCGTCGAGGTGAGCGCCAGGCCGTCCGACGCGATAGCGCTGGCCCTGCGGACCGGGACGCCGATCTACGGCAGTGACGGTGTGCTGGACGACGCCGGTATCGCGATTCCGGACGAGCAGGAGGACGAGGTCGAGAAGTTCCGCGAATTTCTCGACCAGATCTCACCGGAGGACTTCGGGACCAACAGCCAGTGAGTGCTGCGGCCGTGAGGTCGCTTCCGGGGCCCGGCCGAGGGCGAGCGCTCGGCCGTGCGCTCCGGTGATGAGCCGGGGCGCGCGTGGGCCGCGTACGAGCCGTTCCAGGGGTGCTGTCAGAGCATTCGAGTAGCCTTTCCCCGGAGAGAGACACGGGAAACCACTCTCAGGGTGATTATCACTCGGCGTGCCGAGTGTGGCGATCGTTGACGCACCCCGAGTGACTGCCTACCTTCGTGTGGGCAGGTCAAGGACGGAGGGTCGGCGTGATGAGCAGCGCGGACGGTACGACAGGGAGCTCGCTCGGACGCGTGTCCGGGGAGTCCGGTCCGTATCCGCTTCACGGCAGTGTGGGCGACCTCGGGGCGGACGTGAGTGCGAGCCCGGCGGGTGAGGTGGTCGGCTATCGCGGCCCCACGGCCTGCGCGGCCGCCGGAATCACCTATCGCCAGTTGGACTACTGGGCGCGCACCGGGCTCGTGGAGCCGAGCGTGCGGCCCGCTTACGGGTCGGGCACGCAACGGCTCTACAGCTTCCACGACGTCGTCGTGTTGAAGATCGTCAAGCGCTTCCTCGACACCGGGGTGGCCCTGCAGAACATCCGGGCGGCGGTGCAGCACCTGCGCGCCCGGGGCTTCCGTGGTCTGGAGCGGATGACGCTCATGAGCGACGGGGCCACGGTGTACGAGTGCTCCTCGCCCGACGAGGTCGTCGACCTCCTCCAGGGCGGTCAGGGCGTCTTCGGGATCGCCGTGGGGGTCGTCTGGCAGGACGTGGAGGCCGCGCTCTCGCAGCTGCACGGGGAGCGGGTCGACACCGGCGAGACGCTGGTCGGGCACAACCCGGGTGACGAGCTTGCCCGGCGGCGGCGCGACAGGGCGGTCTGAGAGGCCGCTGGGGGCGTTGGTTCCCCTTGGGTGGTGTCGTGGGGCCGCTTCCCGGGTGCGGGGGCGGCCTGCGGCTGCTGGTGGGCTTGCGGGTGCCTCGTGAGGCTTCCTGCGGCGGCTGAGGCTGTGACTGCTGTCGGTGCGCCGGGGTGGTCGCGGGCCCGTTGTCAGTGGCATGGGGCAGCATCGGAAGTGTGAGAGCCGCGCCGACGATCCTGCATCTCGACATGGATGCCTTCTTCGCCGCCGCCGAGCAGGCGGCGAAGCCCAGCCTGCGCGGAAAGCCCGTGGTCGTGGGCGGCCTCGGGCCGCGGGGGGTGGTCGCCACCGCCTCGTACGAGGCGCGCCGCTTCGGCGTCCACTCGGCCATGCCCATGGGGCAGGCGCGGCGGCTCGCGCCGAACGCCGCCTATCTCGTCCCGCGCTTCGCCTTCTACCGGTCGATCAGCGAACAGGTCATGGAACTCCTCGGGCGGCTCTCGCCGCTTGTCGAGCCGCTCAGCCTCGACGAGGCCTTCGTCGATCTGGAGGCCGGGGACCTCGCCCACGACAGCGCCGGCGCGCGGGCCGTCGGCGAGCGGCTCCGGGTCGACATCCTGGCGACGACGGGCCTCACCGGGTCGGTGGGGCTCGCGGGGTCGAAGATGATCGCGAAGATCGCCTCCGAGGAGGCCAAGCCGGACGGGCTCGTGCTCATCGAGCCGGGGACCGAGCGGGAGCTCCTGGGGCCGCGTTCGGTGCGGATCCTGCCCGGGGTCGGGCCCGCGACCGGGGAGCATCTGCGGCGTGCCGGGATGACCACGGTGTCGGATCTCGCCGAGGCGGGCGAGGACGAGCTCGTACGGCTGCTGGGGCGGGCGCACGGGGCCTCGCTCCATCGGATGGCCCAGGGGTACGACGACAGGCGCGTGGTGGCCGAGCGGGACGCCAAGTCGGTGTCGGTCGAGGACACCTTCGACGTGGACCTGCACGACCGGGTACGGATCCGGACCGAGGTGGACCGGCTCGCGGAGCGGTGTGTGGGGCGGTTGCGGGCGTCCGGGCACTCGGGGCGGACCATCGTCCTCAAGGTGCGGCGGTTCGACTTCTCGACGTTGACGCGGTCCGAGACGCTGCGGGGGCCCACGGACGATCCGGTGGTCGTCCGGGAGGCCGCGGGGCGGCTCCTCGAGGCGGTCGACACGACCGGGGGTGTGCGGCTGCTCGGTGTGGGAGTGAGCGGGCTCGCGGACTATACGCAGGAGGACCTCTTCGCGCAGGCGGAGGAGGCCGGGGGCGGCGGCGCGGGTGCCGGTGGTGTCGGGGCCGTGGCGGCGGTCGACCCTGAGCCGGGCGGGGCCGATGAGGTTGCCGCGTCCGTTGCCGTCGAGCGGCGCTGGGCGCCCGGGCACGACGTACGGCACGCGGTGCACGGGCCTGGGTGGGTACAGGGAAGCGGGGTCGGGAGGGTCACGGTGCGGTTCGAGGAGCCGTGGTCGGAGCCGGGGCGCGTACGGACGTTCTCGGTCGACGATCCGGAGCTGGAGCCGGCGGAGCCGTTGCCGCTGGTGCGGGACGGGTGTCGCGCGGGGGCGTGAGGGGCGCGGGCCGGTGCGGGTCCGGTGCCGGCTGGGTGCGGGTCCGATGGGGTGCGCCCGGCCTTGCGGCCGGGCTGGGGTTCCCACCCCTCGCGGCGGACCGCCGTGCGGGCCCGTGGATCGCGCCCCATGGCCCCGTGGGCCGGCAGGGGCTCGGAGTCAGGTCGAGTGCGTGCCCGGGGCCGTGTTCGGCGTCAGGGGCCTTCCTGGCCCGCCAGGCGGCCGAAGTCGGTGTCCTGGGGTGGCGGGGGGAGCGTGAGGCTGTAGTGGCGGTAGAGCTGGAGTTCCTGCTCGGGGGAGAGGTGGCGGCCCACGCCGAAGTCGGGGGCGTCCTTGATGAGGGCGCGTTCGAACGGGATGTGGAGGCCGTCTTCCATCAGGTCGCTCGGTTCCAGAGGGACGAACGCGTCCCGGCTGAAGAGGCCGGTGCGGAGCGCGGCCCATTCCGGGATGCCGGTCGCGTCGTCCAGGTACACCTCGTCCACGGTTCCGATCTTGTTTCCGTTCCGGTCGAACGCCTTGCGGCCGATCAGGCTGCGCGGATCGATGTCGGTCTGCACGGTCCCTCCAACTGGTCGCAACTGCTCTACACCCCTACGAAAGTGCACAACTGGGATGTCGGCCACTTGAGCGATGGGAGCCGCAACCTCGCTGGTAGGCTGGCTGTGGCTGTCGACCCTGTGCGGGAGAGTCCCCCGGAGAAACCTTCCGGAGGGCGCCGAAGGAGCAAATCCTCCCCGGAATCTCTCAGGCCCCTGTACCGCGCGGACGAGGTCACTCTGGAAAGCAGAGCGGTGTCCGACGGCATGCGCTCTCACCGACGGTGAAAGCCGGCGTGCCGTGAGGCGTGCCGGTGAAACTCTCAGGTTGAGATGACAGAGGGGGAGGCCGTCCGGGTACCCGCGCCGTGGTGCCCCTCGCAGGTCGTGACGACCAGGAGGCCTCCGCACATGACCGCCAACCGCATTCCGCTCTCCGAACTCGAACAGGGCATCCCGTTCGAGCAGCGGCACATCGGGCCCGACGCCGAAGCGCGGGCCAAGATGCTCGCCCAGGTCGGTTACGGCTCGCTCGACGAGCTCACGGCCGCCGCGGTGCCGGACGTGATCAAGAACACCGAGGCGCTGGGCCTGCCGGCCGCGCGCACCGAGGCCGAGGTGCTCGCCGAGCTGCGCACGCTCGCCGACCGCAACCAGGTCCTCGCCCCCATGATCGGTCTCGGCTACTACGGGACCTTCACCCCGCCGGTCATCCTGCGGAACGTGATGGAGAACCCGGCCTGGTACACGGCCTACACGCCGTACCAGCCGGAGATCTCGCAGGGGCGCCTGGAGGCGCTGCTCAACTTCCAGACCACGGTCGCCGACCTGACCGGTCTGCCCACCTCGGGCGCCTCCCTCCTCGACGAGGGCACCGCCGCCGCCGAGGCCATGTCCCTCGCCCGGCGCGTCGGCAAGGTCAAGAACGGTGTCTTCCTCGTCGACGCCGACGCCCTGCCGCAGACGATCGCCGTCATCGAGACCCGCGCCGAGCCGACCGGGGTCGAGGTCGTCGTCGCCGATCTCAGCGACGGGATTCCCGACGAGATCGCCGCGCGTGGTGTTTTCGGCGTGCTGCTGCAGTACCCGGGTGCTTCCGGCGCCGTGCGTGACATCAAGGCCGTCATCGACCAGGCCCACGAGCTCGGTGCGATCGTCACCGTCGCCGCCGACCTGCTCGCGCTGACCCTGCTCACCTCGCCCGGCGAGCTGGGCGCGGACATCGCCGTCGGTACGACGCAGCGCTTCGGTGTGCCGATGGGCTTCGGCGGGCCGCACGCCGGCTACATGGCCGTCCAGGACAAGCACGCCCGCTCGCTGCCCGGCCGTCTGGTCGGTGTGTCCGTCGACGCCGACGGCAACCGCGCGTACCGCCTCGCCCTGCAGACCCGCGAGCAGCACATCCGCCGCGAGAAGGCCACCAGCAACATTTGTACGGCGCAGGTCCTGCTCGCCGTCATGGCCGGGATGTACGCCGTCTACCACGGGCCCGAGGGGCTGAAGGGCATCGCGCGCCGTACCCACCGGTACGCCGCGATCCTTGCCGCGGGCCTGCGGAACGGTGGCGTCGAGGTCGTCCACGGAAGCTTCTTCGACACCGTGACCGTCCGGGTGCCCGGTCGTGCCGACGCGGTCGTGGCCGCCGCCCGTGAGGCCGGTGTGAACCTCTACCGCGTCGACGCCGACCTGGTGTCCGCCTCGTGTGACGAGACCACCGGGCGCGAGCAGATCGCCGCCGTGTGGGCCGCCTTCGGTGTCGACGGTGACGTCGAGGCCCTGGACGCGGCCGTCGAGGACACGCTGCCCGCCGGGCTGCTGCGCTCCGACGCGTACCTGACCCACCCGGTCTTCCACGCGCACCGCTCCGAGACCTCGATGCTGCGCTACCTGCGCAAGCTCGCGGACCGCGACTACGCGCTGGACCGCGGCATGATCCCGCTCGGCTCCTGCACGATGAAGCTGAACGCGACGACCGAGATGGAGTCGGTGACCTGGCCCGAGTTCGGCCAGATCCACCCCTTCGCCCCGATCGACCAGGCGCAGGGCTACGTCACGCTCATCACCGAGCTCGAGGAGCGCCTCGCCGAGGTCACCGGCTACGACAAGGTGTCGATCCAGCCCAACGCCGGTTCGCAGGGCGAGCTGGCCGGTCTGCTCGCCGTCCGCGCGTACCACCGCGCCAACGGCGACCTGCAGCGCACCGTCTGCCTCATCCCGTCCTCCGCGCACGGCACCAACGCCGCCTCCGCGGTGATGGCCGGCATGAAGGTCGTCGTCGTCAAGACCGCCGACGACGGCGAGGTCGACGTCGCGGACCTGCGCGCCAAGATCGAGCAGTACCGCGACGAGCTGTCCGTGCTGATGATCACCTACCCGTCGACGCACGGCGTCTTCGAGGAGCACGTCGCCGACATCTGTGCCGAGGTCCACGAGGCCGGCGGTCAGGTGTACGTCGACGGCGCCAACCTCAACGCGCTGGTCGGTCTGGCCAAGCCCGGCAAGTTCGGTGGCGACGTCTCGCACCTGAACCTGCACAAGACCTTCTGCATCCCGCACGGCGGTGGCGGCCCGGGTGTCGGCCCGGTCGGCGTCCGCGCCCACCTCGCCCCCTACCTCCCGAACCACCCGCTCCAGCCCACCGCGGGCCCGGAGACCGGCGTCGGTCCGATCTCGGCCGCTCCGTGGGGCTCCGCGGGCATCCTGCCGATCTCCTGGTCGTACGTGCGCCTGATGGGCGGCGAGGGCCTCAAGCGCGCCACGCAGGTGGCCGTGCTCGCGGCGAACTACATCGCCAAGCGCCTGGAGCCGCACTTCCCGGTGCTCTACACCGGTCCGGCCGGTCTGGTCGCCCACGAGTGCATCGTGGACCTGCGTCCGCTCTCCAAGGAGACGGGTGTCACGGTCGACGACATCGCCAAGCGCCTGATCGACTACGGCTTCCACGCGCCGACGATGTCCTTCCCGGTGGCCGGCACGCTGATGATCGAGCCGACGGAGTCCGAGGACCTCACCGAGCTGGACCGCTTCTGCGACACGATGATCGCGATCCGGGCCGAGATCGAGAAGGTCTCCTCCGGCGAGTGGCCCGCCGACGACAACCCGCTGCACAACGCCCCGCACACCGCGGCCGCGCTGGGCGGCGAGTGGAACCACGCGTACACCCGTGACGAGGCGGTCTTCCCGGCCGGCGTCTCGGCCGCCGACAAGTACTGGCCGCCGGTGCGCCGCATCGACGGCGCCTTCGGCGACCGGAACCTGGTCTGCTCGTGCCCGCCGATGGACGAGTACGACAACTGAGCATGAGTCGAGGGCCGGTTCGGGGGATCTCCTCCGGGCCGGCCCTCGGCGTTTCCCTCGTACGTACGGTGTCGCCTTCCGCGCCCTCAGGCGGCGGTCGTCACCTGTCCCGCGGTCAGCGGCCGGTGCGGGGCGATGATCTGCCCGTCCGGCAGCAGTTCACCGGTGTCCTCGAAGAGCAGGACACCGTTGCACAGCAGGCTCCAGCCCTGTTCCGGGTGGTGCGCCATCAGGCGGGCCGCCTCCCGGTCGGCGGAGTCGGCGGTGGGACAGGCAGGCTGGTGCTGGCACATGGGTGGGTTCTTTCGCTGCGTCGTGGTGGATGTCCTGCGGCTCTTCGCGCTCATCGCCGCCCCCGTCGGTCGGTTCGGTTCCGGTCCCAGTCTTGCCCCATGGACGGTCTTCCGCAGGTATTTCGCGGCAGCTCGTCCTCTCCGGGGAAGACGCATCACCCGCAGGGGCGGTTCAGGTCAACTGCACGGTCTCTTCGGGTGGTTCGGGGTGGCCCAAGCGGGCTAGTCCGTACGGGAGGGGTGTTCGGGGGGCCTGTTCGGGTGCGGTTCTCGGACAGCAGTGCGCCCCGTGACCCGGGCGGGTCACGGGGCGGGGGCCGGTCGGCTCTAAGGGGCCGAGCCGCGCGTGAGGTGCATCAGGCGGGCGCCGCCGAGCCCAGGAGGGGCGGCGGCGCGAGACGCGTGCTGAGGACGGGCAGGAGGTCGGCGACCTGGTACGGCCGGTGGGCCGCGATCCCCGGCGGCGCGGGCGCCAGGGGTACCAGGAGGTCGGGCGCGGCCGGGGTGACGGTCGTGCCGTCCGCCTCCGGTTCGGCGTGCAGCCAGAGCGTCAGCATGTAGAGCTCGGGCACGGAGAGCAGCCGGGGCTGGTACGGGGTGGCCAGCGACTCGGCGTGGGCGAGGGCCTGTTCCGTCGCCGTGACGTACGGCCCCTCGAAGAAGTGCGAGAACGTCCAGCCGTCCGGGGTGAGCATGGTGTCCGCGGCGGCGATCGCCCGCCCCCCGTTCCGGATCAGGAACCGCCAGCCGGTGAGCCGGGTGCGGGGGGTCCGTCCCGGTGTCCCGGTGACGCCGAGGACGTGCACGGGCAAGGGGAGTTCGGGGCTCAGTGGTCCCTGCGTGGCCCGCAGGGCGGGAGTTCGCGCCTCACGGACGGCGGTCGGTGAGCCGAGGGCCGCGAGGACACTGCGGAGGGCCGGCGCAGGGGCCGGGGAGGGTCGGAGCATGGTGGGTCGCCTCTCACTCAGGAGACACGGTGATGCGTGGGCAGGTACGACGGCGCTGTCGGCGGCGCGGCCAGAGAGGGGCCTTGGGGCCGTGGCCGGGCGCCAACACTCTGCCTCGTCCGCGGAGTTTATACGACACGTGTTCACACAGTGTTTCCGCTAGACGTCACCGATATTCCTGACAAGACGTCATCAAGCCTTATTCAACGGCCGTTCAGGCGGAATCACGGCTCCTGCACGCCTCTCACCTGCGTATTCCTCGCCGAGCCGGACGGCTGAATTCACATCCCCCGTCACGGGACAATAGGACATTGGTATATGTCGACCGTTCCATGCCTTCGGGATGTGCCGCCGGAGAGCTCCCTCCAGCCTATCTTCCGAAGGCTTCCCGCCGCAGGCGTTGTGGATCAGTGGGCTGGGCATCATGGTCCGTGACGCGCGGCCGTCGTGGCGGCTGCCCACTGTGGGAGGGACGCTTCGATGGGGGAGAAGGTCGACGCGGACGGGTTTGGACCGTCCGACCGGCAGCAGTACCGGAGAAAGCTCCAGCAGTGTCTCGCGGGGCTCGCGAGGCTCCTGGCGGAGAAGAGGTTCGACCGGCCCCGCAATCTCATGGGCCTGGAGATCGAACTCAATCTCGCCGGCGCCGACGGACTGCCCCGGATGCTCAACGCGCCGGTCCTGGAAAGGATCGCCAGCACCGATTTCCAGACGGAACTCGGATTGTTCAATCTGGAAGTGAACATCGCTCCGCACCGGCTCGGCGGGAGGGTATTCGACCGGCTCGCGGAGGAGATCGGCACCGGACTCGGATATGCCGACCGCAAGGCCAGGGAACTCGACGCGGGCGTCGTCATGATCGGCATACTGCCCACGCTCACCCAGAGCGACCTGGTCCTCGAGAACCTGTCGGCCGCCGACCGGTACGCGCTCCTCAACGGCCAGATCCTCGCCGCCCGGGGCGAGGACTTCACCCTCGACATCCACGGTGTCGAACGGCTCCTGTGCACCTCGGAGTCGATCGTGCCCGAGGCCGCCTGCACCTCCGTCCAGCTCCACCTCCAGGTGACGCCCGCCCGCTTCGCCGCCGTCTGGAACGCGGCCCAGGCGGTGTCGGGCGTACAGATCGCCCTCGGTGCGAACGCCCCCTTCGTCTTCGGCCGCGAGGTGTGGCGCGAGTCCCGCCCGCCGCTGTTCCAGCAGGCCACCGACACCCGGCCGCCCGAGCTGCAGTCCCAGGGAGTCCGGCCGCGCACCTGGTTCGGGGAGCGGTGGGTGGACTCGGTGTACGACCTCTTCGAGGAGAACCTCCGCTACTTCCCCGCGCTGCTCCCCATCTGCGACGAGGAGGACCCGCTGCTCGTCCTCGACGAGGGCGGGGTGCCGAAGCTCCAGGAGCTCGTCCTGCACAACGGCACGGTCTACCGCTGGAACAGACCCGTGTACGGCTGGGTCGACGGGGTCCCGCACCTGCGCGTCGAGAACCGGGTCCTGCCTGCGGGGCCCACCGTGACCGACGTGATCGCCAACGCCGCCTTCTACTACGGGCTCGTACGCTCGCTCGCCGACGAGCCGCGGCCGGTCTGGAAGCGGATGGCCTTCGAGGACGCCGAGGCCAACTTCGACACGGCCTGCCGCCACGGCATCGAGGCGGAGCTGCGCTGGCCCCGCTCGGGCCGCGCGGGCGGTGTCGCGACCCTGCCGGCGGTACGGCTCGTCCTCGACGAACTCCTGCCGCTCGCCGCCGCCGGTCTGGACGCCTGGAACATCGAGCCGGCCGACCGGGACTTCTACCTCGGGGTGATCGAGCAGCGCTGCCTGCGGAAGGTGAACGGCGCCTCCTGGCAGGCCGACACCTTCCACAAGGCGCTGGAGTCGGGTCTCGACCGGGAGGCGGCGCTCGCGGCGACCACCCGCCGCTACCGGACGCTCATGCACGAGGGGGAGCCGGTGCACACCTGGCCCGTGGGGATCGACTGACCCCTGCCCCTCGGCTCCGGGCGGCGGCCCGGAGCATGGGTGATCATGTCAAGGTGGTCGCGGCCGGACGGTGTCCGCCGGGACCGCCGGAACGGCGTGCGCCCGCGAGGGGAAGAGGAGACAGGTGTGGTGTCGGAGCAAGACGTGAGGGACGCTTCCCTGCCCCCCGGAGGTCTGCCGCGCAAGGTGCTGCGCTCCGAGACCCTCATCGTGCTCGCGCTCTCGCTCGGCGCCAGCGCGTTGTCGTCCCTCATCAGCTTCATCGGCTCCCTGACCAAGCCGGGGTCGCTGAAGGAGCAGGCGGCGACGCTCAACGGCTCGTACGCGCCGGGCCGACCGTGGCTCGATCTGTCCTGGCAGCTCTTCGGCATCGCCTCGGCGCTCGTTCCGGTGCTCCTCGTCGCCCATCTCCTGCTGCGCGAGGGCGTCGGGCTCCGGGTGATCGGCTTCGACCGGACCCGGCCCTGGCCCGACCTGGGGCGCGGGGCGCTGGTCGCGGCCGGGATCGGGAGTGCGGGGCTCGCCTTCTACCTGGCGGCGCGGGCGACCGGGTTCAACCTGACGGTGGTGCCGGAGTCGCTGCCGGACGTGTGGTGGAAGTACCCGGTGCTGATCCTGTCGGCGATCCAGAACTCCGTACTGGAGGAGGTCATCGTCGTCGGCTACCTGCTGCGCAGACTCGGGCAGTTGGGGTGGACGCCGATGGCGGCCCTGGTGGCGAGTTCGGTGCTGCGCGGCTCGTACCACCTCTACCAGGGCATCGGCGGCTTCCTCGGCAACGTGGTGATGGGCGTCGTCTTCGTCCTGCTGTACCGCCGCTGGGGGCGGGTCGGGCCGCTTGTCGTGGCGCATGCGCTGCTCGACATCGTGGCCTTCGTCGGGTACGGGCTGCTGGCGGGCAAGGTGGGGTGGCTGCCGACCGGGTGAGGAGCGGCGATTCGGCGGGGTGAGGAGCGGCGATTCGGCGGGGTGGGGCGTACGGCTTGAGCCGTACGCCCCACCCTTGTTTCCGTAGGGGATCCGTCAGGCGTGCAGGTCGCCCTCGATGACCGTGACGGCGTGGCCGGTCAGCAGGGTGCGCTCGCCGCGGAGCCGGGTGTGGACGTGGCCGGTGCGGGCGCCTCCCTGGAAGCCGGTGAGGTCCTCGCGGCCGAAGCGGGCCGACCAGTAGGGGGCGAGTGCCGTGTGGGCGCTGCCGGTCACCGGGTCCTCGTCGATGCCGACGGCCGGGAAGAAGCCGCGGGAGACGAAGTGGTAGCCGTTGGCGGGGTTCTCGGCCGCGGCGGTGGCGATGATGCCGCGCGAGGAGAGGCCCACGAGGGCGCCGAAGTCCGGTGTCAGGGCGCGGACGGTGGCCTCGTCGCGAAGCTCGACCACGAGGTCGCCGATGTGGGCGGCCGTGTCGTGGACGGCGACGACCTCGGCGCCGAGCGCCTTCTCCAGCCCCTCGGGGACGGGGACGGGGGAGAGGGACGAGGTCGGGAAGTCCATCGTGATGGAGCCGTCCGCGGCGGCGGTGGCGCCCAGGATTCCGGACCGGGTGGCGAAGCGGACGGTGCCGCTCGCCGTGCCCGTGGTGTGCAGGACGTGGGCCGTGGCGAGGGTGGCGTGGCCGCACATGTCGACCTCGGTGGTGGGGGTGAACCAGCGCAGGGCCCAGTCCGCGTCGCCGCCGGCGGGCAGAGGGTGGGCGAAGGCCGTCTCGGAGAGGTTCACCTCCGCGGCGACCTTCTGGAGCCAGGCGTCGTCCGGGAAGGAGTCGAGGAGGAGGACTCCGGCCGGGTTTCCGGAGAAGGGCTGGTCGGTGAAGGCGTCGACGATTCGGATCCGCATGCCGCTGACCGTACAAGGTGCGGAAATCCGCGGGCCAAGGCCAATCGCCGAGAACTGGACCGGTTCCTGGGCGTCACTCCCGACGGCCTCGGGTCGCCGTCGCTGAGGCAGGCGACTTCTGTGTCGTTGCCTTGCTCGGTGAACAGTTCCGATATATCGTTGAGGCATCGCGACAGTTCGACGATGGAATCCCGATGGAAGGAGCGTTGCGATGCGTTCACATGGACACGAGTACGGAAACGGACACGGAGCCGGTCGTGGAGGCTGCGGCCCCGGCCCTCGGGGGGACTTCGAGGGACGGCGTGCCGCGTTCGGGCCCTTCGGGCCCGGCTTCGGTGGCGGCGGGCCCTTCGGCGGCGGGTTCGGGGGGCGCGGTCGTGGCGGGGTGCGTGGGAGGGCGCGGCGCGGTGACGTGCGTGCGTCGATCCTGGCCCTCCTGAAGGACCGCCCCATGCACGGCTACGAGATGATCCGCGAGATCGGCGAGCGCAGCGACGGGGCCTGGAAGCCCAGTCCCGGCTCGGTCTACCCCACCCTTCAGATGCTGGAGGACGAGGGGTTGATCACCAGCGCGAGTGAGGGTGGCAAGAAGCTGTTCACGCTCACCGACGCCGGGCGCGCCGAGGCCGAGGCGGGGCCGGAGGCCCCGTGGGAAGAGGCCGGGCGCGGGGTCGACTGGGAGGCCGTGAACGAGATTCGGCAGGCCGGCTTCGGTCTGATGGAGGCGTTCGGGCAGGTCTGGAAGACCGGGACCACCGAGCAGCGGCAGAAGGCCGTCGGTGTGATCAACGAGGCCCGCAAGAAGCTGTATCTCATCCTTGCCGATGAGGACTGAGGACTGAGGACTGAGGACTGAGGGCTGAGGGCTGAGGGCTGAGGACTGAGGGCTGCGGTCCGAGGTTTGAGGTTTGAGGGCATGTGCAAGGGCCCTGCGGTGTACACCGCAGGGCCCTCGCACGCGTTGCGTTGCGTTCGGTTCGGCTCAGACGACCAGGCCTGAGAGCTTTCGGAGTGACTCCGTCAGCGCCGCCGTCGCCGAGTCCTTGAGCTTGCCCGCCATCAGGGAGACCGCGGCTCCGGTGAACTCTCCCTCGATCCGCACCGTTGTCGCCTCGCCGTCCGCGGCGAGCGAGTAGCGGGTGGTGACGGTGACGCCCATCGGGCCCTTGCCCTTGATGCCGAGCGCCCGGTCGGTCTCCAGTTCCTCGACCGTCCAGAGCACCTCGGCCGGGAAGCCCATCAGCTTCATGTTCTCGGTGAAGGTGGCGCCCGTCTCCAGGGACGCCGGGCCGCCGCTCGGGAAGCTGGTGTGGGTGGCGTTCCACTCGCCGTACGAGGAGAAGTCCGTGAGCCGCGCCCAGACCTTTCCGGCCGGGGCCTCGATCCGTGCCTCCGCGCTGACTTCGGCCATGCGACCACCCCTTCAGGCGTGCCAACTGGTTCCGGTGTCGCGGAACGTAGCCGTACGGCCGTGAACATTCAATACTGATGAATCGTCAGTTCTGCTGCGGCCGGGCCCGCGCCGTCGCCGATCCACCAGATCTCCGACGAGTCGAAGCTGTCGGAGACGCGTGGCCCCCCGTCCTCCTCGTGGCAGTGGAACGCGGCCCAGAACAGATCGGCGGGCAGCGCCTCCCGGGGTGCGTACACCCGGTACACGTGCTGCCGCCCATCGAGCGCGAGCAGAGCGACCATCCAGAACACGACCGGAGGACGATCGGCAACGGGCCCGCGGTTGCATCGGGGGCGCAATGCAAGGCGGCGCGCGCCCCTTGGTTGCGAACGGCCGCAATCTCCTCCGTAAGGAGGAGGGGTCGTGCGTCCGTGCCAGACTCCGGTGGGATGCGGACATGCTTCTCCCCGCCGATGTTCCGGCCGCCCCGGCCTGATGAGGTGGGAGGGTGCACCGTCCCGTTCCTCTCCCTCCGCCGCTCGGGCAGATCGTCGCCCCGCGCGCCGAGCTCGACTCCTTCCTCACGCCGTCGCTCGCGGCGGTCCTGGCGGGTGCGCGCCGCAGAGCGCTCCGGGACGGGGACCGGCACATCGACACCGCGCACCTGCTGCACGCGCTCGTCGAGTCCGACCCGGACGTCGGTGCCGCCTTCGACGACGATCGCCGGCTCGCCCGCGTCCTCGGCTACCTCGCCCAGCGGTCCATCGGCTACGGTCTGCGCTGGCAGCGATCCGTCGAGGTCTCGAGTGCGCGACTGCTGCCCGCCGTACGTGAGGCCGAGCCGGCGGCTGGTGACGACCGGATCTTCGGCTGGTCGCCGTGTGCGGTCGTCGCCCTGGAAGGCGCGTTCCGGCGGGCCGCCGAGCGCGGAGCCGGGCATGGTGCCGAGCGCGGAGCCGGGCACGGAGCCGGGCATGGTGCCGAGCGTGTTCGGGGGCTCGATCTGTTCGCCGCCCTCGCCGCCGATTCCGAGAGTCGGGCCGTCGACGTGCTGCGGCGGGCCGGGGTCGATCCGGGCGCGCTCGTCGCCCGTGCCGAGGCGCGGATCGCGGGGCTGATCGACGCCCCCTTGAGGGGTGGGGCGGACGGCTCCGGGGAGCTGCCGTCTCAACAGGCGTAACGGGGGTTACGCACCTGACGGCGTCCTGTCATGATGGCCCGATGCACGCGTCTCAGGGGAGAAGCGCCGGCCTGGGACTTGCCCTGGCCTCGGCCTTCGCATTCGGTGGTTCAGGAGTGGCGGCCAAGCCGCTCATCGAGGCGGGACTCGATCCGCTGCACGTGGTGTGGCTGCGGGTCGCCGGCGCCGCGCTCGTCATGCTTCCGGTGGCCTGGCGCCACCGCGACCTCCTGCGCCGCAAACCCGCCCTCCTCCTGGGCTTCGGCCTGCTCGCCGTCGCCGGCGTCCAGGCCTTCTACTTCGCCTCGATCTCCCGCATCCCCGTCGGTGTCGCGCTGCTCATCGAGTACCTCGCCCCGGCCCTCGTCCTCGGCTGGGTCCGTTTCGTCCAGCGGCGGCCCGTCACCCGCGCCGCCGCCCTCGGCGTCGTCCTGGCCGTCGGCGGGCTCGCCTGTGTCGTCCAGGTCTGGTCCGGGCTGAGTTTCGACCTCGTCGGTCTGCTCCTGGCGCTCGCCGCCGCCTGCTGCCAGGTCGGCTACTTCGTCCTCTCCGACCAGGGCGCCGACGAGGCCGAGCAGGCCGATCCGCTCGGTGTCATCGCGTATGGACTGCTGATCGGCGCGCTCGTCCTCACCGTCGTGGCCCGGCCGTGGAACATGGACTGGGCGATCCTCGGCGGCAGTGCCGACATGGACGGCAGCAGTGTGCCCGCGTGGCTGCTGCTCGGCTGGATCGTCCTGATCGCCACCGTCCTCTCGTACGTCACCGGTGTCATCTCCGTGCGTCGGCTCTCCCCGCAGGTCGCGGGCGTCGTGGCCTGCCTGGAGGCCGTCGTGGCGACCGTCCTGGCCTGGGTCCTGCTCGGTGAGCACCTGGAGGCGCCGCAGATCCTCGGCGGCGCGCTGGTCCTGGTCGGGGCCTTCATCGCCCAGTCCTCGACGCCCAAGGCGCCGCCGTCCGGCCCCGTGGCCGGGTCCGGGGCGGAGCCGGAAGGTGTCGGGCGGGAAACGGAGTTGTCGGCCGGGCGGACCGGCGCCTAGGGTGCCGATCATGCACGCGACCGTACTTCCGCCGCCCGCCGCCTAGCGCGCGCGGCGACATCTCCTGACGAAGACCGGGCTCGGGTGGGCGACTCCTCGCCCCCGAGTGGTGCGTCGCTGTCCGCGCGCGGAGCCGAGCGACCCTCCTTCCCTCTCTTCCTCCACGGAGAAGTCACGTGTCGAACTCCTCGGGATCCGCCCTGTCCGTCGGGCGGAGCCTCGTCTATCTCATCGTCGCCGGGATCGCCTGGGGCACCGCCGGTGCCGCGGCCTCGCTGGTCTTCCGCGTCAGCGACATGGGCCCGCTGGCCCTCTCCTTCTGGCGCTGCGTCGGCGGGCTCGTCCTGCTGCTGGGTGCGCTGGCCCTGCGGCCCCGGCGCGCGGTCGCCCGTACCGCCGGGGAACCGCGTGGCCGACGTGCGGCCCGCATCCTCGGTACGGGGGTCGGGCTCACCGTCTTCCAGAGCGCCTACTTCGCCGCGGTCCAGGACACCGGTCTCGCCGTCGGCACCGTCGTCACCCTGGGTGCGGGGCCCGTCCTCATCGCCGTCGGCGCCCGGCTCACGATGGGCGAACACCTCGGTCGCGGCGGTCTCCTCGCGGCGGCGGGGGCGCTTGCCGGACTGGCCGTCCTCGTCCTGGGCGGCGGGGACGCGGAGGTGCGGCCGCTGGGCGTGACCCTCGCGGTCGTGTCCGCGGCCGGGTACGCGGCGATCACCCTGCTCACCCGGTGGCTCGGCCGTGACGGCGGCGGTACGGACGCCCTCGCGACGACCACGTGGGCCTTCGCCATCGGAGCGGTCGGGCTGCTGCCGCTCGCGGCCGCGGAGGGACTCGTCCCGCACACCGAATCGCCGGTACGGGTCGTACTCCTGCTCGTGTACGTGGCGGCCGTGCCGACCGCCCTCGCGTACGCGCTCTACTTCGCCGGGGCCGCCGTCGTCCGGGCCGCCACGGTCTCCGTGATCATGCTCCTGGAGCCGGTGAGCGCGGCCCTGATCGCCGTCTCCCTGCTGGGTGAGCACCTCACCGCCGCGATCGTCCTGGGGACGTCGCTGCTGCTCGCCGCCGTCATGGGCCTCGCCTTCGCCGAGGCCCGGACGGCGGTGGCGCACAAGCGGGAGACGGAGACGGAGGCGGAGTCGGAGAGGGGCGTGGGGGCGGTGGTCGGGTAGGGCGGGTGCGGGGCGCGTTTCCGGGTTGGGCGGCGACGGTCGGCCGGGCGGTCGCCCCCGCGCGTGGAGCAGGCCTCGTTGCCGTCAGTCCCTGGCGCCCCTGCGTAGCTGGTGGGTGCGGGCGGCGAGGTCGCCGGGGCCCGCGCGTTCCGCGAGGTGGGTGGCGATGCGGGCCTGGACCTCCTCCGGTTTGTTGCCCGCGTACTTGAACTTGGCCCGGACCTCGGTCACCTCCAGGTTCAGGACGCGGATGCCCGAGAGGAGGCGGCCGAAGGGAGCCTCGCCGGGGGTCGCCAGGGCAGTGGCCCCGTCCGGCTGGAAGTGGGCGACCTGGCGGTTGAGGAGCTCGGCCTTCTCCGCCGGGTCGTCGACCACGTGCGCCGTGCACCGGAGCTGGACGGCCGCGTAGTACGAGGTCGGGGTTCCGTGCTCGGGCGGCGTGCCCTCGGGGGCCGTCCACGGGCCGGGGGCGAAGACGTAGTCGTCGACGACGCTCAGCAGCACCGTCGGGTTCGCTTCGAGGGCTCGCCACAGCGGGTTCGGGCGGGCCAGGTGCGCCAGGACGCGGCCGTGCGGGCCGGCCTCGGGCTCGTACCGGAAGTGCATCGGCTGCACCGACGGCGGGTCTCCGGGCAGGCCGTTGACGGCGAGCTGGCCGAAGTCGTGCCGGGAGAGCCAGTCGCGCCACTCGCCCTCGTCGTGGGCGGCGTCCCAGGGATGGATCAGCATCGTGGATGCTCCCGTTCTCAGCGCGCGGCGAGGTAGTCGGGCAGGGCGACGGCAGGGTCCAGGTCGTCGGCCGGGACCGGGGTGCCGTGGACCGTGCGAACGGGGACCACGCCCGTCCAGTGCGGAAGGGTCAGGTCCTCGGCGTCGTCGTTGGGGCCGCCGGCGCGGACCTTCGCGGACACCTCGTCCAGGTCGAGTCGGATCACGGCGGTCGCGGCGAGCTCCTTGGCGTTCGCCGGGCGCGAGTCGCGGGAGCGGCCGGGGACGACGTGGTCGACGAGCGCGTCGAGGGCGATCCGCAGCTCCTCGGGGTCGGTGACCTGGTGCGCGGTGCCGTGGACGACGACCGAGCGGTAGTTGAGGGAGTGGTGGAACGCGGAGCGCGCCAGCACGAGGCCGTCGACGAGGGTCACGGTCAGGCAGACGGGGAGGCCGGGCGCCCGCACGCCGTCGCCCGCCGTGCGCAGGGGGCGCGAGCCGGTCGAGCCGTGGACGTAGAGCCGGTCGCCGACCCGGCCGAAGAGCGTCGGGAGCACGACCGGCGCGCCGTCGCGGACGAATCCGAGGTGGCAGACGGCGGTCTCGTCGAGTATCGAGTGGACCAGTGACCTGTCGTACGACGCGCGGTCGCGGTTGCGGGTGGGCACGGTCCGGTCGGTCGGCGCGTAGCTCTCGGCGGCGGCGGTCATGGCGAACTCCATTGCACTAGTGCATAATGATGTTTGTGCTAGGAGAGTATCGGATCGAAGGTCGACGCGCATCGGACATCGCCGCCAGCGTCGAGCGCGGTGTCGGCGCGGGCGCGTTGGAGCCCGGGCAGCATCTGCCGCCCATGCGGGAGTTGGCGCGCGAACTCGGGGTGAATCCCAACACGGTCGCCGCCGCCTACCGGACCCTGCGCGAGCGCGGGGTCATCGAGACGGACGGGCGGCGCGGCAGCCGGGTGCGGCCGCGGCCCGCCACGACCGCGCGCGGCTCGATCGGGGTGGAGGCCCCCGCGGGGGTCAGGGACGTGAGCAACGGAAGCCCCGACCCCGCGCTGCTGCCCCCGCTCGGAGAGGCCTTCGCGGAGGTCGCCCGGCGGTACGCCGAGCAGCCCGGCATGTACGGAGAGGCCCCCGTCGACGAGGAGTTCGGGCGGCTCGCGCGCGCCGCGTTCGACGCGGACGGCGTACCCGCCGGGCCGGTCGGCGTCGCCTCCGGCTGCCTCGACGCCATCGAGCGGGTGCTCGCCGCGCACCTCAGGCCGGGAGACGCCGTCGCCGTCGAGGACCCGGGCTGGGGCAGCCTCCTCGACCTCGTACCGGCGCTCGGGCTGAGGCCGGTGCCGGTCCGCGTCGACGACGAGGGGCCGCTGCCGGAGGAGGTCGAGCGCGCGATCCGGCAGGACGGGGCGCGCGCGGTGATCGTCACCGACCGGGCGCAGAACCCGACCGGTGCGTGCGTCACCGAGGAGCGGGCCCGGGATCTGCGGCGGGTCCTCGCCGCCCACCCCGACGTCCTCCTCGTCGAGGACGACCACGGGCACGGCATCGTCGAGCAGCCCCTCCACCCGCTCGCCGGGGTGAGCGGTCACTGGGTGCTGGTGCGCTCGGTCGCCAAGGCCTACGGCCCCGACCTGCGGATCGCCGCCTTCACCGGGGACGCGGAGACCGTCGACCGGGTCCTCGGCCGGCAGCGGCTCGGTCCCGGCTGGGTCAGCCGGCTGCTCCAGCGGACCGTCGCCCACCTCTGGGCCTCCGAGGCGGTGGACCCGGCCGTCGTCGCGCGGTCGTACGGGAGGCGGCGTGACGGTCTCGTCCGGGCGCTCGCCCGGCGCGGCATCGAGGCCCACGGGCGCGGCGGCATGAACGTCTGGGTGCCCGTCGCCGACGAGACGGGCGCGGTGGCGCGGCTCATGGCCGACGGGTGGGCGGTCGCGCCGGGGGCGCGGTTCCGGATGGACACGGGGCCGGCCGTCCGGCTCACCGTCTCCGGGCTCACCGCCGGGGACGTCGAGTCCCTGGCCGATGCCGTCGCCCGGGCGGCGGGCCGGGCGCCCGCGCGGAGTTACGGGTAGGGCGGGGGCGCGGTGCGGTGGAGGGCGCCGGCCGGTGCCCGCCGGAGGGTTCGGCGGCGGCTTCGGAGGGGGGTGTGGTCATCGGAGCGTGGTCATCGGGATGTGGTCAGAGGCGGGTTGCCGGTGGAGCGCGGGGCCGGGCTCGGGTGCGGGATGCGGTTCCGGGGCCTTCGTCCTCGGAGCCGTACGACGGGACGCGCGGGTCTGGGTGAGCGCGGCTCCGGCGAGGACGATCACCGCGCCCACCGGGGTGTTCCAGGCGAGCCCCTCGTCCAGGAGCGCCACGCCCGCCGCCGTGGCGATGACCGGGATGAAGTACGTGACCATGGCCGCCGTCGTCGGGCCGACCTCCGCCACGACCCCGTACTGGAGCAGCATCGCGTACCCGGTGCCGAGCGCGCCGAGCGCGATCACGGCGAGCAGCGGCACGACCTCCACCGACGTCGGCATCGAGGTGAACAGAGGGGTGACCACGGCGAGTTGGAGCGTCGCCAGGGCCACCTGCGAGCCGGCCAGCGAGAGGTGCGAGACGCCTGTGGCGCTCAGCGTCCTGCGGACGTAGATCCAGCCCACCGCGTAGCTGAACGAGGCCAGCAGGGCCAGCGCGGTGCCGGTCACGTCGAGGCCGGAGAAGCCCTGCCAGGCGCCGAGCACCGTGAGCACCCCCATGAAGCCGATGCCGAGGCCGGCGGCGCGGACCCGGGTCGGGCGGTCCTCGGAGAGTGCGACCAGCGAGAGCAGCATGCCCCACAGCGGGGTCGTCGCGTTGCAGATACCCGCCAGGGTCGAGGGGATCGTCAGCTCCGCGTACGCGAAGAGCGAGAACGGCAGCGCGTTGAGCAGGAAGGCCGCGACCGTCAGATGGCCCCAGACCCGGGCGCCGCGCGGCAGCCGGTCCCGCTTGACGACCAGGGCCGCGGCGAGCACCGCCGTACCGAACAGGAGCCGTCCGAACGTCACCTGGAAGGGCGCGAAGCCCTCCGTGCCGACCTTGATGAAGAGGAAGCTGAACCCCCAGATCAGGGCCAGCGCGCCGAAACGGACGCGCCAGTCGAGGAGACGGGCGCCGCGGGACGGACTGGGGGAGGGGAAGGGGGAGATGGAGACGGAGCGTGAGGCGGAGGGGGAGATGGAGACGGAGCGTGAGGCGGAGGCGGAGGCGGAGGCGGCGAGGGGCGGTGGCGTTGCGGGGCTCATGTGCTCAGCGTGGGGGCCACGATCTCTTAGGACAAGTGAGAATTCTTCGACCCCTTCCCTTAGTATCGCTTACATGTTGAATCTGGAGCGCCTCCGTACCCTCGACGCCGTCGCGCGGCACGGTTCGGTGAGCGGCGCCGCCGACGGGCTGCACGTCACCACCTCGGCCGTCTCCCAACAGCTCGCCAAACTGGAGCGCGAGGTGGGGCAGCAGCTGCTCGCCAAGAACGGCCGGGGGGTCCGGCTCACCGACGCCGGGCTGCTCCTCGCCGAGCACGCGGCCCGGATCCTCTCCCACGTCCAGCTCGCCCAGGCCGACATCGAGGCCCAGCGCGGCCAGGTGGTGGGCGAGGTGCGGCTCGCGGCCTTCCCCACGGCGGCCCGCGGGCTCTTCCCCGCCGCGCTCGCCTCCCTGCGCGCCGGCCATCCCGAACTCCGGGTCCGTACGACGGAGCTGGAGCCCGAGCCGGGCGTGCGCGCGGTGCTCCGCGGCGACGCGGACCTCGCCGTCGTCCTGGACTGGAGCAACAAGCGGGCGCCCGTGCCGGGCAGTCTGGAGCGGACCCATCTCCTCGACGACTCCGCGGACGTCGCGCTGCCCAGCGGGCACCGGCTGGCCGGGCGTGACTCGGTGGACCTGGAGGACTTCGCCGACGAGGAGTGGGTGTCCTGGCCGGAGGGCGAGTTCTGCCACGACTGGCTGATGTTCACGCTGCGCTCCCAGGGCATCGAGCCGCGCATCGGCCACCTGGCGGGAGAGCACCACACCCAGCTGGCGCTCGTCGCCGCCGGGCTCGGGGTGTGCGTGACGCCCCGCCTCGGCCGCCCGCTGCCGGACGGCGTCGTCTTCGTGCCCGTACGGCAGAAGATGCGGCGGCACATCTACGCCACCTGGCGCGCCGACGCCGGCCGGCGTCCCTCCGTACGGGCGGTCGTCGGGGCGCTGCGGGCGGCGGCCGTGCCGCTGGCGAGCTGACGTCGGAGGCCGGCGAGCTGATGTCGGAGGCCGCGTGCTGACGTCAGAGTCCGCGTGCTCACGTCGGAGGCCCGGCGAGGTGACGTATGGGACGCGAGGTGACGGCAGAGGTACGCGAGTTGGTGTCAGAGGCCGCGTGCCGGCGTCAGAGGCCCGCGAGCTTGCGGAAGTCCCAGGACGCGATGGCGTCCGGGGTCAGCCGGATCCAGGCGTGCCGGCCGTCGTGCGGCATCGCGTCCAGACCGAAGTTCTTGGCGGCGAAGAGCTGCTCCGGCGCGTCGAGTTCGGCGCAGGGTAGGCCGGTGCGCGGTGCCTCGCCGACGAAGACGGCCGTCCCCGAGAGCTCCACGCCCCGCAGCTCGCCGTACTCCTCGCCGTCGTCCACCACGACGGCGATCCGCCCGTCCGCGCACATCTCCGCCCAACGGCGGCTGCGCGTCAGCGAGTACAGCCACAGAGAGCTGCCGTCCCAGGCGAACCAGAGCGCGCTCACGTGCGGGCGCCCGTCGGCGGATACGGTCGCCACCCGGCAGGTGCGCTGTTCGGCGAGGAACGAGTCGAGCTCGGCCGGGGTCATCATGATCCGGCGTCCACGGCGCTGTGCGACGGTCATCGTCCGCACCCTTCTGGATTTCTGATGAGACGTCAGAAAGCATGGAGGGCCAACCGCGCGCAGGCAAGGGGAGACCATGGGTGAGAGTGCGAGAGAGCGGCTCGGGGAGTGGATCCGGCCGGACGGCGGAGTCGTGCTGCTCACCGTCGAGTGCCAGCGGGGCGTCGTCGGGCCGGAGAGCGCGCTGCCCGAACTCGCCGCCGTCGCCCGGGCGTCGGGCGCCCTGCGGAACGTGGCGCGGCTGGTGGCCGCCGCGCACGACGCCGACGTCCAGGTGATCCACGCGGTCGCCGAGCGGCGCCCCGACGGGCGCGGCGCGAACAGCAACGCGCGGCTCTTCCGCGCCGCCGCACGCCTGCCGGTGCAGCAGCACAGCGGGAGTACGGCGGTACGGATCGCCGAACCGATCCAGGTCGCGGACGAGGACCTCGTGGTGCGACGCCTTCACGGACTCTCGCCCCTCGCGGGCACGGACGTCGACGCGCTGCTCCGCAACCTCGGCTGCCGCACGCTGATCGTGACCGGCGTCTCCGCCAACGTGGCCATACCCAACGCGGTCTTCGACGCGGTCAACCTCGGCTACACGGTCGTCGTGCCCGGGGACGCCATCGCGGGGGTGCCGGCCGACTACACCCCCGCGATGATCCGTCACACCCTCGCGCTCGTCGCCACGATCACGACGACCGACGAGGTGCTGGGCTGCTGGAAGGCGCCCAGGCGTGCGGGGCGTTCAGGCCTCGCCGGGTCTGCCGGGTCTGCCGGGTCTGCCGGGTCTGCCGGGTCTGCCCGGTCCGCCGGGTCCGCGGGTCCCGCCGGGTCCGCCCGGTCTGCCCGGTCTGCCCGGTCCGCCCGGGGCGACGGGGGTCCCGTCAGCCGAGGCTGATCTCGTCGCCCACCACCTGGATCGGTGTCGGCGGCAGGGGGGCGGTGGCCGGGCCGGACTTCACGCTGCCGTCCGACACGTCGAAGTGGCTCTGGTGGCACGGGCAGACGATGACGCCGTTCTCCACGCCGCTGACGGCGCAGCCGGCGTGCGTGCACTTGGACGAGAAGGCCTTGAACTCGCCGGCCTTCGGCTGGGTGATCACCAGGTTCTGGCCGGCGAGGACCTTGCCGCCGCCCACCGGGATGTCCCCGGTCCTGGCGAGGGTCGCGCCCTCCTGCCCCTCCGCCTTGTCCTCCGTACCGCCGCCGCCGCAGGCCGCGAGCGCCGCCGTCAGGCCCGCGGCGCCCGCCGCCGCGACCACCGTCCTGCGTGCCACTCCGCTCATGTGCTGCCCCTCTTTCCCTCACGCGCTGGTGTGTTGGCACCCGACGGTACGGGTGTGACCTGTGCCCCGTTCACAGTTCCCGCCTTCGGGAGCCTTACAGTTCCGAGTAGAGTGTCGGAACTTGGACACCCTGCGATGGAAGTGTCAATCTCCGGTGACCTCGGAGCGCGACGCGGCCGGAACGGAGGCGACGCGCATGCTGACGAGGTCGGTCAGCGCCCACCACGTACGGGCCGCGCTGCTCGGCGGCGAACGGCGAGGAATCGCCGCCGCGCCGCTGCTCGCCCGGGCCGGGCTGCCCGCCGAGCTGCTCGGGGACGAGCAGGCGGCCAGGGTGCCGGCGGAACAGTTCGGGCGGCTCGTCAGGATGCTGTGGGCGCTCCTCGACGACGAGCTGATCGGCTTCGGTGGCGCGCCCAGCAAGGTCGGGACCTTCGCGATGATGGGTCATGTCGCCGTCCACGGCAGCCGTGACCTCCGCGAGGCGCTCCGGCGCAGTCAGACCTTCTACTCCCTCTTTCCGGCGGGGCCGCGCTTCCGGCTCGTCGAGCCGGGAGGCGGGCGTCGGCCGGACCCGTCCCGGCCCGGGGAGGCCGGTGGTCCGGAGGGCGCTGATCCGGAGAGCGGCGCTCCGGAGGGCGGGATCGACGAGGCCCGGATGGAGTTCGACGTCGCCGGATACGACGACCCTCTCCACTTCGGCGCGGAGTCCACCGTGCTCGTCGCCCACCGTTTCGCGGGCTGGCTCATCCGTCGCCGGATCGGCCTGCGACGCGTCGAGTTCGCCTACCCCGAGCCCCGGCACGCCCAGGAGTACGCCTTCCTGTTCGGGGCGCCCTGTGTCTTCGGCGCCGGCCGGACGGCGGCCGTCTTCGACCGCGCCGACCTCGACGAACCCGTCCTGCGGGACGCGGCGGCCCTCAAGGTCTTCCTGCGCCGCGCCCCGGTCGACGTCCTCGTCTGCGCGGACTACGGCAGGTCCGTGACCGGCCGCGTACGGCACCTGATCGGCAAGGCCCTGTCGGTGGAGCCGGTCCCGACACCCGAGCAGCTCGCCGACCGGTTGTCCTTCAGCCCGCAGACCCTCCGCCGCCGGCTCGCCGCCGAGGGGACCACGTACCAGCGGGTGCGTGACCAGGTGCGCCGCGATCACGCCATCGCCGCGCTCGCGGGCGGCCGGGTCTCCATCGAGCTGCTTTCGCGGCAGCTCGGATTCTCCGAACCCAGCGCGTTCCACCGGGCGTTCCGGCGTTGGACCGGGGAGACGCCCAGGGCGTACCAGGGCCGGGGCGGATGAGGGAGGGGACGGTGGAGGTGGCGTGCGGTTCCTGTGCGCGCGGTCAACAAGCGTGAGCGGTACGGTCACAGCCGCCGTCCGTCGCCGGGCCTACCGTCCCGCCATGACCGAAATCGACCCGTCCGGCGCCGCGCGGCCCCCGGACCCCGCCGACCGCCGATGAACGCGCGCCGGGCGGCCGGTGCCGTCCTCGGGACCGCCGTCCTGCTCTGCCTCCTCGCGGCGGTGGCCGTCACGTCCCTGAGCGTCCGCGTCGACGGCACCAGCATGACCCCCACCCTCCAGTCGGGGGACCGCGTCCTCGTCGCCCCGGGGTCGGCGGGCGAGGCGCGCCGCTTCGACGTCGTCCTCCTCCGGGTCACCGGCAAGGACGCGCTGCTCGTCAAGCGGGTGATCGGACTGCCCGGCGACCGGGTCGCCGTCGTCTCCACGCCGGACCGGCCCTTCGAGGTCCTCCTCCAGGAGCGCGGGAAGGGCCCCGTCCAGCGGGTGGTGGCACCGCAGTGGACGGCGCAGGCCCGGCGTACGGGCGCCTGCTGCGCGCCGGACGGCACCCGGTCGGCGCGGCCGGAGCTGCGGACCGTACCCGAGGGGGCCTTCTTCTACCTGGGCGACAACCCCGACCTGTCGGACGACTCACGGGTGTACGGCTGGGGCGACCTCGGTCGGGTGGAGGGGAGGGTCGGGCTGCGGGCCTTCCCCGTCTCCATCGCGCCCGGCCTCGGGAACCGGCCCGGTCTGGAGCGATGGCCCGGGCCCGGGCCGTAGGGGCAGCTGGGGCAGCTGTGGGGAGGACTTTCGCCCGGGGCAGGGCTTACGCGCGCGGTGCGAGGCTCTCGTGGCCGGTGCTCAGTGCGACCCGTACCACGGTGTCCGCGACGCGTCGGGCCGACTCCTCGGGCGAGGCCGTCGCCTGGACGATGTGGCTCGCGGTGAGCCGGACCGCCGCGTCCACCGCCAACTCGCGCGCGACCGGGTCCACTTCGGGCCAGGCCTCGGTGACGTACGCGTCGGCCATCGCCGTGGCGGTGGCGAAGGCCGCGGCGGACCGGGTGGTGAGGTAGGGGAGGAGCCCGTCGTCGCCGACGCTCGTCAGCATGGCCTTGATCAGCGGGTTCCGGCCGGCCAGCGTGAGCGTGAATCCGACGGTCGCCTCGACGGCGGCCCGCAGGTCGTCGCGGTGCGCGTCCAGTCCTTCCTGGATCCCGAGGAGGCAGCGCTCCAACTCGCGCTGGAACAGCGCCTCGCCGACCGCCTCCTTGGAGGGGAACTCCGAGTACAGCGTCTGCCGGCTGACGCCGACCGCGCCGGCGAGGTGCGCCATCCGGAGCTTGTCGAAGCCGCGCTCCGCCACCGCCTCGAACGCGGCGTCCAGCAGGCGTTCGCGCAGCAGCGTCCGGACCGTCTCCCTGAACCGTGCCATCGGCCCAGCCTAGTCCAGCGGGATTTCTCCCCAGGATTGTCCAGAGTGTTGACACATCCTCAGTAACTGTCCAATTCTCGAACAGGCAGCCGCAGAGTGTCATCCGTCTCCGACCATCCGGCCGCGGGACGCACGGCTGTGTTCACATCCCCACCCGCGCCGACGGCGCGGGACGACGGTTGGAGAGAGCACATGCAGGAAGAAGAGAACAGAGGCGTCACCCGCTGGCGCAGATCGGCGTTCCTGGCCCTGCCCGCGACCGCGGCCGTGGCGGCCATGGCGACGGCGATGGTCCAGGGCGCGCTCGCCGCGAACCTCTCGCTGACGAGCGTCCCGTTCACCCTCAGCTCGAAGACCGTCGCCGCGCCGCAGGGCATCGGCGCGGTCCTGCACACCATCGACGCCGGCGGGGCCAAGGGCGCCGCCGAGGTCGGCATCGCCAAGGCGGGACTCGACGGCATCTGCGTCCACGCCGTCCAGTCCGTCAACCTTCCGGTGATCGGCAGCCTCGGCACCTGGTCGCTCAACATCTCCTCACCGGCGGCGGCGACCCCGCTCACCAGCGACCAGCTCGTCGCGGGAGCCGGGCTCCAGGCGAACAAGCTGGTCCTCGACGCCCAGTCGCTCAAGGCGGCCACGGCCACGCTCAACGCGAGCGACACCACCCCGAACGTCATCGGCGCCGCCGCCGACGGCGCCGGGATCAAGGGCACCGGCATCAACGACGGCACCCCGGGCCAGTTCGGTCTGGACGCCACCGGCGGCCGGACCGACATCAAGAACCTCAACGCCGACGCCAACGGCGCCACGATCTCCGGCGCCCTCACCCTGCCCGACCTCGCCATCGCCGTCGCCCACGGCGACAAGCCCTGCTGAGCCCGACTCGACGCCGCCGGGGATCCGCGCCGCCGCACTCCCGCGAAGGACGCGGATCCCCGGCTCCTCCCGACCCGACCCACCCCCGACTGCGAGGGCCCTCATGACCACTGATCCGCCCTGCGAGCCGACCGGAGCCGCGGTTCCCGCCCCCGCCCCGCGCGGTGCGCGCCGGGCCTTCCGGCACTGGCGGCGTACCCGGCCCTTCTGGGCGGCCGTCTGGACCGGGGCCGGCGGCTTCGTCATCTTCTTCCTGCCGATGGCGCCGCTCGGCAAGATCCTCCAGGTCGGTGTCGGAGGCATCGCGGGCATGGCCGGCGGTGTCGTCCTGATGGCGATGGCGCTGCTCATCCTGCTGCTCCCCGGCCAGCGCCACACCGCGGGAGTCATCGCGGTGATCGCGGGAGTCGCCTCCTTCCCCCTGTCGAACCTCGGCGGCCTCCTCGTCGGCATGGTCCTCTCCGTCCTCGGCGGCTCCATGGCCTTCGCCTGGCTGCCCGAGAAGCCCGCCGGGCGGCGCGGCGGACTGCTCCGCCGTACGCGGCCGACCGGCGAGAGTCCCGTACCCCCCGTGTCCGTTGGGAGCGGATCCGTATGAATCGCATGACAGTCCGTCTCGGCCCGTCCCTCGGCCGGATACGTACGACCGGCACCCGCGCCGCCGCGGAATGGAACGCCCGGATGCTCGCCGAGGCGGCCGACGGTACCCGGCGCGGCACCCGCTGGGGGCGCGGCGCGTTCGCCCTCGTCCCCTCCGTGCTCGCCGTCGGGGTGCTGGGCACCGCCCTGGCGCAGGGCGCCCTCGCCGCCAACTTCAGCGTCACCGGGCAGCCCTTCACCCTCACCTCCAACGGGGTCGAGGGCTCCGGCTTCGGGGCCATCGTCAACACCCCGGCCGTCGGGCGCCCGGACGGCACCACGACCACGAACACGGCGATGGCACGGGTCGGTTTCGCGAGCGCCGGGCTCGCCGGGCTCTGCGGGATCGTCCACCAGACCATCGCGGGAGTCCCCTACTCGCTGCTCCTGACGGGCGGCCAGAAGGTGACGGCCACCCCGCCCGGCACGTTCACCACCGACATCGACGCGTCGAACCTCTACATCCAGGCCACGGAACTGCAGGCGTACGGACCCACCACCCTCCAGAACGCGGTGCTCGGCCAGTCCGCCGACCAGGTCACGGTGGCCGGAAAGCCGCTCACGGGCGCGCTGCCCGGTGGGTTCGGACTCGGCTCGGCGGGCGGTGAGGGCGGCAGCTCGATCACCCTGCACGGACTGAACGCGACGGCGTACGACGCCGAGATGGCGGGGGCGCTCGTGCTGCCGGACCTGAGGATCAGGGTCGTCGCGGGATCGGCCACGACGTGCTGAGCCGGGTGAAGGCCGCGTACGGATGGTTCCGGGCCTTCCGTCGGACCCGGCCGTTCTGGGGCGGGGCGTGGCTGGTCGCCGGCGGGTGGACCGTCCTCAAGTTCTCCCTCAGCTCACTCCAGTTGATCGTGAGCACCGGCTTCGGGGGAGTGGCCGGCTACCTCGTCGGCGGCGGGATGATCCTCTGCGGCCTGATCCCGATCGCGCTGCCCGCCCAGCGCTACACCTTCGGGCTCATCGGCACGGTCCTCGCGGTCGTCTCGCTCGTCGTCTCCAACCTCGGCGGGTTCCTCCTCGGGATGACGCTCGGAGTCCTCGGCGGCTCGATGCTGGTGGGCTGGGGCGCCAGGCGCCCGCGCCGCGGGGCGGTGGACGGCATGGTGTGCGGGGCAGTGGACAGGACGGCGGACAGGACGGTGGAAGGGTGACGCGCCGCGTGCGGTCCAAGCTCCTCGCCGTGACCACCGCCCTGCTGCTCGCCGTGGCCACGGCCGTCTGGTCCGGGCAGCCGAGCAGCGCCGCCGGCCGGGCGGCCGCCGCGGTCGAGCCGCTGGGCGTTCCCTTCCTGCCCGCCCCGGAACCGCTGCACGTGACCATCGCGAGCATGGTCGCCGTCTCGATGACCGTCGACAAGAACGTCACCATCCGGCTCTCCGACGGCACGACACGGACCACGACCCAGTACACCTTCACCAAGCTCAAGATCCGCTCGCACATGAACGTGACCCAGCGGGCGGCCGGGCACACCGTCACCATCGACGTGCCCGACGAGGGCTCCCTGGGCGGCTACGACAGCGCGGGGAATCCCGAGACGACGACGATGTGGGGGACCATCACCAACGTCTGCGTCCGGGTCCTCCTCAAGATCTGCGGGGTGCAGGGACTGCTCGACTTCTTCGGCTCCCTCATCCCGCTCACCGCCGGGGCCGAGGACTTCGTCGGGGACATCTACGCGATCCGTACGGTCGACGACCACGCCGCCCTCGACTCCACCGACAACCCCGTGCACCTCCCCGGGACCATCACGGTGACCACCCCATGAGCCCCGGCAGCCACCCTGCTCCGGAAGGGCGCACCCACTGGCGCCGCTCGCTCGCCGTCGCCGTGCCCGCGCTCCTGGCGGCGGCCGGTCTCGGCACCGCGATGGCCGGCGGCGCGCTGGCCGTCGGGCTCCGGATCCAGGACCGGCCCGTCGACTTCACCACCAGCAGCCTGTACGGGACGCAGTACGGTGCCGCCGTCGTCGACCAGGAGGTCGTACGGCCCGACGGCTCCGGCGCCACGGTGCGGGTGCTCCGCATGGGCTTCGCGGACGGCATGCTCAACGGCCTGTGCCTGAGCCAGCGGCAGACGATCGCGGGAGCCACGTACACGCTGATGCTCACCCTCGGCGACGACAACCCCGGCTCCTGGGAGATCCGGACGAAGAACACCGTCCTCGACCTGCGGAACGCCACCGGGGTCCTCGACATGGACGGCATCGTCGACCTCAACGTCAACGGCGCCGACGTGAAGACGGTCAAGGACGCCTCGGGGGCGTACGTCGCCAACCCGCTGAACAGTCCGCAGCACCGCTTCGGGATCCAGGCGCGCTACGCCAAGTTCGACCGGATCGTCGGCACCGCCCAGGACTTCCAGATCCCCGGCCTCCTCACCGCCCCGAAGCTCAAGCTCAGCGTGAAGCCCGGCACGGTCGCCTGCCCCGCGCCGCCCGCGCCCACCGGAACGCCCGGGACGCCGTGAGGCCGTGCCGGGGGTGCCGGGTGGGACGTGTGGGGTGGGACGCCGTGCCGGAGGGCCTGGATGTGCCGGATGCGCCGGATCGGGCGTGCCGGGTGGACGCCGTGCCGGGCGTGCTCCGTCAGGCTTCCGGCATGGTCATGGTGGCCACCGGGGCCGACGTCGGGCTCGGCGAGCCGCCGTCCGGTTCCACCGTGATGCCGATGCCGGCGGACCGGTTGGCCGGCCCCGCCAGGAGGGTCGTCGAGGTCTCCGCATCCGGATCCATCAGACCGGCCGGCCGCATCGTGCCCCCGTCGTCGTACCAGAGCTGGTAGACCTTGCCGGCCGGCGGCGTCGGCATCCCGGCCGCGGCGAAGACCGCCTGGTCGAGCGAGGGGGAGTGGACGAGCGTGCCCACGGCGCCGTCCGCGAGACGCGTGGTGGCGACCCGGGCGTCGGGCGCGGCGAGCACCGCGGCGACGGCCTCGGCCTGCGCCTCGGCCCGCGCCGCCCGGAGCCCGGCCTCCTCGGCGCGCCGGTACTCCAGACCCGCGACCCCGGCCAGCGCCACCACCCCGGCGAGCGAGGCGGCGAGCGCCCAGCGGGGCAGTCGGCGCAGGACGCCGCCCCCACGGGACGGGAGGCCGACGGGTGTGGTGACCGGGGGCAGCTGGCGGACGTCCGCGATCCGGCGCAAGACCTCGGCCCGTAGCGCCGGACCGGCGGGTTCGGCGACGGCGAGGCCGAGGCGGGCGGCGGTCTCCGAGAGTTCGCGGACCTCCTGGGCGCACGCGGCGCAGTGGAGGAGGTGCTCCTCGACGGCGTCCCGCTCCTCGACCGTGTCCAGGGCGTCGAGGACGTAGGCGCCGGTCAGCGTGTGCAGGTCGTCGGCGCTCACACTGTCACCCCCAGGCAGTCGCGGAGCCGGATGAGCCCGTCGCGCATCCGGGTCTTCACGGTCCCGAGTGGCAGCGAGAGGAGCTCGGCGACCTCGCGGTAGGTCAGACCGCGGTAGTAGGCGAGGGTGACGGACTGGCGCTGGCGCTCGGTGAGACCTCGCAGACAGCGCCGTACCCGCTCGCGGTCGAGACGGTTCTCCACCTCCTCCGTCACCTCGTCGTACGCGGGGGTGTGTTCGAGCAGCGCGACCCGTCGGGCCCGGTCCGACGCGGCCTGCTCGGAACGCACCCGGTCCACCGCGCGACGGTGGGCGAACGTGAGCGCCCAGTTCAGGACGGACCCCCGGTCCGGCCGGTAGCGGGCGGCGGACCGCCAGAGTTCGACCATCACCTCCTGGGCCACCTCCTCGGACTGCGCAGGATCCCGCAGTACGGAGCGGACCACGCCCAGGACGGGGCCGTTGACCTGGTCGAAGACGGCCGCGAAGGCGTCGCGGTCCCCGTGTGCGACCCGGGCCATCAGCGTGGGCAGGTCGCCGCCCCGGTCCGGGGCCGGACCGTCGCCGACGACGCGTGCGTACTCTCTCACCGGATGTGCCCTCCTGCGTGTCCTCGGGTGCCCCCCTCATTCGGCGCCGAGGACTCGGCGGATTGGTCGGTAGCGCCTCCTTCGCTTCGAACTCGGTCTCCGGGACCGTCTCCGTCTCCGTCCCCGTCTCCGTCTCCGTCCCTGTCTCCGTCTCGGTGTTCGTCTCCGTGGGTCGTGGGACGGCGGCTCAGGGCGCCGGGCCACCAGGCGGCCGGGCCGAGGTCCCGGACCAGGGCCGGGACGAGGAGCGAGCGGACCACCAGGGTGTCGAGCAGGACGCCGAAGGCGACGATGAAGGCGATCTGTACGAGGAACGCCAGCGGGATCACCCCGAGCGCGGCGAAGGTCGCGGCGAGCACCACGCCCGCCGACGTGATCACGCCGCCGGTGGCGGTCAGGCCGAGGCGGACCCCCTCGCGCACCCCGTGGCGCAGCGACTCCTCCCGTACCCGGGACATCAGGAAGATGTTGTAGTCGACGCCGAGCGCGACGAGGAACACGAAGCCGTACAGCGGCACGGAGGCGTCCGTGCCGGTGAAGCCGAGGACGTGCTCGAAGACGAGGGCGGAGACACCCAGGGTGGCGGCGAAGTTGAGCCCCACGGTGGCGACGAGCAGCAGCGGCAGGACGAGGGAGCGCAGCAGCGCCATCAGGATCACCAGGATGATCGCCAGGACCACCGGGACGATGAGCGCGCGGTCCCGCGCGGCGGTGCGCTGGGTGTCGTACTGCTGGGCGGTGGAGCCGCCGACCAGGGCGTCCGCCCCGGGGACGGCGTGGACGGCGGTACGGAGCCGGGCGAGGGTCTGCCGGGCCGCGTCGCTGTCGGCCGCGGTGGTGAGGGTGGCGTCGACGCGGACCCTGCCGTCGACGACGAGCGGTGCTCCGGGGGCCGGGCGGCCCGCGGCGTCCACGGGATACGCCGAGTCGACGCCCTCGACGTCCTGGGCGGCGGCGACCACTCCGGGGACCGCGCCGGCGTCGGCGATGATCACCGCGGGATTGCCGGCGCCGCCGGGGAAGTGGCGGCCGAGGGTCTCCTGAGCGGCGACGGAGGGCGCGTCGTTGACGAAGATCTCGTCGAAGGGGACGCCCCGGGAGTTCAGGGTGGGGGCGAAGGCGGCGCAGGCCAGGAGCCCGGCGAGGGTGACGGCCCAGACCTTGCGGGGGGCGCGGTCGACGAGGGCGGCGATCCGGTGCCAGACGGCCTGCCCGCCCTTCGGGGTGGCCGGGGTCGGGGTCGGGGTCTGGGTGGGGGTCTGCTTCGGGTCGGCCGGGGCCGAAGTCGGCTGCGCCTCGGTCGGCTGCGTCTCGGTCGGGGTCTGCTTCGGGCGGGCCGGCCAGTAGGCCGCGCGGCCGGTCAGGACCAGGGCCGCCGGGAGGAAGGTGAGCGTGCTGAGGACCGCGCAGACGATGCCGATGGCGCCTACGGGGCCGAGCGCCCGGTTGTTGGCCAGGTCGCTCACGAGCAGGGCGATCAGGGCGAGGGCGACGGTCGCGGCGCTCGCGACGATCGGTTCGAAGGAGCGGCGCAGAGCCCGGCTCATGGCGGCGTAACGGTCCGCGCCGGGTGAGGAGAGCTCCTCGCGGTACCGGGCCGCGAGGAGAAGCGCGTAGTCCGTCGCGGCGCCGATCACCAGGATGGACAGGATGCCCTGGACCTGGCCGTCGACCCTGAGGACGCCGGCGTCGGCGAGCACGTACACGACGGCGCAGGCCAGCCCGAGGGCGAAGACCGCACCCAGGATGATCATCAGGGGCAGCAGGACGCTCCGGTAGACGACCAGCAGGATGAGCAGCACGGCGGCCAGGGCGACGCCGAGCAGGAGCCCGTCGATTCCGGCGAAGGCGCCGGAGAGGTCGGCCTGGGTGGCGGCCGGTCCCGCGAGCGACACGGTCGCCCCCGGTACCGAGGCCGCCGCCTCCCGGATCGTGTCGAGCGTCGTCGGCAGGGCGTCGCCGAGCTCCGGCCGCAGCGGGACCACGGCGCGCAGCGCCAGACCGTCGTCGGAGGCCAGCGCCGGGGAGGGCGGGCCGGCGACGCCCGGGCGGTCCGCCAGCGGGGCGAGGGCCCGGGTCGCCCCGCTCGCCGCGCCGGCGTCCAGCGGCCCGCCGTCCCGCGCGGTCCACACCACGATCGCGGGCACGGTCCCGGAGGCGCGGAACGCCTTCTGCTCTTCGATGACGCGGGTGGATTCCGCGCCGCGCGGCAGGAAGGCCGCCTGGTCGTTGGTGGCGACCTCGCCGAGGCGTCCGGCGAAGGGGCCGAGCCCGCCGCCCACGGCCAGCCAGGCGACGAGGAGCGCCAGGGGCAGGAGGAGGCGGGTGCGGCGGAGGGAGCGTGGCATCGGGACTCCGAGTGATATCTCGACCATTAACTATCTCAATGATTGAGAGAGATTTGTATCATGGTGTTCTCGACGCCTCTTCGGTCAGGGTCGCGAGGTCGGATGCACCGTTTCAGCGACGCGGTACGCGCAGGGCTCCGAGCTCGTCGTTCAGCGTGTTCAGGAAGCGGAGGGCCACCGTGAGCTCCGCCGGGTCGAACTGCTCCCGTGCTCGCTCCGCCGCCTCCGCGAGCGGCAGGAAGTACCGCCTGGCCGCGGCCTTCGCGCCGTCCTCGTACCGCACGTGGACGACCCGGCGGTCCGCGCTCTCCCGGGACCTGCGGATGTGCCCGGCCTTCTCCAGCCGGTCGAGACAGGCCGTGACCGCCCCCGAGGTGAGCCCGAGATGCTCCCGGAGCCGGCCCGGCGTCAGCGGTTCGGGGCTGTCCAGGACCACGGCCAGCGCCTGCACGTCCGTCGGATGCAGCCCCTGCGCCTGGGCGAAGCCGTGCACCAGGCGATTGATCTCGCCCTGCGTCCGCCGCAGCGCGACGGCGAAGCTCTGCAGGTCAGCCGCCGTGCCCTGGGGGGCGGCGGGAGCGTCTCGGTCTTCTTCGCGGGCCACGCGTTCAGCCTATAGACATCGCTCCCACGCATCCGCCCGGGCCACGGGCGGAGAAGAATCCCATGAGGCACCCCCGCACAGGGGGTCCCCGGTCCCGGCAGTTCCCCCCCCGGTACGGAACGGAGCACACTCCATGGCGACTGACCCCCGGAGCACCTCCCGCGGTGCCCTCTGTCTGGTGACGGGTGCCGGCGGCTACATCGGCGGGCGGCTCGTGCCCGAACTCCTCGACGCCGGCCATCGCGTCCGCTGCCTCGCCCGCACCCCCGCCAACCTCCGGGACCATCCCTGGGCGGACCGGGCGGAGGTCTTCAAGGGGGACGTCACCGACGCGGCGACCCTGCGGCCCGCGTTCCGCGACGTGGAGGTGGCCTACTACCTGGTGCACTCCCTCGGATCCGGGCGCGACTTCGAGGAGACCGACCGGCGCGCGGCCCTGACCTTCGCCGAGGAAGCCCGCGCCGCCGGTGTGCGCCGCATCGTCTACCTGGGCGGACTCACCCCGGCGGACGTCCCCGAAAGGGAGCTCTCCCCGCACCTGCGCTCCCGCGCCGAGGTCGGCCGGATCCTGCTCGGCTCCGGCGTACCGACCACCGTGCTGCGGGCCGCCGTCGTCATCGGCTCCGGCTCCGCCTCCTTCGAGATGCTCCGCTACCTCACCGAACGGCTCCCCGTGATGGTGACGCCGAGCTGGGTCGGGACCCGTGTCCAGCCCATCGCCGTGCGCGACGTGCTCCGTTACCTCGTCGGCAGCGCGCACATGCCGGAGGACGTCAACCGCGCCTTCGACATCGGCGGCCCGGACGTCCTCACGTACCACGACATGATGATCCGTTACGCGAGGGTCGCCGGGCTGCCCCGGCGGCTCATCGTGCCCGTCCCGATGCTCACCCCGCGCCTGTCCAGCCAGTGGATCGGACTCGTGACCCCCGTGCCCGCGGCCCTGGCCCGCCCGCTCGCCGAGTCGCTGAAGTACGAGGTGGTCTGCGCCGAGCACGACATCGCCGCGTACGTCCCCGACCCGCCCGGCACCCCCGTCCCCTTCGACCGTGCCCTCGTCCTCGCCCTCCAGCGGGTGCGGGAGGCCCGGGTGACCACCCGCTGGTCCTCCGCCTCGCTGCCCGGAGCTCCCAGCGACCCGCTGCCCACCGACCCCGACTGGGCGGGCGGCAGTCTCTACACCGACGAGCGCGAGCGGGCCGTCGACGCCGACCCGTCGGCTCTGTGGCGAGTGGTCGAGGGCATCGGCGGGGAGAACGGCTGGTACTCGTTCCCGCTGGCCTGGGCCGTACGCGGCTGGCTCGACCGGCTCGGCGGCGGCGTCGGGCTGCGCCGGGGGCGGCGCGACGCCCAGCGCCTCAGGGTCGGTGACGCGCTCGACTTCTGGCGGGTCGAGGAGATCGAGCGGGGCGCCCTGCTCCGGCTGCGGGCCGAGATGAGACTTCCTGGCCTCGCCTGGCTGGAGATGCGGGTCGAGCGGGACGACACCGGGCGGACCCGCTACCGCCAGCGTGCGCTCTTCCACCCGCGGGGCCTCGCGGGACAGGTGTACTGGTGGAGCGTGGCGCCGTTCCACGCCGTCGTCTTCGGCGGCATGGCACGGAACATCGCGCGGACGGCCGAGCGGGCCGCCGGGGCGGGTGCGTCCTCGGCCCGTACGGCGGCCGCGGATGCGGCTCGTACGTCCTCCGCCGACGTGGACCGTTCCTCCTCCGCGGATGCGGCTCGTACGTCCTCCGCCGACGTGGACCGTCCCTCCTCCGCCGACGCGGGCCACTCGTCCTCCGACGACTCGGCGCGTGCGTCCACCACCCGATCGGATACGGACACCGGACCCCCGCATCCGTGAACCGGCGTGCCGGAGAAGGGGGCGGCACACACGCACAGCAGCCCACCGGGTGCCCGGCCCTCGCGGCCCGTCCGGTGGCCGACCTCCGGGAGTGGCGCCATGACCGTCTCCGTCGTCCTCTTCACCTCCGACCTCCGCCTGCACGACCATCCCCCGCTGCGCGCGGCCCTGGACGGGGCGCGGGAGGTCGTGCCCCTGTTCGTCCGCGACCCCGCCGTGGACCGGGCCGGGTTCGCGGCGCCCAACCGGCTCGCCTTCCTCGCCGACTGCCTGGCCGACCTCGACGCCGGGCTGAAGGAGCGCGGCGGCCGGCTCGTCGTCCGCAGCGGCGACACGGTGACCGAGGTCTGTGCCGTGGCGCGCCAGGCCGACGCCGACGAGGTGCACATGGCGGCCGGGCACACGGCTTTCGCCCGGGCCCGCGAGACGGGTCTGCGGCGCGCCCTGGAGTCCGACGGGCGCCGGCTGTACGTGCACGACGCCGTGACCACCGTCGTACCGCCCGGCGACGTCACCCCGCAGGGCTCCGACCACTTCGCGGTGTTCACCCCGTACTTCAGGCGCTGGGCCGCCGAGCCGCTCCGCACGCCCCTCCCGGCACCCCGGTCGGTGCCGGTGCCGCAGGGGCCGCGCTCCGAAGGGTTCCCGTCGCGCGCCTCCGTCGCCGACGTGTCCGATGGCCTCGCCACGGGAGGGGAGAGCAGGGGGCGCCGGATCCTGGGGGCCTGGCTGTCCCGGCATGCCGACGACTACGAGGTGCGCCACGACGACCTCGCGGGCGACGCGACCTCGCGCCTCTCGCCGTACCTCCACTTCGGGGCCGTCTCGGCGACCGAGGTGGTCCATCGGGCGAGGGCCCGCGGCGGCCCGGGCGCCGAGGCCTTCGTACGGCAGTTGTGCTGGCGGGACTTCCACCACCAGGTGCTCGCGGCGCGGCCGGAGACGGCCGTCGAGGACTACCGCCCCCGGCTCGACCACTGGCGGCGCGACGAGGAGGCCGAGGCGGACCTGCTGGCCTGGCGGGAGGGCCGTACCGGCTACCCCGTGGTGGACGCGGCCATGCGCCAACTCGCCCACGAGGGCTGGATGCACAACCGGGGCCGCCTCCTCGTCGCCTCCTTCCTCACCAAGACGCTCTACGTCGACTGGCGCGAAGGCGCCCGGCACTTCCTCGGCCTCCTCGTCGACGGCGACGTCGCCAACAACCAGCTCAACTGGCAGTGGGTGGCCGGGACCGGGACCGACACCCGGCCCCACCGGGTCCTCAACCCCGTGCTCCAGGGCAAGCGGTACGACCCCCACGGCGCCTACGTCCGCCGCTGGGTCCCGGAGCTGACGGACCTGCCCGGTGCCGCGATCCACGAACCCTGGCGGCTGAAGGGCCTGGACCGGGCCTCGTACGAGTACCCCGACCCGATCGTGGACCTCGCCGACGGCCTCGCCCGCTTCCGGCACGCGCGGGGCAGGGACTGACGCTGGGGCTGGGGCTGGGGCTGGGGCTGGGGCTGGGGCTGGGGCTGGGGCCGGGTCCTGGGCCGAGGGGGAGGGGGCGAGGCGATGGCCGGTGTGCCTGGAGGAGGCCGAGAGCGGGGCGAGGGCGGGGACCAGGGCAGGGGCGAGGACAGGGGCGAGGGCGGGTAAGCGGGAAATACGACGCACGATCGATGCGAGTTGAGGCACCTCCTTCCTGGGCCGGACGCTGAAGGAGCCGGGCGCACCGAGCCCCGGGAGGAGGCTCGTCATGACCGCCGTACTCACCCCCGTCCGTCCCCTGACCCCGAGCCACGCGCCCGATGTCCGTGACGCGCGAGACGTGGACGCCGTGCTGCCGGACGTGGGCGACGTACCTCAGGGCGCGTCGCACGACGCGCTCTCCGACGAGGAGATCGGCCTGGGGCTCACCCGCGGCGACGAGCACTGCCTCGCCCTCGCCCACCGGCGCTGGGCGGGCCTCGTGCACACCCTGGCCACCCGCGCCCTGGGCGACCCCCGCGAGGCCGAGGACGTCACCCAGCAGGTCTTCCTGGCCGCCTGGCGGGGCCGTGCCGGCTACCACCCCGAGCGCGGCCCCGTGCCCGCCTGGCTGGTCGGCATCACCCGGCGGAAGACCGCCGACGCGCTCACCGCCCGGACACGCAGACTCGCTCTCGTCGCCGCCGCGGGCGCGGCCCTGCCGCCGGCCGCCGGCACGCGGGAGGGGCCCGAGGACGTCCTCGACCGGATCGTGGTCACCGGCGAACTCGCCCGCCTGCCGCGCGTCCAGCGCGATGTGCTGACCCTCGCGTTCTTCGCGGACCTGACACAGACGCAGATCGCCCGCCGGACGGGCCTGCCGCTGGGCACCGTCAAGAGCCACGCGCGCCGGGGGCTCCAGCGGATGCGCCGCAGCCTCGACGCCGCATCGGCCCCGGGTGGAGGGGCCCCGGACGAGGCGCCGGCGGGCCGGGAGGACACCGACTGAGCGGCACCGGAGGAAACCGGGCCCATCCGACGGGCCCGCGGCACCGAAGTACCGGCAGGAGCACCTCACGCACCGAACGTCGGGGGGTCCGGACACGAAGGGTGGAGACGAGACGATGGACCGGCGAAGTGTCGCGGTGGTGGGCGGGGGAGTGGCGGGCCTGACGGCGGCGCGCGTGCTGTCCCGGGTGTACGACGTCGTGCTGTACGAGTCCGAGGGGCGGCTCGGCGGCCACGCCCACACGCACGAACTGCCCACCCGCGAGGGCGGCACCGTCCGCGTCGACACCGGATTCATCGTCCACAACGAGCGGACCTACCCGCATCTGCTCCGCCTCTTCCGCGAACTGGGCGTCGCCACGCAGGACTCCGAGATGAGCATGTCCGTACGCTGTGACGGCTGCGGCCTGGAGTACGCGGGCGCCCGGGGCCCGCGCGGTCTCCTCGGCGCCGGCAACCTCCGGCGCGGAACGTACCTCCGGATGCTCGCGGACGTACCCCGTTTCCACCGTGCCGCCCGGCGGCTGCTCGCGACCGGGGACGACACGGCGACGCTCGGCGCCTTCCTCCGGGAACACCGCTTCTCCCCGTACTTCACCGGGCACTTCGCCATCCCCCTCGTATCGGCCGTCTGGTCCTGCCCGGCGGACACCGCGCTGCGCTTCCCGGCGGCGTACCTCTTCCGCTTCCTCGACCACCACGGGCTCCTCTCCCTCACCGGCTCCCCGCAGTGGAAGACCGTCACCGGCGGATCCGCCGCCTACGTCGACCGCGTGGCCAAGGGGATCGCCTCCGTCCGGACCGCCACGCCCGTTCGTGCGATCGCCCGTGGCACCGACCACGCGCGCGTGACCACCGAGGACGGCGAGACGGCCGTCCACGCGGCCGTCGTCATCGCCGTGCACGCCGACCGGGCCCTGCGGCTCCTCGCCGACCCCACCCCCGACGAGCGGCGCGTCCTCGGCGCCTTCCCGTACTCCCGCAACCCCACCGCCCTCCACCGGGACACCTCCGTACTGCCCCGTTCACCGCACGCCCGCGCCTCCTGGAACTACCGGCTCCCCTCCTGTACGGCCCGGCCCGACACGGTCCAGGTCAGCTACGACATGAACCGGCTCCAGCGACTCCCCGTCAGCGAGCCCCATCTGGTCACCCTCAACGCGGACGACCGGCTCGACCCGTCCGCCGTCCTGGCCCGCACGGTCTACGAGCACCCGGTCTTCACACCGGAGTCCGTCGCCGCCCAGCGCGAACTCCCCGCACTCCGCACCGCCGTCACCGCCTACGCCGGTGCCCACCACGGCTGGGGCTTCCACGAGGACGGCTGCCGCTCCGGCGTCGAGGCGGCCCGAGCGCTGGGGGTGAGGTGGTGACCACCCGCTCCGCCGACCACGCCTCCGCCGACGCACGGGCCGCCGGGCCGGTGCCCGCGTCCCCGCCGCGCGTCCCCGCGCTCTACCTGTCCGAGGTCGTCCACACGCGCGTACGCCCGATCCGGTACGGGTTCCACCACCGGACGTACCTCTGGCTCGTCGACCTCGACGCCCTGCCGACGCTGCCGCGCCTCCTGCGCCCGCTCGCCCGCTTCGACCCCCGGGACCACTTCGAGGGCACGGCGCCGACCTTGCGCGCGGCTCTCGACGGGTACCTCGTGTCCCACGGTGTACGGAACGCCGAGGGCCGGGTCCTGATGCTCGGCCACGCACGCGTCTTCGGGCACGTGTTCAACCCCCTGACCCTCTACTGGTGCCACGACCGTGCCGGAAACCCGGTCTGCGTCGTCGCCGAGGTGCACAACACCTACGGAGGGCGCCACCTCTACCTGCTGCGGCCCGACGCCCACGGCGACGCGCGGGTCGCGAAGGACTTCCCCGTCTCGCCGTTCTTCGCCGTCGAGGGCGGGTACAGGATGCGGCTGCCGCTCCCCGGCGACCGACTCGACCTCACCGTCCAGCTGTGCCACGACGACGGCTCACGGCCGCTGACGGCCACGGTCCGCGGACGGTACCGCCCGGCTACGACCCGCACGCTGCTGGCCGCCGCGCTGCTCCGGCCCTGGTCCACGGCCGCGGTCTCCCTCGGCATCCGGCTGCACGGAATCCGCCTGTACCTCAAGGGACTTCCGGTCCATCCGCGCCCAGGCGCTGAGCCGAAATCCCGGTCCGAGCCCCGCCGCCGCTGCACCTGGTCCACCGCGTCCCTGGACACCGCCGCGTCCCTGGACACCGCCGCGTCCAGGGACACCACCCCGTCCACGCACTCCACCCCGTCCACCCGAGAAGGCTCGCTGTGACGTTCTTCCTCCCCTCGGTCCGTCCGGCCGGCGCCGCACGCGGCAACCCGACCGTGGATCCGGCGCGCTGGCCCGACGTCGCCCGGCTTCCGCGGGTCTCCGCCCTGCGAACCGCCGTCGCCCGGCGGATCGTGGAGCGCGCCTTCCGCGGGCTCCCGATCCGCGTCCGCCACGGCGGCGACCCGGCTCTCACGATCCCCGCGCAGTCCGCGCCTGGGGAGCCCTCCGCGCCCTCCAAGACCACGGCCCCTTCCGCCCCTTGCGCTTCCTCCGAACCCTCCGCGCCCTCCGAACCCTCCGCGCCCTCCGAGCTCTCCGCGCCCTCCGAGCTCTCCGCGCCCTCCAAGCCCTCCAGCTCCCCGCCCACCCTCACGCTCCACGACTCCGCCGCCTTCCACCGGCGGATCGCCGCCCGCGGGCTCATCGGCTTCGGCGAGTCGTACATGGCGGGCGAGTGGGACAGCGACGACCTCGCCGGGCTCCTCACCGTCCTCGCCGCCCACGTGGACGAGCTGGTGCCCGCCCCCCTGCGCCGCCTGCGCGGTGCCTGGGTCCACCGCAGGCCCTCCCGCGACCGCAACACCCTCGGCGGGGCCCGTGAGAACGTCCAGCGGCACTACGACCTCTCCAACGACCTGTTCGGCCTCTTCCTCGACCCGAGCCTCAGCTACTCCTCGGGCGTCTTCGCCACCCTCCCCGCCACGCCCGAGCTCCTCACCGCCGCCCAGCACCGCAAGATCGACCGGCTGCTCGACCTGGCCGAGGTGGGCCCCGGGACGAATCTCCTGGAGATCGGCACCGGTTGGGGAGAGCTGGCCATCCGCGCGGCCGCCCGGGGTGCCCGCGTCCTGACCGTCACCCTCTCCGCCGAACAGCGCGCCCTCGCGCTCCGGCGGATCGCCGAGGCCGGTGTGGCCGACCGGGTGACCGTCGAGCTCCGCGACTACCGGGAGGTCGACGGCCGCTACGACGCGGTGGTCAGCGTCGAGATGATCGAGGCGGTCGGTGCCGAGTACTGGCCCGCCTATTTCGGCGCGCTGCGCCGCCTCCTCGCCCCCGGCGGGCGCGTCGCGCTCCAGGCCATCACGATGCCCCACGACCGGATGCTCGCCACCGCGCGCACCCACACCTGGATCAGCGCGTACGTCTTCCCCGGAGGACTCATCCCCTCCCCGACGGCCATCGTCCGGGAGAGCGCCGCCGCAGGGCTGCGCATCACCCGCGACACCGGATTCGGCGCGCACTACGCCGAGACCCTGCGCCTGTGGCGGGAACGCTTCCTGTGCCAGGCAGAGGCCGTCGAGGCGCTCGGGTTCGACCGCGTCTTCCGCCGCATGTGGGAGCTGTACCTGGCGTACTCGGAGGCCGGGTTCCGCGCCCGCGCCCTCGACGTGCGCCAACTCCTGCTGGTCAGGGAAGGAGGCGGGTCGTCGTGACCGGAGTCGACGCGGGTGCCCTCGGCCTCAACCTGGCGGTGTCGGCGGGTGCCGCGCTCGCGGTCATGCTGCTGACCTTCGCCGTCGCCACCGTGAAGGGGGTGCACCGGATCGTCGACGTGGCCTGGGGTCTCGCCTTCACCGCCGTCGCCGTCGTCACCTGGTTCCTGTCGGACGGGTACGGGGACGAGGGGCGTCGCTTCGCGGTCGTCCTGGCGACCGCCGTGTGGGGGCTCCGCCTCTCCGCGCACATCGCCCGGCGCGGCCGCGGCCACGGCGAGGACCCCCGGTACGCCCGGATGCTCGCCCGTGCCCCGGGCAGCCCGACGCTCTACGCCCTGCGGACGGTCTACCTCCTCCAGGGAGCCCTCGTGTGGCTGGTCTCCCTCCCCGTCCAGGCCGCGGCGTACCTGCCCTCGCCCCTCGACGTCCTGGCCCTGCTCGGGCTCGCCGTCTGGGCCGTCGGTCTCTTCTTCGAGGCCGTGGGGGACCACCAGCTCGCCCGGTTCAAGGCGGACCCCGCACACCGCGGGCGGGTCATGGACCGGGGGCTGTGGAGCTGGACCAGGCACCCCAACTACTTCGGTGACTTCCTCGTCTGGTGGGGTCTGTATCTGACGGCCTGTGGGACCTGGCAGACTGCGGCCCTCACGGTCGTCTCCCCCCTCGTCATGAGCGGCTTGCTCATCCGGGGAAGCGGCAAGCGACTCCTGGAGGCCCATATGGCGCAGCGGCCCGGATACGCGGCCTACACGGCCCGCACGAGCGGGTTCTTCCCCCGGCCACCGCGTCGGCGCGCGAGCGGGACGGCCGCGCGATGAACGGCTGCCGCATACGACGTGCCGATCCGAGCGCCCTGATCGTCCGCAGTGCACCGGCCGTTCCCACCGCGGCCGTGCTGCTGCTCCACGGAGGCCGCGCCGACGGCCCCGAGCCGCCGCCCGCCCTCAACCTGCCCGCGCTGCGGATGCGGCCCTTCGCCGCCGCCGTGACCCGTGCCGTCCGCGGCCGGGACGTGCTCGTCGCGGAGGTGCGCTACCGGCACCGAGGCTGGAACGGGCCGCGCGCCGACGCCGCCCGGGACGCCGAGGCCGCGCTCGTACGCCTCCGGGAGCAGGCCGGGCCCGTACCCGTCGTCCTGCTCGGCCACTCCATGGGCGGTCGCGCGGCCCTCCGGGCAGCGGGAGACCCGGCCGTGCGCGGGGTCGTCGCCCTGGCACCGTGGTGCCCCGCCGACGAGCCGGTGGACCACCTCGGCGGCCGACGCCTCTACGTGCTCCACGACGAGACCGACCGCGTCACCTCGGCCCGCGAGTCCTGGGACTTCGTCCGCAGGGCCCGGGCGGCCGGCGCCGACGCCGCGGGCATCCCGATGCCGACCGGAGGGCACGCCATGCTGCGGGGCGCCGACCTCTGGCATCGCCGCGCCGCCGAGCTCACCGCCTCGCTGCTGTCGCACGGCTGACGATCCGTCACGCGGAGTCGGTGGCCGCCGTCGGCGCTTCCGCGGAGAGGCGGGAGAGAAGTTCGAGCGCCTCCCGCAGGCCGCCGGGGCGCCACATGCCCGCCCGTACGGCGCGGCCCGCCCAGCCGGGGCCGGCCAGCACCACGCGGGGATGCGTCCGCGCGCCTCGGACGCCGAACGAGATCTCGGCGACATGCCGGGCGAGGGCGTGGTGCGCGGTGGAGCGTGCCTGCGACCAGAGGACGACCGCGGACGGGCCCGTGCGCCGCACGGCGGCGTCGAGCGCCTCGGCGGGGACGGCCCCGCCGAACATGCGGGCGGGCAGGCCGAGTTCGGCGAGCCCCGCCGCCAGCGCCTCCAGCGGAAGGGTGTGCAGTTCGGCGGGAACACACGCGAGGAGGACCGGGGGCGTGGGGGAGTGGGCGGCGGGAGGAGCGGTCTGGCGGAGCGCGGTCGACACGTGCCAGGACAGCAGGTGCTCCACCTCGACGTAACGGTCCCCGGACGACTCCCACTTGCGCCCCACGGCGTGCAGGGTGGGTGCCATCACCTCCTCCCAGGCGGTGACGAGGCCGTGTTCGGCGACGATGGCCCGGAGGAGGGTGTCGAGGGTGGGACCGTCGAGGCGTACGGCGGCCCGGGACAGCCCGCGACGCAGCCGCCGCACGTCGACGTCGAGCGGAGGACCGTCGCCCGACTCCGACTCCGACTCCGACTCCGACTCCGATCCCGATTTCGATCCCGGTCCCGTTATCGGCTCCGACCTCGGTGCTGGTGCTGGTGCTGGTGCTGGTGCTGATCTTGGTCGCGGTCGTGTTTCCGGCTGCCGGGGAGGCCGGTCCGTCCGCGCCGCCCGTGCCGCTTCGGCCGGAGGGATGCCGGACGCCGTGAGCCGGCACATCTCCTCCAGTACGGCGACGTCCCCAGGAGTCCACCGCCGGTGCCGTCCGCCCTCGCGGGCCGCGGGGCCGATGCCGTACCGCCGGTCCCATGAGCGCAGCGTGGTCGGCGACACCCCGAGGTGCCGCGCCACCGCTCCGGTCGTGAGGCCGTGCCCCGTGTCGGACATACGGCCAGCTTACGACGCGCAAACGATGCGAGTGGGCGGCCGCGGGGTCACCGGAGACGTCAGCCGACGCGCCCGGCCCCTTCGGAGGCGAGAGCTCCCGCACAGGCGGCCCGGGTCGCTCGGTGCACCGCGCGGGCGAGCCGCGCTCCCCAGAGGGAGCGGGGGCCGGCGAACGCCTCCGCGTCGTCCCCCGTGGGCGAGGGCGCCGCCACGCAGACGGCGTCCGTGGGCGTGCCGGAGGCGTCGGCGCCCAGCTCGACGAGCGCCTGTGTCTTCGCCTCGGTGGCGGTGGCGACCGCGTTCACGAGCGCCGCGTCCGTGAGGGGCACGGGCAACGACACGATGATGTTGATCGTCCCGGGCGGGCGGAGCCCGGAGTGGCCGGCCCCCGGTGCGGCGGCCCAGCCCCGTACCCCGATCCCGGCGGTGACCACGGCCTGCGCTCCGTCGTCCACGGCGTGGCGCCGGTCCGCGACGGAGGCCGCCGTCATCAGCCCCACACCGACGCCTTCGAGACCGGCACCGGAGGCCAGCTCGCGGAGGTGGGCCACGGGGTCGAGCCGCCGGTAGCCGGGCGGCACCTGGGCGTTCACCACCCACGCGCGTTCGCCGATGCCTCCGCCGAGCACGGCGCTCGACACCATGCGGACGCCCGGTCCCGGGGCCCACGCCAGGAGCGGCCACTCCCGGCCCTGGTCCACATGGGAGAGGAGAGCGGCGTCGGCGAGGGACGCGCTGGTCAGAAGGGTTCGCGGAAGCACCCCACACCCTAGCGCGCGGCCCTATCTCACTCGTACGGGTGAAGGACCCATCCGGTCGGCGGCCCGCTCCGAAACACCTATGACAACAGGGCCTCGGCGGGGAGCTTCCCCCGGCGGCCCGGACGCGTCACCGCACTCCCGGCCGGGGTGGTCGTGCCGTTCCTCCTGCCGTGCGCGGTCATCCGCGCACTCGATCCAAGGGGTTCCTCCTCATGAACGCTCTCCGTCTCCGCCGCGCAGCCGTCGCCGTCGCCGCCGCGGCCGTCCTGCCCTTCGCCCTGGCCGCCTGCTCGGACTCCGGCGCGGACACCGGCGCCGCAGGTACGGACTCCGGCGCGAGCGCCGCCGCGTCCACCGGTACGGGCTCCGACATGGCCGCCGGTACGGACGCATCCGCCGGCGACCCGTTCGGCCCGGGCTGCGCCTCGGTGCCCCAGGACGGCGCGGGCTCCTTCGCCGGCATGGCGAAGGACCCCGTGGCCACGGCCGCCTCGAACAACCCGGCGCTGTCCACGCTCGTGGCCGCCGTCAAGCAGGCCGGCCTGGTGGACACCCTCAACACCGCACAGGACATCACGGTGTTCGCGCCCACCGACGACGCCTTCGCGAAGATCCCGAAGGCCGACCTGGACAAGGTCCTGGCCGACAAGGAGAAGCTCACCGAGATCCTCACCTACCACGTCGTGGGGCAGAAGCTGACGCCGAAGCAGCTGGAGGACGGCACCTTCGAGACCCTCCAGAAGAGCACGCTCACCACGAAGGGTTCGGGTGAGGAGTACACCGTCAACGACACCTCGAAGGTCGTCTGCGGCAACGTCCCCACGGCCAACGCCACCGTGTACATCGTCGACACCGTCCTGATGCCGAAGTAGGAAGGCCGGGCTGCCCCGGCTCAGACCGACTCCGATCCGATCAGTTCGGTGATGCGCAGGCAGCAGTGGAGGACGGGGTCGGCCTCGGCCGGGAGTTGGCCTTCCGCGCGCATCCGGCGGGTGATGCCGAGGAGCGGGATGGCGAGCAGAAGGGCGGCGAGCACCTCGTTGTAGCGGAGATGGCGGACCGGCAGGTCCGTTATCTCCTCGTAGTGGCGGACGGTCTCCTCGCGCGACGGGGTGCCGTCGGCCGGTGCGATCCCGCCGGCGACGGTGTTCATCCACTCGAGGAACAGCATCCACGCGAGGTCGCTCTCGTGGTCGCCGAGGAAGGCGATCTCCCAGTCGAGGACGCCGCGCACCTCGTAACCGGCAGGCGAGTAGAGGATGTTGCTCATGCGGCTGTCGCCCCAGCAGAGCGTGATGTGCTCGGGGGTGTAGCGGTGCTCCTTGAGCCAGGCCACCGCGCGCTCCAGGACGGGCTGCGGGCCCTCGGACTCCTGGGCGAGCGCCCAACGGAGGCAGTGGTCGAGGTAGTTGACCTGCTGCTCCAGCGGATCGTCGCCGTACTCGGGTCGCTCCAGGAAGGAGAGCCCGAGCTGACGCCAGTCGAGCGCGTGCACGTCGGCGATGGTCTCCACGCAGCGCCGCCACATCGTCTCCCGGCCCTCGGGCGTCGCCTCGAAGTAGGTGCCGAAGACGTGGTAGGTCGGGAAGTCGGACGCGGTGACGCAGTGGGAGATCTCGTCCATCACGTAGAAGGGGGTGCCGATGACGCTCGCGTCGGACTCCAGCCATCGGGTCCGGGGAACGGGCAGCGGGGTGTCCTCGAGGGCCCGCATGATCCGGAACTGCCGGGCCAGGTCGTAGTCGGGGAGGAGCGGCTCGGTGGGCGGGCGGCGCAGCACGAGTCGTTCGGACCTGGGCTCGCCGTCGTCCTCCCACGTCAGGGTGAAGTGGCGGGTGTCGGTGGACATGCCCCGTTCGGCGGGCCGCGGCTCGGACACGGCGAGTCCGTGCCGTTCGGGCAGCCGTTCGCGCAGCCAGTCGGCGAGCTGCTTCGTCAGCAGGGACGGCTCGGGGGTGTCCGCGTGCGCCTGCGCAGGTGCTGTCATCGGTCCCGCCCTCTCACGCGCGTCCGGCGGAGCCGGCTCGGAAGCCGTAGCGCGGATAGTTCCCCACGCAGACCATTTCGAGCAGGCCGTAGCCGATCCGGCCGTCGCACTCGACCTCGCACAGCGTCTCGGTGAGCATGCTGACGCGCTCGCGCACGGTGGGATCGGTGACGTCGGCCGTGAAGCCGTCGATGAAGGAGGCGCCCTTCCACATGCCGGACATGTAGTCGCGGTAGTGGTCGTAGCCCGCGAGGCCCGGCCAGAAGTCGGTCATCGCGCGGAGGGTGATCGAGCGGGTCACCCCGTCGGCGGTGGTGACGCCGACCACCCCGGAGTCGACCAGCCTGCCCCCGTCGCGGAAGCGGAAGTCGTGCTCCACGGAGAGCACCGGCAGCGCGTCCCCGGCACCGCCGAGAGCGGGATGGACATCGCCCTCGAAGTGGTACCGCTGCCCCGATGACGTCTCGCGCTGCGCGAAGTGGACGAGCCTGTCGCCGAAGTCGAAGATGCCCATGAAGTACATGCCGCCGTCCCGGTGCTCGGCGGGCTGGAGGAACCGGCCCTCCGGCACGCTTCCGCCGCCGCCTCCGCGCCGTACGCCCCAGGAGTGGTCGCGTCCCACCCGCCAGGTCGCCGGGTCGATCTCGTACTCCTGGTTCCCGGTCTTGATCCAGCCGCTGAGGCGGCCGTTCTGGTAGAAGCGCCGGGCGTCCTCCAGGACGCGGCCCCGCGAGCGGAAGAAGGCCGGGGCCTGCTCGTAGGCGGGGAACGCCGCGTCGAAGTCCAGCTGGAAGCTGACGCCGTGCTCGTTCTCCGCGAGCGAGGCCCGGATCTTCTTGAGCGGTTCGACGATCTCGTACGTGAACGGGCCGACCGTGTTCGAGGCCAGGGCGCCCGTCTCGGGCTGGAGCTCGCCGGACATGCGGACGACATGGGCGTTCTTGTCGCCGACGGTGACCATCCCGTAGGCGTCCAGCACGTTCCTGTTGGGGTAACGGGCCATACCCGTCATGAAGTTGAGCCCTTCGCCCCCTTCCTTCGAGGTGTCGAAGCCGTACATGACGACCCGTTCCGTCCAGCGCAGATCACTCTGGTTCACGTGGTCGAAGGTGGTGGTGTTCTGGTGGCACAGCAGTTCGTCGTACTTCGTGAGCATCGCGAATCCTCCGTGTGACCGTCCCGTTGTCCGCACGTCCCAACGAACCGAGACTCCGGCTCAGTTGAGACACCGTATAGTCCTGACTATGCGTCAGAAAGTCAACGAGACCGACAGTGGAGGGGAGTTCGCGATGCGTCGTGGCGAGGCAGAGCGCGAGGGAGGCGGAGGGACCGGGCTGCGGGAGCTCAAGAAGCGCAGACGCCGGGAGCGGATCGTGGCGGCGGCCTCCGGACTCGTACGCGAGCGGGGCCTCGACGGCGTCACCGTCGACGCCATCGCCGAGGCCGCCGAGGTGGGGCGTGCCACCTTCTTCCGGTACTTCGACTCCAAGGAGGCGGCGGTCGTCGTCGGCTTCTACGAGGACCGCCTCGCCGCCCTCCTGAACGCGCTCGCGGAGCAGCCCGAGGGCATCGACCCGCGCCGGGCGATGGCGGGAGCGATCCGCGCCCTGATCGGAGGCTTCCAGCAGAACGCGGACCTCAGGGAGTTCGACCTCCTTCAGGGGCGTATCGTCGCCGCCTCGCCGGCCCTTCGCTCGCGCAGCCTGGAGTTCCAGGAGACCTACGCCGCCGCGCTCGCCGAGAGCCTCGCGCGCCGCTTCGGCCCCCTGGCCCCGACCGACCTGCGGCCGCACTACCTCGCCGCGCACGCCATGGCCGTCATCCGGATCGCCGTCGACCACTGGGTGGCGAGCGGAGGCACGGGCGACCTGCCGGCCATGGTGGAGAGCGGGCTCGGGTGGCTGGAGGGCGGCGAGGGGTAGCCGATGACCCCGTGACGGCGGGGCGGTCCCCGAGGCCCGATGGCACGGCCGGTCCAGTGGATAGCCTGGGATCATGCTTACAGAAGTGACAGCGACCCGCTATGTCACGCCCTTGCGTGAGGGCGGCTCGCTCCCCGGGATCGTCGAGGCCGACGACCTCGGCACGTACGTCATGAAGTTCACGGGCGCGGGGCAGGGGCGCAAGACCCTCGTCGCCGAGGTCGTCTGCGGGCAGCTCGCCCGCAGGCTCGGGCTGCGGGTGCCGGAGCTCGCCACCATCCAGCTCGACCCGGTCATCGGCCTCTCCGAGCCCGACCAGGAGGTGCAGGAGCTGCTCAAGGCGAGCGGCGGGCTCAACCTGGGCATGGACTACCTGCCCGGCTCGCTCGGCTTCGACCCGCTGGCGTACGAGGTGGACCCGAAGGAGGCCGGCAAGGTCGTCTGGTTCGACGCCGTGATCAACAACGTCGACCGGTCCTGGCGGAACCCGAACATGCTGGTCTGGCACGGCGACCTGTGGCTCATCGACCACGGTGCCACCATGATCTGGCACCACAACTGGCGGGGCGCGCAGGCCTCCGCCGCCAAGCCGTACGACGCCTCCGACCACGCGCTCGCGCCCTTCGCGCCGGACGTCGCCGCCGCGGCCGCCGAGCTCGCGCCGCTCGTCACCCGCGAGCTGCTCGACGAGGTCGCCGCCGACGTGCCCGACGAGTGGCTCGTCGACGAGCCCGGCTTCGCGAGCACCGACGAGGTGCGCGCGGCCTACGTCGGGGCGCTCCTGCCCCGCGCCGCCACCATCCACGAGCGGATCACGCTCGGCCCCCGCTCCGAGACCCGGCCCCAGCAGCCGCCCGGCTGGCTGGCCGAGCGCCTCGCACCCCGGACGCACTCCACCGAGAAGGACAGCACCACGTGACCGACCGCGATGTCTTCGAGTACGCCCTGCTGCGTGTGGTGCCGCGGGTCGAGCGCGGTGAGTGCTTCAACGCCGGCGTGGTCGTCTACTGCCGTGCCCGGTCGTACGTGGCCGCCCGTACCCATCTGGACGAGGCCAAGCTGTCCGTCCTCGACCCGGCGGCGGACGTCCTGGGCGTCCGGGCCGCGCTGCGCGCGGTCGAGGGGGTCTGCCTGGGCGGCGACGACGCCGGCCAGGCGGCGCGCGACGACGCGGGGCGGCGCTTCCGCTGGCTGATCGCGCCGCGCTCCACGGTCGTGCAGCCGGGTCCCGTACACACGGGGCTCACCGCCGACCCGGAGGCCGAGGTGGAGCGCCTCCTCGATCTGCTCGTGCGCTGAGGCCGTCGGCGGAGGGCGCCGGTCGCCGTTCCGCCACGGGGGGGTGACCAAGGGGGTGTCCGGTCGATCCGGCCGGGCTCGCGGGGCCTGGTGCCGCGCCTCGCCGCGTTGGCGTCGGTCGCCAACACTCCGCGTTGACTCCCTCCTCCGCCTTGCGATGCACGACACCAGGCCCCGCTCCCTGATCCGGCCCGATCGACCAGACACCCCCTGGTGCACCCGGTGGGCCGTTGACACCGGGTGCCATCGCTTCTAGCGTCTCGTTCTGCGGTCGATACTAAGCGGTCGCTCATGTGCGGGATGCAGGAGCGGACGACCGGGCCGACCGCGGTCAGGGACGATCCAAGGGCGAGGAGAACCAAGCATGTCCACCACCGAGCAGCGCGTAGCCGTCGTCACGGGTGCCGCACGAGGCATCGGCGCCGCCACCGCGATCCGCCTCGCGGCCGAGGGCCGCGCCGTCGCCGTACTCGACCTCGACGAGGCGGCCTGCAAGGACACCGTCGAGAAGATCACCGCCGCGGGCGGCACCGCCCTCGCGGTCGGCTGCGACGTCTCCGACAGCGCCCAGGTGGAGGCCGCCGTCGCGCGGATCGCCGCCGAGCTCGGGGCGCCGACGATCCTCGTCAACAACGCGGGCGTGCTCCGCGACAACCTGCTCTTCAAGATGTCGGAGTCCGACTGGGACCTCGTCATGAACGTGCACCTCAAGGGTGCCTTCCTGATGGCGAAGGCCTGCCAGAAGCACATGGTGGACGCGGGCTTCGGCCGGATCGTCTCCCTGTCCTCCTCCTCGGCGCTCGGCAACCGCGGCCAGGCCAACTACTCGGCCGTCAAGGCGGGCCTCCAGGGCCTCACCAAGACCCTCGCCAAGGAGCTCGGCAAGTTCGGCGTCACCGCCAACGCCGTCGCCCCCGGCTTCATCGTCACCGAGATGACCGCGCAGACCGCCGAGCGCGTCGGCATGGGCTTCGAGGAGTTCCAGTCCGCCGCCGCCTCCATGATCCCGGTCCAGCGGGTCGGCCGCCCCGAGGACGTCGCGAACGCGATCGCCTTCTTCGCGGGCGACGACGCCGGCTTCGTCTCCGGTCAGGTCATGTACGTGGCCGGCGGCCCGCTCAACTGACGTACCGGCAGCAGCGAGAGGAAGAGGCGCGCATGACCGCGAACGAACGGCCGGAGCTCTCCGGCAAGGTCGCCCTCGTCACCGGCGCGAGCCGGGGCATCGGCTACGGCATCGCCGAGGCGCTCGTCGCCCGTGGCGACCGGGTCGTCATCACCGGGCGGGGCGAGGAGGCCCTCAAGGAGGCCACCGAGCGGCTCGGCGCCGACCGGGTGATCGGCGTCCCCGGCAAGGCCCACGACCTGGACCACCAGGCCGCTGCCGTCGAGGCGGCGATGGACGGCTTCGGCCGGCTGGACTTCCTGATCAACAACGCGGGCACGAACCCGGTCTTCGGCCCCATCGCCGATCTCGACCTCGGGGTGGCCCGGAAGGTCTTCGAGACCAACGTGATCTCCGCGCTCGGGTTCGCCCAGCGCAGCTGGCACGCCTGGCAGAAGCAGCACGGCGGTGCAATCGTGAACATCGCCTCCATCGCCGGCGTCTCCGCCTCGCCCTTCATCGGCGCGTACGGCATGAGCAAGGCCGCGATGGTGAATCTGACCCTCCAGCTGGCGCACGAATTCGCCCCGCTCGTGCGGGTCAACGCCATTGCCCCGGCCGTGGTGAAGACGAAGTTCGCGCAGGCGCTCTACGAGGGACGGGAGGCGGAGGCGGCCGCCGCCTATCCGCTCGGCCGGCTCGGTGTCCCCGCGGACATCGGCGGCGCGGCCGCGTTCCTGACCTCCTCGCAAGCGGAGTGGATCACCGGCCAGACCCTCGTCGTCGACGGCGGTATTTTTCTGAACGCCGGAGTCGGCTGACCGGTATCCGGACACTTTCCGGAATTACTGTCCGGATTGGACCCGGTTATACGTCGAATGCCTTAAGTGCCCCGTCAGGCTCGAACATTGACCTGACGGGGTGCTGCGGTATCGTCGGCCGACCCGTGGCTGAACGAGGAGCGTGCACGTGTTCAACCGGACCAGTCTGCAGGCGGCTGCAGCCCTTGTGTCCATATCCCTGGTGTCCGGATGTGGTGTGTTTTCGGATAGTGATTCCGCCGGGGAGCAGAGAATCGTCATCGGTACGACGAGTTCTCCCACCACGCTTGATCCGGCCGCGGCCTGGGACAATTCCTGGGAGCTCTTCCGGAATGTCTTCCAGACGCTGGTGAGTTTCCCGACGGGCAGTACGACCCCGCAGTCGGACGCCGCCGACTGCAAGTTCACGGACACCTCCAGCCGGGTCTTCGAGTGCAAACTCCAGGACGGCCTGACGTTCTCCAACGGACACAAGCTGGACGCCGAGGCCGTACGGCATTCGATCGAGCGCATCCGCACGATCGACCACAAGGGCGGCCCCAACGGGATGCTCGGCTCGCTCGGCAAGATCGAGACGGTCGGCGACCGCACGATCATCTTCCGCCTCAGCAAGTCGGACGCCACCTTCCCGTTCATCCTCGCGACCCCCGCGATGTCGCTGGTGGACCCGGCCGAGTACCCGGCCGACAAGCTCCGCACGGACGGCAAGCTCGTCGGCTCGGGACCGTACGTCCTCGACTCGTACGAGGAGCGGAAGACCGCCGAGCTCACCAAGAACCCCACCTACAAGGGCTTCGCCGAGCGCAAGAACGGGGGGGTGACCATCCGGTACTTCGATCAGTCCGACGCGATGGTCGCCGCGCTCAAGAAGGACGAGATCGACGCCACCTACCGCGGCCTCTCCGCCGAGGACGTCGTCGCGCTCCAGGACGACAAGCCCGAGAACAAGGGCCTCCAGCTCGTCGAGTCGACCGGCGCCGACATCCGCTACCTGGTCTTCAACACCCAGGACCCCTCGGTCGCCAAGCTCGCCGTCCGCAAGGCCATCGCCCAGCTCGTCGACCGCGACGAACTGGTCAACAAGGTCTACCAGGGCACCGCCGAGCCCCTGTACTCCATGGTGCCCAAGGGCATCGCGGCCCACACCACCAAGTTCTTCGACCGCTTCGGAGCTCCGAACGCCGCCGAGGCCAAGAAGATCCTCAGGGCCGCCGACATCACCAAGCCCGTCGAGCTGACCTTCTGGTACACGACGGACCGGTACGGCTCCTCGACGGCCGCCGAGTTCGCCGAGCTGAAGCGCCAGCTGGAGGAGTCCGGCCTCTTCAAGGTCGAGCTGCACGGCAAGCCCTGGAAGGAGTTCCAGGCGGGCTACCAGAAGGGCGAGTACCCGGTCTTCGGGCGCGGCTGGTTCCCCGACTTCCCGGACCCGGACAACTTCGTCGCCCCCTTCGTGGGCAAGGAGAACGTCCTCGGTACGCCCTACCTGAGCCCGCGGATCACCAACGAGCTGCTCCCGAAGTCCCGTCGCGAGAGCGACCGCGGGACCGTCACGGACGAGTTCGTGGAGGCCCAGGAGATCCTGGTCCAGGACGTCCGTCTGCTGCCCCTGTGGCAGGGCAAGCTCTACATCGCGGCCGGCGAGGACATCGGCGGCGGCGAGCGGGCCCTCGACCCGCAGACGGTCATGCAGCTCTGGGAGCTGCACCGTCGCGCCAGCTGGTAGACGGCCCCCGTGTCCGTCTCCGGCCGCGGGCCTGGCGGGGGCCGTTGTCAGTGGCCCCCGGTAGGTTCTGGGACGTAGACAGGAACGTCCACCGGAGGTTGTTCACCGTGACCGACACCAGCATGCTGCCCGAGTCCTGGCGGGGTGTTCTCGGCGAGGAGCTGCGCAAGCCGTACTTCACGCAGCTCACCGAGTTCGTCGAGGAGGAGCGCGCCAACGGGCCGGTCTTCCCGCCGAAGGACGAGGTCTTCGCGGCCCTCGACGCCACCCCGTACGACAAGGTGAAGGTCCTGATCCTCGGTCAGGACCCCTACCACGGAGAGGGGCAGGGCCACGGCCTCTGCTTCTCCGTCCGCCCCGGCGTGAAGACCCCGCCCTCCCTGCGGAACATCTACAAGGAGATGCAGGCGGAGCTCGGCCACCCCATCCCGGACAACGGCTATCTGATGCCGTGGGCGGAGCAGGGCGTCCTGCTGCTCAACGCGGTCCTCACGGTCCGGTCCGGCGAGGCGAACTCGCACAAGGGCAAGGGCTGGGAGAAGTTCACGGATGCCGTGATCACCGCCGTGGCCGCCCGGCCCGACCCCGTCGTCTTCGTCCTGTGGGGCAACTACGCGCAGAAGAAGCTGCCGCTCATCGACGAGGAGCGGCACGTCGTCGTGAAGGGGGCCCACCCTTCCCCGCTGTCGGCGAAGAAGTTCTTCGGCTCCCAGCCCTTCACCCAGATCGACGCGGCCGTCGCGGCCCAGGGACACGAGCCGATCGACTGGCGCATCCCCGACCTCGGCTGAGCCTCGACCGGATCGGGGCCGCGTGCGGCTAGCGTCGGCTCTCCCAATGAGCGAGCGGGTGGAGGTCGGCGTGACCGAGCAGCAGCAGGCGTCGGACGACGGGGTCATGACCAGGATCGGGCAGGCCATGATGCTGCTCCACGGCGGCGACCGCGAGGAGGCCCGCAACCGCTTCGGGGTGCTGTGGCAGCAGATCGGCCCCGACGGGGACCCGCTGCACCGCTGCACCCTCGCGCACTACATGGCCGACGCCCAGGACGACCTCGACACCGAGCTGGCCTGGGACCTCCGGGCGCTGAGCGCGGCCGAGGGGCTCGCGGAGGAGCGGCTCGCCGCGCACGGCTCGGCCGTCGCGCTGCGGGCGCTGTACCCGTCGCTCCATCTCAACCTCGCCGCCGACTACGTCAAGCTCCAGCAGCCGGACGCCGCGCGGATCCATCTGGACCGGGCCCGCGCGGCCTCCGACACGCTCGACGACGACGGCTACGGGAACGGGGTGCGGGCCGCGATCGAGCGCCTGGAGCTGCGCCTCAGAAGCATGTGACGGGCTGACGGGCTGACGGGCTGACGGGCTGACGGGCTGACGGGCGACGGGCTGAGGGGCTGAAGGGTGACGGGCTGACGGATCGACAGGCTGACAGGCCTTCGGACCGTCAGTCGCGGCTCACCGGCCGTACGTACCGCGGCAGATCCTGGCCTGATCGCTGTCGGGATCCCAGCCCCCGTACCGCTGACCCAGGTCGCACACGTCGGCCCGGGACATCGGCGGCCCCTTCGGCCCCTTCGGCAGCGCCGGAAGCGTCGGCAGTTCGGGAACGGCCGGCCGGGGCGCCGGTCGCGGAATCTCGCGGTGCCGCGGTACGGCGGCGGGGCGCGAGGGCTGCGGGCGTGGCGGGGCCGCCGTCCGTCGGTGCTGTTCCGGTACGGGTCCGGGCGCGGGTGTCGCGCGGGGCGCGGGGGGCGGCGGGGGAGCGGGGAGCGCCGCTTCGAGGGCCTCGCGGGCCGGGCCCTCGACGATCTGCGGCGCGACTTCCTGGGCGGGGAGGACGGAGGACTCCGCCGCGGGCGCGGGGACGGGCGCCGGGGGCGGTGTGTCGACCGAGACGCAGCCCGCCAGGGCGGCTACCGCCGCCCCGACCAGGATCTTCGCTGTGGTTCGGGTTCCATGCACCGCGCCACTCTGCTGGTCCGGTGGGGATCTTCGCGTCCCTACCGGCCGGGAATGCCCCGCACGGGTGTCTCCGTGGGCCCCGTCTTGACCTGCTCAGTCGCCGGTGGCGCCGTCGATCCGCTCCCGGATCAGGTCCGCGTGGCCGTTGTGACGGGCGTACTCCTCGATCATGTGCAGGTAGATCCAGCGGAGGTTGAAGGTCCGTCCGGTGCGGTGCTTGCCCGCGCCCAGGTCGTCGAGACCGTGCGGGGCGGCCAGGGCGCGCGCGTGGGCGATCTCGGCCTGCCAGTTGGCGTAGGCCTCCTCGTAGGTGTCCTCGTCCGTGGTGTGGATGTCACGGTCGTAGTCCTCGTCGGTGGAGTAGAACCACGGGGCCTCCTCGCCGGCCAGCACGTTGCGGAACCAGCCGCGCTCGACCTCGGTCATGTGCCGGACGAGACCCAGCAGGTTGAGGTCGGACGGAGCGGCGGAGGGGGTGCGGAGCTGGGCGTCGTCGAGCCCCTCGCACTTCCTCGCGAGGGTCGCACGGTGGAAGTCGAGCCACTGCTCCAGCGCCTCACGCTCGCCCGAGGTGGTGGACGGGTCGACACGGGGCACGGATTCGGTGCGTTCGGTGGTCATGCGCGGCATCGTCCCCCATGATCACCGGCCGCGCCACCGGTTTGTGGCGGGGCCGCAGGGTCGGTCGCCGGTCTACGCCCGGTGAACCCCGAGCATGCCCCGGAGCAACTCGTCGAAGCCGGTGCGCAGTTCCGCGTGGGTGGGCACCATCGCGTGGAAGGAGCCGGCGGCGCACGAGAACAACAGCCCCTCGCACCAGGCGATGAGGGAGAGCGCGTGGCGTTCGGGCGCCGGGGAGCCGGCCGCGGTCATCGCCGCGACGAGCGGGCCGTGGAACACGGAGCCCGCCGCGTCGAAGAAGGCGCGGAGCTCGGGGCGGCGGGTGGCCTCAAGGGCCAGCTCGTACCGGGAGACGAGCAGGGCGCGGTGGTCCGTGAGGTAGCGGTGCAGGGCGAGGGCGAGCGCGTCCACGAGGGCGTCGATGCCCGGGGGTACACCGCCGCCGGGAGTGTCCGGGCCGCCGCTGCCCGGCAACGCGTCCGGGGCCAGGACGCGCGCCTCCCAGTGGACCTGCCGCCGTACGGCCGTCTCCAGAAGGGCCTGGCGGGTCCGGGCGTGATTGGACGTCGACCCCTGCGGCAGACCCGCCCGCTCGTCCACGGCGCGATGGGTCAGGCCCCGCATGCCCCGCTCGACGAGCAGGTCGAGAGCGGCGTCACCGATCCGCTCGGCGCGGGAGGCCGGGGCGGCCTGGGCAGCCGGGGAGTCGGGTCCGGTGGGCGCGGGCGGGGTGGTCATGGGGACAACCTACTACCGGCGCGACTACACCTGTAGTACGGTCATGGCGTCGGAGTCACTACACCTGTAGTTCCGCGATCCGGGAGCAGCCATGGAACAGCACCGCGCCATCGTCGTCGGAGCCGGAATCGGCGGGCTCACCGCCGCCGTCGCCCTCCACCGCAACGGCTGGCACGTCACCGTCCTGGAGCGCGCCGCCGACCTCGCCCCCGTGGGCGCCGGCATCGGCCTGGCCCCCAACGCCCAGCGGGCCCTGGACGTCATCGGCCTCGGTGACCGCGTCCGCTCCCTCGCCGCCTGGCAGGGCGACGGCGGCATGCGCGCCCCCGACGGCCGCTGGATCGCCCGGACGAACGCCGACGCCGCCGCCGCTCGCTTCGGCGGCCCGCTCGTCCTGCTCCACCGCGCCACTCTCATCGACATCCTCGCCTCGGCCCTCCCCGAGGGAACCGTCCGCACCGGAGCCGCCGCCTCCGTCGTCGCCCCCGGCGACGACCACCGCCCCGCCCGGCTCACCACCCCGGACGGCGAGACCGAGGCCGAGCTCGTCGTCGCCGCCGACGGCATCCGGTCCGAGACCCGGCACGCCCTCTTCCCCGAGCACCCCGGTCCCCGGTACTCCGGCTGCACCACCTGGCGGGTCGTCGTCCCCGCCCCCGAGCGGCCCTTCGCCCCGCACGAGACCTGGGGTGCCGGACGACTCTGGGGCACCCAGCCGCTCAAGGACGGCCGGATCTACGCGTACGCCATGGCCACCGCCCCCGAGGGCGGCCACGCGCCGGACGACGAGAAGGCCGAACTCCTGCGGCTCTTCGGGGACTGGCACCACCCCGTCCCCGAGATCCTCGCCGCCGTCGACCCCGGTCAGGTCCTGCGCCACGACGTCCACCACCTGACCGACCCGCTGCCCGCCTTCCACCAGGGCAGGGTCGCCCTGCTCGGCGACGCCGCGCACGCGATGATGCCGAGCCTCGGCCAGGGCGGGAACCAGGCCATCGAGGACGCCGTCGTCCTCGCCCACCACGCCCGCTCCGCCCCCGGCTTCGTCCCGACCCGCGCGCTCGCCGCGTACACCGCCGACCGGCTGCCGCGCACCACCGCCCTCGTCCGCAAGGCCGCCCGCACCGGGGCGGTCACCATGCTCTCCGCCCGCCCCGCCGTAGCCCTGCGCGCCGCGCTCGTCGGCGCCGTCTCCCGCCTCGGCCCGGGCCTCGTGCTGCGCGGCTTCGACGGCATCGCCGACTGGCACCCGCCGGTGGTCCCGGCCCGCCCCGCGTAAGCTGACCAGCGCGAACGGCCCGTGCGAGCGCGGCCGGTGGAACGAGCGTCACGACAAGAGCGACACGACAAGGGAGACCCCGTGAAGGTTGGCTGCATCGGACTCGGCGACATCGCGCAGAAGGCCTACCTCCCCGTCCTCGCCACCCTCCCCGGGGTCGAACTCCACCTCCAGACCCGCACCGCCGCGACCCTGGACCGGGTCGCCGACACCCTCCACCTGCCCGCCGCGCAGCGCCACCGGGACCTCGACTCGCTGCTCGCCGCCGGGCTCGACGCGGCCTTCGTCCACGCGCCGACCGCCGCCCACGCCGAGATCGCCGGCCGCCTCCTCGAAGCGGGCGTCCCCACGTACGTCGACAAGCCCCTCGCGTACGACTACGCCGACTCCGAGCGGATCGTGGAGCTCGCCGAGAAGCGCGCGGTCAGCCTCGCCGTCGGCTTCAACCGGCGCCTCGCCCCCGCCTACGCCCAGTGCATCGAGCACCCGCGCGAGCTGATCCTCCTCCAGAAGAACCGGATCGGGCTGCCCGAGGACCCCCGCACGCTCGTCCTCGACGACTTCATCCACGTCGTCGACACCCTGCGCTTCCTCCTCCCCGGAGAGGTCGAGCACATCGACGTGCGCGCCCGCATGCGCGAAGGGCTCATGCACCACGTCGTGCTCCAGCTCTCCGGCGACGGGTTCACCGCCATCGGCATGATGAACCGGATGAACGGCTCCACCGAAGAGGTCCTGGAGGTCTCGGGCCAGGACACCAAGCGCCAGGTCCTCAACCTCTCCGACGTCGTCGACCACAAGGGCCAGCCGACCGTGCGCAGGCGCGGCGACTGGGTGCCGGTGGCCCGCCAGCGCGGGATCGAGCAGGCCGTACTGGCCTTCCTCGACGCCGTACGCGACGGGCGGCTGCTCAGCGCCCGCGACGCCCTGCTCACCCACGAACTGTGCGAGCGCGTGGTCCGCGAGGCGCTGCTCCAGGCCGTCTGAGGGCGCCCGCGCCCTCGGCGGCGCACACCGCGCCCACCACGGCGAGCGCCCCGTACAACGGCCAGTCGCCCCACCGGACGTAGCCCGTCGTCGTCGCGGAGAGCGGCAGCTCGCGGACGGCGACGCCGCTCGCGTCCGTGTCGAGCACGGGTCCGATCCGGCGCCCGTCGGGACCGTACGCGGCGCTGACCCCGGTGAGCGTCGCGTGGACGACGGGCCGGCCCGTCTCCGCCGCCCGCAGCGCCGCGAGCGACGCGTGCTGGACGGGTGCCCAGCTCTCCTGGAAGGTGCTGGTCGCCGACTGGACGACCAGGAGCCCGGCCCCGTCCCGTACGAGCCGCCGACTCATGTCGGGGAAGGCGGACTCGAAGCAGATCAGCGGCCCGATCAGCGGCCCCTCGGCCTCCGCGGTGGTGGGCAGCGCCATCACGACCGGCGCGGTGCCCCGCCGCCGGTCCTCCGGGGCCGCCTTCCCGACCGACGTCACCCAGCCCAGGACGGTACGCGCGGGGATGTACTCGCCGAACGGCACGAGCCGCATCTTGTCGTAGCGATCGCCCGTGAGCCCCGTCGGACCGACCAGGACGGCGCTCTTGAAGATGCCCGGGCGGTCGGCCCCGCGCGCGTCCACGTTCACCAGGAGCGGCGCGTCGACCGCCCGCGCCAGCGCGGTGAGCCGGGCGGCGATCCCGGGCTGCCCGGCCGGATCGGCGCCCACGCCGCTCTCGCCCCAGACCACCAGGTCGAGCCGCTGCCCCGCGAGCGACCGGGTCAGCTCCTCGGCACGGTCGAAGCGCCGCGAGGCCCCGTCCGGACCGCCGAAGACCCCGGGCTGTACGAGGGCCACGCGCACCGTCCCGGCCTCGCGCGGCGCCCCGACGCCCCAGGCCGCGGTGCCCGCCACGAGCGCGCAGGCGGCGAGCCCCGCGACCCCGACGGCACGCGGCCCCGGCACCGCGACGAGCAGCACCGCGGCGGTGTTCGCCGCCACCACGAGCAGGCTCACCAGCCAGACCCCGCCGACGGAGGCGAGCCGCAGCGCCGCCGGCACCTCCCACTGGCTCGCCCCCAGCAGCCCCCACGGGCCGCCGAGGCCCTCCCAGGAGCGGACCAGTTCGATCAGCAGCCAGCCGGAGGGCACCGCGAGCAGGGCGGCGACCGCCCGCAGCGGTGACGGCGTGCCGCCGAGCAGGGACCGTACGAGCCACCCCCACGGCAGCCACAGCAGGCCGAGCAGCGCGGCGAGCGGCAGGAGGAAGACGTGCAGACTGGGCAGCAGCCAGTGATGCACGGCGAGCACGAAGCCGACCCCGCCCAGCCAGCCGTCCAGACCGGCGCGGCGGGCCCCCGGAGCCGTACGGATCAGGAGCATCCACGGGACGAGCGCCAGGTACGCCCACCACCAGAGACCGGGGGCGGGGAAGGCGAGCGCGGGCAGTGCGCCGCAGCCGAGGGCGAGGAGGGACCGGACGACGGCACGCCGGCGAGCCGGGGCCCGGCGCCGATCCCGACGCCGGTCCTGGTCCCGGCCGCGGCCTTGGTCCTCGCGCTGACCCCGGTATGCGAACGGCATGCGCATGGCGGCCTCCCGCCCTTGCCTCCAGTGTCCGACGCTCCCGGACCCGGGCGCGGCTCACCGCGGCCCTTCCGGGCGTGCCGCTGTCCCGGCCGCCGGTTCAGTGCCGGCGCCACCGCTCGTCGACGACCACCGAGCGGAGCCGCCAGCCGTCGGCGGTGCGCAGCGCCGTGAAGGCGTAGCGGCCGCCGCAGAGGAAGTCCTCGCCGGTGGCGAAGCGCATCGGGTTCACGTAGTCGGCGCGGATGTCCGCGCCGTCGCCGGACTCCCGGTATCCGCCGGCCTCCCGGAAGAGGACCCGCCGGTTCACGATGAGGTGCTGGCGTACGGGGAAGAGGGTCATCGTCTCGGCGAGCCAGTCGGCCACCTCGCCCGCCGGCCCCTCGACCCCGCCCGAGCCGCGGTAGTCGGCACGGCCGTCGGAGGTGAACAGGGCCCGGTAGGCGGTCCAGTCGGCGTCGTCCACGGCCGCCGCGTATCCGGTGATCAGATCGTCGATGGCGAGCCGGTCCATCACGACCGCGAGGTCCACGCGCTGCGTCATCGGTTCAGTCTCGGGCAGCGGGCGCCCGGCGCCAAGGGGCGTGCGCGTGGGGAGTTGAAGGGCGCAGTCATACTGTCCGACATGCGCGTGAACATCGATCCCGAACTCAGCGACCGGACGTCCTTCTACCGGTTGCTCACCGCCACCGTCGTACCCCGGCCGATCGCCTGGGTCTCCACGACGTCGGCCGACGGGACGGACAACCTCGCCCCGCACTCCTTCTTCACCATCGCCTCCGTCACGCCGCCCGTCGTGCAGTTCACCTCGGTGGGCCGCAAGGACTCGCTGCGCAATGTGGAGGAGACCGGGCAGTTCGTGGTCAATCTCGCGCCCGAAGGGCTCTTCGAGCAGATCAACGCCACGGCGACCGACTTCCCGCACGGGGTGAGCGAGTTCGACGCCTGCGCCGTCGAGCGCGAGCCGAGCCTCCGGGTGAAGCCGCCGCGCGTGGCCCAGTCGCCGGTGGCGCTCGAGTGCGAGCTGCACAGCACGGTGCGGATCGGGGACTCGACGGTCGTCTTCGGCCGGGTCGTGCACGCGGCCGTCGACGAGTCGGTCATGCGCGACGGCCACCCCGAGATGACGCTGATGCGCCCGCTGACCCGGCTCGGCAAGAACGAGTGGGGCACCCTGGGCGGCATCAAGGAGATCGCCCGAGTGCCCTACCGGGCCTGAGGTCCGGGACCGCCGGCGGGCAGACGGCCCAGGCCGTCAGCCCGCGGACTCGCCCGCGTGCGGGCTCAGGGCGTCGGTGCCGACGAGGATGAAGAGCAGGATGCCCAGCAGGATCCGGTAGATCACGAAGGGCATGAAGCTCTTGGTGGTGATGAACTTCATGAACCAGGCGATCACCGCGTAGCCGACGGCGAACGCGATGAGCGTCGCGAAGATCGTCGGGCCCCAGGAGACGTGACCGCCCTCGCCCGCGTCCTTCAGCTCGAAGGCACCGGAGGCGAGGACCGCCGGGATCGCGAGCAGGAACGAGTAGCGGGCGGCCGCCTCGCGGGTGTACCCCATGAGCAGACCGCCGGAGATCGTCGCGCCCGAGCGGGAGACGCCGGGGATCAGCGCCATCGCCTGGCAGAAGCCGAAGATCAGGCCGTCCTTCACGCTGAGGTCCTTGAGCGACTTGCGCTCCCGGACCACCCGGTGGCGGCCGCCGGCCTCGTCGCGGGCGGCCAGCCGGTCCGCGACGCCGAGGACCACGCCCATGACGATCAGCGTGGTGGCGATCAGCCGCAGGTCGCGGAAGGGGCCTTCGATCTGGTCCTTGAACGTGACACCGAGGACACCGATCGGGATCGATCCGACGATCACCAGCCAGCCCATCTGGGCGTCGTGGTCGGAGCGCATCGCCTTGTCGGTGAGGGAGCGGAACCAGGCCGTGACGATCCGCGCGATGTCCTTGCGGAAGTAGATCAGGACGGCCGTCTCCGTGCCGATCTGGGTGATCGCGGTGAAGGCCGCGCCCGGGTCCTCCCAGCCGGCGAAGGCGGCGGTGAGCCGGAGGTGCGCGCTGGAGGAGATGGGAAGGAACTCCGTCAGCCCCTGTACGAGTCCGAGGATGAACGATTCGAACCAACTCATGGGGCTAGGGCCGTCCCGTTATGTACGTGTGCGGTCAGAAGGTCGTGCGCACTGTACCGTCCCGAAGTGACGAGCCCATGATCAGGTCCGTGATGCTCCCGTGACCCGGCCCGGCGGGCGGCGCGGCGCTCCGCACCTCAGACGGTACCGACGGGCTCCCGCGCGGAAGAGGGGGCCGAGGCCGGCGCCGGGACCGCGGCGGGGACCTCGGCCGGAGCCCGCAGGCCGTGACGCTTGCGCCAGGCCACCACCGCCGCGCCGAGGCCCGACAGCACGATGAAGCCCGCGGAGAAGAGGAAGGCCGGCGAGCCCGGCGAACCGGCCTGGGCGCCCGCGATCACGTACGCCGCCGTGTTCGGCACCGTGCCGATCGCCGTGGCGAGGAGGAAGGGCAGGTACCCCATGCGGGAGACCGCCGCGCAGTAGTTGGCCGCCGCGAACGGGACCCCCGGGAAGAGCCGGATCGCCAGCATCGAGCGGAAGCCGTGCCGGCTGAGCTGCCCGTCCGCCGCCGTCAGCCAGCGGCCCCGTACGAACGGCCGCAGCGCGTCCTGCCCCAGGACCCGGCCGAGCGTGAAGGCGATCCCGGCGCCGAGCACCGTGCCCGCCACCGCGGCCGTCAGACCGGCGGCGGAGCCGAACAGCGCCCCCGCCGCCAGGTTGAGGACCGGGCGCGGCACGAACGCCGCCGTGCACACGCCGTACGCGAGGGCGAAGAGCAGCACCGCCCCGGCGCCGCTCGTCTGCTGCGGCCAGCCCGAGGAGAGCAGCCGCTGCGGCTCGTACAGCAGGACGAGCCCCGCCGCGATGAGCAGCAGCAGGGCGAGGATCGAGAGCCGCGAACGGGGCGCGAGGAGAGCCCGGGAACAGCGGACGGCGAGGGAGCCCGGCGGCCGGGGCACGGTGGCGAGCATTCGGGGAGAGTAGCGGACGGGTCCGTATGATCGCCGTAATGTGCGTCATGTCCGTCCGGACCGGAGCCCGGAGCGCGCCGTGACCCGGAGGGCCCCATGACCGACACCGCGCCGTCCACCGGCCTCCCGTCCGCCGCCTCCCGTCGGCCCGCCGACGGCGTCGCCCCCGGCGGCGCCTTCCCCGGGAGCGCCCTCGCCGACACCGTCCTGGACCGGCTCACCACCCTCTACCCCGCCGCGGGGAACCCCTTCCGGGCGCAGGAGATGGTCGCGTACATGAAGGGCGTCGCCCCCTTCCTCGGGGTACGCACGCCGGAGCGCCGCGCCCTGTCCCGCACCGTCCTCGACGGCACGCCCCGCCCCGACGAGGACGACTGCACCGCGATCGCCCTGCGCTGCTTCGCACTGCCCGAGCGCGAGTACCACTACTTCGCCGTCGACTACCTGCGCCGCCATGTGAAGCGCTGCTCCTCCGGCTTCCTCCCCGTCGCCCGCCGACTCGTCACCACCGTCTCCTGGTGGGACACCGTCGACCACCTCGCCGCCCACGTCGTCGGCGGCCTCGTCGCGGCCGACCCCGCCCTCGCGGCCCGCATGGACGAGTGGATCGAGGACGAGGACCTGTGGGTGGCCCGCACCGCGCTCCTCCACCAGCTCCGCTTCAAGGACGCCACCGACGCCGACCGGCTCTTCGCCTACTGCCTGCGGTGCGCGGCCCACCCCGACTTCTTCGTCCGCAAGGCGATCGGCTGGAGCCTGCGCGAGTACGGCAAGACCGCCCCCGGCGAGGTGCGCGCCTTCGTGGCCGGTAACCGCTCGCTGCTCTCCCCGCTCTCCGTCCGCGAGGCCCTCAAGCACCTCGGCTGACGTCCCGTACGGGAAGCACCGGCACAATGAGGGCGTGAACGAGCACATTCCCGTCATCCGCGAGGTCGACCAGGGCACCGCGCGCCTCATGCCCGATGTGGACCGGGAGCAGGCGTGGCTCCTGACGGTCGACGGCGCACCCCAGTCCTATGTCGACCTGGACGATCCGGCGTACCTGGAGTTCGAGTACGCGCGCCGGCTCGCCCATGTCGTCGACGGCGCGGCCGGCGAGGGCGAGCCCCTGGACGTCCTGCACCTGGGCGGCGGGGCGCTCTCGCTGCCCCGGTACGTCGCCGTCGCCCGCCCCGGCTCCCGCCAGGACGTGGTGGAGGCGGACCGCGAGCTGCTCGCCCTCGTCGCCGAGCACCTGCCGCTGCCCGAGGGCTCGGGAGTGACCGTGCACGGCGCCGACGCCCGGGCCTGGCTGGAGGGGGCGCCTGCCGCCTCCGCCGATCTCATCGTCGGCGACGTCTTCGGCGGCTCGCGGGTGCCCGCGCACCTCACCTCCGTCGAGTACGCCCGGGAGGTCCGGCGCGTGCTGCGGCCCGGCGGTCTGTACGCCGCCAACCTGGCCGACGGGGCGCCGTTCGCCTTCCTCCGCTCCCAGCTCGCGACGTTCGCGACGGTCTTCCCGGAGCTGGCCCTGGTCGCCGAACCGGCCGTGCTGCGCGGCCGCCGTTTCGGGAACGCGGTCCTGGTCGCCTCCGGCCGGGAGATCGACATCGCGCACCTCGCCCGACGGGCCGCGGCGGACGCCTTCCCGGCGCGCGTGGAGCACGGGAAGGCGCTGGACCGGTTCACGGGGGACGCGGAGCCGGTCGTGGACGCCGGGGCCGTACCCTCTCCCGTTCCACCGGAGGGCGCGTTCGGGATCGGCTGACGGGCGGCGGGCGGCGGGCGGCGGGTCGCGGCCCCAGGCCTGTGGGCCTCCGGACGGCTGCGGCGCGGGGGCTCCGGCCGCGTACGCTCCCGCGGCCTGCGACCCGGCGGCCCGCTACCCCGCGGCCTGCGACCCCGCCGTCTCCGGCGTCGTGTCCCCGGTCGTCGCCGGGCCGCCCGCGGCCTCCTGCTTCGCGTGCGGACGGCGGGTCATGTTCCGTACGTCCGGCACCAGCAGGACCAGCGCGGTGACGAGCACCATCAGCGCCGCCGCGCCCCACAGGGCCTCGTTCCGGCCGAACGCGCTCTCGGCGGGGCCGGCCAGCGCCGTGGACAGCGGGAGCAGGGCGGTCGAGCCGAACCAGTCGTAGGCGGAGACCCGGGAGAGCTTCTCCTCCGGGATCTCCTGGTGCATGGTCGTCATCCACGAGACGCCGAAGACCTCGATCGCCACGCCGCTGACGAACATCGCGATCGTGAGCCCCGCCGCGTCCAGCGGCACGGCGAGGGCCGCCGAGGGCAACGCGATCGGGAAGACGCAGAGCGTGCCGACGAAGAGCATCCTGCGGGGCTTCCACCGGGTCATCAGGATCGCACCCGCGACCGTTCCCACGCCGTACGCGGCGAGCGCGATGCCCCAGGGGCGGGCGCCGCCCAGCTCGTCACGGGCGACGAGCGGCCCGAACACCGCCTCGACCGCGCCGATCAGCCCGACCACCACGGAGAACTGGGCGACGATCGACCACAGCCACGGCCGCCCGATGAACTCGTGCCATCCCTCCCGCAGGTCGGCGAAGAGCCCGCCGCCCGGGGCCCGCTCGGGGGTGCCGCTCACATCGAGGAAGGCGCGCAGCCCGCCGGCGACGGCGAACGCGAGCGCGTCGATGGCGAGGACCCAGCCGGGACCGACGAAGGCGACCAGTGCGCCGCCGAGCGCGGCGCCGCCGATTCCGGCGCCGTGCATGGCCATCCGGTAGACGGCGAAGGCCCGGCCCGCCTGCTCCCCGGTGACGCTGGACATCAGCATGCCCTCGGCCGCCGGGTTGAAGAACGCCTGCCCGGTGCCGCAGAGCGCGGTGAGCACCATCATCTGCCAGATCTGCGCCTGGCCCGAGAGCACGAGGACGGCGAAGACGGCCTGAGAGACGCAGTTGAGGGCGTTCGCGGCGACCATCACGCGGTGCCGGGGTATCCGGTCGGCCACCGCGCCGCCGATGAGCAGGAAGAGGACGAGCGGCAGGAAGCGGGCCATCGCCACGAGCCCGACGTCGCCGGCGCTGCCCCCGGCCTCGAAGACCGCCCAGGTGGTGGCGATCAGAGCGCCGTGCGCACCGAGATTGGTCACGACCGTCGCGGCGGTGAGCAGGACGTAGTTCCGGCCCGCCCATTCGGGGCGGCGGGAGCGGAGGGAGGTGCGGCTGGGGGAGGCGGCGGGTTTCGTCACTCCGGGACTATCCCTGCCGCCTCCCCCTCCTGCCAAACCGATAAACGGACGGGGCGGAACGTCCAGCGGCCGGTGGGGTCAGGACGTCGGGGTGAGCCTGACCGTGGAGAGGATCTTCTTGATGGTGGCGTCCGGGAGTTCGTCCTTGACGCCGTCGGCCCCGTAGAGGACCCAGGTCGAGAAGTCGCCCTGGGCGTTCTTGAAGGTGAAGGCGATCGACTTGCCGTCCGACTCGCACTTGTTGCGCTTCTTGACGCCCGGCGCCGTGGCGGTCGCCATGCTGCCGGTGAGCCCGGACGCCGTCGTGTACGGCACGGGCTTGCTGATCTTGATGGTGTCCTTGGGCATGTGCTGGGCGTAGCCGCCCCACACCCAGGTGCCGGCCTCGCCGCGCGCGGCGTCCGCCGTGTTCTTGGCGCCCTGGCCGCCCTTGGTGCCCGCGGTGCTCAGGCCCCAGGTCTCCGCGGTGCCGTTCTTGTCGGTGTCGTAGGCGCACCAGTTGCTCTTGAAGCGGCTGGGGCTGGACATCGTGACGAGCGGGGTGCCGTCGTTCTTCTTCTCGTCGTCGAAGTACGTGATCATCCCCGGCTTCAGCACCTCCCACTCGGGCGGTACGTCGAACAGGGTGCCGTACTTGGGGTTGTGGACGACCTTCCAGCCGGGGATCGTCGGCTGGTGGGCCGCGCCGTCACGCGGGTTGTCGATCGGCGGCGAGGACGACTCGGCGCCCTCGGAGGGCTCGCCGGAAGGCGTCGCCGGCGCGGACGCCGTCACGGACGGCTTCTGGTCGTCGGCGTTCGGCTTCTCGTCGTCGTTCCCCGAGAGCACGAGGAAGCCGGTGACGCCGGCCGCGACGACCACGGCGGTCGCCGCCACGATGGCCACGAGGGTCGTCTGCTTCTTCTTCCCGCCGGGCCCGGGCGCACCGGGCTGTCCCGGCCCCTGCCCGGGGACCGCGTACTGGGGCACGGTCGGCTGCTGGTACGGGTTCGGCTGCCCGTAACCGGGCTGCTGCGGGTACCCCTGCTGCCCGTACCCCTGCTGGGGGTACCCGGGCTGCGTCGGCGGCTGCTGCGGGTACCCGGGCTGGGCCGGCGGCTGCTGATACGGGTTCGGCTGCTGGTACCCCGACTGCTGGTAGGGGTTCTGACTCTGGTCCTGCGGGTTCTGCTCGCCCCCGGGCGGCTGCTGTCCTGGCCACATGGCCAGTAACGATAGAGGTGTGGGGGCGGTAGGACCACGAGAGGGATGGCCATTGCTGCTACTGGTGGGTAACATCACGGTCCATGAGCGCAGACCAGATGACCGTCGGCGAGATGCTCGCCGCGACGGTTCCCATGGCCGGAACCCTCAACCTCGAGTTCCTGGAGACCACCGCCGAGCGCGCCGTCGTGCGCCTGCCGGACCAGCCCGCCTACCACAACCACGTCGGCGGCCCGCACGCCGGAGCGATGTTCACCCTGGCCGAGTCCGCCAGCGGCGCCATCGTGCTCGCCGCCTTCGGCGACCAGCTGAGCCGGGCCGTCCCGCTCGCCGTCAAGGCCGAGATCGGCTACAAGAAGCTGGCCATGGGCATCGTCACGGCCACCGCCACCCTGGGCCGCCCCGCGTCCGAGGTCGTCGCCGAACTCGACGCCGGCGAGCGACCGGAGTTCCCGGTGCACATCGCCATCACCCGTGAGGACGGCGCCGTGACCGGCGAGATGACCGTCGTCTGGACCCTGCGCCCGAACGCCTGACCCTCGGACGCCGCACACCGCCCCCGCACCCCCCTTCGGGTGCGGGGGCGGTCGCGTTCCGGGCCGTCGGCACGGAATCGGACATCCCGTCACGCATAGTGCGATCAGGGCGCGGACGCAGCCGGGCCGGGCCCGCACCCCGTGCCGAGGAGCAGCCGCGTGTCCGACGAACCGTCACCCGACCCCGCCGTCCCGGCGGAACCGGCGCGAGCCGCCTCCACCCCGCTCCGACGGCGCGGCCCGCGGTTCTCCCGGCGGGCGTTGCTGCTCGCCCTCGCCGGTGGCGCCGTCCTCGCCGCCGCCTCGCCCGCCGTGGCCCGCGCGCGGATCCGACGGGCGGCCCCGCCCGTCGGGCGGGTCGACGCGCTCCTCGGGCGGCTCACCCTCGACGAGAAGGTCTCCCTCCTCCACGGGGCCGCCGACCCCGCGCGCCTCGGCCAGGCCGGGTACGTTCCCGGCGTACCCCGGCTTGGCATCCCGGCGCTCCGGCTCGCCGACGGGCCCGCGGGGATCCGGGTCCGGCGCACCGCGACCGCGCTGCCCGCGCCCGTCATGCTCGCCGCCGCCTTCGACCCCGGACTCGCCCGCGCCTACGGGCGGGTCATCGGCCGCGAGGGCCGCGCCCTCGGCCAGGACGTGCTGCTCTCGCCGATGGCCAACCTCATCCGCACCCCTTACGCGGGACGGAACTTCGAGACCTTCTCCGAGGACCCGCTCCTCACCGCCGACCTCGTCGCCGAGGAGATCCGCGGCATCCAGGCCGAGGGCCTCGTCGCCACCGTCAAGCACTTCGCCCTCGGCAACCAGGAACGCGACCGCACCACGGTCGACGTCCGCGCCTCCGAGCAGACCCTGCACGAGACCGAGCTGCGCGCCTTCGAGGCCGCCGTGGCCGCCGGGGCCGGTGCCGTCATGGCCGCGTACAACAAGGTCGACGGCGTCCACGCCGCCGAGAACGCGACCCTGCTCACCGGGATCCTGCGGGACCGCTGGGGCTTCGACGGCTGGGTCATGAGCGACTGGGACGCCGTCCACACGACCGGCCCCGCCCTCGCCGCGGGACTCGACATGGAGATGCCCGGCGGCTCCCGCTACGGCGCCGCCCTCCGGGACGCGGTCCGCGCGGGCCGGATCGACGAGGCCGCGGTCGACCGATCCGTATGCCGGATCCTCTCCGTACGGGAACGCTTCGGGCTCCTCGACGAGACGTCGGCGCCTCGTCCGGCCAGGGACGCCGCCTCCGGTGCCCGGCTCGCCCTGCGGGTCGCCCTCGCCGGGGCGACGCTCCTGCGCAACGAGGACGGGGCCCTCCCGCTCACCGCCCCCGCCGCCCGGTCGCTCGCCGTCGTCGGGCCGACCGCCGCCGTGCCCTTCGTCAGCGGCGGCGGCAGCGCCCATGTCGTCCCCGATGCCGCCGCCGGTCCCCTGGAGGCGATCCGGGGCAGGGCGGGGGAGGGCGGCGGTTCCGTGGCGTACGCCGTCGGCGAGGAGCTGTTCGGGCGGCCGCTGCCCCCGCTGTCGCCCGCCGTCGACCTGGAGGGCGTCGGCGTCGCCGCCGGTGCCACCTGGACCCGTACCCTCACGCTCACCGCCACCGATCCCGACGAGTGGACCTTTCTCGTCCACTACAGCGGCGCCCGGCCCACCGTCACCCTCGACGGCACCGAACTCTTCCCCGTCGCCCAGGGCGTCGCCGAGTACTTCGCCGGCGGCCTCCTCGGCCGGGCACCCGACGGGCTCCACGTCCGCCGCACCACCCGGAGCCTCGCCGCAGGACCGCACGAACTGACCGTCACCGCCCACGGCGGACCCGTCGGACAGCTCTTCCGGCTCCGCGCGGTCACCGGAGCGACCCGGGCCGCCGACGTCGCCGAGGCCGTACGCGTCGCGCGCGCCGCGCACAGCGTCGTGCTCTTCGCGTACGAGGACGCCACCGAGGGCCGGGACCGGGCGAGCCTCGCCCTCCCCGGCCACCAGGAGGCCCTCATCGAGGCGGTGACGGCGGCCAACTCCCGTACCACCGTCGTCCTCAACACCTCGTCGGCCGTCACCATGCCGTGGCTGGAACGGACCGCAGCCGTGCTCCAGATGTACTACCCCGGGCAGGAGGGCGCGGCCGCGACCGCCGCCGTCCTCTTCGGCGACGCCGACCCCGGCGGACGTCTCACCCAGACCTTCCCGGCCGCCGAGGACCGCCACCCCACGGCGGGGAACCCGCGCCGCTACCCGGGCGAGGGCGGCGTGGAGGAGTACGGCGAGGGCGTCCACGTCGGCCACCGCTGGTACGCGGCACAGGGCGTCACCCCGCTGTTCCCCTTCGGGCACGGCCTCTCGTACACGACCTTCCGGTACGAGGACCTGACCGTCGCCCCGGGAGGCGAGGACGGTACGGGAGGGCTCGACGTCACCTTCACCGTCCGCAACACCGGACGCCGGGCCGGCGTCGAGGTCGCCCAGGTCTACCTCGGGCCCTCCCCGGACCTGACCGCCCTCGGCGTCGACCAGCCGCGCTCCGCCCTCGCCGGCTACCGCCGACTGGAGCTCGCCGCCGGCGAACGGCGCCGGGTGACCGTCCACGTCACGGCCCGCACCCTGTCCTCCTGGGACACCGCTCGGCACGACTGGGGCCTCGGCACCGGCCGCCGGACCGTCCGCGTCGGCGCCTCCTCCGCCGACCCCGGCCTCACCCTCGGAGTCGAGGTCGGCCCCTCCTGACCGGGTAGGCTGCCCCGGCGTGCCCGACGCGGTGCACGCCGGGCGGCCGACACGGGAGGAACCGCGTTGCACGTGCAGGAATGGCTGGAGACGATTCCGGCGGTCGCGATCTACGCACTGGTGGGCGTGGTGATCGGGCTGGAGAGCCTGGGCATCCCGCTGCCCGGCGAGATCGTGCTCGTCAGCTCCGCGCTGCTCGCCTCGCAGCACGGCGACATCAACCCGTACGTGCTCGGTGCCTGTGCCACCGCCGGCGCGATCATCGGCGACTCGATCGGTTACGCCATCGGCCGCAGGGGCGGCCGGCCCCTGCTCGCCTGGCTGGGGAAGAAGTTCCCGAAGCACTTCAGCGAGGCCAACGTCGCGCTGGCCGAGCGCTCGTTCCAGAAGTGGGGCATGTGGGCGGTCTTCTTCGGCCGCTTCATCGCCCTGCTGCGCATCTTCGCCGGGCCGCTCGCGGGCGTCCTGCACATGCCGTACTGGAAGTTCCTCATCGCCAACGTCTTCGGCGGCATCCTGTGGGCCGGTGGCACCACGGCCGTCATCTACTCGGTCGGCGTCGTCGCCGAGGCCTGGCTGAAGCGCTTCTCCTGGCTCGGTCTCGTCCTCGCCGTGCTGATCGGCGTCGGCTCGATGCTGATCATCAAGAACCGCGCCAAGAAGGCGGCGGCGGAGCGGCAGGACGCCGTGGAGCCGGAGCCGGAGCCGGCGAAGGTCGTCGTCGCGGAGTGAGACACCTCGTGTGTAGGAGGGCGGCACCCGTGCGGGTGCCGCCCTCCTACACGTACGGACCGGTCCGCTCGGTCTCTTCAGTCCGCTTGCTCCGTCTGCTCCGTCTGCTCCGCTCAGTCCGCGAAGGCCTCGGCGTGGCCCTTGGCCAGCAGCAGGTACATCTCCGCGTTCAGCTTGATCCCCGCCTTCTCCTCCTCCGTCAGCGGGCGGCGCACCTTCGCCGGTACGCCCGCGACCAGCGAGCCCGGCGGGATCTCCATGCCCTGCGGGACGAGCGCCTGGGCGGCGACGAGCGAGCCCGCGCCGATCCGGGCCCCGTTGAGCACCGTCGCTCCCATGCCCACGAGGACGTCGTCCTCGATCACGCAGCCGTGCACGGTCGCGTTGTGGCCGACGGTCACCCGCGCTCCGATCGAGACGGGGAAGCCGGGGTCGACGTGGACCGTCGTGTTGTCCTGGATGTTGGCGTCCTCGCCGATCACGATGGGACCGCAGTCCGCGCGCAGTACCGCGTGGTACCAGACGCTGGCCCGGGCGCCGAGCGTGACCTCGCCCAGCACCACGGAGGTCGGGGCCGTGAACGCGGTCGGGTCGATCTGCGGCTCCTTGCCGCCCACACCCTTGATCAACGCCTCTGCCATGGTTCGCTCCTGATCGTCAGCCGTCGTGTCACGCCCGGGGGAGGCCCCCGGCCGCACCTTATGCCGTGCCCATGACGGACATCACAGCGCACCGCGGTGATCAGGTACGACGTCGCCGACTACCGTGGCCGGGTGCCCAGGAACAGAAACACGTTCTCTTCTCTCGCCGCCTGGCGGCGCCGGGTCGTCGCCGGTGCCGTGCAGGGCGCCTGGCGCTGGGCGCAGCAGGCCGGTTCCGTCACCGCCGAGCACCCGGGTCGGCTGCGATTCCGCCGGCTCGGCGCCGGCACCCGGCTGGCGTTCCCGCAGGGCACGGTCTTCGGCGAGCAGTGGATCGAGATCGGCGAGTGCTGCATCATCGCCGAGCAGGTCACGCTGACGGCGGGGATGCTGCCGGACCTCGACCTGGGCACGGAGACCGTCCTGACCCTCGGGGACGGGGTGGTCCTCGGCCGCGGCAGCCACGTCATCGCCGACACGACGGTGACCATCGGCTCGGACACGTACTGCGGTCCGTACGTCTACATCACCTCGACCAACCACAGTTACGACGACCCCGACGAGCCCATCGGCCGCCAGTGGCCCCGCTCGGAACCGGTCTCGATCGGCCCCGGCTGCTGGCTCGGCACGGGGGCGGTGATCCTGCCCGGCGCGCGGATCGGCCGGAACGTGGTCGTCGCGGCGGGCGCGGTCGTACGCGGCGAGGTCCCGGACCACTCGGTCGTGGCGGGCGCCCCGGCCAGGGTCGTCCGCAGCTGGGACGCGGAGAAGGGCTGGCAGCCGCCGCTGCGGACCCCGGCCCCCAAGCCGATCCCGGAGGACGTGACGCCGGAGCAGCTCGCCGCGCTGGCCGCCTGGGAGACCGAGCAGGCGAGCGCGTCCTCCTAGGGGGTGTCTTGCCGATCAGGCCGCGGCCAGGAGGACCGTGCCGCCCAGGGCGAGGACCGCGCCGGCCGCCTGGATCGCGCGGAGGCGTTCCTTGAGGACCGCGAAGGCCGCGAGGGCGGTGACGACGGGGTAGAGGCTCGCGAGGACCGCGGCGAGGGCGACGGGGCCCTGCTGTGCGGCGATCGCGTACGTACCGTTGGCGGCGACGTCCGCGAGGCCCACGAAGGCCAGGGCCGGGAGGGCCGCGCGGATGACCTGGGGGCCGCCCTCGGGCAGGGCCCGGCCGCCGCGCCTGACCGATGCGTACAGGGCTCCGCCGCCGACCAGGACGTTGGTGACGCGCTGGACGAACAGGGCCAGGAACAGGCCGGTGACGGTCGTCGAGGCCTCGGCGATGAACGCCATGACCGCGCCGAAGCCGACGGCCGCGATCAGGGTCAGGAGCACGGCCTGGCGCTGGACGGGCGCGCCGCGCAGTTCGGGGCCGCCCGCGAGGACCACGCCGAGGATCGCGACCACGATCCCGGCGACCTGCCACAGCCCGGGAAGCTCGCCGGTGAGCAGGCCGACCGAGAGGGGGACGACCACGCTGAGCGAGCCGAGCGGGGAGACCACGCCCATCGGTCCGAGGGCGAGCGCCTTGTAGAAGGCGAGCATCGCCACCGGGCCGACGACGCCCGCCCCGACCGCGTACCAGAGCTCGGGCCCCGCCTCGGTCCAGGCTCCGGTCGCGAGGACGACGGCGCCGAGGACGAGGACCGCGAGGGCCTGGGAGACCACGACGACCGTGAGGGCGGGGATCCGGCGGGTGAGCAGTCCGCCGCCGAAGTCGGCGAGGCCCCACAGGACGCTGGTGGCCAGGGCGAACAAGGCGGTCATGGATCCTCGCAGTCGCGTCGGACGGGACGCAGTACAGTGCAGTGAACGATCGGGTACAGCTCACCGTAGTTCACTCTATTGAACTCTGTCATCCAAAATATTGGACGGAATGTGTCGGACCTCGACCAGCTCACGCAGTCGCTCGCCCGGAACCTGAAGCGCTGGCGCAAGGAGCGGGGATTCACCCTGGACGCGCTCGCCGCACGGGCGGGGGTCAGCCGGGGAATGATCATCCAGATCGAGCAGGCCCGGACGAACCCCAGCGTCGGCACCACGGTGAAGCTGGCCGACGCCCTGGGCGTCTCCATCACGACCCTCCTCGACTACGAGCAGGGCCCCCAGGTCAGGCTCGTCCCGCCCGACCAGGCCGTCCGCATGTGGTCCACCTCCACCGGCAGCCACACCACCCTGCTCGTCGGCACCGAGGCCCGCGGCCCGCTGGAGCTGTGGTCCTGGACCCTCATGCCGGGCGACGGCTCCGCGTCAGACCCGCACCCGGACGGCACGACCGAGCTTCTGAACGTCTCCGCCGGTGTCCTCACCCTGGTCGTGGACGACGTGGAGCACCGGCTTCCGGCCGGCACCTCCGCGGTCTTCGAGGCCAACGTGGCGCACGCCTACCGCAACGACGGGGACGAACCGGTCGAGATGACGATGGCCGTCTCCATCCCGCCCGCGCGCTGAGCCGTCGCGTCCGTCGCGTCCGTCGCGTCCGTCCTTCCGACCGACCGACGGGCTGGGCGGCCGGTCGGTCGGTCGCACGTCAGCCGAGGCGCGGGATCTCGATCGCGGGGCAGCGGTCCATGACCATGTCCAGGCCCGCCCCGCGGGTCCGGGCGAACGCGGCCTCGTCGATCACGTCCAGCTGGAACCAGACCGCCTTGGCACCGATCGCGACGGCCTCGTCGGCGATCCCGCCCGCCTGCTCGCTGTTGACGAACACGTCCACGACGTCGACCGGGAACGGGATGTCGGCCAGCGAGGCGTACCCCTGCTCGCCGTGGACCGTCTCCGCCTTCGGGTGGACCGGGACGATCCGCTTCCCGAAGCGCTGGAGCACGCCCGCCACGCCGTACGCGGCCCGCGCCCGGTTGGAGGAGAGGCCCACCACCGCCCAGGTGTCGCCGGTGGACGTCAGGATCCGCCGTACCGTCTCCGCCGCGGAGTACGCGGCCGGTTCGGCCGGCTCCACCGACGCCGCCGGCTCCTCCGTCGGCTCGGTGGTCGTGGTGTCGACGCTCATCGCTTCTGCTGCCTCTCGTCGGATCGGCCCGTCCCCGTGGAGAACGAGCCGCGCCCCGCCGTGATTCCCGCCGGGACCCTCAGACCTCCCACGCGCGCCGTTCGGCCTCGCGCGGGGCCTCGACCACGGACGGGAGGCCCGGGCCGAACGTCATCACCGGGCGCGCAGGACCCCACGGACGCCACCCCGGGTCGCCGGTCTCGGCGAAGGCCACCCATGCCGCGTGCATCGCCGTGGCCAGGTCCTGAGGAGCGTCCGGCCCCGTCAGGGCGCGCGTCTCCGGCAGGTCGAGCGTGTCGAAGACGAAGCCGAGTTCGAGCGCGTGGCAGGCGCGGAGGCCGAGCACGGGCGAGCCCCAGCCGAACTCGTACAGATACGTCGCGGCGGACCCGCCGGAGTTCAGCCGGGCGTCCGCGAGCATGTTCAGCGGAATCCGCAGCAGCTTGTCCGCCGCGATCACGCCCAGGACCTCGCCCGGCTTCTCCTGCGGCCGGCCCTCTCGGTACACCTTCGCCACCCGGGGCGATATCCGCCCCTTCCGGAGCAGGAACCGCTGCGCCAGGGACCCCACCTTCTCGGTGTGCCCGCCCGGCACGAACCACAGCCGGTACTCGTCCGTGTTCGTGCCCATCAGCAGCTCCACGTCCGCCGAAGCGCCGTCCGCGAGCAGGTCCCCCGGATGGTCCGGCAGGACGTCGCCGTCCACGGCGATGTGGAAGGTGTGCCTGTTGAGCACGGGATTGCCCTTGCCCGTCACCGCGGTCTGCGCCGCGAGCAGCTGCTCCGGGTCGACACCGGCGAACGCCTCCGCCGTCGCCGGCACCTTGAGCCGCGCGGCGATCGCCTCCGTGGTCATCCGGGCGACGTCGATCGACCGGGCGATCGGCGCCCCGCTCTGGATCACGGCCCGCCGGAACAGGCCCTTCGCGAGCGGTGAGGCGAGCAGGGCGGCGATCGAGATCGCCCCGGCCGACTCGCCGAACACGGTGACCCGCTCCGGGTCCCCGCCGAAGGCCGCGATGTTCTCCCGTACCCAGGTCAGCGCGGCGATCTGGTCGCGCAGACCGAGATTGGTGGGCGCGTCGGGGAAGACCCCGAACCCTTCGATGCCGAGCCGGTAGTTGATCGAGACGAGGACGACGCCGTCCCGGGCGAAGGCGGTGCCGTCGTAGACGGGGACCGCCGAGGAGCCGTGGACCAGTGACCCGCCGTGGATCCAGACCATGACGGGGCGCCCGCCGTCGGCGGTGCCTCCGTCGCCCGGACCGTCCTTGCCGGGACCGTCCTCGCCGAGACCGGCGGCCGGCCAGGGAGCCCAGACGTTGAGGTTGAGGCAGTCGTCGCCCGCCACCTCGGGGTCGGGGAGCAGCGCGTCGAGCGGCGGGGCGTACGGGCGCTTGGGCGCCGTCGGCCCGAAGGCGGTGGCCTCCCGTATCCCTTCCCAGGCCTCCACCGGCTCCGGCGCGCGGAACCGCAGCGCCCCGACGGGCGCCTGTGCGTAGGGGATTCCGAGGAACGACGCCACACCGTCCTTCAGGGCGCCCCGCAGAACGCCGTGCCGTGTGCGGGCTCCGGGACCGTCCTGGACGTGTTCCGCGACGTACTCCGACATCGATTCACCTTTCCTGGGTCGACTTTCCTGGGTCGACGGTGACGCACCGTCCAGATCATGCGGCTCGGGCAGGGCTTCCGGTCAACCCCCCGACACCAACGCCCGCTTGAGCACCTTTCCGGTCGGGCCGAGCGGGAGCGCCTCCACGAAGCGCACGATCCGCGGGTACTTGTGCCGGCCGAGCCGCTCCCGCGACCACTTCACGAGCTCCTCCTCGGAGAGCGGGGCGGCGCCCTCCCGGCGTACCACCACGGCGCACACCTCCTCGCCCTTCGCGTCGTCGGGGACGCCGATCACCGCCACCTCCGAGACCCCGGGATGGCGCACGAGCACCTCCTCGACCTCGCGCGGGTAGATGTTGAAGCCGCCCCGGATGACCAGGTCCTTCTTCCGGTCCACGATCCGCAGGAAGCCGTCCTCGTCCAGGACGCCCAGGTCGCCCGTGCGGAACCAGCCGTCCACGACGGCCGCCTCCGTCGCCGCCGGGTCGTCGAGGTAGCCCGCGAAGACGTTGTGGCCCCGGACCACGACCTCGCCGACCTCGCCGTCCGCGAGCAGCAGGATCTCCCGCTCGACGGCCTCGTCCGCGATCCTCGTCTCCACGCCCCACACCGGGTGCCCGACCGTCCCGGGCCGGCGGCCGATGTGCGGCTGGTTGAAGGTGGCGACCGGTGAGGTCTCCGTCAGGCCGTACCCCTCCAGGACCTGGGTACGGAAGGCCTCCTCGAACCGCTCGAGGACGGCGACCGGCAGGGCCGCGCCGCCCGACACGGCGGCGCGCAGGGCCGTCGGGCGCCGGTCGGAGCCCGCGGCGGCCTCCACCAGCGCGTGGTACATCGTCGGCACCCCCATGAAGACCGTCACGCCCTCGTCGGCGAGCACCGCCAGGGCCGCGGGGCCGCTGAAACGGGGCATCAGGACGAGCGTCGCGCCCTGGCGCAGCGTCCCGTTCATGGCGCAGGTCTGGCCGTAGCTGTGGAAGAGCGGCAGACAGCCGAGGACCACGTCGCCCTCGCCGAGCCCGAGGAGGTCCTGCGAGGTCACGGAGGCGTTCATGACGATGTTGAGGTGGGTGAGGAGGGCGCCCCTGGGGCGGCCCGTCGTGCCGCTCGTGTAGAGGATCACCGCGACGTCCTGGGGATCGGCAGGCTCCGCCGAGGCGAGCGGCTCCGACGCCGTGGGCGCCCCCTGGAAGGCGCGCACGCCGGCCGCTCGCGCGGCCTCGTCGGCCACCGCCCAGAGCGGGCCGCCGCTCACGATGCCCGCCGCGCCGCTGTGCTCCAGGACGTACCGGACCTCGTCGGCGACGAGCAGCGCGTGCACCGGCACGACGGTCAGGCCGGCGGCCAGGGCGCCGTAGTACACGCGCAGGAACTCGGTGGTGTTCGGCAGCAGCACGGCCAGCCGGTCGCCCGGCTTCAGGCCCGCCTCCCGCAGTCCGGCCGCGCAGCGCAGCGCCTCCGTCCACAGCTCCCGGTAGGTCAGGCGGGCCGCGCCCTCGACGACCGCGATCCGGTCGGGGAAGTGGCGGGCGGACTCGCCCAGGACGTCGGCGACGCTCAGTGACATTTCACGCTCCAGGGATGCGGAGTCAACAGCGCTGTTGACGATCGGCTGACACGGCACAGAATCCGCCGCGGCGCCGTCCGGATGCCATGTGCAGGTGCCCACCATGTGCGGTACGGAGGTGGGCAGTGGCCCCCCTGCCGTGCGCGACCCGTGGCATTCGCCAAATCCCGGGGCTACGGTGCGAGCCATGACGCACAGCCCGGCCGCCCCTCGCCCCGGCGGCGAACCCCGCGCGACCGCCGCGCGCCCGGACCGCACCGACGGTGCCGTCCGCGCCGACGGTGCCGGGCGCACGCCCCGCCCCGCCGCCCCTCGCCCCGGCACCTCCTACCCCAGCGCCCCCCGCCCCGGCGGAGCCCATACGCTCCTCGGGTCCGACGCCGGTTCCGGGGCGCTCCGGCGCGCGCTCTCCACGGCGATGCTGGCCGACGTCGACCGGCTCACCGACCGCGCCGTCGACGACATCCGCGCCCACTCCGGTACGTACGCCTCCGACGCCCCCGTGACCCGCGACGACCTCTGGGAGATCTGCCGAGACAACCTCCTGCGCGCCCTGGAGGACTTCGGCGGCCTCGCCCCGACCGGCGGCGACTTCGAGCGGGCGGCCCGCGAGACCGGCCGCCGCCGCGCCGAGCAGGGCGTGCCCCTCGACACCGTCCTCCAGGCCTACCGGCGTGGCGGCCGGGTGCTGTGGCAGGTCATGGCCGAGCACCTCAGGGCCAGGGCCGGGCGGGAGGCCGACAGCAGGGACGTGGAGCTCGACATGGCCGGCGGCGTCTGGGAGACCATCGACCGCTACTCCGTCGCCATGGCCGACGAGTACCGGCTCGCCCAGCTGGAGCTCCAGAGCCGCCGGGACACCCGGCGCGTCGCCCTCTTCGAGGCGCTCCTCGACGGCCGCGCCGACGACCCCGCCGTCGCCTCGGCCGCGGCCGCCGCGCTCGGCGTCCCCGCGCACGACCGGTACGTCGTCGTGGTCGCCGCCCAGGACCCCGCCGCCCCGCCGCACCCGGCGCCCCTCCTGGAGGCCCGGGGGATGTGGTCGTTCTGGCGGCCCCGCTCCGGCCGGTACGTGGGGATCGTCCGGCTGCCCCGCCGTGACACGCCCGCCGGCCGGCCCGCAGCCGGTCCCCGCGGCTCCGCCGACCCGGCCGCGCGCGCCCTCCTGGACGCCCTGCGGGAGCTGACCGGCGCCACCGCCGGGATCTCCCCGGAGTTCGAACGGCTCTCCCAGGCCGGCCGCGCGCTCCGGCTCGCCGAGCAGACCCTCCGTACCCTCCCGGCGGGCAGCGGCGAGGCCGCCGTCTTCGACGACCGGCTCGCCGAGGTGCTCCTCGGCACCCGCGGCGACATCGCCGAGCGGATCGTCACCGTCCACCTCGGGCCGGTGCTGGCCACGGGCGGCGAGCGGGCCGCCCTCCTGACCACGCTCCGCGTATGGCTGGACCACGGCTGTTCGGCGGCGAGGGCCGCCGAACAGCTCTACTGCCACCGCAACACCGTCCTCAACCGCATCGGCCGCATCGCCGAGCTCACCGGCCGCTCCAGCGAGTCCGGCGAGGCCCGCCTCGGCTGGGCCCTGGCCCTGCGCGCGCTGCCCTACGCGGGCCTGGCCCCCGCCCCCGAACCGGCCGCCGGTGAGTACGAGGGGGACGGAACGTAGGCTGGCGGGATGCAGGAGCAGTACCGCACCCTCGCCCGCGAGGGTGTGCACGAGACCGAGATCAACCGCTCGCGCTTCCTCTGCGCGCTGGCACCCGTCGCCGACGAGCGGGAGGCGCAGGACTTCGTCGCGCGCATCCGCAAGGAGCACCCCACCGCCACGCACAACTGCTTCGCGTACGTCCTCGGCGCCGACGCCTCCGTCCAGAAGGCGAGCGACGACGGCGAGCCCGGCGGCACGGCGGGCGTGCCGATGCTCCAGATGCTCCTGCGCCGTGAGATGCGTTACGTCGCCGCCGTCGTCACCCGGTACTACGGCGGTGTGAAGCTCGGCGCGGGCGGCCTCATCCGCGCGTACGGCGGCGCCGTCGGCGAGGCGCTCGACGAGCTCGGCACGGTGACCCGGCAGCGCTTCCGGCTCGCCACCGTCACCGTCGACCACCAGCGGGCGGGGAAGCTGGAGAACGACCTGCGGGCGACCGGCCGTGCCGTACGGGACGTGCGGTACGCGGAGGCCGTCACGATCGAGATCGGCCTCCCGGACGCGGACGTCCCGGCCTTCCGCGCCTGGCTCGCCGACACCACGGCCGGCACGGCGGAGCTCGCACTCGGCGGAGAGGCGTACGGCGACGCCTGAGCCCGTTCGCCGGTCACGCCCCCGCGACCCGCGCTGCTCCTCGGTCCTCCGGTCCTCCGGTCCTCGGTCCTCGGTCCTCGGTCCTCGGGTTCTCCGGTTCTCCGGCGGGAATCCCGTACGGCCCCACCCATACATCCGCTCGGGATAGCGTGGAGGGCGCACACGAACGGGAACCGGCGGCGAGGAGCGGCACACATGCGGGGTGGGACGGCATCGTGAGGCTCCTGCACACCTCGGACTGGCACCTCGGCCGGTCCTTCCACCGTGTCGGGCTCCTCGACGCCCAGGCCGCCTTCCTCGACCACCTCGTGACGACCGTCCACACGCACCGGGTGGACGCCGTCCTCGTCTCCGGGGACGTCTACGACCGGGCCGTGCCGCCGCTGCCCGCCGTCGAGCTCTTCGACACCGCCCTCCACCGCCTCGCCGAGGCCGGGGTGCCGACCGTCATGATCTCCGGCAACCACGACTCGGCCCGCCGCCTCGGCGTCGGCGCGGGGCTCATCGAGCGCGCCGGCATCCACCTCCGTACCGACCCGGCAGGCATCGGAACCCCCGTCGTCCTCACCGACGCCCACGGCGACGTCGCCCTCTACGGTCTGCCCTACCTCGAACCCGCCCTCGTCCGGGAACAGCTCGGCGCCGCGAAGGGCGGCCACGAGGCCGTCCTCGCCGCCGCCATGGACCGCGTCCGCGCCGACCTCGCCGCGCGGCCCGCCGGCACCCGCTCCGTCGTCCTCGCCCACGCCTTCGTGGCGGGCGGCGCCCCCAGCGACAGTGAGCGGGACATCACCGTCGGCGGCGTCGCCGCCGTCCCCGCCGGGGTCTTCGACGGCGTCGACTACGTCGCGCTCGGCCACCTCCACGGCAGCCAGACCCTCACCCCCCGGGTGCGCTACTCCGGCTCCCCGCTCGCGTACTCCTTCTCCGAGACCGACCACCGCAAGACGATGTGGCTCGTCGATCTCGGCCCGTCGGCCGGCCCCGAGGGGACGGTCATCGGCGCGGAGCGCCTCGACTGCCCGGTCCCGCGCCCCCTCGCCCGGATCCGGGGACGGCTCGACGACCTGCTCGCCGACCCCGCCCTCACGCCCCATGAGCAGTCCTGGGTCGAGGCCACGCTCACCGATCCCGTACGGCCCGCCGAGCCCATGGCCCGGCTGGCCGAGCGGTTCCCGCACGCCCTGAACCTCGTCTTCGATCCCGAGCGGACCGACAGCGACTCCGGCGCCTCCTACGCCCAGCGGCTCCGGGACCGCACCGACCAGCAGATCGCGGAGGACTTCGTGGCCCACGTACGCGGCGGCGCGGGCCTCGACGGCCCGGAGCGGACGGTCCTGTACGGCGCCTTCGACGACGTACGGGTCGACGCGGCCGAGCGCGAGGTGGGCCGGTGAGGCTGCACCGCCTGGAGATCACCGCGTTCGGGCCCTTCGGCACCACGCAGACCGTCGACTTCGACACCCTGTCCTCCGCCGGACTCTTCCTCCTCCACGGACCGACCGGCGCGGGCAAGACCTCCGTCCTCGACGCGGTCTGCTTCGCCCTGTACGGCAGCGTGCCCGGCGTCCGCCAGAGCCCCGGCACCTCCCTGCGCAGCGACCACGCCCCCGTCGGCACGTACACCGAGGTCCTCCTCGAACTGACCGTGGGCGATCGGCGTGTCGAGATCACCCGCCGCCCCGCCCAGCAGCGGCCCAAGAAGCGCGGCGGCGGCTTCACCACCGAGAAGGCCCAGACCTGGCTGCGCGAATACGACCCGGCCACCGGCGAATGGGCCGGGCTCAGCCGCTCCCACCAGGAGATCGGCGAGGAGATCACCCAGCTCGTCGGCATGAGCCGCGAGCAGTTCTGCCAGGTCGTGCTCCTCCCGCAGGGCGACTTCGCGAAGTTCCTGCGCGCCGACGCCGAGGCCCGGGGCAAGCTCCTCGGCCGCCTCTTCGACACCCGACGCTTCGCCGCCGTCGAAGAGCGCCTCGCCGACCTCCGGCGCGCCGCCGAGCAGCAGGTACGGGACGGGGACGAGCGGCTCCTCACCCTCGCCCACCGCATGACACAGGCCGCCGGTGGACTCGAATCCGCCCGCACCCCCGTCGAGGGGCGGCCCGGCGACCCCGGCCTCGCCGAGTCCGTGCTGACCTGGGCCGCCGTCGCCCGTACGGAGGCCCGCGAGGCCCTCGACATCGCCGGCGTACGGTTCGGGGCGGCCGAGCGCGGGCAGGCCGCCGCGCGCGCCGCCCTCGACGCCGAGAAGGAGCTCGCGGTCCGGCAGGCCCGGCACGCCGACGCGCTCCGGCGCCGCGATCAGCTCACCGCCCGCGCCCCCGAGCGCGACCGGCACCAGGCCGCCCTCGACCGGTCCCTCAAGGCCGAGCGCGTCGCGCCCGCGCTCGGGCTGCGCCAGGACGCCGAGCGCGAGCACGCCTCCGCGTCCACGGCCCGCGCACGCTCCCGCGCCCTGCTGCCCCCGGACCTCGCCGACCAGGGCGCCGAACACCTCTCCGCGCTCGAACACCGGCTGCGCGGGGAGCTCGGCGGGCTCGACGCCGCCCGCCGCGCCGAGCGCCGGGCCGCCGCCGTCGCCGAGGAGCGCGCCGTGCTGGCGCGGGAGGCCAGGGCCGACGAGGACGCCCTCCGGGACGCGGCCGACTGGCTCGTGGACTGGGAGCCCCGCCGGGCCGCCCTCACCGAGCGCGTCCGGACCACGACGGACGCCGCGGCCCGCGCCGAGCACCTCGCCGGCCGTCTGGAGCCCGCCCGTCGCCGGCTCGCCGCGGCCCGTCGCCGCGACGGCCTTGAGCGGGACACCGCGGCCGCCGAGGCGCGGCTCACGGACGCCCGGGAGCGGCGGAACGCCGCCCATGAGACCTGGCTCGACGTCAAGTCCCGCCGCCTGCGGGGGATCGCGGCCGAACTCGCGGCCACCCTCACCGAGGGCGAGGCCTGCCAGGTCTGCGGCTCCACCGCTCACCCGGCCCCCGCCCGCGCCACCGCCGACCACGTCGACCGCGCCTCGGAGGACGCCGCCTACGAGGTCTACAGCCGTGCCGACGCCGCTCGTTCCGCCGTCGAGCGCGAGCTGGCCGTCACCCGGGAGGCCTTGTCCGCGGCCCGCGCGGAGGTCCTGACCGCCGCGGAGTCCGCGACCCGTACGGAGGCTGCGACCGGCACGGAGGCTGTGACCGGTACGGAGGCTGTGACCGGTACGGAACCCGCGACCCGTGCGGAGTCCGCGACCGGCGTGGAGGCCGTGACCCGTACGGAGTCCGCGACCGGCGGCGAACCCACCGTCGACGAACTCGCCCGCGAGGTCGAGGAGTTGACCCGGCTGCACGTCGATGCGCACGCGCTCGCCGGGCAGGCGCACGGCGCTCGGGAGGCGCTCGCGCGGGCCGAGCGGGAGTACGAGGAGCGGGTCGGCGCGCAGCGGGAGGCCGAGCGTCGCGTCGCCGCGCGTACGTCGCGACGGGAGGCGCTGGAGCGGGAGCACTTCGCTCTCGACGAGGAAGTCGCCCGTGGGCGAGGCGCGTTCGGAAGCGTCGCCGAGCACGCCACGCGCCTGGAGCGGAAGATCGCCGTCCTCGTCGAGGCCGCCGGGACCGTACGCTCCGCCGAACTCGCCGCCCAGCGGCTCAAGGAGGCCGACGACCGGCTCGCCGACGCCGCCTACCGCGCGGGTTTCGCCACCCCGGCCGAGGCCCGTGCCGCGCTTCTCGACGAGGCCGACCGCCGCGCCTTCCAGCAGCGGGTGGACGCCTGGCAGGCAGAGGCGGCGGCCGTCGCCGACCGCCTCGACGAGCCCGGCACCGCCGCTGCCGCCGCTCTCCCGCCCGCCGACCCGGCGGCCGCCGAGGCCGTCCACACGGCGGCGGACCGCGGGCTCCGGCAGGCCGCGTCCGCCCTGGCGGCGGCCCGCGAGCGGGGGAGCGAGCTGACCGGTCTCTCCCGGCAGGCCGGCACCGAGGTCCGCCGGCTCGGACCGCTCCGCGAGGAGTACGACCGGGTGGCCCGGCTCGCCGCGCTCACCGCGGGCACCTCCGCCGAGAACGAGCGCCGGATGCGCCTGGAGTCGTACGTCCTGGCCGCCCGGCTGGAACAGGTCGCCGCCGCCGCGACCGCCCGCCTGCAGGCCATGTCCTCCGGCCGCTACACCCTCGTCCACTCCGACGCGCGCTCCGGCGGCAAGCGGGCCGGCCTCGGGCTGCACGTGGTCGACGCCTGGACCGGCAACGAGCGCGACACCGCCACGCTCTCCGGCGGCGAGACCTTCTTCGCCTCCCTCGCGCTCGCCCTCGGCCTCGCGGACGTCGTCACCGACGAGGCGGGCGGGGTCCGGCTCGACACCCTCTTCATCGACGAGGGCTTCGGCAGCCTCGACGAGCAGACGCTCGACGACGTGCTCGACGTCCTCGACTCGCTGCGCGAGCGTGACCGCAGCGTCGGCATCGTGAGCCACGTCGGCGATCTGCGCCGCCGCATCCCCGCCCAGCTGGAGGTCGTCAAGGCACGGCACGGCTCGGCGGTCACACTGCGCACCGGCGGGGACGCGCTCGGCGGCTGACCGAACCGCCGGCGGTTCGGCGGCGGCGGCCCGGCGCGGGCGGGCTCAGCGGCTGAGGGAGCGGCGGGGCAGCGGTGACGAGTAGACGACGCTGGTGGTGACCGCGCCGAGCGTGGAGATCTTCCCGGTGATCTCCTCCAGGTGCTTCATCGAGCGCGCGGCGACCTTGAGGACGAAGCAGTCGTCGCCCGTCACGTGGTGGGCCTCCAGGACCTCCGGCGTGGAGGCGATGAGGTCGTGGAACGGCTTGTAGTTGCCGTGGGGGTAGCGCAGCCGTACGAAGGCGAGGATGGGGAGCCCCAGCCGGTCCTGGTCGACGATCGCCGTGTACCCGGCGATGACCCCCGTGTCCTCCAGGCGCCGCACCCGCTCGGTCACCGCGGACGGCGACATCGACACGGCACGGGCCAGCTCGGCGAAGCTGGACCGGCCCTCGGACTGGAGGGCTTCGAGAATGCGCCAGTCGGTGGCGTCCGGGGTGTAAGCACTGGTCATGTACGAGGGATAGCAGGGGAATCCCCGGCTGATCAAGAGATCGGCCGGGGATCCGGGTGATCGCGAGGGCCGGTCAGAGGCGGGAGATCTCGTCGACCAGGTCGTCGAGACCCAGCGGGCCCTGCGAGAGCGCCGCCATGTGCCAGGCCTTCGCGTCGAACGCGTCGCCGTGCGCGGCCCGTGCGTTGGCCCGCCCGAGCAGCCAGGCGCGCTCGCCCAGCTTGTAGCCGATCGCCTGGCCCGGCATCGAGAGGTAGCGGGTCATCTCGCTCTCCACGAAGGCCGGCGGGCGGCTGCTGTGCAGCTGGAAGAACTCCTGCGCGAGCTCCGGTGTCCACCGCTCGCCCGGGTGGAACGGCGCGTCCGCAGGGATCTCCAGACCCAGGTGCATGCCGATGTCCACGATCACCCGGCACGCGCGCATCATCTGGCCGTCGAGGTAGCCGAGGCGCCGCTCCGCGTCGGGCAGGAAGCCGAGTTCGTCCATCAGGCGCTCGGCGTACAGCGCCCATCCCTCCATGTTGGCGCTCACCTTCCCGATGGTCGCCTGGTAGCGGGAGAGCCGGTCGGCGACGTGCACCCACTGCGCGATCTGGAGGTGGTGGCCGGGCACGCCCTCGTGGTACCAGGTCGACACCAGGTCGTACACCGGGAAGCGGGTCTGGCCGTCCACCGGCAGCCAGGTGCGGCCGGGGCGCGTGAAGTCCTCGGACGGGCCGGTGTAGTACGGCGCGGCGGCGCCGCCGGGCGGGGCGATCCGGGACTCCACCCGCCGTACGCGGTCGGCGAGTTCGAAGTGGGTGCCGTCGAGGGCCGTGACGGCCTCGTCCATGAGGCCCTGGAGCCAGACCCGGACCTCCTCCACACCCTCGATGTGCGTGCCGTGCTCGTCGAGGTGGGCGAGCGCCTCCCAGGGGTCCGCCCCGGGCAGGATCCGCTCGGCCTCGCTCCGCATCTCGCCGAGCAGCCGGTGGTACTCGGACCAGCCGTACGTGTACGCCTGGTCGAGGTCCAGGTCGGTGCCGTTGAAGTAGCGGGTCCAGCGCTGGTAGCGCTCACGGCCCACGGTGTTCGGCGCGTCCGCGACGGCCGGGGCGTACACGTCCCGCATCCAGTCCCGCAGGGCCACGACCGCTTCGGTGGTGCCCCGCGCGGCCGCCGCGAGCTCGGTGCGGAGCTCCTCGGGCAGGGTGTCGGGGCCGGCGGCGGCGAACTCCTCGAACCAGCCGGGCTTCCCGCTCTCCCCGCCCGCCCACTCGGTGAGCTGGTCGATGAAGGTCGCGGTGGGGCGCGGCCCGGCGAGGAGCTTGCGTTCCAGGCCGAGGGCGAGCGCGGACCGGTAGCCCTCCAGGGCGCCGGGGACGGCCCGCAGCCGGGAGGCGACCGCCGTCCAGTCCTCCGGGGTCTCCGTCGGCATCATCGTGAAGACGATGCGCACGCTGTGCGCGGGCGACCGCATGTTGCTGACCGCGCAGAGCCCCTCCTCGGCCTCGTGCACGGCGAGTTCGGCCGTGAGGCGCTCCCGCAGCAGCCGGGCACACCGCCGCTCGGCTTCGGCCTCGGCGCCGGGGACCCGCTCCGCCGCGTCGAGGGCGGCGAGCGTTCGGCGGGCGAGGTCGGCCACGGCCTGCTGCCCGGCGGGCGAGAAGTCGGGCAGGCCACCGGCGCTCTCCTTGACTCCCAGGTACGTACCGGTGATCGGGTCGAGGGCGATGAGTGCGTCGACGTGGGCGTCGGCGACCTGGCGAGGCAGCGAGCTGCTGGAAGTCTCTGGCATGGGCACATCCTGGCCTCTCGGGCGGGCCCCCGTCACCCTCGTCCGGGCTCAGTCGGCTGACAAGGAGGGGCCCGGGGAAGGCGGCAGGAGGGGGCCGCACTCCCACTCCTGGAAGATCAGCCGGGTCTCGACCCGGGCCACCTCGCGGCGTGAGGTGAACTCGTCGAGGACGAGTCGTTGCAGGTCAGCGGGGTCCGAGACGGCCACGTGGACCAGGTAGTCGTCGGGGCCCGTGAGATGGAAGAGCGCCCGGGACTCGGGGAGGGCCCGGATCCGGTCGACGAACGGACCGATCAGTTCCCGCCGGTGGGGTCGCACCTGCACGAGGAGAAGGGCTTCGAGCCCGCGGCCGAGTTTGGCCGGATCCAGTCGCAGCTGGTGACCCAGGATCACCCCGGTGCGACGGAGCCGGGCCACCCGGTCCAGGCAGGTCGAGGGTGCCACGCCGACCTCGGCGGCGAGCTCGCGGTAAGTGGTCCGGGCGTCGTTCTGCAGGAGGCGAAGAATGTGCAGATCGACCGCGTCCAGTACGACAGATTCGGCCATTCGCCGAACGTAGCACGGCTATTTCCCGCTACCTTCCGGTAAACGTTCACAGTGCCGCCATGGACGCCATGGATCGCGACCCCTCGGCCACCCCGAGGGCGCTCGCCACCGAAGCCGTGCACGCCGGCCGCGAGGACCTCGCCACGCTCGGTCTGCACGCCCCGCCGATCGACCTGTCCACCACCTACCCCTCGTACGACGCCCGGGCCGAGGCCGCCCGCATCGACGAGTTCGCCACCACGGGTGCCCGGCTCGACGGTCCGCCCGTCTACGCCCGGCTCGACAACCCCACGGTGGCCCGCTTCGAGGAGGCCCTCGCCCGCCTGGAGGGCGCCGAGTCCGCCGTGGCCTTCGCCAGCGGCATGGCGGCGCTCACCGCCGTCCTGCTCGCCCGGGCGAGCCAGGGCCTGCGCCACGTGGTCGCGGTCCGCCCGCTGTACGGGTGCAGCGACCACCTCCTGGACGCGGGACTTCTCGGCACCGAGGTGACCTGGACCGACCCGGCGGGCATCGCCGACGCGATACGCCCCGACACCGGGCTCGTCATGGTCGAGACGCCGGCGAACCCGACCCTCGCCGAGGCCGACATCCGGGCCATCGCCCACTCCTGCGGCTCCGTGCCGCTCCTGGTCGACAACACCTTCGCCACGCCGGTCCTCCAGCGGCCCGTCGAGCTGGGCGCGCGGATCGTGCTGCACAGCGCGACGAAGTACCTCGGCGGACACGGCGACGTCATGGGCGGGATCGTGGCCTGCGACGAGGCGTTCGCGCGTACCCTCCGCCAGGTCCGCTTCGCCACCGGCGGGGTGCTGCACCCGCTCGCCGGCTATCTGCTGCTGCGCGGCCTCTCCACCCTGCCGGTACGGGTGCGGGCGGCGTCCGGCACGGCCGCGGAGCTCGTCCGGCGGCTCGCCACCGACCCCCGGATCGCCCGCGTCCACTACCCGCGGATCGGCGGCGCGATGATCGCCTTCGAGGTGTACGGGGACCCGCACGACGTGATCGCCGGAGTCCGGCTGATCACCCCGGCGGTCAGCCTCGGCAGCGTCGACACCCTCATCCAGCACCCGGCCTCCATCAGCCACCGGATCGTGGCCGAGGGAGACCGTCGCTCGTCGGGCGTGAGCGACCGGCTGCTGCGCATGTCGGTCGGTCTGGAGGACGTCGAGGACCTGTGGCGGGACCTCACGCAGGCGCTCAGCGCTCCGCCGGCCGGACCTCTCCATGCGGCAGCGACTGCGGGCGAGGGCTCCGGCGCGGTGCTGCGGCCAGTCGCGCCGTGATGACGAGGGTGCCCTCCTCGATCTGGTAGTCGAGGGGGAGGTTCAGCGCCCGCATGGCGGCCACCATCCCGGTGTTGGACGACTGGGTCACGGCGTACACGCTCTCGCAGCCGGCCTCCTCGGCCATCGCCACCAGCCGGCCGAGGAGCTCGGATCCGATGCCGCGCCGCTGCCAGTCGTCCTCGACCATCAGGGCGACCTCGGTCTCGTCGCCGTCCCACAGTAGGTGGCCGAGGGCGACGAGCCGGCCGGAGGTCGTCTGCACGGCGAGCGTCCGTCCGAAGCGCGGGCTGAGCAGATGGCCGAGGTAGCGGTCGGCGTCGCCGACCGGGCCGTGGTACCGCAGGCCCAGGGTGCGGGCCGAGCAGCGGTCGTGCATGGCCCGTGCGGCGGTCAGGTCGCGCTGGTCGGCGCGGCGGACGGTGATCTCGTTGCCCTCCGGCAGGGTCAGCACGTCCTGGCTGTGCGGGACGCGCGGCCCGAGCCGGGCGTCGAGCTCCACCAGTGCGCGGGCGCGGGCGAACTCGGTCGGGGTGAAGGGGAGATAGGGCCGCTCGACGATGAGCGTGCCGCCGTGGGGGTCGCGCAGCCGCATCACCGTCTCCTCCAGGACCCCTTCGACCGGGGCCTGTTCACCGGTGGGACGACCGGTGAGCGAGAGGGCGGGCACGGAGTGGAGGGTGCAGCGGCCGAGGAGCTGGCGCAGCGCGAGCGGGAGTTCGGCGGCGTCGAGCGCGGTACGGGTGGCCAGGCCGAGGACCCGGGTCGGCGTGTCGACCAGGTCGTGGGCGTCGGCCCGCTCGGTCCAGGTGTCGCGGCCGCCGGCCGCCGCGATCTCGCGGGCGAGGGCCTGGGCGGAGAGGTCGGCGGGGGCGCGCAGCAGGAACTCGTCGACCGTGCCCCGGGCGAGCGGGTGGGTCTGGAGGGTCAGGATGTCCACGCCCAGGCGGGCGAGGACCGTGCAGAGGGCGGCCAGGCTGCCCGGGGTGTCCCGGACGGTGGTCCGCATCCGCCAGAGCACGGTCTCGACGGCCGGGCGCTCGGTCTCGTCCGGTCCGCTCCCCGCGCCGGACGACGGAGCCGTGGTGGAGCGCCCGCCGGTGTCACCCCCCGTCACGTCCGAGGGGGGCGCATGGCTGGCATGACTGTGCCTCCGCGCCCACCAGGTGTGGAAGGCGGCGGTGGCGACCAGCGCGATCGCCGAGAACACCAGGAGGTACTGGCCGTCGGGGCCCTTGACGATGGTCTTGGCGATCGTGTCGGCCACCACCACGGCGGTGAACAGGGCGGCGAGCTCGATCAGGTCGTGCCGCCAGTGGTGGGGGCGGCGGGTGCTCTTCGAAGACGTCACATCGGTCATGGCTTCACTGTGACCCAGCGGTGTTGCGTGATCACGAACGTTTTGTGACTGACGGGTTAAGCGCCGATCTGGTCCCCTAGAGACCGATTCAGACCGTTTGGGTCACAGTCTGATCGGTCCCCGGACCGGACCTCTGATCGGCGCTCGCCCAGCCCCCTAGGGCCTGTCCGGCGGATCATGGCCTAGCCGAGTGCCGCCAGCAGCCGCTTCGCCTGGACGACCAGCTGTGAGGAGCCCTTCGCCGAGGCCACGCCGGCGAGCCCGGGGAGCTCACCCCGCGCCCCGCACCGCTCCACGCAGTCGGCCGCCACCGCGAGCACCTCGCCGAGCCCGCGCACCGGCGGCGCGGCACTCAGCAGTCCGGGCAGCGCCGCCCCGAGCACCGCCCAGACCGTCGCGTACGCCCCCGTGGCCGCCGCCGTCCGGACCGCGTCCGCCAGCCGGTTCGGCTTGACCACCCCCTCGGTGACTAGCCACCCCAGCTCCTCGCCCACCTGGCGCGCGTCCAGATCACCCCGGGACGCGAGCACGAGCAGCGCGTCCACGGCCCGCAGCCGGTCGTCGGCGTCCCCGTAGCCCATGCCGAGGGCGAGGGCGAGGGCGATGGCCCGGCCGACCCGGCCCTCCGCCTCGGCGAGCCCCGTCAGCGGTCCCGTCGTGTCCTGCGAGCCGCCCGCCCGCGCCAGCGACGGCACGATAAGGGCCGCGAGCACCTCGCGGTCGGACGGCAGGATCGAGGTCCAGTGCCCCTCGGCGGAGATCCAGTGGTAGCAGCGACGGGGCGCCGTCTCCAGCGTGCCGCCCAGCCACCGGAAAGCGGGCGGGAACTCCTCCCGCACCACGGCCCGGTCGGCGAGTTCGACCACCACCCGCTGGTGGACGTACCACCTCTCCAGCGTCCGGTCCTCCTCCCGCGCGAGGAACCGCACGGTCGCCGCCGGCGGCTCGTCCGTCCGCAGCCACGCGGCGAGTCGCCGACCGGCGACGGTGCCGAGAGCCGACGCCTCCTCTTCCGCCCGCTCGACGTCGGGGCCGGTCCGCAGGACCCGCAGCAGCGCCTGGGCCAGATCGGCGGGGGCGGGTTCGACGCCCGCGTCCCGGTAGGCGCGCAGTCGCCCGACGAGCACCTGAGGATCGATGCCGCCGGTGCTCACGGTCGGCGAGGCGAGCAGGAAGGGCAGCGCGTCCGTGCCGATCAGAGCGGCGGCCTCCCACAGTCGCGCGTGCACGATGCCCGTCAGCACCTCGTGGAAGCAGGCCGTGCTCTCCGGTTCCCGCGCCCGCCGGTCCTCGATCCACGACGGCTCCAGGAGCCCGAGCAATCCCGCGAGCACCGCGTGGAGCCCGCGGAAGTCGTACGTGAAGTGGTACGGCTCCTGCCAGCTCTTGGTGGTGAACGCCTCCCGCACCGCCCGTGTCACCTCGGCCCGGTCCCTGTGCGCGTGCCGCACCAGTCCGTCGAGGGCCCGCTCGAAGCGCACCGGGTCGTCGGAGACCCCCTTCGTGAGCATGTCCTCGACGAGCTCCTCGACCGTGGCCGCCGGGGGCTCGACCCGCTGCGGCTCGGGCACGGGCGGCAGGATCTCCTCGTACGGAGCCCCCGGCCCCGTCTCCAGGGCGTCCCCGAACAGCTCCGCGGCGGCCTGGTGGTGCTGCGGGCTCAGCAGACCGGCCTGACCGGCCAGCTCCCGCCGTACAGAGGCGTCCACGGCGGCCAGATGACGGCCCACCAGCTTCAGCGCCCGCCCTTGGAGCTCGGTGTCCTCGTTCCCGAAGACCTCCGCCACCGCGGGCAGCAGCTCGGCCGCCGCGCCGGGGTCCCGCGCCAGCGCCTTGCCGACCAGCGTCAACTGGGCCCGCACCAGTTTCTTCTCGGTCCGGAAGAGCACCGCACTCGTCATCTCGGACAGCATCGCGGTCGGCAGCGCCCCGTCCGCAGCCAGCCCCGCCAGCACCTCCTGCGCGTACCCCGCGATCGGCGACGGCGTGTCCGCCGTCATCCCGACCAGGTCGGGGATCCGCTCCCGGAACTCCTCCGCGGTCGGCTCGACCAGTCGCAGCACCTCCATCGGGAACCGCAGGTCGCGGGGGCGACCGCCCCGCAACAGCCGGGAGACGGCGGCGCCCAGCACCTCCGCCCGGTCCAGCAGGCCCTCCCCGACGAGCGTCGCGACCGCCGTGGGCCAGTGCGCATGGGGGGCCTCGGTGACCGTCCAGGTCAACTGGTCGGGGCTCTCCGCCATCGACAGGGCGTGGAGCACCAGGACCGGCGTCTGCGGGTCCTCCCGCAGCCGCTCCAGGAGCTCGGGGCCCTCGAACGACAGCCGCCAGCGACTGCCGGCGCGGAACTGCCACGCCCAGCCCAGGACGTAGCCGTCGGTCGCCGGCACCGCGCAACCGGACCGCTCCACCATCCCGCGGATCAGCTCGTAACTGTGCTCCGCCACGGCCGGCCGCGCGGCGAGCCGGCCCGCCACGTCGGCCAGCCACTCCGGAGACCGGTCGGACACCGCCCGGAGCGCCGGGCCGCAGCCCTCCGAGCGCCAGGGCACCAGGTCACGACCGCCGAGCCAGGTCGCCGCCGCCGAGGCCCCCGCGTGGCAGCCGGCCCCCGCGACGTACAGCGCGCGCTGTGCGTCGGCCGCCTCACGCGGGCGCTTCGTCTCCCAGCCCCGCACCTCGGTGCGCAGCGACTTCAGCTTCGCGACGGCCGTGCTCCGCTCCGCCGCTCCCAGTCCCTCCAGCAGCGCGGGCACGTCGTCGGCGCGCCCGCCGCGCACCGCCTCGATCAGCTTCTCGATCCCCACGGACTGCCCTTCCCCCTCGACCTTCGTCGTCCCCACGGCCTTCTCCGTCCCTCGCGTCACTGCCCTGCCCCCATGTTCCGCTCCTCCGCCTCGCGCCCCGTCACCGGCCCGCTCCCGGCACGGCCCACTCCGGTGCCTCCGGGTCCGCCCCCGGTTCCGTGACCGTCGCGCCCCGGCGAACCATCCGCACCGCCAGCGCGTGCTTGCACGGCCCCCGCCGGCCCCGGTGGTCCGCCCACCACCGGCACGTACAGCTCAACGCGCCGGCCGACTCCCGCACCCGGTAGCGCCGTTCGCCCGAGGCCACCGTCGCCAGCTCCCCTTCGAGCTCCACCGCGCCCTCCGCGACCAGCCGGCGCGCGCTCACCAGACGCGGGTTGTGGCGCTCCGCGCGGTCCGCGTCGTACGGCAGCTCCCTATGGAAGTAGGCCGCCTCCGCGACGTCGTACCCCACGCGCCCCGCCGTACCCAGCCGGGTCAGCGCCCCGCGCACCCGGTCGACCGTGAGCCCGGCCTGCTCCGCGAGGTCCGCCAGGTCGATCCGCGGCTCCCACGCCAGCAGCACGGCCACCAGCTCGGCGTCCTGCGCCGCCTCCTCCGTGGCCAGCGCCTCCAGGACCCCGCCCTCCCCGGAGAAGCCCCGAGCCGGGTCGGGCGACAGCGTCAGCGTGAGCCGCATCCCCGGCAGGACCACCTCCCAGGCGCTCGCCGTGGCCGCGCCGTCCGGCACCGGCCCGTACACCCGCAGCCCCGTCGCGTACCGCAGCACCCGCTCCAGCGCGACCAGCCGCTCGGGACCCGGCAGGCACACCGCCCCCGGACCCGGCCGCGTCGTCGGACGCAGGGTCCGGCCGGACGGGACGATCCACAGCGGCCCGCGCCCCCGCGCCCCCGTGCGCGGCAGGGACCGCAGGAAGCGGACGGACTCCGACCCGGTCAGCTCGGCCCGGAGGTCGAACCGGGCCGACGCGACCTGCGCCTCGGCGAAGCCCCGCAGCCACCGGTCCGGCAACGGGACCTTCTTCTCCACGACCGCCCCCGCGAGGGTGGTCACCGCCATCTCCTCGGGGCCGACCCGCAGGTGCAGCGGATCGTCCCCGACCATCCGCGACAGCGCCTCGCGCAGCGGGTCGTTGACGTCCACATTGGTCGTGCCGTGGCCCGTCTCCGCGCCGCCGAGCCCTTCCTCCAGCACGTCCAGACGCGCGTACACCCCGCCGCAGCCGGAGAAGGACTCGAACCGCAGCCGGTCCCCGTTCCCGGTCACGACCGGGTCCAGCGAACCGGTCCGCACCCGCTGGTGGTACCGGGCCGCCGCCACGTCGGCGACCGCGAGCAGACCGCGGGCGGCGACCTGCGGCGCCGCCAGGAAGCCGGAGAAGAACCGGGGATGCGCCTCCGCGCCCCGGGGCGTGAGACCCCCCGCCGTCTCCAGCCCGAGCAGCCGCCCGGAGTGTGTGGACTCCAACGCGGAAGAGCGTGCGTAGGCGAGCGCCTGTACGGATCGGGTCATGGGAGAACGGTAGGACCCGCCACTGACAATGACCGGGGGAGGTCCTCCGTACCACCTCTGACCAGGAATTACTGCCCGACGAGCCCCGGCTGCAGCACCGTGCTGAACAGCACCGAGCCGCCCTCGGCCCGCAGCCGCACCGTCAGCTCGCCGCTGCCCCCGTCGATGTCGACCTCGCCGAAGTACTGCGGGCTCTCCATCGGCGACAGGTTCGCCCGCTCCGGCGCCCGGACGAAGACCCGCTCCGGACCGAAGGTCGCGTCCAGCGCGTTCGCGGGGAACCCGCCCGCGGCCAGCGGCCCGGACACGAACTCCCAGAAGGGCGCGAAGTCCTGGAAGGCCGCCCGCTCGGGCGCGTAGTGCTGCGCCGACGTGTAGTGCACGTCCGCCGTCAGCCACACCGTGCCGGTGATCCTTCGGTGCTTCACGAACCGCAGCAGCTCCGCGATCTGGAGCTCCCGGCCCAGCGGCGCGCCCGGGTCGCCCTGCGCGACCGCCTCGAAGTTCGCCGAGCCGTCGGGCACGACCAGGCCGAGCGGCATGTCCGCCGCGAGCACCTTCCACACCGCCGTGGACGCGGCCAGCTCCCGCTTCAGCCAGGCGAGCTGCTCCGCCCCGAGGATGCCGTTGGTGTCGTCGGCCTGCCGGCCGGGGGAGTTGGCGTTCCGGTACGAGCGCATGTCGAGCACGAACACGTCGAGCAGAGGCCCGTACCGCACCACCCGGTGCATACGACCCGCACGCGCGCTCCCGCCCGCGCCTACGCCCGCGCTCCCGCGCGCGTGAAGGGTGGACACCGGCGTGTACTCGCCGAAGGCACGCAGCGCACGGGCCGCGAGGACGTCCACGTCCTTCTCCGCGTACCGCGCGTCGTCCAGGATCTGGCCCGGGTACCAGTTGTTGCGCACCTCGTGGTCGTCCCACTGCACCACCGACGGCACCTGCGCGTTGAACGCCCGGACGTTGTGGTCGAGGAGGTTGTACCGGAAGTTGCCCCGGTACTCGTCGAGCGTCTCCGCGACCTTCGACTTCTCCGGCGTCGTGACGTTCCGCCAGATCCGCCCGTCGGGCAGCGTCACGCTCGGCTGGATCACCCCGTCCGCGTAGACCGAGTCCCCGCTGCACAGGAAGAAGTCCGGGTCGAGACGGCGCATCTCCTCGTACGCGCGGAAGCCGCCGATGTCCGGGTTGATGCCCCAGCCCTGGCCCGCGACGTCCCCCGACCACAGGAAGCGGACGCCGTTCCCGCGCCGCTCCGGGGCCGTACGGAAGGTGCCGACCACCGGCTCGCCCGTCCGGCGCGGGTCGTCCGGGTCCGCGAGCGTGACCCGGTAGTGGATCTGCTCGCCGGCCGGCAGCCCGCGCAGCGCGGTCGTGCCCGTGAAGTCGCTGCCCGCGCCGATCAGCGGCCCGTGGTGCCGGCGTACCCGCCGGAACGACTCGCTCGCCGAGGTCTCGACGACCATGCGCGCCGGCCGGTCCGACCGCACCCACACGAGGCCCGAGGAGGCCGTGACATCGCCCGTCTGGACACCCCAGCTGGCCCGCGGCCGCCCCGAGAGCGCGAACGCCGGGGCCGCCAGGCCGGCGCCGCCGAGCGTGAGGGCGGCCGAGGCGGCCAGCGACCCGCGCAGCAGGGCGCGCCGCGCGGGGGAGGGGGAGGGAGGGGAGCCGGGCACGGAGTGGGACATGGAAGAACCTCCGAAAGCGTGTCCGGGCGCGGGAGTCGCGCCGCCGCACCCTGCCTAACGGCAGGGAGCGGCGCCCACACCAACCCCGCGTGAACAGATCGGGCCCGGCGGATCCGGCGGCCCCACCACCGCCGTCACTCCCCGCCCACCGCCTCCGCCACCAGCCGGATGCCCCGCGCGATGACCGAGGGCGCCAGATGCGCGTACCCGACGACCAGCCGTACGTCCCCGTCGGCGGGCCGCGCCGTGCCGTAGTCCTCCAAGGGCCGCAGCGCCACCCCGGCCTCCGCGGCCCGCGCCAGGAACCGCTCGGGAGGCCCGAAGCGCCCCGGCACGCGCGCGATGACGTGCAGCCCGGCCGCGATCCCGCTCACCCGGGTGCCGGGCAGATGCGCGTCGAGGGCGGTGAGCAGCGCGTCCCGCCGCTCCCGGTAGGCGCGCTGGCAGCGCCGCAACTGCCGGTCGTACCCGCCCCGCGTCACGAACTCCGCGAGCACGGCCTGGTCGAGTACGGGATTGCCGAGGTCCATCGTCCGCTTGCGCTCCACGACCTCGCCGAGCAGCGCGCCCGGGACGAGCATCCAGCCGAGCCGCAGTCCGGGCGCCAGGGACTTGCTGACCGTGCCCGCGTAGGCGACCCGCTCCGGATCGAGCCCCTGCAGCGCGCCGACCGGGGCCCGGTCGTACCGGAAGTCGCCGTCGTAGTCGTCCTCCAGGACGTACCCGTCCACCGTCCGCGCCCAGTCGAGGAGCGCCGCGCGACGCTCCGCCGACCAGCTGATCCCGGACGGGAACTGGTGCGAGGGCGTCACGACCACCGCGCGCACCCCCGAGTCGGCGAGCGGCCCGGGCCGCAGGCCCTCCTCGTCCAGCGGCAGCCACACCGTGTCCATGCCGGTCGAGGCGAACAGCCGGCCGTGCTCCGGGCTGCCCGGATCCTCGATGCCGACCGACCGCAGGCCGCGCGCCCGCAGGACGAAGCCCAGCAGCGTCGACGCCTGCGCCACACCCGAACAGACCACGAGCCGCTCGGGATCGGCCACCACACCCCGCCGCCGCGCCAGCATCCCGGCCAGCGCCTCGCGCAGCTCGGGCAGCCCGCGCGGGTCCGGGTAGCCGAGCGCCGGGTGGGGGAGCCGCGCCATGACGGACCGCTGGGCCGCCGCCCAGGCGGCGCGCGGGAACAGCGACAGGTCCGGCGTCCCCGGATGGAAGTCCACCCGGACCCCGGGCGCCCCGGGGGCCAGGTCGCGGGCCCCGCGCACGGCCGACCGCGCCGCACCGCCCACCCACGTCCCCGCGCCCCGGTCGCTGCGCAGGTATCCCTCGGCGGTGAGCTGCTCGTACGCCTCGGTGACGAGGCCCCGCGAGACGCCCAGATCGGCCGCGAGCTCCCGGCTCGACGGCAGCCGGGTCCCCGCCGTCAGCCGCCCCGAACGGACCGCGTCCCGCAGCGCCTCCTGGAGGGCCCGGCCCCGTCGCCGGGCCGGTGCGGCGACCGCCGGGAGCAGCAGCTCCCAGGCGGGCTGCCCGTGCGGTCCTGCGGTCGGCGGGTCCCCCTCCGCCGCGCTGCCACGGGTCTCATCCGTCCGACCCGCCCAGGGCGATGACACGTCCGCCTCACGATCCTGTTCCTGATTCCAAGGTGCCGAGTTTCCAGGGGCCGAATGCCCGGGGTCCGAGGTCACAGCGGCTGGTCCGGCCAGTCCAGGAGTCTGGCGCCGACGACGGCCGTCTGGAGCGTGTAGCGCTGGACCGGGTCGCCGGGGTCCGCGCCGGTGAGGCGGTGGATGCGGTCGAGGCGGTACGTGATGGCCCGCACGCTGAGGTTGAGGCGACGGGCCGCCTGCGCGGTGACGCAGCCGGTGTCGAAGTACGCCGCGAGCGTGTCGAGGAGGGGCTTCGCGCCGCCGCGCGCCTGCTGGAGCGGGCCGAGCGCGGTGCGTACGAGATCGGCCATGGCCTGCCGGTCGCGGGCGAGGACGGGATAGACGAGGAGGTCCGCGGCGCGCAGGACGGGCTCGCCCATGCCCATGCGGGCCGCGAGGTCGAGCGCGTTGAGGGCCTCCTCGTAGGAGTGGACGACGCCGCCGGCGCCCGGGTGGGCACGGCCGATCGCGACCTGCCCGCCCGTCGCCGCGTACGCCTGCTCGGCGAAGTGGGTGAGGACCTCCGGTTCGTCCTCCGGCGCGACGCAGATCAGCCGCCCGGTCCGGGTGGTGAGCAGGATGCGGCGGTCGCCGAAGCGGGCGAGCAGCGAGGACTCGACGGTCCGCGTGACCGCGCAGCCGTCGTCGTACGGCTCCGGGCCCTGGGCCACCGCCACGGCATGGGCGTGGGACAGGAGCAGTCCGAAGCGCACCGCGCGCTCGGCGAGCCTGCCGAGGTCGCTGCGGCCGTAGAGCAGGTCGTCGATGAACTCCCGTCTCGCCGCCTCCTCCTGACGTATCGCCAGCCGCTGCGCCCGCTCGTGCCCCTCGGCGAAGGCGTCGACGGCCTGCTCGACGGCGCTCAGCAGATGGCCGGCGGCGGAGCCCGGCACCCCGGGGAGGACCCGCTGCGCGGCGGAGAGATGGGCGCGGACCAGGGCGCGCAGGCCGATGCCGACCTCCGCGGCCCGTTCCCCACGGGAGCGCAGGGCCGCGCGTTCCTCGCGGGTGAGGTTGCGGCCTGTCACGCACGCGCCCGTCAGGATCTCGGCGTACCCCTCCAGGTACCCCTCGACCCCCTCGTGCTCCTTGACCGTCCCGCTCTCCGTCACGGCGCCTCCCCCTGCCCGGCGCGCCTTTGACGTGTTCTTGGCGCGCGGAGATCAAGAGTGGCACGCGGGGGAACGCCCGTGCGCCGCCCAACGCTTGACGACGACCGGCGTTTGACGACGACCGGCGCTTGACGATCCCCCGACCGTCGCAGAGCGACCCCTCCGCTACCGGGGCAGGTCGACGCCGATCTCCGGGGAGAGCGCGCGCAGGAAGTCGGGCGCGTCGAAGAGCGCGCCGGCGGAGACGACACCGGTCGCCCTGGTCCGTCCCGTGAGGAGGCGGTCGACCGCCTCCACCGCGAGGGGCGCGGTGACGGCGTAGATGTCCTGGCCGCTCGCCACGGCACGCCGCTCCTCGTCGCCGTTGCGCACCACGACGTCGACGAGGAAGGTCTGCGCGGACCGCCCGCTCTCGTCGACCGCGGCCGGCGTCGGCGAGTCCGGAGCGACCACGTCCTTGGCCGCCTCGACGTTCATGTAGGTCCGCACCTCGGGAATGGCGAGGTGGCTGGGGACGGTCACGACGTCGGCCATCGTGAACTCGCCGATCACGGACCGGACCCCCACCGGCTCGGGGAAGGTCCACTTCAGCGTGGGCGCGGCGTCGGTGCGGTGCTCCAGCCGCCCGTTGCTGAACACCACGCGCCGCCCCTCCCGGCGCTCCCGCGAGACGGTGCCCGCGCTGCGGGTGCCCGCGGTGGGGTGCCAGCTGCTCAGCGCGTACGCGACGTGCGCCTCGTCGGCCGAGGTCCAGTCACCCATCGCCGCGGTGACGAGGAGGTCGCCCAGGCCGCCGAAGAAGGCCATCGCGGGGAGCACCACGGTGCCCGCCGCGGCGGCGCGCTCCGCGAAGTGCGCGAACGTGTCGGCATTGGCCTCGATCTCGGCGGCCACGTCCACGTAGGGGATCCCGGCGCGCAGCGCCGCGTCGATCACCGGGGCGGCGGTCGAGGCGAAGGGCCCGGCGCAGTTGATCACGGCGGCCGTACCGGCGAGGGCGCGGTCCAGCGCGGCCGGGTCGTCGGCGGCGGCCGGCCGGACGTCGAGCCCCTGGTGGGCCTCGGCGAGCTCCCGCAGCTTCCGCTCGTCGCGTCCGGTCAGGACGGGGACGAAGCCCCGCTTGAGCAGCTCCGCCACCACGAAGCGCCCGGTGTGTCCGTAGGCGCCGAAAACCGTTACCACGTGACCTGTCGTCATCGTCTTCTCCCCGTTGCCGCTCTCGAATGTTCAACTGTGTACATCGTGCATGGCGTTGATCGACTCGGGTGAGTGGTGGAAACGACATGGCCCGTGCAATTTCGGACGGACCGGCCGACGGCCCGAAGTGGTCCCCGATGGCGTGAGGAAAGTGGACCTTACACAGGACCGCGCCCCTTCCTAGCGTCGGAACCATGAACGCGAACTCCCTGCGCGGGGTCCTCCTCGTGACCCTCGCCTACGCCCTCGTCGGCGCCTCCTTCACAGCGAACAGCCTGCTCGGCGCCTATCCGTACGCGGGTGGGCAGGCGCTGCGGTACGGAGCCGCCTGTCTGCTCCTGCTCCCGCTGCTGGGCCGCGGCGGCCTCGCCCCGCTCCGGACCCTGACGCTCCGCCACTGGCTCCGGCTCGGCGCGGTCGCCGGCGTCGGCATGGTCGGCTTCAACCTCGCGGTCCTCGCCGCCGAACGGACCGCCGAACCGGCCGTGCCCGGCGTCCTGGTCGGCTGCGCCCCCGTCGTCGTCGCCGTCCTCGTCCCGCTGACCGAGGGCCGCAGGCCCGCCCCCGCTGTCCTGTACGGGGCGCTGCTCGTCGCCGCCGGTGCCTTCACCGTGCAGGGCTGGGGGCGTACGGACCTCGCCGGGATCGGCTGGTCGGTGGCGGCGCTGGCGGGCGAGGTGGGGTTCACCGTGCTCGCCGTACCGGTCCTGCGGCTGCTCGGGCCGAAGCTGCTGACCGCCGCCGTCTGCGGGGTCGGCGCGGTCGAGGCGACGCTCGTCGGCCTCGCCGTGGACGGGGCGGGCTTCGTCCGGACGCCGACGGCCGTGGAGGCGGGTGCCCTGGTCTGGCAGGCGGCCCTGGCCACGGTCGTCGGCTTCGTCCTCTTCTACATGGGCGTCCAGCGGATCGGCATGGAGCGGGCCACCCTCTACACCGGGGCGATCCCGGTCGCGGCCGCGCTGAGCGCCGCCCTGGTCGCGGGCGCCGCCTTCGGCCTCCCGCAGGCGGTCGGCGGCCTCCTGGTGGGCGCCGGCGCTGCCCTGGGCACCGGCCTGTTCACCCGCGCGAGGTCAGCGGCTGCCGTCGAGGATCACGCGGGCGACGAGCGCGGGGTCGTCGTTCATGGGCACGTGCCCGCAGCCGGGCAGCCGCACGAGCCGGGCGTCGGGCAGGGCCTGCTTGGCGCGGACCCCCTGGCGGCGAAGGAGCAGCCGGTCCCCGGTGCCCCAGGCGACGGTGACCGGGACGGCGGGCACGCCCGGGTGGAAGCGCGCGGTCCGGCCCGCGGCCAGGGTCTGGTGGAAGCCGGAGGCCCCGCGCAGCGCGAGGGTCTCGGCGACGACCGCCTCGGGTGAGCGGCGGCCGGGGCGCGCGTAGATGGTGCTGGTGAGCACGGCCCGGCCGGCGGGCGTACGGGACAGCCGCTCGATCACCGGCACGGGCAGCGACAGCGCCGCGCCCCGCATGGCCCGCAACGTCCCGAAGGCGTACCGCCGCTCGCCCTCCGACCAGAAGCCGGCGGGGGAGAGGGCGGTCACCGAGCGCACCAGCTTCTCCCGGCCCAGCTCCAGGGCGAGCAGCCCGCCCAGCGAGTTCCCCGCGACGTGCGGACGGACGACCCCGACGGCCTCGCAGAAGGCGCCGAGTACCGAGGTCACGGTGGGGAGGTCGTAGGGACAGCCCTCCGGAAGCCCGTCCGAGGCGCCGAACCCCGGCAGGTCGACGGCGATGACGTCGCGCTCGGTGGCGAGGACGTCGAGCACCGGCTCCCAGGCCTGCCAGTGGTGCCCGATGCCGTGGAGCAGCAGCAGCGGTTCTCCCGCGCCCCTCCGCTCGTACGCCAGGGACACCGTGCGGGGGCCCGCCGGGGTCTCGGTCGTGAACGCGATCCGTGCGGGCATTCCGGCTCCCTGGAGTTCCTTAGACGACTCGTCAGCAAGAATTACCGCTCAGTAGCGCCCAGTTCAAGAGCGGAGGCCGAAACTGGACAGGGCGGCGGTGGTCGGCTGGGATGGTCCGGTGCCCACCGATACGCCGACCACGCAGACCGACACGCCGAACGAGGCCGTGACCGACACGCCGACCGGCGCTGTGACCGACACGCCGACCGGCGCCGTGACCGACACCCTGACCGACCTGTTCGAGGAGCACCGCCGGATGCTCCTCGGCGTCGCGTACCGGATGCTCGGCCGCGCCGCCGACGCCGAGGACGTCGTCCAGGAGGCCTGGTTCCGCTGGACCGCCGAGGACCGCGCCGCCGTCCGCGAGCCGCGCGCCTTCCTCGTCCGGATCACCACCCGGCTCGCCATCGACCGGCTGCGCCAGGCGCAGGCGCGCCGCGAGTCCTATGTCGGCCCCTGGCTGCCCGAGCCCGTCGTCACCGACTTCGGGCCGACCGCACCCGACACCGCCGAGCGCGCCCTGCTCGCCGACTCCGTCTCGCTCGCCGTCCTCGTCGTCCTCGAATCCCTCTCGCCCCTGGAGCGGGCGGTCTTCGTGCTCCGTGAGGCGTTCGGCTTCCCGTTCGGGGAGATCGCCACCGCGCTCGACCGCTCCGAGGCCGCCGTGCGCCAGCTCGCCGGGCGGGCCCGCCGCCACGTCGACGAGGGCAAGCCGCGCTACGACGTCGACCCGACCGAGCGCCGCGACCTCACCGAGCGCTTCCTCTCCGCCGCGGCCGGCGGCGACCTCGGCGAACTCCTCGCGCTGCTCGCCCCCGACGCGCGTCTCGTCGGGGACAGCGGCGGCAAGGCCAAGGGCCCGCTGCGGGTCATCGACAGCGCGGACAAGATCGGCCGCTTCCTCTGCGGCGTGGCCCGGGGTGCGGATGTCACGTACGACTACCGCTTCGCCGAGCTCAACGGCGGTCCCGCCGTGATCGCCTTCGTGGACGGCACGCCGGACTCGTTCTTCCAGATCGAGATCCAGGACGGGCGCGTCCAGTGCGTCTACCTCATCCGCAACCCCGACAAGCTCCAGGGCCTCGCCGACCTCTGACGATCACCGGGCTCCGGCCCCCGCGTCCGGCCAGGCTTCCCGCCCCGCTTCACGCCCCGCCTCCCGCCCCGGGAGGCGGGGCCTTTTGCTGCGCGGGCCTCACGGGGGCGCGAACGTCCTGTGAACGATCTAGGTCAGAGGGTCACATTCAGGGGCTTTTGCCTGATGATTGGTCTTGACCAAGGGGGTGGCTCGCCTTATGGTCGCAGAGTTAGTGCAGGAACCTTTAATAAACAAGGGCGCGGAAAAACGCCGCGGGACACGGCGAATTGCGGAGGATCAGGGTGGGGACCACGCAGCTGGAATCGGTGCCGGAGCCGAAGTACCAGCACCTCAAGACAGTGATCGGCGAAGCGCTCGACTCGGACTTCGCCGTCGGAGAGATCCTGCCCAACGAGCGGGAGCTCGCGGCACGCTTCGGCGTCGCCCGTGCCACGCTCCGCCAGGCCCTGGAGCAGCTGGAGCTGGAAGGCCGTCTGCAGCGCCGCCGTGGTGTCGGCACCACGGTCGCCCCGCCGCGCGTCGGCGTGGACGTCTCCACCGCCCAGCACGCTTGGCCCGGTGTCGGCGACGAGACCTGGGAGTCCCTGGACTCCTCCGCCGACGTGGCCCCGGCCGCCGTCGCGCGCATCCTGGAGACCGCGGCCGACGAGACGGTGCACATCGTCCGCCGCCTCCGCGTCACCCAGGGCCAGCCGGTCGCCGCCGAACTGCTGTACGTGCCCGCCGCCTCCGTGCCGGGCCTCAGCGCCATCGACGCCCCCGCGGGACCCGCGCGCGCCCGCACGGTGCTGCGCGAGCTCCAGCACCTCGCCCTCGACGGCCAGGACCGCTCCGTGGAGCTCGGCTCGGCCCGCGCCGACGACGCGAAGGAGCTCGACCGCCTGCCGGGCGCGCCCGTCCTCGTCGTGACGACCCGCTACCTCTCCGAGGGGCGTACCGCCGCCGTCTCCGTGGCCACGTACCGCGCCGACACCTGCCGCCTCACCTTCGGCGACTCGGTCGACCTGGTCATGGCTTCCTGACGTCACCCGCCGCTCCGCGCACAACGGCCCGTCGTGGGACCGCCCTTGGCGGTTCAGCGGCGGGCCGTCACCGTTCCGTCGACGGCGAAGAGCTGCTCCTCGACGTGGTCGAGGGCCAGCCGCAGCGCACCCGTCCCCACGGCGGCCTCGCCGAGCAGCGAGAGCACCACGCGCGGCGGACGCAGACAGAAGCGCGCCAGTTCCTCGCGGAGCGGCGGGAGTACGCCGTCGAGTCCGGCCGCCCAGCCGCCGACGACCACGAGCTCGGGGTCGATCGCGAGGACCAGTGCCGCCACGTCGTGCACGAGCCGCTGGATGAACCGCTCCACCGCCGCCTCCGCCCGCGCGTCGCCCTTGCGGGCCAGCGCGAAGACCTCGGCGACGGCCTGCTCGTCCAGCGGGTGCAGCGGCTCGTCCGTCGTCGAGAGCAGATGCTCGGGGGTGACCCCGCGGCCCAGCAGGTGCAGGGCGCCGATCTCGCCGGCCGCCCCGCCGTAGCCCCGGTGCAGTCGGCCGCCGATCAGCGAACCGGCGCCCGGGCTCAGCCCCGCCAGGACGAACACGATGTCGTCGGAGTCGGTCGCCGCACCCTTCCAGTGCTCGGCGACCGCCGCCGCGTTCGCGTCGTTCTCGACGATCACCGGGCAGCGGAAGGAGCGCCGCAGCCGCTCGCCGAGCGCGAGGCCCGTCCAGCCGGGCAGCGCCGTGCCGAGGCGTACCGTGCCGTCGGCCTCCACGATGCCGGGCGTGCCGACGCCGACGGCCCGCAGATTGGACCGGGCGACCCCGGCCCTGCGCAGCACGTCCGCGACGACCGCGCGCACCTTGTCCAGACGCTCGTCCTCGGGGGCCGCCTCCGACACCTCGCGGGACCCGGCGCCGATGATCCGGCCGTCCAGTCCGGAGAGCAGGGCGGCCACGCGGTGCGGGCCGATCTCGATGCCGAGGAGATGGCCGGCCTCCGCGCGGAAGCGGAACCGCCGCGCCGGGCGTCCCTGGCGTCGGGCCTCACCCTCCTCGGGTGCCGACTCGACGACGAGACCGCCTTCCATGAGCCCCTCGACGACCCCCTCGACCGTCGGCCGGGACAGCCCCGTGATCCGGGTCAGGTCCGTGAGCGTGGGCGCGTCGGCGCCACGCAGAGCATGGAGTACCACCGCGGAGTTGATCCGCCGCAACAGGGACGGATCCCCGCCGGTCAGCCGCCCCACTGTGTGTCCTTCCAGCTCGTGCACCTCTTCAGGCGGATGGTACTCAATGGTCCGGGGTGCGGCGACCGCCGCCCCCGGACCATGCGGTCGAGGCCCCCTCCGGCCCGTCTGACACGCCGTCGGCTGTCAGCGCCGGGCGCTTTACCGGCCCCATGACCACGGCCCACCATCTGGCGACGATCGACGCCCTCCGCGCGCGCGGATCGGGCTGGGGATCTCCCGGTGGGGCGAGGAGCTGCCGCTCCAGCTCCTCGCCGTGGTCACGAGGGCGGATCCGCCGTGAGCTCGGAGGGCGCTCCCCAGGGCCTGTCCGGCGGCACCCCCGTCACGGACCGGGCGTCCGCGCGGCCTCCCGGAGCCTGGCGTACTCCTCGGCCATCGTCGCCGCGGTCCAATGGGCGTTGAGGCCGCTCGGATTGGGCAGCGCCCAGACCCGGGTGGCACCGATCACGCGCTCCTGCGGCCCGATGGCGGCCCCGGGCTCGCCGAAGGCCGTGCGGTACGCCGTGACACCCACGACCGCGAGCCAGCGCGGCGCCAGCCGCTCCACCTTCTCCACGAGCAGTCGCCCGCCCTCGCGGTACTCCTCACGGCTCAGCTCGTCGGCCCGCGCGGTCGCCCGCGCCACCACGTTCGTGATCCCGAGCCCGTACGACAGGAGCTCCTCCTGCTCGTCGGGCCGCAGCCGCCTCGGGGTGAACCCGGACAGGTGGAGCACCGGCCAGAACCTGTTGCCCGGCCGGGCGAAGTGGTGGCCCGTCGCCGCCGTCATGAGACCCGGGTTGATCCCGCAGAAGAGCACGGAAAGGCCGCCCGCCACCACGTCGGGAACGACGCGGTCACGAGCGGCCTCCAGCTCCTGCTGGGTGAACCGGGGAGTCCCGGTCAGAGGATCGCGCCGGGGGCGTAGGCGGCGGCCTCCGGGTGCTGCTTCAGGATCTCCTCGATACGGGAGACCACGGACGCGACCTGGTCGGCGGCGGCGCCCGTGAAGGACAGCTTGTCCGCCATCAGCTCGTCGAGCTGCGCCCGGTCCAGCGGGATCCGCTCGTCGGCGGCCAGCTTGGCGAGGAGCTCGTTCTGCACGGTGCCCTGCTCGCGCATGGCGAGGGCGGAGGCGACGGCGTTCTCCTTGATGGCCTCGTGGGCGACCTCGCGGCCGACACCGGCGCGCACGGCACCCATGAGGACCTTCGTGGTCGCCAGGAAGGGCAGGTAGCGGTCGAGCTCGCGGGCGACGACCGCCGGGAAGGCGCCGAACTCGTCGAGCACGGTGAGGAAGGTCTCCAGGAGGCCGTCCAGCGCGAAGAAGGCGTCCGGCAGGGCGACGCGGCGGACCACGGAGCAGGACACGTCGCCCTCGTTCCACTGGTCGCCGGCGAGCTCACCGGTCATCGACGCGTAGCCGCGCAGGATGACCATCAGGCCGTTGACGCGCTCGCAGGAGCGGGTGTTCATCTTGTGCGGCATCGCCGAGGAGCCGACCTGGCCGGGCTTGAAGCCCTCGGTGACCAGCTCGTGGCCCGCCATCAGGCGGATCGTCTTGGCGATCGACGACGGCGCGGCGGCCAGCTGCACCAGCGAGGTGACCACGTCGTAGTCGAGCGAGCGCGGGTAGACCTGGCCGACCGAGGTGAAGGCGTGCGCGAAGCCGAGGTGACCGGCGATCCGCTGCTCCAGGTCCGCCAGCTTGCCCGCGTCGCCGCCGAGCAGGTCCAGCATGTCCTGCGCGGTGCCGACCGGGCCCTTGATGCCGCGCAGCGGGTAGCGGCCGAGCAGCTCCTCCAGGCGGGCGTACGCCACGAGCAGCTCGTCCGCCGCAGTCGCGAAGCGCTTGCCGAGGGTGGTCGCCTGGGCGGCGACGTTGTGCGAGCGGCCGGCCATGACCAGCTCCGCGTACTCGGCGGAGAGCTTGCCGAGGCGGCCGAGGACGGCGACCGTACGGTCCCGCATCAGCTCCAGGGAGAGGCGGATCTGGAGCTGCTCGACGTTCTCGGTGAGGTCGCGCGAGGTCATGCCCTTGTGGACGTGCTCGTGGCCGGCGAGGGCGTTGAACTCCTCGATCCGGGCCTTCACGTCGTGCCGGGTGACCTTCTCGCGCTCGGCGATGGAACCGAGGTCGACCTGGTCGAGCACGCGCTCGTAGTCGGCGAGGGCGGCGTCCGGAACCTCGATCCCGAGGTCCTTCTGCGCACGGAGCACGGCGAGCCACAGCTGACGCTCCAGCTTCACCTTCTGCTCGGGGGACCAGAGGACGGCGAGCTCCGCGGAGGCGTAGCGGCCGGCCAGAACGTTGGGGATGCGGGGCTTCGCAGTCACAGCAGTCACGTGGACAGATTCTACTGGCGGTTTCTGCAGGCCAGCGCCACGGTCCGATGTGGAGCTTGCTACGAGACGCAGCTCACGCGCCCCCGGGGCGGCTGTCCGGGGACGGCCTGCGGGCGGGCGTGCGCCTACGGGCCGGCCGGCGCCTCGTACGGCAGCAGCTCCGGGCGCTTCGGCGCGCGGCCGTCGCCGGAGGAGCGCCCGGTGAGCCGGCGCCCGATCCACGGCCCCAGGTGCTCCCGGGCGAACCGGGCGTCCGCGACCCGCCGGCTCGTCCAGCCGGGCCGCTCGGCCGGGGGCAGCTGGGCCCGCCAGTCGGCCTCGGGCGCCAGGCCGAGCGACTGCCACACGGCCTCGGCCACCCGCCGGTGGCCGTCGGCGGTCAGATGCAGCCGGTCCACGTCCCACAGCCGGGGGTCGCCGAGCACCGGCGTCCCGTACAGGTCGACGACGAGGGCGCCGTGCCGGTCGGCGAGCTCGTCGAGGTGGAGGAAGAGCTCCTCCATGCGGGGGCGGAAGCGCTCCATGACCGAGCCGTCGCGGCCGGGACTGCGCATCAGGACGAGCTGCCCGCAGGCGGGTGTGAGGCGTTCCACCGCCTCCGTGAGCAGGTCCCGCACCCGGACCATGTCAACCTTGGGACGCAGGGTGTCGTTGAGTCCGCCGACGAGCGTCACGACGTCCGCCTTCATCGCGGCGGCGGCGTCCACCTGCTCCTCGACGATCTGGCCGATGAGCTTTCCGCGCACGGCGAGGTTCGCGTACCGGAAGTCGGGCGTACGGCTCGCGAGCCGGCCCGCGAGGACGTCGGCCCAGCCCCGGTACGAACCGTCGGGCTTCAGGTCCGACATACCCTCGGTGAAACTGTCGCCGAGGGCGACGAGACTGGTGTAGGTGGCATTGATCTCCATGGCGGAGAGATCATACCGCGCGGTATGCGCGGATGTCCGAAGAACCCTGGAGGGGAAAGACCCGATGAGCGACGCGCTGCTGAGCACACTGGCGGAGGCCCTGGCCGACCTGGTGACAGCCGTCGGGACCGGCGGCGACGAGGTCCTCGACGCCGACACGGCGGTGAAGTGGCTGGAGAGCACCGGGGCCACGCTCTCCGGGCTTCCGGCGGCCGACCGGCGGGCCCTCGACGGGCTCTTCCGCGCGGCGGCCCTGCGTCACCCGGAGGGGCCCTGGCGGGACGAGCTGCTCACGGTCTCGGAGGGCTTCGGGCTCACCGAGGACACCCACGCCGCCTCCTGCGCGGCCGTGGCCGAGCAGACCCGGCGCTTCGTCGCCACCGTCCGCGAGGCCGACCCGGCCACCCCCGTACCCACCTGCCCCGGCTGGACCCTGGCCGATCTGACCCGGCACCTCGGCACCGTGCACCACTGGGCCGAGCACCTCGTACGGACCGGGGCCACCACCCGGGTCCACGCCCGGGACCTCCCCCTCGACCCGCCGGCGGACCCCGCCGCGTACCCCGGCTGGCTCGCCGCGGGCGCCGAGACCTTCGTCACGACCCTGAGCGCCACCGACCCGGACACCCCGCTCTGGTCCCCGGGACCCGAACCGCGCGCCGGGTACTACCCGCGCCATCTGCTCTTCGAGGCCGTCGTGCACCTCGCCGACGCCGAGATCGCCCTCGACGGGACGGCACGCCCGATCGACGCCGGTACGGCCGCCGAAGGCATCGAACACCACCTGGCCACGCTGCTGTACGTCCCGTGGACCGCCGAGCGGATCGCCCACCTCGACCGCGACGGCGAGCTGCTCCGGCTCACGGCCCGTGACACCGGGGCCGTCTGGACCCTCACCCTCGGCGGGGGCGGCTTCACCTGGCGGCGCGGAAGCGCGGCGTCCACCGCGCGCACGGAACCGACCGTGAGCGTCACGGGCGACAGTGGCGAGCTGCTCCTCCTCCTGCACCGCCGGTACGCCGCCGACGACCCGCGCTTCGCCCGCACCGGCGACCGCGCCCTCCTCGACGCCTGGCTGACCGCCACCGCACTCTGAGGCGTCGCACGACGTCGTACGACCGTGGCGCGCTGTACGGCCTGAGACGTCGTTCGACCGTGGAGCGCCGTACGGCCTGAGGCGTCGTCAGACCGTGACGCGTCGCACGACCGCGACGGCGTCGTACCGCCTTGGGACGCCCGAAGGGCCCCGGGAAGACTCCCGGGGCCCTTCGTCACGCGGTGCGGGTCACGGCGCCGCCGGGCGCCCCACCAGTTCGCGCAGCACGTCCTCCATCGTCACCAGGCCGGCGGGCTTGTCGTCCTCGTCGAGGACCGCCGCCAGGTGCGTACGGCTGCGCCGCATCGCGGTCAGGACGTCGTCGAGCGGCGTGGCCGCCCGGACCCGGGCGATCGGACGCAGCGCCGACACCGGGAACGGCAGATCGCGCGGCGTGACGTCCAGGGCGTCCTTCACGTGCAGGTAGCCCAGGATCCGGCGCTCCGCGTCGACCACAGGGAAGCGCGAGTAGCCCGTCGAGGCCGACAGCGCCTCCAACTCCTCCGGAGTGGTCCCGACCTGCGCGTACACCACCTTCTCCGCCGGCATCACGACGTCCCGGACGGGCCGGCGGCCCAGCTCCAGGGCGTCGTGCAGCCGCTCGGCGGCCCGGTCGTCCAGGAGTCCGGCGTGGCCCGCGTCGGTGACCATACGGGCCAGCTCGTCGTCCGAGAACGTCGCCGCGACCTCGTCCTTGACCTCCACCCGCAACAGCCTGAGCAGGGCGTTGGCGAAGGCGTTGATCGTGAAGATCACCGGACGCAGCGCCCGTGCGAGCGTCACCAGCGGCGGGCCGAGGACCAGCGCGGTGCGCGTCGGCTCCGCCAGCGCGATGTTCTTCGGCACCATCTCGCCCAGCAGCATGTGCAGGTACGTCGCCACCGACAGCGCGATCACGAACGAGATCGGGTGCACCAGACCGTGCGGCACGCCCACCGCGTCGAAGACCGGCTCGAGCAGGTGCGCGATGGCCGGCTCGGCGACGATGCCGAGCACCAGGGTGCAGAGCGTGATGCCGAGCTGGGCCGCCGCGAGCAGCGCGGAGACGTGCTCCAGGCCCCAGATGACGCTGCGCGCCCGCCGGTTCCCGGCCTCGGCCAGCGGCTCGACCTGGCTGCGGCGCACCGAGATCAGGGCGAACTCGGCGCCGACGAAGAACGCGTTGACGACCAGGGTCAGCAGACCGATCAACAGCTGGATGACGATCATCGGCCGGCCTCCCCGGTCTCGTCGGAGTCATGCGAGTCGGCGTGCGCGGGGGCGTGCAGCAGCACGCGCGCGGCACGCCGGCCCGAGGCGTCCACGACGTCCAGCCGCCAGCCGGCCAGCTCCACGCTGTCGCCGACGGCCGGGATACGGCCCAGCTCGGTCGCGACGACACCCGCGAGCGTCTCGTACGGGCCGTCCGGCACCCGGAGGCCGATCGCCCCCACCTGGTCCGTACGGGCGGCGCCGTCGGCGGACCACAGCTCGCGCCCGTCCGCGTCCTCGCCCGCCCGCGCCAGGTCCGGCGTCTCGTGCGGGTCGTGCTCGTCGCGGACCTCGCCGACGACCTCCTCGACGATGTCCTCCAGGGTGACCACGCCGGCCGTACCGCCGTACTCGTCGATGACGACCGCCATCGTCTGCTTGCCGGAGAGCCGGTCGAGGAGACGGTCCACGGTCAGGGTCTCCGGGACCAGCAGCGGCTCGCGCAGCATCTCGCCGATCCGGCGGCGCGCCCGCTCGTCGGCCGGTATGGCGAGCACGTCCTTGATGTGCGCGATGCCGACGACCGAGTCGAGGTTGCCCCGGTAGACGGGGAAGCGGGAGAGGCCGGTCGCGCGGGTCGCGTTCGCCACGTCCTCCGCGGTGGCCTGCATCTCGAGGGCGGTGACCTGGACGCGGGGCGTCATCACGTTCTCGGCGGTCAGCTCCGCCAGGTTGAGCGTACGGACGAACAGCTCGGCCGTGTCCGCCTCCAGCGCACCCTCCTTGGCGGAGTGCCGGGCGAGTGCCACGAGCTCCTGCGGGGAACGCGCGGAGGCCAGCTCCTCGGCCGGCTCCATGCCGAGACGGCGCAGGATCCGGTTCGCGGTGTTGTTGAGATGGCTGATGAGCGGCTTGAAAGCGGCCGTGAACACCCGCTGCGGGGTCGCCACCACCTTCGCGACCGCGAGGGGGGAGGAGATCGCCCAGTTCTTCGGGACCAGCTCGCCGACCACCATCAGGACGACGGTCGACAGGGCCGTGCCGAGGACGAGGGCCACCGAGGAGGCCACCGAGGGGGAGAAGCCGAGGGCCTCGAGCGGGCCCCCGATCAGCTTGGCGACCGAGGGCTCGGCGAGCATGCCGACGACCAGGTTGGTGACGGTGATGCCCAGCTGGGCGCCGGACAGCTGGAAGGTCAGCGAACGGACGGCCTTGAGCGCGCCCGCCGCTCCGCGCTCGCCGCGCTCCACGGCGCCCTCGAGCTGTCCGCGGTCGACCGTCGTCAGCGAGAACTCGGCCGCGACGAAAGCGCCGCACGCCAGCGAGAGCAGGAGCGCCAGCACGAGCAGAAGCACTTCGGTCATCGGTTCACCTCCGTCCCATGATCAGTCAGGGGGGAGGGGATCGCTCGATGTCGGAACGTGGAACCAGTGCTACTGGGAGGCTCGCCCATGGGCGGACGCTCACACCTTTCGGTCGTCGGGTTGAGGAACCATGGTAAAGGACGGGCAAAACGGGGTGGTGATCAGCCTCGGCGGGGCTCGTTCAGCGGGTCTCGCCCCTCACCGGGTGATCACCCGGTGAGGGGCTTCACCCAACGGCGCCAGCGGTCCTCCCGCTCGTACCCGGCGGCCGTCCAGAGCCGTCGGCCCGTCTCGTTCGCCTCCAGGACCATCGCGTCCGCCCGCCGCCCGCCGAGCGCGGCGAACCGCTCCTCGGCCGCGCGCAGAAGCACGGTGGAGATGCCCCGCCGGCGGTGGGAGGGCAGCACGGCGAGCCGGTAGAGGGAGGCGCGCCAGCCGTCCCAGCCGGCGATCACGGACCCGACGATCAGACCGTCTGCCAGCGCGAGGATGAGCGCGTCCGGATCCCGCTCGACGAGCCGGGTCACCCCCTCGACGTCGTCGGAGACGGACGTCCCCTTGGCGGACTCCTGCCAGAAGGCCAGGACGGCCTCGGCCTCGTCGGGGCGGGCGGCACGTATCTGCAGTTCGATCATGGCCGGATCCCATCACGCGGGGCGGAGGCGGTGCCACGGAGTTCCGCCCGGCGGGACGCCCTCCTCACCGCCGGGCCACCCCCAGGACACAGGGGGAGGTGGGCAGGCGCGGCCCGCGCTCCGGGAGGTCGAAGGAGCGGTACGAGGCGAGGGTGAAGCCCGCGTCCTCGATCGCCGCGAGCGGGTCGCGGGAGGTGTGGCAGCCGCCGAAGAGCAGGGGCCAGACCGTGCGGTCCAGGCCCCGCTGCACGCGGGCGAGTCCGGGTGTCCGCGCCGCCACGTGCTCGAGGAAACGGAGCTCGCCGCCGGGGCGCAGGACGCGCCGTACCTCCGCGAGGGCCGCCGGGACGCCGCGTACCGTACAGAGGACGAGCGAGGCGACGGCCGCGTCGAAGACGCCGTCCTCCGTCGGCAGGGCTTCCGCCGTGCCCGGCAGCACGGTCACCGGGACGGGCGCGCGCCGCGCGGCCTCCTCGGCGAGCTGCCGCAGATGCGGTTCCGGTTCGACGGCCACGACCTCGGAGACGCCGACCGGGTAGTGCGCGAAGTTCAGCCCGTTCCCGGCGCCGATCTCGACGACCCGGCCCGTGAGCCCCGCGAGCAGTTCCTCGCGCAGGGCGCCGAGCCCGCCGCGCGCGTCGGCGGACACGCTGACGCGGGCGTAGAAGCGGGCGAAGAGCGGGTGGTGGACGTGGGGCACCCCGGAACCGGGGCGCGGGGGCGGCGGGGGATCCGGGGGAGTCGTGGGCGTCATCGTTCGCCCCTCACCCGGTCACGAAGCAGAACTCGTTGCCCTCCGGGTCCCGCATGACCTGGAAGGAGCCCTGCTCGTCCGTCACGAGCCCGCCGAAGCGGACCGCTCCCGAGGACAGCGCCTCGGTGGCGGCCAGGTCCGGGTCGTCCACCCCGAGATCGAGGTGGACCCGGTTCTTCACCGTCTTGCCCTCCGGCACGCGCTGGAAGGCGAGCCGGACGAACCCCGGCGGGTCGACGTACGACCAGTCGCCGGAGCGGTCGACCGGATCACCGCCGAGGAGTCCCGCCCAGAAACGGACGAGCACGGCCGGATCGGCACAGTCGAAGACGATCTCCTGAACGTGAGCACGCATGGGCCCAGCGTACGGATTCCGCCACGGATCTCGCGTCGAAGCCCGCCGTGGAGTCGGGTGCGAAGTCCGTGGTGAATTCCGCTGCGAGGCCCACCGTGAAGTCCGCGCGACGGACTACGTGAGGGCCGCGCGACGGACTACGCGAGATCCGGCGTGAGGTCCGCGCGAAGGACTACGCGAGGTCCGCCGTGAAGTCGGCCGCGAAGTCCGTGGTGAAGGACTCCGCGTCCCACGTGCCGCCGAGCGACGGGGACAGCCAGCCGCCCGCCGTCGCCCGGAAGGCCGCCGGGTCCAGCGCGCCCGAGCCCTCCGGTACGGCCCCGAGCAGGGGGGCGCCCGCCGCCTCCGGCAGGTCCGCGAGGTTGCAGCGGGCCGCCAGGTCCGGCGCGGCCGGCCAGCTGCCGACCACCACGCCCAGCTGCTCGATGCCGCGCGCCCGCAGCGCCTCGCCCGTCAGGGCCGTCGAGTTGAGCGTCCCGAGCCCGGCCGGGACCACGACCAGGACCGGGGCGCCGAGCAGCGCCGCCACGTCCGCGAGCGTGCCGCCCTCCTCGTCGAAGCGGACGAGCAGTCCGCCCGCCCCCTCCACGAGCACCAGGTCGTGCGAGGCCGCCAACTCCCGGGCGGCGTCGGCGACCTGCCGGGGCCCGACCGGCGCGAGTCCGGCCCGCCGGGCGGCCGTGCCCGGAGCCAGCGGCTCCGGGAAACGTCCCAACTCGGCCGAGGCCACGGCGCCCGAAAGCCGGACGACCTCGTCCGCGTCACCGGTCTCGTCCGGCCCCACGCCCGTCTGCGCGGGCTTCAGGACCGCGACGGACCGCCCGGCGGCCGTGGCGACGGCGGCCATCGCCGCGGTCACGACCGTCTTGCCGATCTCCGTCCCCGTACCGGAGACGACGACGATTCCCACTGCTTCCTCAGTCCTTCCGTTCAGCCCGTTCGGCCGTTCAGCCCGCCGCGGCGGCCGCGCGGACCGCCGCGCAGATCCGCGCCAGGTCCTCGTCGCCCGTCACGTACGGCGGCATCGTGTAGATCAGGTCCCGGAACGGGCGCAGCCACACGCCCTCCCGGACGGCGGCCCGCGTCGCCGCGGGCATGTCGACGTCGTGGTCGAGCTGGACGACACCGATCGCGCCGAGCACCCGCACCTCGCGCACGCCCGGGAGCTCGGCGACCGGAGCGAGCCCGTCCCGCAGCCCCGCCTCGATCCGCTTGACGTCCACCGCCCAGTCCTGCGACAGGAGCAGGTCGAGAGAGGCGCAGGCCACCGCGGAGGCCAGCGGGTTGCCCATGAAGGTCGGCCCGTGGGCGAGGACCGGGACCTCGCCCCGCGAGATCCCGTCGGCCACCCGGCTGGAGCAGAGCGTCGCCGCCAGCGACAGATAACCGCCGGTCAGCGCTTTGCCCAGGCACATCACATCGGGGGAGACCCCCGCCTGGTCCGCGGCGAACAGCGTGCCCGTCCGTCCGAAGCCGGTGGCGATCTCGTCGAAGACGAGCAGCACGTCGTGCGCGTCGCAGGCCTCCCGCAGCACCCGCAGGTACGCCGGGTCGTGGAACCGCATCCCGCCCGCGCCCTGCACCACGGGCTCGACGATCACCGCGGCCAGCTCGTGCGCGTGGCGCCCGATCTCGGTCCGCAGCATGTCCGCGTACGACTCCTCGTACGCGGCCGGCGGGGCCTCGACGAACGCCTGCCGCTGCAGGACCCCCGACCACAGCTCGTGCATCCCGCCCTCGGGATCGCACACCGACATCGGCTGCCAGGTGTCGCCGTGGTAGCCGCCGCGCCAGGTGAGCAGCCGCTGCTTGCCGGGGCGGCCCACCGAGCGCCAGTACTGGAGGCACATCTTGACCGCGACCTCGACGGCGACCGAACCCGAGTCGCTGAGGAAGACGTGCCGCAGCGGTTCCGGGGTGATCTCGACGAGCCGGGTGGCGAGCCGGACGGCCGGCTCATGGGTGAGTCCGCCGAACATGACGTGGCTCATCCGGTCGATCTGACCGTGTGCCGCCTCGTTGAGCACGGGGTGGTTGTAGCCGTGGATCGCCGACCACCACGAGGACATGCCGTCGATCAACTCGGCCTGTCCCTCGGCGGGTTCGGCCAGCCGGAGCCGCACCCCGGACGCGGACGCGACGACGAGCGGGTCCGTACGGCCCGGCATGGGGCCGTACGGATGCCAGACGTGCGCCCGGTCCAGGGCGAGGAGTTCGTCGTTACGCATTCGGTGCGAGGTCCGTGCCGGCACCCCGGCGGCGAACCGCCACGAGGTCGGTCCTGGCGGCGTTCGCCGCGGGCTCGGCCGCCGCGGGCTCCACGGCCTCCGGGGCAGGCGCCGCGTGACCGCCGCAGGGACCGCAGCCGCCGCCGGCGGAGCCGCAGCCCGCGCCCTCGGCCGAGGCGTGCGAACCGCAGCCGGCGCCCTCCGTGGAGGCGTGCGAACCGCAGCCGCCCGCCGCCGCACCCGCCGCCGCGAGCGCGTCCGCCCGGTGCTTGGGCAGCGTCGTCGTGCCCGCGCCCTCCACCTCGAAGCCCGCGTCCGCGATCATGTCCAGGTCGGCCTGGCCGGCCTGGCCCTCGCTGGTCAGGTAGTCGCCGAGGAAGATCGAGTTCGCGATGTTCAGCGCCAGCGGCTGCATCGAGCGCAGGTGCACCTCACGGCCGCCCGCGATCCGCACCTCGACGTCGGGGCAGACGAACCGCACCATCGCGAGGATCCGCAGGCAGCGCTGCGGGGTGAGGTTCCACTCCTTCGCGAGCGGCGTGCCCTCGAAGGGGATGAGGAAGTTGACGGGCACCGAGTCCGAGTCCAGGTCGCGCAGTGCGTACACGACGTCGACGAGGTCCTCGTCGGTCTCGCCCATGCCCGCGATCAGACCCGAGCAGGCCGACAGACCGGCGGCGTGCGCCTTCTGCACGGTGTCCACCCGGTCCGCGTACGTGTGGGTCTTGGTGATCCCCTCGTACGTCGCCTCGGACGTGTTCAGGTTGTGGTTGTACGCGTCGGCGCCGGCGTCCCGCAGCCGCTCCGCCTGACCGTCGGAGAGCAGACCGAGGCAGGCGCACACCTCGACGCCCTCGTTCTGCTCCTTGATCGCCTCGATGGTCCTGCCGACCCGCTCGACGTCCCGGTCCGTCGGACCGCGCCCGCTCGCGACCAGGCAGACACGCTTGGCGCCGCCGGCGACGCCCGCCGCGGCGGCCTGGGACGCCTCGTCCGGCTTCAGCCACGTGTACTTGAGGATCTCGGCCTTGGAGCCGAGTCGCTGCGAACAGTACGAGCAGTCCTCGGGGCACAGCCCCGACTTCAGGTTGACGAGGTAGTTGAGCTTCACCCGCCGCCCGAACCACTGACGGCGCACCTTGCCGGCCGCCGCCACCACATCGAGCAGCTCGTCGTCGGAGGTCGCCAGTACGGCGAGCGCTTCTTCACGGGTCGGCAGCTCGCGCCGCAGCCCCTTCTCCACCAGCGTGTTCAGCAGGTCCATAAGCGCTGATCCTTGCCTACCGCCCACCCCCGGGCCAAGGAGGAACCGAACAAACGCCGCCGAACGAGGTGTGTGGATGACCACATCCCGACCTCGGCACGCTCCGGTTAAGGTCTGTGCGCTGCCTACAAAAGGATCGCCGCATGCCACAGGCCGACGACGCCCGGGCCGAGGGCCCGCGCCGGACCGCGTTCGACTGGACCGACGCCGAGGCGCGCCGCCGGGCGGCTGCCGGCCTCGTCCGTACGCTGCGGCCCAGGGCCGCCGAATCGGACCTCCTCGACCTGGCGAGCAACGACTACCTCGGCCTGACCCGGCGCCCGGCGGTCACCGAGGCGGCGGCCGAGGCGGCCCGGCGCTGGGGCGCCGGCTCCACCGGCTCGCGGCTCGTCACCGGGACGACCCGGCTGCACACCCGGCTCGAACGCGAACTCGCCGAGTTCTGCGGATTCGAGGCGGCCCTCGTCTTCTCCTCCGGCTACACCGCCAACCTCGCCGTGCTCACCGCGCTCGGCGGCCGGGACTCGCTGATCGTCTCGGACGCCTCCAACCACGCGTCCATCGTGGACGGCTGTCGGCTCGCGCGCGCCGAGACGGCCGTGGTCCCGCACACCGACCCCGAGTCCGTACGCAAGACCCTTGAGGCGCGTCCGGAGCGGCGGGCCCTCGTCGTCAGCGACTCCGTCTTCTCCGTCGACGGGGACAAGGCGCCGCTGCCGGAGCTCGCCGAGGCCTGCCGCGCCCACGGCGCGGGTCTCGTCGTCGACGACGCCCACGGCTTCGGCGTCCTCGGCGACGGCGGCCGGGGCGCCCTGCACGAGGCCGGTCTCGCGGGCGACGAGGACGTCGTCGCGACCCTCACCCTCTCCAAGTCCCTGGGCAGCCAGGGCGGCGCCGTCCTCGGCCCCGCCCGAGTCGTCGAGCACCTGGTGAACGCGGCGCGCACCTTCATCTTCGACACCGGTCTCGCACCGGCCGCCGCGGGCGGCGCGCTCGCGAGCCTGCGGCTGATCGCCGCCGAACCGGAGCTCGCCGGGCGGGCGCGCACGGTCGCCACCACCCTGTACGAGCTGCTCACGGCGGCCGGACTGACGGCCGCCCGGCCGGACGCGGCCGTCGTGTCGGTGCGCGCCCCCTCGCCGGAGGCGGCGCTGCGCTGGGCCGCCGACTGCCGCGAACAGGGCCTGGCGGTCGGCTGCTTCAGGCCGCCGTCCGTCCCGGACGGCATCTCGCGGCTGCGTCTCACGGCCCGCGCCGACCTGACGGACGCCGAGGTCGCGCGGGCGGTGGAGACGATCCTGCGGACGGCGCCCGACGCCGTCTGACCCGTCGGCCAGGGTGCCCAAGAGCGTTTCCGGGCAGCAGAGTTCACCGCTTCGGGCGATAGATGCGCACATATCGTGGTGGAACGCCACCCGGGGCGGCACGATCGGTGGCACTCTGACGCGAAGCGCAAACCGGGGCGGCGTCCCCGGTGGGAAAGGGACAGCGTCGCCATGGCAGACCATCTGGAAGCATCCGTCACTCTGCCGAGCGATCCCGCCTCGGTTCCCACGGCACGGAGGTACGTCGCGGACGTCCTGGGCGATTGGGGGCTCGACGGAGCCGCGGAGACCGCGGACTCCATTCGGCTGATCGTCTCGGAGCTGGCCACCAACGCCGTCCAGCACACCTTCGGGCAGTCGCCGACCTTCACGGTCGACCTCCGGCTGGAGCGGGAGGAACGGCTGCACATCGGTGTGACCGACAGCCATCCCCGCTGGCCCCGCCGTCTCCCGGCGGCGGTCCAGCAGGACAACGGCCGCGGCATGGTCATCATCCGGGTCCTGGCGGCGGAGGCCGGCGGCCGTCTCTCGGTCACCCCGACCGAGGAGGGCGGCAAGACGGTCTGGATCACGATCCCGTGGACGGCCGCCGTCGTCCGGGCCGGCTCGGCCGGCGTGCAGCTCCTCTGAAGCGTGTCGCGGAGGGCTGTGATGCGCTTGGGGGCCTGTCCCGGCCGTGAGAGGTGCGGCGGCGCCACCGCACCCTTCACTCACCAGGGGTCAGCGCCCGGGGTCCGTCACCGGACGCGGCCGTAGTAGACCTTCGACGACCAGATTCTGTCGAGCTTCACCCACGAGCCCGTCTTGGGCGAGTGCCAGATCTTGCCGCTGCCGGCGTAGATGCCGACGTGGTAGACACGTCCGCCCGAGTGGAAGAAGACCAGGTCCCCCTTCTGCCGGCTGGAGGCGGAGATGTGCCGGGTCTTGTTGTACTGCTGCTGCGCTGTGCGGGGCAGCGACTTGCCCGCCTTCTTGTACGCGTAGAGCGTCAGGCCGGAGCAGTCGAACCGTGTCGGTCCGGTGGCTCCGTACCGGTAAGGCGATCCCTTCTTGGCGGCGGCGACGTTCAATGCCTTGTTCGCGTAGGCCGTCGCCGCCTGGGCCTCCGGTGCCGCACCTGGTGCGAACAACGTGCCGCCGACGGCGGCGAGGGTGAGAGCCGAGACGGCTCCGGCCCGGGACAGCAGGGACGGGACATGCATCTGCGCGGTCATGCGCAACCCTTCGTCAGCCGCCTGAGAAGGATGACCTGTCGGGTTCGGGCAGGCGAAGATGCCCGGCCGCGGCTGCGGCTTCACCCCAAGGAACGGCCCCGCTGCGAAAACAGCGCGAACGTCCCGTACTGATTGGGTCCTCCACTCCTGCCGATCCACTCCTGTCGACCAGACGTCCGGGACAGCGGCAGGACTCGGCGTCCGCCCGGACCGCCCCGCCGCGGCGGCGGGGGCTTGTCGTCGTCACGGATCTTGACCCACGACATGGGTGAAAACCGAGCTGAAACGGCGATATGTGAGGCTCCTCACGACTGATCCATTCGGGTGGACAAGAAGCCTTTGTGATCTTTGGAGGTTTGGCCTACGAGCCGCGTACCAGCGATGGAACGTTCGATTCCGCCAAATGCGTACACCTGTTGCGCAACTCGCCCGCTTCCTGTGTCGACTCGTCGACTACGCCGAACGGGGGAGGGATTCTGCGACGCGTGTCGGCCGACCGGCCCTCGACACGACACGCGTGAATGTCAACTCGCCCGACTCCGGGGGGCGGTGAACCGGTCCGTCCGGTGCTCCCCGTCCAACACCCTTGAGGCGCACGCCAATGTGCCCGCGCGCACCTCGTTCTCGCCCCGTATATGCATGAGCGTCAGGGCCTCGCGGGGCGCCTCGACCCGTCCCACCAGCGCCTGAGCCGCACGCAACGCCCCATAGGTATGCGTATCTCTGGATGGACTGATCTTCGATCGAGGCGGCCTGGCCGAGGCGGGTGGTCTCCATGTCGCAGGAGAGCGTCCGCATCGTGCCGTGGCTCGCCGACCTGGTCGACCGCGTCGTATACGGCGGTGAGCGGGCGGTCGGCCCGGTCTCCGCGCTGCGCCCGATCGACTTCGCCGCGGGCCGACAACGCCGCTTCGGCATCGCCGCCCATCACCGCGACCCCGGCGCCTCCTGGCGAGTGCCCGGCAGCTCCCGGCGATCGGATGATCATGGAAACGCAAAGCCGGAGTTAACGAGCCGGAAAAACTTCCGCCCTAACGTGCAATGTCCGGCCGCGTACCGCTTCTCCGCAGCTCAACACGGCGTTGACGCTGGGTAGGGTCCGCAGCTGTCCGGGTGCCGTCCCGGTCGACGACTGTGAGGTGGAAGAGTGCAACTGAGCCCGCACGAACAGGAACGCCTGCTCATTCATGTCGCGGCCGACGTGGCCGAGAAGCGCCGGGCGCGGGGTGTGCGGCTCAACCACCCCGAGGCCGTCGCCCTGCTCACCTCCCACATCCTGGAAGGCGCCAGGGACGGCCGCACCGTCGCGGAGCTGATGGCCTCCGGGCGCAAGGTGCTCACCCGTGACGAGGTCATGGACGGCATCCCCGAGATGATCCACGACGTCCAGGTCGAGGCCACCTTCCCGGACGGCACCAAGCTCGTCACCGTCCACGACCCGATCGTCTGAGCGGGGCGCGCCGATGATCCCCGGAGAGATCCTGTACGCGGAGGACCCCGTGACCCTCAACGAGGGGCGCCCCGTCACCCGCGTGACCGTTCTCAACGCCGCCGACCGCCCCGTGCAGGTCGGCTCCCACTACCACTTCGCCGAGGTCAACCCCGGCCTGGAGTTCGACCGCGCCGCCGCGCGCGGGCACCGCCTCCACATCGCCGCCGGAACCGCCGTCCGCTTCGAACCCGGCATCCCCGTCGAGGTCGAACTCGTCCCGATCGCCGGCCGCCGGATCGTCCCGGGGCTGCGCGGCGAGACCGCCGGCCCGCTGGACGAGACAGCCGATGCCGATGCCGATGCCGAAGCCGGGGTCACCGGCCCGAACGGAGGCCCTCGTGCCTGACCTGCACCGCGCCGTCTACGCCGATCTGTTCGGCCCCACCACCGGCGACCGCATCCGGCTCGCCGACACCGACCTCCTCGTCGAGATCGAGGAGGACCGCTGCGGCGGGCCCGGCCGAGCCGGCGAGGAGGCCGTGTTCGGCGGCGGCAAGGTCGTCCGCGAGTCCATGGGGCAGGCCCGCACCACCCGCGCCGAGGGCGCCCCCGACACCGTGATCACCGGAGCCGTGATCCTCGACCACTGGGGCGTCGTCAAGGCCGACATCGGCATCCGTGACGGCCGGATCACCGGCATCGGCAAGGCCGGCAACCCCGACACCATGGACGGCGTCCACCCCGACCTCGTGATCGGCCCCGAGACCGAGGTGATCGTCGGCAACGGCAAGATCGTCACCGCCGGCGCCGTCGACGCCCATGTCCACTTCATCTCCCCGACCGTCGTCGAGCAGGCGCTCGCCACCGGCGTCACCACGCTCGTGGGCGGCGGCACCGGACCGGCCGAGGGCACCAAGGCGACCACCATCACGCCCGGCCCCTGGCATCTGGCCCGGATGTTCGAGGCCCTGGACACCTTTCCCGTCAACATCGGTCTGCTCGGCAAGGGCAACACCATGTCGCGGGAGGCCATGTACTCCCAGCTCCGGGGCGGCGCCCTCGGGTTCAAGATCCACGAGGACTGGGGCGCGACCCCCGCCGTCATCGACGCCTGCCTCGGCGTCTGTGAGGAGACGGGCGCCCAACTCGCCCTCCACACCGACACCTTGAACGAGGCGGGCTTCGTCGGCGACACCCTCGCCGCCATCGCGGGGCGGACCGTCCACGCGTACCACACGGAGGGCGCCGGCGGCGGGCACGCCCCCGACATCATCACGGTCGTCTCCGAGCCGTACATCCTGCCCAGTTCGACCAACCCGACCCGCCCACACACCGTCAACACCATCGAGGAACACCTCGACATGCTGATGGTCTGCCACCACCTCAACCCGGCCGTGCCCGAGGACCTCGCCTTCGCGGAGTCCCGCATCCGGCCCTCCACGATCGCCGCCGAGGACGTCCTCCACGACCTGGGCGCCATCTCGATCATCTCCTCCGACGCCCAGGCCATGGGCCGCGTCGGCGAGGTGATCATGCGGACCTGGCAGACCGCCCACGTCATGAAGAAGCGGCGCGGCGCCCTTCCCGGCGACGGCCGCGCCGACAACCACCGGGCCCGCCGCTACGTCGCCAAGTACACGATCAACCCGGCCGTCGCCCAGGGCATGGACCACCTGATCGGCTCGGTCGAGACCGGCAAGCTGGCCGACCTCGTGCTCTGGGACCCCGCTTTCTTCGGCGTGAAGCCGCTCACCGTCGTCAAGGGCGGTCAGATCGCGTACGCGCAGATGGGCGACGCCAACGCCTCCATCCCCACCCCGCAACCCGTCATGCCCCGCCCGATGTTCGGCGCCCTCGGCAAGGCGGCCGCCGCCGGCTCCGTCAACTTCGTGTCCAGGGCGGCGATCGAGGACGACCTACCCCGAAGGCTCGGCGTCCACAAGGAGTTCACCGCCATCGGGGACACCCGGCGGGTCACCAAGGCCGACATGCGGGAGAACGACGCCCTGCCCCGGGTCGAGGTCGACGCCGACACCTTCTCGGTGACCATCGACGGCGAGACGGTCGAGCCCGCGCCCGCGGTCGAACTGCCCATGGCCCAGCGTTACTTCCTCTTCTGAGGGCCCGGCGATGACACGCTCCGCACTTCTCGTGCTCGCCGACGGGCGCTTCCCCGCCGGCGGGCACGCCCACTCCGGCGGCGCCGAGGCGGCGGTCAAGGCCGGCCGGATCAAGGACGCCGACGATCTGGAGGCCTTCTGCCGCGGCCGACTCCACACCACCGGCCTCACCTCGGCAGCTCTGGCCGCGGCCGCCGCCCACGGACTCGACCCGTACGACCTCGACGCCGCCGCCGACGCCCGTACGCCCTCACCCGCCCTGCGCACCGCCGCCCGCAGGCTCGGCCGCCAGCTGATGCGGGCCGCCCGCGCCACCTGGCCGAGCCCCGAACTCGACGCCCTCGCGGCCGCCTTCCCGCGCGGCGCCCACCAGCCCGTCGTCCTCGGCGCCACGGCCCGGGCCGCCGGACTCGGCCCCGAGGACGCCGCCCACTGCGTCGCGTACGAGACGGTCGGCGGCCCCGCCACCGCGGTCGTCCGTCTCCTCGGCCTCGACCCCTACCGGGCGACCGCCGTCCTCGCCCGCCTCGCGCCCGAGATGGACCGGGTCGCCCAGCGCGCGGCGGCCGCCGCACGGCAGGGCGTCGACGCCCTCCCGGCCGCCTCCGCGCCCCTGCTCGACCTCACCGCCGAACAGCACGCGAACTGGCCCGTCCGCCTCTTCGCCTCCTGAAACGCCGCCCGGACACCGGGACGCCAGCTCATCCCACCCACGACCCACGGGAGCCGCCCCATGCACCTCGACCACGGTCACCCCCACCACGGAGCCGTCTCCGCCGACGCCCACCGCCCCGACGGCACCCGCCGCGCCCTGCGCATCGGCCTCGGCGGCCCCGTCGGCTCCGGCAAGACCGCCACCGTCGCCGCCCTCTGCCGGGTCCTGCGGGACACCCTCTCCCTCGCCGTCGTCACCAACGACATCTACACCCGCGAGGACGCCGAGTTCCTCCTCCGCAACGCCGTCCTGCCGCCCGAACGCATCCAGGCCGTGGAGACCGGCGCCTGCCCGCACACCGCCATCCGCGACGACATCTCCGCCAACCTCGAAGCCGTCGAGGAGCTGGAGGAGACCGTCGGACCGCTCGACCTCATCCTGGTCGAGTCCGGTGGCGACAACCTGACCGCCACCTTCTCCAAGGGGCTCGTCGACGCCCAGATCTTCGTCATCGACGTCGCCGGCGGCGACGACATCCCCCGCAAGGGCGGCCCCGGCGTCACCACCGCCGACCTCCTCGTCGTCAACAAGACCGACCTCGCCCCGTACGTGGGCTCCGACCTCGGGCGGATGGCCCGCGACGCCGAGGAGCAGCGCGGCGAGCTGCCCGTCGCCTTCACCTCGCTGCGCGCCGAGGACGGCGTGGCGCCCGTCGCCGACTGGGTCCGCGCCCAGCTCGCCGCCTGGACCGCGCCCGGGGAACGGGCCGCGTGAGTCTGCGCGCCACCGCACGGATCGCCGCCGCGGCCGACGGCGGGCTGCCGCTCCTGGAGAGCGACGGCCCTCTCGCCCTGCGCCGTACCAGGGCCACCGGCGGCTGGACCCGGGTCACCGTCGTCGGGGCGATGAGCGCCCCGCTCGGCGGTGACCGGCTCGCGATCGAGACCGAGGTACGGGACGGGGCCCGGCTCCTGGTCGACGCCGCCGCCGCCACGATCGCCCTGCCGGGCCGGAGCCCGGAACCCGCCACGTACGACGTCCGGATCACCGTGGGGGAGGGGGGCGCGCTCCGCTGGCTCCCCGAACAGCTCGTCTCCGCGCACGGATCGGACCTGCGGATGCGCACCACCGTCGAACTCGCCGCCACGGCACGGCTCGTCCTCCGTGAGGAACAGATCCTGGGCCGGCACGGCGAACCGCCCGGCACCCTCGCCACCCGCCTCACCGTCCGCCGCGCCGGGCGCCCCCTGCTCGACCAGGAGCTGGCGTACGGACCGGGCGCCCCCGACGGCTGGGACGGCGGCGCGGTCCTCGGCGGCCACCGGGCCACCGGACAACTCCTCGTCGTCGACCCCGACTTCACTGACAAACCGGTGGAATCCCGACTTCTCGGCGAAGGGGCCGTCATCGCCCCGCTCGCCGGCCCCGCCGCCCTCGTCACCGCCGTCGCCCCCGACGCCCTCGCGCTGCGCCGGCTGCTCGACGCGGCTCTGGCCGAACTCGCCCCGCGGTGACGCGGGTCCGGGAGGTCACCGCTCAGCGGTACACCCCTCTCCGGTTATTGGTTCGGTAAAGAAACGCATGTACGCCCTTACCTCGTGAGCCCCAGGGACGAAAGGATCCCCCGGACAACCCAACACACCGGCGCCGCCACGGGGGCGGCGCCCATCCAGGGGGAGAACACGTGCGACGTACGGCAGTGCTCGGCTCGGCAGGCACTCTGATAGCGGGCACGCTCGTCGTGGGCGCGCTCACCGCCCCGGCGGCGAACGCGGACAGCGACCGCCACCTGCGCGACGCGGAGGCCATCGGTGTCGCCGTCGCCGCCGCGCGGGCCGCCCAGACGGGCATCGACTGGCAGGACTGTGCTGCCGAGTGGGGCCTGGAGAAGCCGATCCAGTGCGGCTGGGTCACCGTCCCGGTCGACTACGCCAAGCCCGACGGCAAGAAGATCAAGATCGCGGTCGACCGCATCAAGGCCACCGGCACCCCCGCCGAGCGCCAGGGCGCCCTGCTCTACAACCCGGGCGGCCCCGGCGGCTCCGGCCTCCGCTTCCCGCGCCGCGTCACCACCAAGAACGCGATCTGGGCGAACACCGCCAAGGCCTACGACTTCGTGGGCTTCGACCCCCGCGGCGTCGGCAAGTCCGCCCCCATCTCCTGCGTCGACCCGGCCGAGTTCGTCAAGGGACCCAAGGCCGACCCGGTCCCCGACACCGAGGCCGACAAGCTCGCCCAGCGCAAGCTCGCCGCCGAGTACGCCGAGGGCTGCGCCGAGAAGAGCGGCGACATGCTGCCCTTCATGAACACGCCCAACACCGCGCGTGACCTCGACGTCGTCCGGGCCGCCCTCGGCGAGAAGAAGCTCAACTTCGTCGGCGTCTCCTACGGCACCTACCTCGGCGCGGTCTACGGCACGCTCTTCCCGACCCACGTCCGCCGCATGGTCCTCGACAGCGTCGTGAACCCGTCGACGCGCAAGATCTGGTACGAGGTCAACCTCGACCAGGACATCGCCTTCGAGGGCCGCCTCAAGGACTGGATGACCTGGGTCGCCCAGAACGACGCCGCCTACCACCTCGGCGACACCTACGAGGAGGTCCGGCAGCAGTGGGAGACCCTGCGCGCCGCCGCCAAGAAGGAGCCCCTCGGCGGCAAGGTCGGCCCGGCCGAGCTCATCGGCTTCTTCCAGAACGCCCCGTACTACGACTCCATGTGGGCCCCGGTCGCGGAGGCCTGGAGCGCCTACGCCGCGGGTGACCCGCAGCCGCTGATCGAGTCGGCCGCCTCCGACCCCACCGACACCGTCGGCAACGCCGCCTCGGAGAACGGCAACGCCGTCTACACCGCGGTCGAGTGCGCGGACGCCCCCTGGCCGACGAGCTGGAAGAAGTGGGACCGGGACAACACCCGCCTCCACGAGCAGTACCCGTTCATGACCTGGGCCAACGCGTGGATGAACCTGCCCTGCGCCACCTGGTCCGCCCCGCGCCAGCGCCCGACCCAGGTGAAGACCGGCAAGGGCCTGCCGCCGGTGCTCATCACCCAGTCCGAGCGCGACGCCGCCACGCCGTACGCCGGCGCGGTCGAGCTGCACAAGCGCTTCAAGGGCTCGCGCCTGATCACGGAGAAGGACGCCGGCTCGCACGGCATCACCAACCTGGTCAACCCGTGCCTCAACACGAAGGTCGAGGCCTACCTGCTGACCGGGCAGCTGGACGCCACGGACCAGACGTGCGCCCCGCACGCCGCGCCGAAGCCGTAACGGCCGCCGCAGAGCGCTGAGGAGAGGGGCGGTCGTCCGACGACCGCTCCTCTTCCCGCGTCCGGGTCAGCCCCGGGACGCCAGCCAGGCGTCCTCCGCCGCGTAGTCGAAGAGGTCCACGCCGTACTTCGCGAGCCCCGTGAAGGCCTCCCGCCACTCCCGGTCGCCCAGGTGCCCCGTCAGCCACTCCACCGTCTCCGGCAGCGTCTCGGCGTACGACACCACCGGCCGGTACCCCAGCTCCCGCTCGGCCGCCGTCATGTCGTAGACGACGGGATGCGGCGCGGTCCACGGAGTGGACCCCACCGTGCCGTCCGGCTCCCCGTCCATCAGTACCGTCTCGCTCGTCACCCCCATGACCGCGTCGATCGCCGCCCCGATCTCGGCCACCGTCGGCGCCTCGGGGTCGCCGCCGTTGAGCACCCGGCTGCCCGGCTTCGCCGCCGCGAGCCGGACGAGCTCCGCGAGGTTGTCCACGTGGACCGGGTGGAACCGCGAGGTGCCGCCGTACGCGAGGACGCGCACCGGCCGCCCGTCGAGCGCCCGCTTGACGAACCACAGCTCGCGCGGACCCGGGCTGTACGGCCCGTGGATCGCGCCCGCCCGCAGCAGCGTCGTCGGCAGCGCGTCGCCCGCCGCCAGCAACTCCCGCTCCAGGGCGATCTTCCGCGTGCTGTACGTCGTGTCGCCGGGCGCGACCGTCGGCCACTCCTCCGGGGTGGGCACCGGGAAGGCGGGGAAGCCGTCCGGCCGGTCCTGGGTGTCGAAGCTGCGGCCCTGCGCGTCCTCGTAGACGGCGCCGCTCGACACCACCACCGCCGAACCGATCCGGTCGGCGAGACCGGTCAGCTGCCTGCCGTGCGCACCGTCGTACGCGACGATGTCGACGAGCACGTCACAGCCGTCGCCCAGCCCCGCCGCGAGCGCCCCCTCCTCGGTCCGGTCGAGCCGCACCGAGCGGACCTCGTCCGGCCACCTCTCGTCCCTGACGCCGCCCCGCGAGGCGGCCGTCACCTCCCAGCCGTCCGCGACGAGGGCCCGCACGGCCGCCCGCCCCACCTGTCCCGACCCACCCAGTACGAACGCGTTTCCCTTGGTCATGATCACGACGCTACGGGGGCCGGGAGCACCGGTCCAAAGGATTGCGCCGTGCGCGGATCCGCCGTCAGCGTTCCCGGCGGCGGAACTTTCGCGCGGGTACGTCGTTCCCCGCCTCCGCCGCCTTCACCACCGCCGCGTACGCGTCCACGTACTCCTGCCCGGACAGCCGCAGGATCTCGTACATGATCTCGTCGGTCACCGCGCGGACCACGGCCCGCTCGCCCGCCGACCCCGCGAAGCGGGAGAAGTCCAGCGGCGCCCCGAAGCGGATCGTGACCCGGCGGATCCGCGGCACGACCTTCCCCGGCGGCTGGATCTCGAAGGTGCCGACCATCGCGCACGGCACCACCGGCACCCCGGCGGTCAGCGCCATCACCGCCACCCCCACCTTGCCCTTGTAGAGCCGTCCGTCGTGCGAACGGGTCCCCTCGGGATAGATGCCGAGCAGCTCGCCCTTGTCCAGGACGCCGAGCCCCTCACGGATCGCCGCCTGCCCTGCCTCCTTACCGGACCGGTCCACCGGGATCTGACCGGCGGCCCGGAAGAAGGCGGCCGTCAGCCGCCCCTTGATCCCCGGCCCCGTGAAGTACTCCTGCTTCGCGAGGAAGGTGATCCGCCGGTCGAGCACGACCGGCATCAGGAAATGGTCGGAGAAGGAGAGGTGATTGCCCGCGACGATCGCCGCGCCCTCCTCCGGGACGTGTTCGAGCCCCTCGATCCGCGGCCGGAAGAGCAGCCTGAGGAGCGGACCGAGCAGTACGTACTTCATCAGGTGGTAGAACACCCGCGGCCCCCGTTCGTCTGTCCGTCACGCCCGTTGTATCCCCACCAGGGCCCGTGGTCCACTGGTGGGGGAGCGTCACCATGACAGGCGAGCGCGGAGACAGGACACCCCTCGGGCGCCCCGGCCGCGTCCTCACCGCGCTGCTCTGCGCGCTGACGGCGGCCGGTCTGTACGGCTGCTCGGGACAGGGCCCGAAGGACCCGGCCCCCACGCCGACGCCCACCGCCTCGCCCGCCACCTCGGCCCCCGCGCCCACCGGCCGGTCACCGTTCACCGGACTCCCCGCGCGACCTGCCCCGGTGCTCGCGGTCAAGATCGACAACGTGGCGGCGGCCCGGCCCCACACCGGCCTCGGCGAGGCCGACCTCGTCTACGTCGAACAGGTCGAGGGCGGGGTCACCCGGCTCCTGGCCGTCTACTCCTCCCGCCTCCCCGAACTCACCGGCCCCGTCCGCAGCGCCCGCGAGTCCGACATCGCCCTCCTCGCCGCCTTCGGCCGGCCCGTACTGGGCTACTCGGGGGCCCAGACCGCCCTGACCCCCCTGCTGGAGGCCGCACCGCTGCACCTCGTCACCGAGACCACCGCCCCGGAGGTCTTCCGGCGCTCTCCGGACCGGGCCGCCCCGCACAACCTCTACCTGCGCCCCGCGCGCGCCCTCGCCACCGACCCGGGGGCCGAGAACGCCCGGGACGTCGGCTTCCGCTTCGGGGCCGCCCCGGTCGGCGGCACCCCGGTCGACTCCTCGACCGTCCGTTTCCCGGCGGCTCGCTACACCTTCACCTGGTCCGCGGCCGACAGCGCCTGGCGGGTGGCGATGGACGGCCGCGAGGCCCGCGCCACCGACACCGGACCGCTCACCCCCGAGACGGTCGTCGTCCAGCGCGTCACCATCCGGCCGTCCGACTTCCAGGACCGGTACGGCTCGGTCTCCCCGTACACCGAGACCACGGGCAGCGGCAGCGCGCTCGTGCTCCGCGACGGCCGGTCGTACGAGGCTCGCTGGTCACGGCCCTCGACGGCCTCGGGCACCACCTTCACCACCCCGGACGGCAAGCCCCTCGCCTTCGCCCCGGGGCAGACCTGGGTCGTCCTCGCCCCGCGCGGGTAGCGCGCGAGGCGAGGACGACCCGGATACACCAGGGAACGGCGGGGCCGCGGTTCAGGGCTGCGTCGTACCGGGCCGGCCGTCCGGCGGGCGCCGTGTGCGCGGCGCGGCCGGGGCCGCGCTGTCGGCCGCCGCCATCCCGATCGTCGCCACGATCAGCACCACCAGGCCGAACCAGAGCCAGCCACTGCTGCCGAGCGCCACCGTGTAGGTCGTCGTCAGCACCAGAGCCGCGCCCGTGAGCGCCGCCATCGTCTTCGTGGAACCGGACATCATTCCACCCTCCTGCCGACCGGGGCCGCGGAAGCTGTCCAGCCCATCGTGACCCCGGGAGGGGGGCACGCGCTACTCCCCGGACGCTCCGGCGTGCGCCGGAGCGGTCACCCGGTCGACCACGGGTCCGTGCACAGGGCCGTTCACCAGGATGTGCACCGGGCCGTTCATCGGGCCGTTCATCGGGCCGTTCACTGGCTCCGGGTCCGGAGCGAGGCCAGGTACGCGTTGTACGCCTCCAGCTCCTTGTCCCCGTTCCGGTCGGCTGCCCGGTCCAGGCGGACGGCCTGCCGCTGCTCGGAGCGGTACCACTGGAAGACCAGCGCGATCAGCACGAGCACCGACGGGATCTCGCTGAACGCCCAGGCGATGCCTCCCGCCGCGTTCTGGTCGGCGAGGGCGTCGATCCCCAGGGAGGCCGGCGGGTTCTGGTACGCCTTGACCATCGGCTCGCTGGCCATCATCAGCGCGATGCCGAAGAACGCGTGGAACGGCATCCCCGCGAACAGCTCCAGCATCCGCATCACGTAACCCGGCCGGTGCGGGCCCGGGTCCACGCCCATGATCGGCCAGAAGAAGACCACACCGACCATCAGGAAGTGCACCATCATCCCGATGTGCCCCGGCTTCGACCCCATCAGGAAGTCGAACAGCGGCGTGAAGTACAGCGCGTACAGGCTCGCGATGAACATCGGGATCGTGAAACCGGGGTGCGTGATCACCTTCATGTACCGGCTGTGCAGCAGCTTCAGAAGCAGCTCACGCGGCCCCGTCGACCCCCGGCCGGCCACCGGGAGCGCCCGCAGCGCCAGCGTCACCGGCGCGCCGAGCAGCAGCAGGATCGGCGACAGCATGGAGATCACCATGTGCTGCACCATGTGCACGCTGAACATGACCATGCCGTAGTCGTTGAGCTTGGTGCACATCACCAGGGCGATGGTCAGCACGCCGATGGTGAAGAACACCGTCCGGCTCACAGGCCACGCGTCACCGCGCCGGCGCAGCCGCGCCACACCCCAGCCGTACAGACCGAGCCCCGCGAGGCAGCCGATCAGGAAGAAGAGGTCGGGAGAGAACTCCAGGCCCCGCCCCAGCGTGAACGGCGGCAGATCCGTGGTCATGCCGTGCCCGCTGTGATCCATCTAGTACTCCTGGAGCCCGATTCGCGCTTGTTGTCCGCACCAGACTAGAACCGCCCCCGGCCGCGACTGCGACCGGGGGCGGTTCTCACTTCACGACGTCACCTCATGGCGCCGCTCAGAGCACGCACTCCGCCTCGGCGTAGCGGTCCTCCGGGACCGTCTTGAGCGACTCGACGGCCTGCGCCAGCGGCACCATGACGATGTCCGTGCCGCGCAGCGCGGTCAGCATGCCGAACTCGCCGCGGTGCGCCGCCTCCACCGCGTGCCAGCCGAAGCGGGTCGCGAGGACGCGGTCGTACGCCGTGGGGGTACCGCCGCGCTGGACGTGGCCGAGGATGACCGGGCGGGCCTCCTTGCCGAGGCGCTGCTCCAGCTCGACGGAGAGCTGGTTGGCGATGCCGGTGAACCGCTCGTGGCCGTAGATGTCGGTGCCCGCGGTCTTGAAGTCCATCGAGCCCTCACGCGGCTTCGCGCCCTCGGCGACGACGACGATCGCGAAGCGCTTGCCGGCCTCGAACCGCGCCCCGACCCGGGCGGTCAGCTCGTCGATGTCGAAGGGGCGCTCCGGGACGACCACGGCGTGAGCGCCGGCGGCCATGCCGGAGTGGAGCGCGATCCAGCCGGTGTGCCGGCCCATGACCTCGACGACGAGGACCCGCTGGTGGGACTCGGCGGTCGTCTTCAGCCGGTCGAGGGCCTCGGTGGCCACGGTGACGGCCGTGTCGAAGCCGAAGGTGACGTCGGTGGAGGCGATGTCGTTGTCGATGGTCTTCGGGACCCCGACGATGGGCAGGCCCGCCTCGGAGAGCAGGTTCGCCGCCTTCAGCGTGCCCTCTCCGCCGATCGGGATGATGGCGTCGAGGCCGAGGTCGGCGACGTGGCCGCGGGCGCGCTCGACGCCGCCGACCAGGTGCGCGGGCTGGACCCGCGAGGAGCCGAGGATGGTGCCGCCGCGGGCGAGTATGCCGCCCACCGCGTCGAGGTCGAGCTTGCGGTAGTCACATTCCAGCAAGCCCTTCCAACCGTCGTGGAAGCCGATGACCTCGTCACCGTGGTCGACGACGGCGCGGTGCACGACGGAACGGATGACGGCATTCAGACCGGGGCAGTCTCCGCCGGAGGTGAGCACACCAATGCGCATAGCCCAAAAACCTTTGCAACGTGGGCCGACTCCCGGACCACGTCGTCCGGCTGGATCCCCGCCACCCTATCGGTGCAGGGTGGCGGGGCCGAAACGGATGTCCGCACAGTGGACACCGTACGTTCGTACGAGCCCGTGAGCGGGGATCAGGCGGGCTGCGTGGCCGCCGCGATGCGCTCGGCGCGCAGCGCCTCGTACCACCGGTCGTCGGTCGGCGGCAGCGCGTTCACGTCGAGGGCCAGCTTCAGGAGCAGGTCCGCGATCTGCGGGTTCCGGGCCATGACGGGTCCGTGCATGTACGTACCGAAGACGGTGTCGTTGTACGCGCCCTCGGTGCCGTCGCCGGTCCCGTTGCCGTTGCCGAAGACGGTCCGGGCGAACGGCCGGGCCGTCGGGCCGAGATGGGTGATGCCCTGGTGGTTCTCGAACCCGGTCAGCTGGGGCAGGCCGAGCCGCGGGTCGATGTCCGCGAGGACGTCGCCGACGCACCGCTCGCCCTCGCCACGGGTCGAGATCACGTCGATCAGACCGAGACCGGCCTCGCGCTCACCGAGGTCGTTGATGAACTCGTGGCCCAGGATCTGGTAGCCGGCGCAGACCGAGAAGATGATCGCGCCGTTGGACGCGGCCCGGCTGAGGCCGCCGTCGCGCCGCAGCCGCTCGGCAGCGAGCCGCTGCGGACGGTCCTCACCGCCGCCGATCAGGTAGATGTCGCCGGAGGTCGGCACCGGCTGGTCGCTGCGGACGTCGACGCGCTCGACGTGGAGGCCGCGCTGCTCGGCGCGGCGCTGGACGACGAGGACGTTGCCCTGGTCGCCGTAGGTGCTGAGCAGGTCCGGGTAGACCCAGACCAGGCGCAGGCTGCTGTCACTCATGCTGCAAGTCCTCTACGGGTCAGTTGCCGACGCGGCGGCGGACGTCCTGGAAGGCGGTGTAGTTGGCGATCAGCTCGATCTGCCCGGGCGGGGCCATCGTGACGGCCTCGTCGAGCGTCTCGCACACGCGGAAGTCCACGCCCGCGACCTCCAGGCGGACCGCCAGGTCCAGCTTCCGGTCGCCGATCACCATGATCGGGTGGCCGGCGAGCCGCCCGTAGTCCACGTCCCACAGCCAGGAGGTGTCCGTGCCGTCGGCGCCGCGCGCGTTGACGGAGAGGATCACCGGGGTCGGCGGCGCGTCGATGAGGGAGAACGTCTCCAGCCAGCCGGCCGGGTTCTTCGCGAGCAGCAGACGCAGGTCGCGGCCCTGGAACGAGACGACGTCGTAGCGTCCGGCCACGGCCTGCACCTGGTACATGCGCTCCAGGGCCACCTGCGGCGGCACCCCGAAGACCGCGGCGACCGCGGCGGAGGTGGCGGCGTTCGCCTTGTTGGCGCGGCCGGGCAGCTGGAGGCGGATCGGCCAGGCCGAACCGTGCGGGTCGAGCACGTGGTCGCCGCTGAGCGCCCAGCTCGGCGCGGGGCGGCGGAAGCCGCACTCGCCGCAGAACCAGTCGTCGCCCGGGCGCTGCATCACACCGCCGCAGGCGGGGCACGACCAGGCGTCGTCCTTCCACTCCTGGCCCGCGGCCACCCACACCACGTTGGGGGAGGAGGAGGCGGCCCACACGATGAGCGGGTCGTCGGCGTTGGCGATGACCACGGCCTTGGTGCCGTTGAGGCCCTCGCGCCACTTCTCGGCGAGCATCCGGGTCTCGGCGGCGCGGTCGAGCTGGTCGCGGGAGAGGTTGAGCAGCGCGATCACCTTGGGCGTGGTGTCGCGGGCGACGCCGGCGAGGTACTTCTCGTCGACCTCGATGACGCCGTACTTGGAGTCCGAGCCGCCGGCCAGCGCCGACGTGATGCCCGCCGGCATGTTCGCGCCGAGGGCGTTCGAGACCACGGGGCCGGCGGCGCGGAGCGCCTCGGCGATCAGCCGGGTCGTCGTCGTCTTGCCGTTGGTCGCCGACACCAGGACGACGTCCAGGTGCTGCGCGAGCCGCCCGAGGAGATCCGGGTCGAGCTTCAGCGCCACCTTGCCGCCGATCACGGATCCGCTGCCGCGACCGGCCGCACGCGACACCGCGGCCGCGGCCTTGCCCGCCGTCACGGCCAGCTTGGCGCGCGGCGAAAGCGGCTCTGGATTACCGGGGTGTCCTGACATCGTTCTTGTTCCTCCTTGCGTCGGTCCGGGCTCAGCCTATCGAGATCCGGCCAGCAGCCCGAACAGCGGCACCGCCGAGAGGTGCGCGAAACAGCCTGGTCACAGCGGACCGTACCCTTACGGCCATGCGAAACCGCCCCATCCCCGGCAGTTCCGGCCTCGTCCGAGCGATGACTCTGCTCGGCGACCCCGTCCTGCACACCCCCTGCGCGCCCGTCACCGACTTCGGCCCCGAACTGGCCCGGCTCGTCGAGGACATGTTCGCCACGATGTACGCGGCGCACGGCGTGGGCCTGGCGGCGAACCAGGTGGGTGTGGGCCTGCGGGTCTTCGTCTACGACTGCCCCGACGACGAGGACACGCGCCACCTGGGCCATGTGGTGAACCCGACGTTGGTGGAAGCGGACGGCGACGTGATCCCGGGCCCGGAGGGCTGTCTCTCGCTGCCGGGCCTGGAGGCGCCGACGCCGCGCTTCGACCGTGCGGTGGTGGAGGGCGTACGGATGGACGGCACGCCGGTACGGATCGAGGGCACGGGCTTCTTCGCCCGCTGCCTCCAGCACGAGACCGACCACCTGGAGGGCGGGGTCTACGCCGACCACGTGACGGGGTGGCGCAAGTCACGTCTGCTGCGCACGATCCGCAAGCAGCCGTGGGGCGGCGGCGCGTCCGTACTGGAGGCCGCGCGCTGAACCGGCCGGCCCCGGGGCCGTGAGTCCGGCTGGAGCGCCCCGGAGGCGAACCGGGCTTCTAGAAGCCCGGCCCGCCGGGCAGGTCGTCGGCCATGGCCAGGCGGCCCCAGAGGAGGTCGGCCAGGCTGCTGACCAGTTCGGCTCGGGAGCAGGGGCGCTCGCCGAGCCACCAGTCGCCGGCCGCGTGCATCATGCCGACGATGCCGTGGCCCCAGATCCGGGCCTGGACCTCGGCGCCGGGTCCGAGGTCGACGCGTTCGGCGATGACCTGGCCGAGCTCCTCGCCCATGCGGCGCAGCAGCGGGGCCGAGTGGCGGCCGACGTCGAAGCCCTGCTCGGACTGGTGCGACTCCTCCGCCGGGTGCATGAGGAAGCGGTAGACCTGGGGCATCGCCTCGATCGAGGCGAGGTAGGTGTCGAGCGTCGACTCGACGCGGCGGCGCCGGTCGGAGGGCGCGTCGAGCGCGGCCCGCAGCGCGGCGAGGAGCGCGTCCGTGTGCCGGATGGCGAGGGCACGGTAGAGGCCGCCCTTGTCGCCGAAGTGCCGGTAGAGGATCGGCTTGGTGATGCCCGCCTCCGCCGCGATGGCGTTCATGGAGGCCTTGGGCCCGTCCCGGAGCACCACCCGGTCCGCCGCCTCCAGCAGTTCACGGCGCCGCTGCTCCGCGGGCTTCTGCTGATCGGTGGTCCGGTGTGTGATGTCCATAAGCGTTTCTCCCCGCCCGTGCGATTCCGTGAGGCTGTCGCAACGTAACACCCGCCTGGCACTCGGTGCCGGGCGGCCCGAACCGCTCCGCTGCAGGTTGACAGCCCGTACCCGTCGGTAACAGACTGGTGTTACCGCAAGTAACATACTGCTGGGAGGGAACCATGGCCGAGTTCACGCTCGAGCTCAACGACGACCAGAAGCAGGTCCGCGACTGGTTGCACGGTTTCGCCGCCGACGTCATGCGTCCCGCGGCGGCCGAATGGGACGAGCGCGAGGAGACTCCCTGGCCGATCATCCAGGAAGCCGCCAAGCTCGGCATCTACTCCCTCGACTTCTACGCCCAGCAGTTCTTCGACCCGACCGGCCTCGGCGTCCCGATGACCATGGAGGAGCTCTTCTGGGGCGACGCCGGCATCGCGCTCTCCATCGTCGGTACCGGTCTCGCCGCCGTCGGCGTCCTCGCCAACGGCACCGAGGAGCAGATCGGCACCTGGGTCCCGCAGATGTACGGCGACGCGAACGACGTCAAGGTCGCCGCCTTCTGCTCCTCCGAGCCCGACGCCGGCTCGGACGTCGCCGCCATGCGCACCCGGGCCGTGTACGACGAGGCCAAGGACGAGTGGGTCCTCAACGGCACCAAGACCTGGGCGACGAACGGCGGCATCGCCAACGTGCACGTCGTCGTCGCCGTCGTCGACTCCGAACTCGGCTCCCGGGGCCACGCCTCCTTCATCGTGCCGCCGAACACCCCCGGCCTCTCGCAGGGCCAGAAGTTCCAGAAGCACGGCATACGCGCCTCCCACACCGCCGAGGTCGTCCTGGAGGACGTCCGCGTCCCCGGCCACTGCCTCCTCGGCGGCAAGGACAAGCTCGACGAGCGCCTCGCCCGGGCCCGCGAGAAGGCGAAGGCCGGTGGCGGCGAGAGGGTGAAGAACGCCGCCATGGCCACCTTCGAGGCCTCCCGCCCGGCGGTCGGCGCCATGGCCGTCGGCACCGCCCGCGCCGCGTACGAGGTCGCCCTCGACTACGCGAAGACCCGCGTCCAGTTCGGCCGCCCGATCATCGAGAACCAGGGCATCGCCTTCCAGCTCGCCGACATGCGCACCCAGATCGACGCGGCCCGGCTCCTCGTCTGGCGCGCCTCCTGGATGGCGACCGCCGGCAAGCCCTTCACCTCGGCCGAGGGCTCCATGTCCAAGCTGTACGCGAGCGAGGTCGCCAAGCAGGTCACCGGCCAGGCCATCCAGATCCTCGGCGGCAACGGATACACCCGCGAGTACCCCGTGGAGCGGATGCACCGCGACGCGGCCATCTACACCATCTTCGAGGGCACGAGCGAGATCCAGCGCATGGTCATCAGCCGCGCGCTCGCGAAGTAGCCGGCACGTAGCCGACGCGGCGGCGGGACGGCTTCGGGCCGTCCCGCTCACACCAGACAGAACTCGTTGCCCTCCGGGTCCTGGAGCACCACCGCGTAGTAGTCCATGCCGTCCGGCTCGTCCATCGCGTACAGGATCGTGGCGCCCATCGCCGTCAGGCGGGCCACCTCCCCGTCCACGCGCTCCCGGCGCACCGCGAGCGGGACCTCGCGGCCGCCGCCGACCTTCAGGTCGAGGTGGACGCGGTTCTTGACGGTCTTCGGCTCCGGGACCCGCTGGAACCAGACCCGGGGGCCCACGCCCTTCGGGTCCACGAGGGACTCGGGCAGCTCCCCGGCGCCCTCGCCCAGCTCCTCCTCGGGCACGCCGATCGCCCGCCAGTACTCCCGCCAGGTGGCGTGTCCCGCGGGCGGCGGATCGGGGACGTACCGCAAGGCCTCCTGCCAGAAGGGCACCAGGCGCCGGGGGTCGGCGCAGTCGATGGTCAGCTGCAGCGTGAGCTCGGGTCGGTCCATGGAGCGAGCCTCCCAGACGGCACTGACAGCCGCCCGGGGCGAACCAACCAGCCGAATTCGGACGGGTGTTCAGCCCGGGCTACCCGTGGGTCACTTCCTGGGGCAGAATCGCCCAGCCGGTGACGACCAAGGGGGAACCGATCATGGCCAGCACCACCAGCGCCGAGGCGCCGGAGCTCGCGGGACTACCGCTCCTCGGCTCCATGTTCGACCTCAAGAACGACTCGCTGGGCACCTTCCTCCGCGCCCGGCGCGACCACGGCGACGTCGTACGGATCACCGCCGGGCCGCCCGGCATCCGCGCCACCGTCTACGGGGTCTTCTCCGCCGAGGGCGTCCAGCAGGTGCTCGCCGGGGAAGCGGCCAACTTCCGCAAGGACAACGCCTTCTACCAGGAGATCCGCGAGTCCTTCGGCAACGGCCTGCTCACCAGCCAGGACGAGGACTACCTCCGCCAGCGCCGGCTCGTCCAGCCGCTCTTCACCAAGCGCCGCGTCGACGGCTACGCCGCCGCGGTCGCCGCCGAGGTCACCACCCTCACCGAGGAGTGGCGGAAGGAGGCCACCGACACCGTCGACGTCCTCCAGCAGATGGCCCGGCTCGCGCTCCGCGCCGTCGCCCGCATCCTCTTCGGCACCGACGTCGACACGGCCGTCGAGGTCGTCGAACGCTGCTTCCCCGAACTCGGCGCCTATGTGCTCCGCCGCGGCTACTCCCCGCTCAACACGCCCCGCGGGTGGCCCACACCCGGCAACCGCAAGGCCGCCGCCGTCCACCGGGCGCTGTACGAGGTCTGCGACCGGATCATCGCCGAGCGCCGCGGCGCGGGGCGGGCCCCCGGCGACGGGGAGGACCTGCTCACCCTCCTCGCCGAGGCCGAGAGCGCCGAGGACGGCAGCTTCGACGCGACCGAACTGCGCGAGCAGGTCCTCGTCTTCCTGCTCGCCGGGCACGAGACGACCGCGACCTCCCTCGGCTTCGCCCTCCACCTCTTGGCCCGCCACCCCGAGGCCCAGCGCCGCGCCCACGAGGAGGTCGACCGGGTACTCGCCGGCCGCACCCCCGGCGCCGCCGACCTCGACTCCCTGCCGTACGTCACACAGGTCCTCAAGGAGTCCATGCGGCTCTTCCCGGCCGCTCCGGCCATCGGCCGCCGCGCCGTCGCCGCCACCGAGATCGACGGCGTCGCCGTCCCGGCGGGCGCGGACGTCATCGTCGTCCCCTGGGTCACCCACCGCCACCCGGACTACTGGGAGGACCCGGAGCGCTTCGACCCCGACCGCTTCACCCCCGAGGCGGAGGCCGCACGCCCCCGGTACGCCTGGTTCCCCTTCGGTGGCGGACCGCGCGCCTGCATAGGCCAGCACTTCTCGATGCTGGAGTCCGTGATCGCCCTCGCGATGATGCTCCAGCGGTACGGCTTCGAGGCCGTCGACGCCGAGGTCCCCGTGGCCCCCGCGATCACCCTCCAGGCGGCGGGCCCGGCCCGCTGCCGACTCCGCCCCAGGACGGTCTAGGGAGGCCTGCGGAGACGCGGACGGCCCGCCCCCGGATTCCGTTGTCCGGGGGCGGGCCGTTTCCCGCGTCAGACGAGCTGCGACTCGATCGCGGCGACGACCTCGGCGGCCTCCGGCTCGGTGCGCGGACGGAAGCGGGTGACCCGGCCGTCCCGGCCGATCAGGAACTTCTCGAAGTTCCACTGGATGTCACCGGCCTCGCCCTCGGCGTCCGCGACCTTCGTCAGCTCCGAGTAGAGCGGGTGGCGGGCGTCGCCGTTCACGTCCGCCTTCTCCAGAAGCGGGAACGACACCCCGTACGTCGCCGAGCAGAAGCTCTGGATCTCCTCCGCGCTGCCGGGCTCCTGGCCCGCGAACTGGTTGCAGGGCACACCGAGCACGGTGAAGCCGCGCTCCCCGTACTCCTTCTGCAGCCGCTCCAGACCCGCGTACTGCGGGGTCAGACCGCACTTCGAGGCCACGTTCACGACCAGCACCGCGCGGTCCCGGTAGTCGGCCAGCGAGACCGGCTCGCCGGTCAGGGTCTTCAGCGGGATGTCGTACAGGCTCATGGACTGCTCCTCGTCGGAAATAGGGTTTGATCTCCCCATGGGAGACGAACCACTGGCCATCGCGATCGATTCCGCACCGGAGGAAAGACCTCCCCGGGTGTGCTGCCGCCTCTGCGGCCGGCCCCTGACCGGCACCGACTCCCGTCGCACGGGCCTCGGACCGACCTGCGACGCCAAGCTCCACCCGCCCGGCCCCGACATCCGCTCGCGCCGCCACGAGGTGGCACAGGACAGCCTCCCGGGCTTCGACCAGGCCCCGTAGGGACCGTGTCAGGCGCCGGGCGCCATGTCGTAGGTCACCCACATGGTGCGGGTCGCCAGTTGGTCGTACTTGGAGCGGGCCCGGTGGTTGTCGTCCGCGGTGATCCAGCGGACGACGCTCCAGCCGCGCTCGGCGGCGATCTCGCGCAGGGCCCCGAGCAGCAGGTCGGCCGCGCCGGAGCCGCGGCTGTCCGGGGCGACGAACAGATCGTCGAGGAAGCCGCCCGTGGTCGCCGAGAGCGGCCGGGAGAAGGGACGGTAGTGGGCGAGGCCGATCAGCCGGCCCTCGCCGTCCTCGGCGACGAGGGCGTTCACCTCGTGGCCGGGGTCGTTCACCCACGACCACACGCGCTCGGCCGCTTCCTCGGTCTGCTCGACCTCGTAGAAGTCGGCGTAACCCTGGTAGAGGGCCCGCCACTGCGGGAAGTCCTCGGCGCGGGCGGCGCGGATCGTGATGCCGGTCGACACGGTGTTCATGCTTTCCTCGGGCGAATCGTGGAACAGGGCGAAGATCCGATCATGGTGGACGCGAACGCCGGTGTGCCCTGCCACGGTGTCCAAGGCGGGGACCCCGCAACGCCCGGGCGGACGGTTGACCACCGGCCGCCCGGGGCCGTCGGTCACGTCGCGCCGTGCTCCTCGTCCCGGGGGACGTACGGCCGGAACAGGCCCTCCTGGACCACCGAGACCAGGAGCCGGCCCTCGCGGTCGTAGATCCTGCCCCGGGCGAGCCCCCGGCCGCCGGTCGCGATCGGCGATTCCTGGTCGTACAGGAACCACTCGTCGGCGCGGAACGGCCGGTGGAACCACATCGCGTGGTCCAGGGAGGCCATGTCGAAGCCACGAGGTCCCCAGAGCGGCTCGACCGGGATACGGACCGCGTCCAGGAGCGTCATGTCCGAGGCGTACGTCAGGGCGCAGGTGTGGACCAGCGGGTCGTCGCCCAGCGGCCCCACGGCCCGCATCCACACCGCGGAGCGCGGGTCCGCGCCCTTGACCTCCTCCTTCGTCCAGCGCAGCCGGTCCACGTACCGGATGTCGAAGGGCTGGCGGCGGGCCATCCGCTCCAGGGCCTCCGGCAGCGCGCCCAGGTGCTCGCGGATCTCGTCGGCGAGGTTCGGCAGGCTGTCCGGGTCGGTCAGGTGCCGGGGCGGCAGCTGATGCTCGAAGGCACCCTCCTCGGGCCGGTGGAAGGAGGCCGTCAGATTGAAGATCGTCCGCCCCTCCTGGACCGCCGTGACGCGGCGGGTCGTGAACGACCGCCCGTCCCGGACCCGCTCCACCTCGTACACGATCGGAACCCCGGGCCGCCCCGGCCGCAGGAAGTAGGCGTGCAGCGAGTGCACCGGGCGCTCGCCGTCCGTGGTGCGGCCGGCGGCCACCAGGGCCTGCCCGGCGACCTGCCCGCCGAAGACCCGTTGCAAGGACTCCTGAGGGCTGCGCCCCCGGAAGATGTTCACCTCGATCCGCTCCAGATCGAGCAGATCGACGAGCCTCTCGGCGGGATTGGTCACCGTCACTTCTCCTTACAGCTGGCCGACGGACGTCACACGCACGATCGCCCGGCCCTCCTCGTCGGAGGCCGCGAGATCCACCTCCGCGCTGATGCCCCAGTCATGGTCGCCGTTCGGGTCGGCGAAGGTCTGCCGGACGCGCCACAGTCCGTGTGCCGCGTCCTCCTCGATCGCGAGGAGCTTCGGGCCGCGCGCGTCCGGCCCCGTACCCAGGTCGTCGTACTCGTCCCAGTACGCGTCCATCGCGTCGCCCCACGCGTCCGCGTCCCAGCCGGACTCCGCGTCCAGCTCACCCAGCGCGTCCACGTTGTCCAGGGCCGCCAGCTCCACCCGGCGGAACATCGCGTTGCGCACGAGGACCCGGAAGGCGCGGGCGTTCGCCGTGACCGGCTTGACCTGGTCGGCCTTCTCCTGGGCCTCCTCGGCCGTCTGGACCTCGGGGTTCGCCAGCTGCTCCCACTCGTCGAGCAGCGAGGAGTCGACCTGCCGCACCATCTCGCCCAGCCAGGCGATCAGGTCCTCCAGGTCCTCGGTCTTCAGATCGTCCGGGATGGTGTGGTCGAGCGCCTTGTACGCGCTCGCGAGGTAGCGCAGCACGATGCCCTCGGTCCGCGCCAGCTCGTACCAGGACGTGAACTCGGTGAAGGTCATGGCCCGTTCGTACATGTCACGGATGACCGACTTCGGCGACACCGGGTGGTCGCCGACCCACGGGTGCGACTTCCGGTACACGTCGTACGCGTGCCAGAGCAGCTCCTCCAGCGGCTTCGGGTACGAGATCTCCTGGAGCCGCTCCATCCGCTCCTCGTACTCGACGCCGTCACGCTTCATCTGCCCGACGGCCTCGCCGCGCGCCTTGTTCTGCATCGCCGCGAGGATCTGACGCGGGTCGTCGAGCGTCGACTCGACGACCGACACCATGTCGAGGGCGTACGAGGGGGACTCCGGGTCCAGCAGGTCGAAGGCGGCGAGCGCGAACGTCGACAGCGGCTGGTTGAGCGCGAAGTCCTGCTGGAGGTCGACGGTCAGCCGGATCGTGCGGCCCTCCGCGTCCGGGGTGTCCAGCTGCTCCACCACACCGCCGTCGAGCAGCGAGCGGTAGATCGCGATGGCCCGGCGGATGTGCCGCAGCTGCGCCTTGCGCGGCTCGTGGTTGTCCTCCAGGAGCTTGCGCATCGCGTCGAAGGCGTTGCCCGGCCGGGCGATCACCGAGAGCAGCATGATGTTGGTGACCTTGAAGCGCGAGGTCAGCGGCTCCGGCTCGGCGGCGATGAGCCTCTCGAAGGTCGTGTCGCTCCACGCGACGAAGCCCTCCGGGGCCTTCTTGCGGACGACCTTGCGGCGCTTCTTCGGGTCGTCGCCCGCCTTCGCGAGCGCCTTCTCGTTCTCGATGACGTGCTCGGGGGCCTGCGCGACCACGTAACCGGCCGTGTCGAAGCCGGCCCGGCCGGCCCGGCCGGCGATCTGGTGGAACTCACGGGCCCGCAGCGTGCGCACCCGGCTGCCGTCGTACTTCGTCAGGGCCGTGAACAGCACGGTACGGATCGGCACGTTGACGCCGACGCCGAGCGTGTCCGTCCCGCAGATCACCTTCAGCAGACCGGCCTGGGCCAGCTTCTCGACGAGCCGCCGGTACTTCGGCAGCATGCCCGCGTGGTGGACGCCGATGCCGTGGCGGACGTACCGCGAGAGGTTCTGCCCGAACTTGGTGGTGAAGCGGAAGTTGCCGATGAGCTCGGCGATCCGGTCCTTCTCCTCGCGCGTGCACATGTTGATGCTCATGAGCGACTGCGCCCGCTCGACGGCCTGCGCCTGCGTGAAGTGGACGATGTAGACGGGAGCCTGCTTCGTCTCCAGGAGCTCCGTCAGGGTGTCCGTGATCGGCGTGAGCTCGTACTCGTACGAGAGCGGCACGGGCCGCGTCGCCGAGCGGACCACCGAGGTCGGCTTTCCGGTCCGCCGCGTCAGGTCCTTCTCGAACATCGACACGTCGCCGAGCGTCGCCGACATGAGGATGAACTGCGCCTGGGGCAGTTCCAGGATCGGGATCTGCCAGGCCCAGCCGCGGTCCGCCTCGGCGTAGAAGTGGAACTCGTCCATGACGACCTGGCCGATGTCCGCGTACTTGCCGTCCCGCAGCGCGATCGAGGCGAGCACCTCGGCCGTACAGCAGATCACCGGCGCGTCCGCGTTCACGGAGGCGTCGCCGGTGAGCATGCCGACGTTCTCCGTACCGAACAGCTTGCACAGGTCGAAGAACTTCTCGGACACCAGCGCCTTGATCGGCGCCGTGTAGAAGGTGACCTGGTCGTTGGCGAGCGCCGTGAAGTGCGCCCCCGCAGCGACCAGCGACTTCCCCGAGCCGGTCGGGGTCGACAGGATCACGTTCGCCCCGGACACGACCTCGATCAGCGCCTCCTCCTGGGCCGGGTAGAGCGTGATGCCCTGGTCCTCGGCCCATGAGGAGAAGGCCTCGAAGAGGGCGTCGGGGTCGGCGTTCGGCGGCAGCTGATCGATAAGGGTCACGCCCCCATCTTGCCTGGATTCCGCTCGGATGAGGGAACCGGCCGCAGACGTCCTTGATCACGGACGATAGGCTCGTCCGTCGACCGGTCGTCAACTGAGCGCCGGCGTACGACGAACGGGGCGGCAGCAACCATGATGGGACCGGCGCACTCACTGTCCGGAGCGGCCGCCTGGCTGGGTGTGGGAGCGGCCGCCGCCGCCTTCGACCGCCCGATGCCGTGGCCCGTTCTCCTCGTCGGGGCGCTCATCTGCGCGGGGGCCGCCCTCGCCCCCGACCTCGACCACAAGTCGGCGACGATCTCCCGCGCCTTCGGGCCGGTCTCCAAGGGCCTCTGCGAGATCGTCGACAAGCTCTCGTACGCCGTCTACAAGGCCACCCGCTCCTCCGCCGACCCCCGCAGGTCCGGCGGGCACCGGACGCTCACCCACACCTGGCTCTGGGCCGTCCTGATCGGCGCCGGAGCCTCCGTCGCGGCGGTCACCGGCGGCCGGTGGGCGGTCCTGGCCATCCTCTTCGTCCATCTGGTCCTCGCCGTGGAAGGCCTGCTGTGGCGGGCGGCCCGGATGTCCAGCGACGTCCTGGTGTGGCTGCTCGGCGCCACCAGCGCCTGGATCCTCGCGGGCGTCCTCGACAAGCCCGGCAACGGCGCGGACTGGTTCTTCACCGGCCCGGGCCAGGAGTACCTGTGGCTCGGGCTGCCGATCGTCCTCGGCGCCCTCGTCCACGACATCGGCGACGCCCTGACGGTCTCGGGCTGCCCGATCCTGTGGCCCATCCCGGTGGGCCGCAAGCGCTGGTACCCGATCGGCCCGCCGAAGGGGATGCGCTTCCGGGCCGGCAGCTGGGTCGAGCTGAAGGTCCTCATGCCCGTCTTCATGCTGCTCGGCGGGGTCGGCGGAGCCTCGGCGCTCGGCTTCCTGTAGGGCCTCCCGGCTTCCTGCCAGGGCCTGTCCGGCCATGATCCGCCGGACAGGCCCTGGTTCTTTTCTTCCGCGGGGTCGGTCAGCGCTCCGGGGAGTCGGCCCGGGGGACGCCCAGGGTCCTGACCAGCTGGACCAGTTCCTCCTGGAAGAGCTTGTCGGGGCTGGCCGTCTGGCGCCCGAGATGGCCGTACACCTCCAGGGCCACCAGTCCGTGCAGGTGCCCCCAGATGCGCAGGGCGAGCGCGACGGCGGCGGGTGGCAGTTCCGGGAAGGCCGGGCGCACCTTGTCGAGGAGCCCGGCGTCGAAGTCGGACCAGGTGAACGAGCTGTCCCGGTAGAGGGGCTCGGCGTACGGCCAGGCGGCAGCGGCGAGCGCGGTGAGCCCGGTGCACACCCGGCGGGCGGCGTCGGGGGCGGGGCCGTCCTCGGGGGCGCGGTAGCCGGGGACGGGGTCGCCGTAGACCAGCCGGAAGCCCTCGGGGTTGGCCAGGGCCCAGGCGCGGAAGGCACGGGCCCAGGCCAGGACGCGGGCGGCCGGGTCTCCCGCGGGGGCCTGTGCCCAGGCCGCGTCCACGTCGTCGGCGAGCGCGGAGTACACGTCGTCGATGAGCGTGGTGACCAGGTCGTCGCGGGTGGCGAAGTAGCCGTAGATGGCGTTGGCCGTCATGCCCATCTCGCGGGCGATGGCCCGCAGGGTGATCGCGTCGGGCCCGCCCGAGGCCATCAGCCGCAGGGCGGTCTCCTTGATCTCGGCCGTCGTCTCGGCCCGTAGCCGCTCGCGGCGCCCCCGGCCGGCCGGGGGCTTTCCTGTCCGTGCTTCCGATGTCCCGGTCATCCGGGAACCCTACCGCTCTACTGAGAGGCGTATGAAAACTGCACACCGTGAACTTCACGGCGTATAGTTTTCTCACGGCGTACGCCAGAGTGGTGGACACAGCCAGAGCGGTGAACACAGGGGAGAGTCATGCGCATCGGAGTCATCGGAGCCACCGGCACCATCGGCAGCCGCGTCGTCGCGGAGGCCCTGGAGCGCGGGCACCACATCAGGGCCTTCGGCCGCGACGCCACCGAGGCGGCGGCCGGAGAGACCCGCGAGAACATCACCTGGGCGAGCCTCGACGTCCTCGACCCCGAGGGCATCGCCGCCGTTCTGCCCGGACTCGACGTCCTGATCAGCGCCTTCCAGCCCGGCAACGCCGCCCGGGACCTCGACGACACCGTGCGGCGCTCCATCGCCGACGCCACCGTCTACGCCGCCGCGGCCCGCGCCCTGCTCAAGGCCCTGGAGACGCACCCCAGGACCCGGCTGATCGTCATCGGCGGTGCCGGCAGCCTGGAGATCGAGCCGGGGCTCGTCCTCGCGGACGCGGAGGACCGCCTCCACGAGACCCTCGACTCGGTCGGACTGCCCCGTGACTACGCGGCAGCGGTACGCGGCCACCGGGACGCCCTGAACGTGCTGCGCACCTCGAACCGCCGGTGGACCTACTTCAGCCCCGCCGAGGACATCGCACCCGGCGAGCGCACCGGCCGCTTCCGCATCGGCGAGGACCAGCCGGTACGGGACGCCGAGGGACGCAGTCGCGTCTCGGCGGAGGACGCGGCCGTGGCCCTCGTCGACGAGGCGGAGCTGCCCCGCTTCGTCCAGCGCCGCTTCACGATCGGCTACTGAGGGCCGGGGCGCGCCGACCGGCGCGCCCCAGCCGCCGGTCAGCCGTGCCAGGACCTCCACAGTGCCGCGTACGCCCCGTCCGCCGAGACCAGCTCGTCGTGGCTGCCGAGCTCGCTGATCCGGCCGGCCTCGACGACCGCGATCAGATCGGCGTCGTGCGCGGTGTGCAGCCGGTGCGCGATCGCCACGACCGTACGCCCGTCGAGGACCCGGGCGAGGGACCGCTCCAGGTGCCGGGCCGCCCGCGGGTCGAGCAGCGAGGTCGCCTCGTCCAGGACCAGCGTGTGCGGGTCCGCGAGGACGAGCCGGGCCAGCGCGACCTGCTGGGCCTGCGCCGGGGTGAGCGAACGGCCGCCCGAGCCGACCTCCGTGTCCAGGCCCTCGTCGAGGCCCCGGGCCCAGCTGTCGGCGTCCACCGCCTCCAGCGCCTCCCACAGCTCGGTGTCGGCGGCACCGGTCCGGGCGAGCAGCAGGTTGTCCCGCAGCGAGCCGACGAAGACGTGGTGCTCCTGGTTGACCAGGGCCACGTGCTCGCGGACCCGCTCGGCGGGCATCCGCGCCAGCTCGGCGGCGCCGAGGGTCACCGAGCCCGTCCTCGGGGCGTAGATGCCCGCGAGCAGCCGGCCGAGCGTGGACTTGCCCGCACCCGACGGGCCCACCAGGGCGAGCCGGGTGCCCGGTGCCACCTTGAGGGACACCTCGTGCAGCACGTCGACGCCCTCGCGGTAGCCGAACCGGACCTCGTCGGCCCGGACGGCCCGCCCCTCGGGCCGTACCTCCTGGTCACCCGCGTCCGGCTCGATGTCCCGGACGCCGACGAGCCGGCCCAGCGAGACCTGCGCGACCTGCAGCTCGTCGTACCAGCGGAGCACGATTCCGATCGGCTCCACCAGCATCTGCGCGAGCAGCGCGCCCGTCGTCAGCTGGCCCACGTCGATCCATCCCTGGAAGACGAAGACCCCGCCGAGGAGGAGGACGCCGCACAGCACCGTCGTGTGCGTGAGCGTGACGACGGGGAAGAGCACCGAGCGCAGGAAGAGCGTGTACCTCTCCCACGCCACCCACTCGGTGATGCGCCGGTCGGAGAGGGCGATGCGCCGCGAGCCCAGGCGGTGCGACTCCACCGTCCGGCCCGCGTCGACCGTCTCCGCCAGGGCCGCGGCCACCGCCGCGTACCCCGCGGACTCCGAGCGGTACGCGGACGGGGCCCGCTTGAAGTACCAGCGGCAGCCCACGATGAGCACCGGGGCGGCGAGCAGCGCCGCGAGCGCGAGCGGCGGCGCGGTCACCGCGAGTCCGCCGAGCAGCAGCCCCACCCAGACGACGCCGATGGCCAGCTGCGGCACGGCCTCGCGCATCGCGTTGGCGAGCCGGTCGACGTCCGTGGTGATACGGGAGAGCAGGTCGCCCGTCCCGGCCCGTTCGAGGACGCCGGGCGGCAGGCCCACGGAGCGGACGAGGAAGTCCTCGCGCAGATCGGCGAGCATCTCCTCACCGAGCATCGCCCCGCGCAGCCGGACGAGCCGCACGAAGACCGTCTGGACGAGGAGGGCGACCGCGAACAGGGCGACCGTGCGCTCCAGATGGAGGTCACGGGCCCCGGAGGCCAGCTCGTCCACCACCGAGCCGAGGAGGTACGGGCCGGCCATCGAGGCGATGACGGCGACCGCGTTCACCCCGATGAGCAGCGCGAACGCCCTGCGGTGGCGGCGCAGGAGTTCCCGCACGTAGCTCCGTACGGTCGCGCTGCCCGCGACGGGCAGCGTCGTCGCCGTCTTGGGAGCCGCCGGGTCGTACTCCGGTGGCGCGACGCCGATCATGCCGATTCCCCTTCCAGTGCTTCGAGTTCACGGAGGGGGTCGCTCGCCGCGGCGAGCTCCTCGTCCGTCTCACGGGTGACGACCGCGCGGTAGCGGGGCTCGCCGGCGAGCAGTTCGCGGTGCGTGCCGACGGCGACCGCCTGGCCCTCGTGGATCAGGACCACCCGGTCGGCGCGGTCCAGGAGCAGCGGCGAGGAGGCGAGCACCACGGTGGTGCCGCCCGCGCGCAGCCGGGCGATCCCGTCGGCCACCCGGGACTCGGTGTGGGAGTCGACCGCCGAGGTGGGCTCGTCCAGGACGAGCACCTCGGGGTCGGTCACCAGCGAGCGGGCGAGCGCGAGCCGCTGGCGCTGGCCGCCGGAGAGCGACCGGCCCCGCTCGGTGATCCGCGTCCGCATCGGGTCGCCGTCCGCGTCGACGGAGGCCTGCGCGAGCGCGTCGAGGACGTCGCCGCACTGGGCTGCTTCGAGCGCGTCCGCGGCACGGACCGCTCCCGAGGAGGGCACGTCGAGGAGCTCCCGGAGCGTGCCCGAGAGCAGCACCGGGTCCTTGTCCTGCACGAGGACGGCCGTCCGGGCCGCCTCCAGCGGCAGCTCGTCCAGCGGGACCCCGCCGAGCAGGACCGAGGTGTGGGCCTGTTCCACGAGGTCCTGTTCGGCCGGGTGGCCGCCGAGCCGGTCCGCGAGCCGTCCGGCCATGTCCGGGTCGCCGCAGACGACGGCGGTGAACCGGCCTGCCGGGGCGAGCAGCCCGGTCAGCGGGTCGTACAGATCGCCGGTCGCCTTGCGCTCCTCGCCCTCGACGGCGTCGGTGGTGGACGTCGTGCGGTTCAGCGAGAGGACCCTGGCGGCCCGCTTCGCGGACGGCCGGGAGAAGGAGAAGGCCATGGCGATCTCCTCGAAGTTCCGCATCGGATGATGGGTGAGGGCCACCGCGCCGTAGACGGTGACGAGCTCGCCGACCGTGATCCGGCCGTCGAGCGCGAGCCGCGCCCCGTACGCCACGACGACGATGAGCAGGACGCCGGGCAGCACGACCTGGATCGCGGCGATCAGCGCCCACATGCGCGCGCTGTGCACGGCCGCCCTGCGGACCTCCTGGGAGGCGGCGCGGTAGCGGTCGAGGAACAGCTCCTCGCCGCCGATGCCGCGCAGGACGCGGAGTCCGGCGACGGTGTCGGAGGCCAGCTCCGTGGCCTTGCCGGCCTTCTCGCGCTGGACGTCCGCCCGGCGCGTGGCGCGGGGGAGGAGCGGCAGCACGGCGAGGGCGAGGACGGGGACGCCGAGGGCGACGACGATGCCGAGGGCGGGCTGGTAGAGGACGAGCGCCACGCAGACGATCAGCAGGGAGACGGCGGCCGCGGCGAACCGGGACAGCGCCTCGACGAACCAGCCGATCTTCTCGACGTCGCCCGTGGAGACCGCGACGACCTCGCCCGCGGCGACCCGCCGGGTGAGCACGGAGCCCAGCTCGGCGGTCTTGCGGGAGAGCAGCTGCTGGACCCGGGCGGCGGCGGTGATCCAGTTGGTGACCGCGGTGCGGTGCATCATCGTGTCGCCGGCGGCGATCGCGAGCCCGAAGGCCACGAGCAGGCCCCCGGCGAGGGCGAGCCGCCCGCCGTCGTGGTCCACGACCGCCTGGACGGCGACGCCGACACCGAGCGGCAGCGCGGCGATGCCCAGCTGGAGGAGAAGCCCCCACAGGAGGGCCTTCACCTGCCCGCCGAGCTGGTTGCGGCCGAGCCAGAGGAGGAACCGGGTGCCCGACCGTACATCGGGGACCCCTGGGTCGGCGTAGGGAAGATCTCGAATCTGCATGGCGTCCCAGGGTCTCCGGGTCTGTCTGGTGGATCGCGCGCCGGTGGTGCGCGGTTGCGTCTGTTCGACGGCGAGGGGGAAACCGTGCAAGGTTCGCTTTTTCCCCTGGGCGGGGCAATCGATTTTCCCCATGAGGGAACAGATCGCGCCATGTCCGCTCATCGTCCTCTGGACCGCGCACAGGTGACCACGCTTCACTTCCGCCCCATGAGATCACTCAAGATCATGAGCATGATCAGCGGTCTGGTCCTGGCCGCCGGGGCGCTGATCACCGCGCAACCGGCCGCCGCCGAGGGAGCGGACACCCCTGCACCCCCGGCCGAGTTCACCAGCGACTGGCACGACCCGGTCACCGCCGCCCCGCCCGTCACGACCCCCGGCACCCGCAGCTGCGAGGTCACCCTCGCCGCCGCGCAGTTCCGCGACTTCACCCCGTACCAGGGCGTCTACACCCCGCCGAAGGAGTGCGGCACCCGCTGGAACAAGGTCGTCCTCCGCCTCGAAGGGAGCGTGAAGGGCCGCCAGTACGACCGGCTCGGCCACCTCACCGTCGGCGGCGTGGAGATCCTCCGCACCTCGACGCCCCAGCCCTCACCCGACGGCATCACCTGGTCGGTCGAGAAGGACGTCACCCGCTATCGCGACACCCTCAGCCGCCCGCAGCCGGTCGAGATGCTCATCGGCAATGTCGTGAACGAGACGTACACCGGCGTCCTCGACGTCCGGGTCACCCTCACCTTCCACACCGCCGAGGGCCGCGTGAAGCCCGCCGAGGGCACACCCGACCGGGTGATCCCCCTCACCGGCTCCACCCTCACCACCCCGCGCAACACCGAACGGGTCCTCGCCGAGGTGTACGCCACCGGCTCCGGCGGCGGCTGCGAGGAGTACTGGTACCTCTCCGTCCCCGACCCCGCCCCCTACTCCTGCCGGGCCGCCGAGGGTCCCCACCGGGAGGTCCAGGTCTCCGTGGACGGCCGGCTCGCGGGCATCGCGGCCCCCTTCCCCACGGTCTGGACCGGCGGCTGGTCCAACCCCTTCCTCTGGTACGTCACCCCCGGCCCCCGCGCCTTCGACGTCCGGCCGGTCGTCTACGACCTCACCCCCTTCGCCGCCCTCCTGAACGACGGCCGCCCCCACGCGGTGCAGGTCACGGTCGCCGGGGTCCCGGCCGGTCTCGCGGGCTGGTCCACCCCCACCAACGTGCTGCTCTGGCAGGACGAGGGCAGCCGGGTCGTCACCGGCGCGCTCGACCGGCACGAGGAGAGCGCCCCGCGCAACTCCTCCGTGTACACCCCGGTCTCCGGGAGCACCCCGCAGCACGTCGACACCGAGGCCGGACACCGGCTCACCGTCGCCGGGCACCTCGACACCTCCCACGGCCGGGTCGACACCACGGTCAGCAGGACCGTCGGCCACACCTCCGTCCACCGCTGGGGCGACGACGAGAACCCCGACGCCCTCACCGCCCGCTGGACGGACGACGAGACCGTGACCACCGGCCGCACCGTCACCCGCGTCCACCGCGCCTACACCATGGACGGCGAGACGACGGTCGGCGCGGGCGACCGGCTGCGGACGGTCCTCACCCTCGGGGACCGCGCCGACACCGTCGTCGTACGGGACGGCCGACGCCTGTCCTGGTCGGTTCTCGACAACACGTACAGCGGGGACGCGACCTACACCACCGGTGTCCCGCGCGACCAGCGTCACGCGGTCGGAACGACGACCGAGCGGTACCGGCTGTACGGCTCGGACGGCTGCTACGACCGGACGCTGACGACGGTTCAGGGCACCCTCACGCGGGATCTGCGCCGCTGCTGAACCGACGCCGGCGCCCGGCCCCGCTCGGGGGCCGGGCGCCGGCGTAGGGGGACGGGCTCGTCGAACCGGCGCGTACGACCGGCTCGTCGGACGGGCTCGTCGGATCGGCTCGTCGGATCGGCTTGTCGGGCGGGCTTCTCAGGCGGGTTTGAACGAGTCCACGCCCGCGCGTGCCTTGCGCCACTCGCCGCGCGTGAAGTCCGGGATCTCCTGCGGCGCGCCGTTCGCCTTCATCGAGGCGTGGCTCAGCGGGACCGGAGCCGTCCAGGTCGCGGCGTCGTACACGTCGAAGTCCGGCACCAGACCCAGCTTCATGCACTGCATCAGCCGGTAGATCATGATGTAGTCCATGCCGCCGTGGCCGCCGGGCGGATCGGCGTGCTCCTTCCAGAGCCAGTGGTCGAACTCGGCGGCGTAGGACGAGAAGTCGGCCCACTGGTCGTTGGTGTGGTCCGGCTCCAGGTAGATCCGGGCCGGGAAGTCCTCGAACACGCCCTTCGTCCCGCCCAGGCTGTTGATCCTGCTGTACGGGTGCGGGCTGGAGACGTCGTGCTCCAGGCGGATCAGCCGCCCCTTGGCCGTCTGGACCATGCTGATCGTCCGGTCGCTCTCGATGTACGTCTCCTTCCAGCTCGGGTCGCCGGGCGGCATGTTCGCCGCCCGGTACTCGGCCAGACCGAGCGCCGGGGTGCCGAAGCTGCTGATGCTCACCACCCGGTCGCCCCGGTTGACGTCCATGTAGTTGGCGACGGGACCGAAACCGTGGTTGGGGTAGAGGTCGCCCCGCAGCTGGGTGTGCCACAGCCGCCGCCAGGGCCCCTCGTAGTACGTCGGCGAGAACATCAGGCCGCGAAGGTCGTGGTTGTACGCCCCCGCTCCGTGCAGCAACTGGCCGAACTTGCCGGCGTGCGCCATGCGCAGGACCCGCATCTCGTTCCGCCCGTAGCAGCAGTTCTCCAGCTGCATGCAGTGGCGGCGGGTCTGCTCGGAGAGGTCGACGAGCTCCCACAGGTCCTCGAGCCGCATCGCGACCGGACACTCGACGCCGACGTGCTTGCCGTTCAGCATCGCGGCCCGGGCCATCGCGAAGTGGCGGTCCCAGGGGGTGGCCACGTAGACGAAGTCGAGGTCGGTGCGGGCGCAGAGGTTCTCGTGGTCGTCCTCGCCGTTGGTGTACACGGCGGGGGCCGGCTGCCCGGCGGCGACGACCTTCGCGGCGGCCCGCTCGGTCTTCTCGCGTACCGGGTCGCAGACGGCCACCACCCGCACCCAGGGGAGCGCGAGGAAGAGGCCGATCATGGCGTTGCCCCGGTTGCCGAGGCCGACGATCCCGACGCGGACGGTGGAACGGCCGTCGAAGGGGACCCCGGCCATGGTCGCCCCGCGACGCCTGGGGGCGGCGGCGGTCTCGGGCGTCGTGGTGGGGGCGGATTCGACGGCGGCGGCGTGGACGGATTCGGTGGTGGCGTGGGCGGGCTGCGCACCGGCGGCGATGCCGAGCCCCGCCCCGGCCGCTCCGGCGGTGGTCTTGAGGACCTTCCGCCGGCTCGGGGTGTGCGGTGCCTGCTCGTTCATGGAACCTCCAGGAGCTGTGTGCACGGCTGTTTCATGAATCCCGCACAGGACCCTGGCCCCGGTGACCGACGGTGCGCAAGGGCGCCGATAGGACTCTCGTGACGGGTAGTCGGACTTTACTGTTCCGTCTCTCGCGTCGAGCCGTACCGAACTCCGACCGTCACCCGAACATACGAAGGACCCCTCACCGTGCGGGGTGAGGCACCTCTTCCGCAGGTCCCGCCGGGGACTGACGAGGGGTCAGGGGCGGGTGGCGTGTTCCAGGGTGAGGAGGACGGACTGGTAGGTGCGGCCCGTGGCGCGGTCCATGCCGATCTCGCACATGCGGTTGGCGGAGAGGTGGGCGTCGAAGGGGCGGGCGGTGACCTCGGCCGCCTCGCGGGCGGTGGCGGAGGCCGTCAGCTCCGGATGCAGCATGCCCCGGTCGCCGGCGAAGGCGCAGCAGCCGGCGTCGGCGGGGACGACGACCTCGTCGGCGCAGGCCTCGGCGAGGGTGGTCAGGTGTTCTTCGTCGCCGAGGTGGCGCATGGAGCAGGTGGGGTGGACGACGGCGGAGGCGATCCGGCGGCGTACGTCGAGGCGGGGGAGGAGGTGGTCGGCGGCCCAGACGAGGGAGTCGAGGACGGTGAGTTCGGCGTGCAGCTCGCGGTTGTCGTCGGTGAGGTAGGGGACGACGTCGTGGGCGATGCCGAGGGTGCAGGAGGAGGCGTCGACGACGAGGGGGAGTTTCCCGCCGGCGGTCCATCCCCAGGCGGCTTCGACGATCCGGTTGGCCATGATCTCGTTGCCCTGTTCGTACCCCTTGGAGTGCCAGATCGTGGCGCAGCAGGTTCCGGCCACGTCGTCGGGGATCCACACCGGCTTCCCGGCGCGGGCCGACAGGGCGACGACGGCTTCCGGCAGGGAGGGGCCGCGATGGCCCTCGGGCCCGCCGAAGATGCGGTTGACGCAGGCGGGGTAGTAGACGGCGACGGCGGCGGGACGGTGGGTGCGGGGCAGGCGGCGTGCTGCGGCGCCGGGGATCTCCGGCAGCCAGTCGGGTACGAGGTCGGGGCGGACGGCCTTGCGGGCCGCGCCGGTGACCTTCGCCAGGACCCGGTCGCCGATCTTGTCGGCGGCGGCGACGGCGAGGCGTGCGGAGGCTTCGACGGCGCGGAAGTTCTTCGCGGTCAGGGCGGCGATCCGCTCCTCGCGGGGCGAGTGCCGCTGGTGGCGGAAGTCCTTCATGAGGGCGCCGGTGTCGATGCCGACGGGGCAGGCGAGTTTGCAGGTGGAGTCGCCGGCGCAGGTGTCGACGGCGTCGTAGCCGTAGGCCTCCAGGAGGCGGGCCTCGACGGGGGAGCCGTCGGGCTGGCGCATCATCTCGCGGCGCAGGACGATCCGCTGACGTGGAGTGGTCGTCAGGTCCTGGCTGGGGCAGGTGGGTTCGCAGAAGCCGCACTCGATGCACGGGTCCGCGATCCGTTCGACCCTGGGGATCGTCTTCAGGCCACGCAGGTGGGCCTGGGGGTCGCGGTCGAGGACGATCCGGGGAGCCAGGATCCCGTCGGGGTCGATGACTTCCTTGGTCCGCCACATCAGCTCGGTCGCCTGCGTGCCCCACTCCAGTTCGAGGAAGGGGGCGATGTTGCGGCCGGTGGCGTGCTCGGCCTTCAGCGAGCCGTCGAAGCGCTCCACGGTCAGTTTGCAGAACTCGTCCATGAAGGCGGCGTACCGCTCGACATCAGCCGGGTCGGCGGCGTCGAACGCGAGGAGGAAATGGAGGTTGCCGTGGGCCGCGTGACCGGCCACCGCCGCGTCGAAGCCGTGCCGGGCCTGGAGGTCGAGCAGTTCGGCGCAGGCCTCGGCGAGCCGGTCCGGCGGCACCGCGAAGTCCTCCGTGATCAGCGTCGTCCCCGAAGGGCGTGAGCCCCCGACGGCCGTCACGAACGCCTTCCGCGCCTTCCAGTACCCGTGGATCGTCCTCTGGTCGCGGGTGAACGCGTTGTCCACCGAAGCCACCGGGGCGACCAGCTCCAGCCCCTGCATGACCCGGGCCGCCGCCCTCTCGTACGCGATCTGCCCGGCCTCGTCGGGCGCCCTGAACTCGACCAGGAGCGCCGCCGTCTCCTTCGGCAGCTCCGCCCAGTCGGCCGGCACCCCTGCCACGCTGACCGAGGCGCGCAGGGTGTTGCCGTCCATCAGCTCCACTGCCAGGGCCCCGGCCTCGTTGAAGAGCGGGACAGCGGCCGCGGCGGCGGGGAGGGAGGGGAAGAAGAGCAGGGCCGTCGACACGTTCCGGTCCAGCGGGAGGGTGTCGAAGACGGTCTCGGCGATGAAACCGAACGTGCCCTCCGAGCCCACCATCAGACCCCGCAGGATCCGGACGGGGGTGGCCCCGTCCAGGAAGGCGTCGAGCCGGTAGCCGTTGGTGTTCTTGATCGTGTACTTGGCCCGGATCCGGGCCGTGAGTCCGGCGTCCGCCTCGATCTCGGCCTTGAGCGCCATGAGCCCCTCGCACAGCTTCGGCTCGGCGCGCGCCAGCTCCTCGTCCGCTGCCGGGTCGGCCGTGTCGACCACCGTCCCTGACGGCAGCACGAAGGTGAGCGAGGCCAGCGTCCGGTACGAGTTCCGGGTGGTCCCCGCCGTCATCCCCGACGCGTTGTTCGCGACCACCCCGCCCAGCGTGCAGGCGATCGCACTCGCCGGATCCGGCCCCAGCACCCGTCCGAGCGGGGCGAGTGCCGCGTTCGCCCGCAGGACGGTGGTACCCGGACGGATCCGGGCCCGGGCGCCTCCGTCCAGGACCTCCACCCCCGCCCAGTGCCGGCGCACGTCGACCAGGATGTCCTCGCCCTGCGCCTGCCCGTTCAAGCTGGTCCCGGCCGCCCGGAACACCACCTCGCGGCCCTTGCCGTGCGCGTACGACATCACGGCCGAGATGTCGTCGATGTCCTCGGCGACCACCACCACCTGCGGCACGAACCGGTACGGGCTCGCGTCGGAGGCGTACCGGACCAGATCCGAGACGTGCGACAGGACCTTCTCCGCGCCCAGGAGCTCCGCCAGCTCCTCCCTCAACCGCCTCGGAGTACCCCGTGCCTGCAGCTCCGGAACCCGGTCCGGCGCCGGAGTCCGGTCCGTACCCGGACGAAGGGCCTGCGGGTTCGGCTCAAGCAGCGGCATGTCACGGCTCCCCTTCGGCGCGGCCCCGTGCGCGGGAGGTCAGCAGCCGCTCTCCGGGCCACGGTCGACCAGGGCGGACAGCAGACCTCCGAGCACCTCGCGCTGGTCGACGGTCAATGGAGCAAGGATGTCCTCTGCGGCCGCCCGGCGCGCGCTCCGCAGCTCCCGCAGCGTGGCGCGCCCCGCGTCGGTGAGCTCGATCCGCACCACGCGGCGGTTGCTCGGATCGGGGACCCGGCGCACCCGGTCGCTCGCCTCCAGGCCGTCGACGAGACTGGTCACGGCTCTCGGGACGACTTCGAGCCGGGCCGCGAGATCGGCCATCCGGGGCGGCTCCCCGAAGTGCGCGACCGTGCGCAGGAGCCGTGACTGCGCCGGGGTGATGCCGATCGGCTCCAGGTGGCGCTTCTGGATGCGGTGCAGGCGCCGGGTGAGCCGCAGCAGCTGCTCGGCGAGGAGCCCGTCGGCGTCGGAGGCGCTGAGGCGGTCGATGCCGCTCGGCCGAGCGGTGTCACTCGGTCGGTCGATGCCGCTCGGGCGGCTGTCGCTCGGCCGGTCGGTGTCGCCTGGGCGGTCGGTGTCGCTCGGTCGGTCGATGCCGCTCGGGCGGGCGGAGGTGCTCAAGCGGTCGGGGGTGCTCATGCCGGGAACAATATCAGGACCATGTTCATTGTGAGTATAGGTAACAATGAGCTAGGGTCCGTATCGACCACCGAACTCCCGAAGGAGCCCATGCGCCCCCACGACCAGTCCGACTGGACGCCCCCGCCCCGCGACTCCGCGAAGCCCAAGGAGCCCGCGCAGCTGCGGCGCATCCTGCGGCTCTTCCGCCCCTACCGTGCCCGCCTCGTGCTCGTCGGCCTTCTGGTCGGCGCCGCCTCGCTGGTCTCGGTCGCCTCGCCGTTCCTGCTCAAGGAGATCCTGGACACCGCGATCCCGCAGGGCCGGACGGGGCTGCTCAGCCTGCTCGCCCTCGGCATGATCGCCACCGCCGTGCTGACCAGCGTCTTCGGCGTGCTCCAGACCCTGATCTCCACCACCGTCGGCCAGCGCGTCATGCACGACCTGCGCACCGGGGTCTACGAGCAGCTCCAGCGGATGCCGCTCGCCTTCTTCACGCGCACGCGCACCGGCGAGGTCCAGTCCCGCATCGCCAACGACATCGGCGGGATGCAGGCGACCGTGACCTCCACGGCCACCTCCCTCGTCTCCAACCTCACCGCCGTCGTGGCCACCGTCGTCGCCATGCTCGCGCTCGACTGGCGGCTCACCCTCGTCTCCCTGCTCCTGCTGCCCGTCTTCGTCTGGATCAGCCGCCGCGTCGGCCGCGAGCGCAAGGCGATCACCACCCAGCGCCAGAAGCAGATGGCCGCCATGGCGGCGACCGTCACCGAGTCGCTCTCGGTCAGCGGCATCCTGCTCGGCCGCACCATGGGCCGCGCCGACTCCCTGACCAAGTCCTTCGCCGAGGAGTCCGAGCGCCTCGTCGACCTCGAAGTGCGCTCCTCCATGGCCGGACGGTGGCGCATGTCCACCATCGGCATCGTCATGGCCGCGATGCCCGCCCTGATCTACTGGGCCGCCGGCATCTCGCTCCAGTCGGGCGGTTCCACGATCTCGCTCGGCACGCTCGTCGCCTTCGTCTCGCTCCAGCAGGGCCTCTTCCGGCCCGCCGTGAGCCTGCTCTCCACCGGCGTGCAGATACAGACCTCGCTCGCCCTCTTCCAGCGCATCTTCGAATACCTGGACCTGCCCGTCGACATCACCGAGCCCGCCGAGCCCGTCCGGCTCGCGAAGGTGCGCGGCGAGGTGACCTTCGAGAAGGTCGACTTCCGTTACGACCCCGAGGGGCCGGGCCGCGCGACCCTCGACGGGATCGACGTGACCGTCCCCGCCGGCGGCAGCCTGGCCGTCGTCGGCCCCACCGGTTCCGGGAAGTCCACGCTCAGCTACCTGGTGCCCCGGCTGTACGACGTCACCGGCGGCCGGGTCGCCCTCGACGGCGTCGACGTGCGCGACCTCGACTTCGACACCCTCGCCCGCGCGGTCGGGGTCGTCTCCCAGGAGACGTACCTCTTCCATGCCTCCGTCGCCGACAACCTGCGCTTCGCCAAGCCGGACGCCACCGGCGAGGAGATCGAGGCCGCCGCGCGCGCCGCCCAGATCCACGACCACATCGCCTCGCTGCCCGACGGCTACGACACCCTGGTCGGCGAGCGCGGCTACCGCTTCTCGGGCGGCGAGAAGCAGCGGCTGGCCATCGCGCGGACGATCCTGCGCGACCCGCCCGTGCTCATCCTCGACGAGGCGACCAGCGCGCTCGACACGCGGACGGAGCACGCGGTGCAGCAGGCCATCGACGCCCTGTCGGCCGGCCGCACCACCATCACCATCGCCCACCGGCTCTCCACCGTCCGTGACGCCGACCAGATCGTCGTCCTGGAGGCCGGGCGGATCGCCGAGCGCGGGACGCACGAGGAGCTTCTGGCGCGGGACGGGCGGTACGCGGCCCTGGTCCGCCGGGACGCCCGGGCCGCCGTGACGGGCGCCGCCGAAGGCGAACAGGCGAACGTGGGATCGGTTGTTCCCCAGAACGTGTGATCGTGCCGGGAATCGTTGCCCAACTCCCGTACGGCATCGGAAGATTACGGAGTGCGAGCGACGGGCTGCAGACCGCGACCGCACCGTCCCACTGATGTATCTGTACGAGGAGAAGTACCACCATGAACGTCATCACCGATCTGCTCGCCGGCCTCTTCCACTTCCTGGGTTGGCTCGTCTGACGATCGCCGTGCCCGGCGCCGTCGGTTCCCCGTCCCAGGGGGCCGGCGGCGCCGCCGTGTGCGCGGGGCTCCCCGGAATCCCGTACGGGCCGGGTTAGCGTGCCGCCATGACGTACCGGCAGCCGTCACCGTACGCACCCCCACACCGCCCCCGCCGCCCCTCTCTTCCCCGGCCTCCCCGCCGCTCCCGGCTCACCCGGCGCGGCCGCCTTGCGCTCCTGCTCGGAGCGGTCGTCGCGGTGACCGCCGCGATCACCGTCCCGCTCCTGCTGCCGCCGGGCGACGAACCCGTCGTCGAACAACCCCGTACCCTCCTCATCCCGGAAGGCCGTCGGGCCGCGCAGGTCTACACGGCCGTCGACCGGGCGCTCGGCCTGCCCGAGGGGACCGTGCGAAAGGCCGCGACCGCTCCGGGCGCCGCCCTCGCCCTGCCCGCCGCGGCCGACGGCAACCCGGAGGGCTACCTCTTCCCCGCCACGTATCCGATCCTCGCCGCCACCACCCCGGAGGGGCTCCTCCGCTACATGGTGGACACCGCGGTCAAGCGGTTCGGCACGGAGCGGATCGCCGAGGGCGCGCGGGCGCACGGGATGAGCGTGTACGAGGCGGTGATCGCGGCCAGCATCGTGCAGGCCGAGGCGGACAGCCCCGAGGACATGGCGAAGGTCGCCCGGGTCGTGCACAACCGGCTCGACCGGGGCATGGCCCTGCAGATGGACTCGACCCTGAACTACGCGCTGGGCCGCAGCACCGTCGACACGACCCTCGCGGACACCGGGATCGCCAGCCCGTACAACACGTACGAGCGCAAGGGCCTGCCGCCGACGCCCATCGGGAACCCGGGGGACCAGGCGGTGGACGCGGTGATCCGCCCTGCGGACGGGGACTGGCTGTACTTCGTCACCGTGTCCCCGGGGGACACCCGTTTCACGGCGGACTACGCGCTGCACCAGGAGAACGTGGCGGAGTTCAACGCGAACCGGCGTGCGGAACGGACGGGCTGAGGGCGAACCGACGCCCCGGCCTTCAGGCCGTCGCCGGGACGGCCGCCGGTTCGCGGTCCAGCAGGCGACGGATGTCGGAGACGGCCGCGCGGCCGGCCCGGTTGGCGCCGATCGTCGAGGCCGAGGGGCCGTAGCCGACGAGGTGGACGCGCTTGTCCCGGGCCGCGCGCGTGCCCTCCACCCGGATGCCGCCGCCCGGCTCCCGAAGTCGCAGCGGTGTCAGATGGTCGATGGCGGCACGGAAGCCGGTCGCCCACAGGATCACGTCGGCGTCGACGGTCCGCCCGTCGTCCCAGGCCACCCCGGTCGGGGTGATCCGGTCGAACATCGGCAGCCGGTCCAGGACGCCCTTCTCGCGCGCCGCGCGGATCGCGTCGTTGAGCGGGAGTCCGGTGACCGAGACCACGCTCTGCGGGGGCAGCCCGAGCCGGACCCGCTCCTCGACGAGCGCCACGGCCGCGCGGCCCTCCGCCTCGCCGAACGGCCCCTCGCGGTAGACGGGCTCGCGCCGGGTCACCCAGGTCGTCCCCGCGGCGACCTCGGCGATCTCCATGAGGTGCTGGGTCCCGGAGGCCCCGCCGCCGACGACGATCACCCGCTTCCCCGCGAACTCCTCCGGGCCCGGGTAGCCGGCGGTGTGGAGCTGGCGCCCCCGGAAGGTCTCCTGCCCCTGGTACCGCGGCCAGAAGGGGCGGTCCCAGGTGCCGGTCGCGTTGATCAGGGCGCGTGTCGCGTACGCGCCCTCGGAGGTCTCCACCCGCAGCCGCCCACCCTCGCCCTCCCGGACGGCGGTGACGTCGACGGGCCGGTGGACGCGCAGGTCGAAGGTCTGCTCGTACGTGTCGAAGTACGCGCCGATCACCTCCGAGGAGGCGCGCGCCGGGTCGGCGCCGGTCAGCTCCAGGCCGGGCAGCGCGTGCATGCCGTGGACCTTGCCGTACGTGAGGGAGGGCCACCGGAACTGCCAGGCGCCACCCGCTCGCGGGGCGTGGTCGAGGACGACGAAGTCCCGGTCCGGCTCCAGTCCGGCGCGCCGCAGGTGGAAGGCGGCCGAGAGGCCCGCCTGCCCGGCGCCGATGACGACGACGTCCATCGCCCTGACCTCCGCGACCGCACCCACCTCGAAATCGTTCACGGTTCTACTAACAGGGGAGGGGGTGGGGATCTTCCCGGGCGAGGCGGGGGGCGGCGGGGGGTGGTGGAGGCGGGTGGGATCCCGGAGCGCGTCCGCGCCGCCGGCGAGGCGTCAGAAGGCCGCCATGCCTTGAGGGGTGGCCCTGTGTCCTTGGCCGAAATGAGTCTTGTGGATCACAGAGGGGCCCCCTTTCCCCCTTGAGTAAGGTTAGGCTAACCTTCGTGGCGTGCAAGCAGGTGAACAGACCTCCGCGGCCTCGGGCCCCCGTGGTCATGAACTCTCGGCCACGGGTGTCACCGTGGCATACGAAGGCGTCGACGTCGTCCATGACGCCTCCTTGACACTGCGCCCCGGCGAAGTGACCGTCCTGGTCGGCCCGAACGGCAGCGGCAAGTCGACGCTGCTGCGCACCATCGCGCGGCTCCAGCAGCCGAGGACCGCCACGCTCGTCCTCGACGGCGACACCGACGGCCTCGCGCTGAGCCCCCGTGAGTTCTCGCGCCACGTCGCCCTGCTCACCCAGGGACGGCCCACCCCCAGCGGGCTCACCGTCCGGGACGTGGTCGAGTTCGGCCGCTACCCGTACCGGGGACGCTGGGGCAAGGCCGATCCCGGCGGCGGGGCCGCGGTGGACCGCGCGCTCGCCATGACCGGCGTCACGGAACTCGCCGAACGCGGCGCCGAGCACCTCTCCGGGGGCCAGCTCCAGCGCGTCTGGCTCGCCGGCTGCCTCGCGCAGCAGACGGGCGTCCTGCTGCTCGACGAACCCACGACCTACCTCGACCTCCGCTACCAGGTCGAACTCCTCGACCTCATACGCGATCTGGCGGACGACCACGGCATCGCCGTCGGCGCCGTCCTCCACGACCTCGACCAGGCCGCGGCCGTCGCCGACCGGATCGTCCTGCTCGACGCGGGACGGGTCGTCGCGGACGGCGACCCCGAGGACGTACTGACTCCCGAGCGGCTGACCGACACGTACGGCATCCGCATCGACGTGGACACCGATCCCCTGTCCGGACGGCTGCGCACCCGCGCGATCGGCCGGCACCACTCGCGAAGCGAAAGGCTCAGCGCCACCTCATGAAGCGCCTCCTCCTCACCACGGCGATCGCGACCTCCGCGGCGCTGGCCCTCACGGCCTGCGGCACCACCGAGCCCGCCGCCGACGACGCCAAGAAGTCCGCCGAGCCCATCACCCTCACCGACTCCACGGGTGAGAAGGTCGAGCTCGCCGGCCCCGCCAAGAAGGTCGTCGGGACCGAGTGGAACGTCGTCGAGAGCCTGATCTCGCTCGGTGTCGACCCGGTGGGCGTCGCCGACGTCAAGGGCTACAAGACCTGGGACACCGCCGTCCCGCTCACGAACGAGCCCAAGGACATCGGCACGCGCGGAGAGCCGAGCGTGGAGACCGTCGCCGCCCTGAAGCCCGACCTCATCGTCGCCACCACCGACCTGCCGCCGGCCGCCGTGAAGCAGCTGCGCAAGGTCGCCCCGGTCCTGACGCTGAAGGCCGCCGACGCCGCCGACCCGATCGGCCGGATGAACGCGGACCTCGACGCCATCGCCAAGGCGACCGGCACCACGCAGAAGTCCGAGGAGCTGAAGAAGCAGTTCCAGGCGAAGCTCGACGAGGGCAGGAAGAAGCTCGCCGACGCCGGTCTCGCCGGGACGCGGTACGCCTTCGCCGACGGCTACGTGATGTCCAACCAGGTCTCGATCCGCCCCTACACCAGCGGCTCGCTGATCGGTGCGGTCAACGAGAAGCTCGGCCTGAAGAACGCCTGGACCGTCAAGGGCGACCCGGCCTACGGCCTCGGCACCACCGACGTCGAAGGCCTCACCACGCTCGGTGACGTGCAGTTCGCCTACGTCGGCAACGACGGCGACGCCGGCAGCACGCCGTTCACCGGTGTTCTCGCCAAGGACAAGGTCTGGACGTCCCTGCCGTTCGTCAAGAAGGGCAACGTGCACCGGCTGCCCGACGGCATCTGGATGTTCGGCGGCCCCGAGTCGATGACGCAGTACGTCGACTCCGTCGTCACCGCCCTGACGAAGTAACACCATGGCCGTCACCGCAACCACCCCCGCCACCCGTCCGCAGGCGGCCACGTCCCGGACGGGCGCGGCGCCGGTGACGGCCGCCCTGGTCCTCCTCGTCGTCGCCCTCGCGCTCGTGGACATCACCCAGGGCACGGCGGCGGTCGGCGCCCCCGAGGTGTGGAAGGCGCTCACGGGCCGGGCCGATCCGGCCGACGCGTCCGTCGTCATCGCCTCCCGCCTGCCGAGGATGACCGCCGGCCTCCTGGTCGGCGCCGTCCTCGGCATCGCGGGCGCCGCCCTCCAGGCTGTCAGCCGCAACGTCCTCGCCTCGCCCGACACCCTCGCCGTCAACGCGGGCTCCTACCTCGCGCTCGGCCTCACCGCCGCCTTCGGCCTCTCGCTGCCGCTGTTCGCCTCCTCCGCCATCGCGTTCGCCGGCGGTCTCGCGGCGGCCGCCGTCGTCCTCGCGCTCTCGGGCCTCGGCGCCGGAACGGTCCGGCTCGTCCTCGCGGGCAGCGCCCTCACCCTCGGCCTCACCGCCGTCACCGAAGGCCTGCTCCTGCTGTTCCCCCGGCAGACCGAGGGCCTCTACCAGTGGAACCAGGGCAGCATCGCCCAGAACGGCTTCGACGGCGTCCTCCAGATGGCCCCGATCGCCGTCCTCGGCCTCGCCGGACTGCTCCTCCTCGCCCGCCGGGTCGACGCCCTCGCCCTCGGGGACGACGCCGCGCGCGGTCTCGGCGTGCCCGTCCGCGCCACCCGGGTCATCGCCGTCGTCCTCGCCGCCCTGCTCTCCACGGCGGCCGTCACCCTCGCAGGACCCATCGGCTTCGTCGGCCTGTGCGCCCCCGCGCTCGTCCGGCCCCTCGCCCGCAGGTTCCGCGGTTTCACCAGGTCGCGCGGCTTCCTGCCCGTCGCCGGTCTCACCGGCGCAGCCCTGGTCCTCGGCTCCGACGTCCTCCTGCGGGCCGTCGTCCCGGCGGACATCGCCGTCGCCGTGCCGACCGGCGTCGTCACCAGCCTCGTCGGCGCCGTCTTCCTGATCGCCATGGCCACCCGCGTACGGGACACGGCCGGAGCCACCGCCGCCGAGCGGCTCCGCATCAGGAGCAGGACCCGCTTCCTCACCACCACCGCCGTCCTGGTGGCCGTCGCCGTCGGCGTCACCCTCGCCGGCGTCCTCCTCGGCGACAGCAAGCTGCTCCTCGGCGATGTCGCGAACTGGGCCCAGGGGCAGGCCGGCCGGACCGTCACCTTCGTGCTCGACACCCGGGTGCCCCGCGTCCTCGCCGCCCTGTTCGCGGGCGGGGCCCTCGCCCTGGCCGGCACCCTCGTCCAGGCCGTCACCCGCAACCCGCTCGCCGAACCCGGCATCCTGGGCGTCTCCGGCGGCGCCGCGCTCGGGGCCGTCCTCCTCGTGACGACCGTGCCCCTGGCCGGCGGGTGGGGCATGGCGGGCGCGGCGTTCGTCGGCGCCGCCGTCAGCTCCGTCCTCGTCTTCGGACTGGCCGCGCGGGGCGGTTTCCGGCAGAACCGGCTCGTCCTCGTCGGCTTCGGCGTCGCCACCGGCGCGGCCGCCCTGATCAGCCTCCTGATCATCCTCACCGACCCGTTCAACGCGACGAAGGCCCTCACCTGGCTGTCGGGTTCCACCTACGGACGCACGCTGCCCGACGTGGCCCCCCTCGCCGCCGTCCTCGCCGTGGGCGTGGCCGTCGCCGTCGCCCGGCGCGCCGAACTCGACCTCGTCTCGCTCGACGAGGACACCCCGCGCCTCCTGGGACTCGGCCTGGGACGCGCACGCCTCGGCTTCCTCGCCCTCGCCGTCCTGCTCAGCGCCACCGCCGTGGCCGCCGCGGGAACGATCGGCTTCGTGGGACTCGTGGCACCGCACGCGGCCCGCGCCCTGGTGGGCCGCCGACACGCCCGGGTCGTCCCGGTCGCGGTGCTCCTCGGCGCCGTCCTCGTGTGCACCGCCGACCTCGTGGGCCGCACGGTGATCGCCCCGGCCCAGCTCGGCGCCGGCCTCATGACCGCGGTGATCGGCACCCCGTACTTCCTCTACCTGCTGATACGCAGCCGGGGATAGGGGCGGGGAGGGATCGGGCCGTCGCGGCAGGGGACGCCGCGGCCGACGGGTCGACGACCTAAGCTGCCATCCGGCACAGGCCCCGACCCAGGAGCGCACCTCATGTTCGACCGCGACCGGAAGCACCCGTACCCCGATGCCCTCCGGGCGGACGCGGCGCCCGCGCCGCACGCGCTGCTCGCGCCGGTCACCGGGCTCCTGGGCACCTGGACAGGCCGGGGCCGCGGTACGTACCCGACGCTCGCCGAGGAGTTCACGTACGAGCAGGAGGTCACCTTCAGCCACGACGGGCGCCCGTTCCTCCACTACGAGGCCCGCGCCTGGCTGATCGACGCCGACGGGACCCCGCTGCGGCCCGCCGCCCGGGAGAGCGGCTGGTGGCGGCTGCAGCCCGAGGGGCGGATCGAGGCGCTGATCACCCAGCCCACCGGGATCGCGGAGATCCTGGTCGGCGGCGCGGCGGACGGCGGGATCGACCTCGCCACCCATCAGGTGGCGCTCACCCCCACCGCCAAGGAGGTGACCGGCAGCCGTCGCCGCTACACCCTGGCGGACGACGGCACGCTCGACTTCCGCCATGACCTCGCGGCGGTCGGCCAGGCGCTGCAGCACCACCTTTCGGCGAGCCTCCGACGCGAGAACGGGAACTGAGTCCATGCAGCGTGTGAGCGACGACGATCCGTACCTGTGGCTGGAAGAGGTGTCCGGCGAGGCCGCGCTCGCCTGGGTGGCCGAGCGGAACGCCGAGACGGCCGACGTCCTCGTCGCCGACCCCGCCTTCGCGCCGCTCAAGGAGCGCGTCCGCGAGGTGATGGACGCCGCGGACCGGATTCCGTACACCGTCCGCCGCGGCGCCCACCTCTACAACTTCTGGCGCGACGCCGAGCACGTGCGGGGGGTGTGGCGGCGCACCACCCTGGAGCAGTACCGCAAGGACGCCCCGGAGTGGGAGGTCCTCCTCGACGTCGACGCGCTCGCCGCCGCCGAGGGCGAGAAGTGGGTCTGGGACGGGGCGCGGGTCCGCCGCCCCGAGCACGACCGGGCGCTGGTGCGGCTGTCGCGCGACGGCGGGGACGCCGTGGTGGTCCGCGAGTTCGACCTCGCGGACCGCGCGTTCGTCGAGGACGGCTTCCACGTGGAGGAGGCGAAGACCCGGATCGGCTGGATCGACGCCGACACCGTCTTCGTCGGGACGGACACCGGCCCCGGCTCGCTGACCGACTCCGGCTATCCGCGGCAGGTCCGCAGGTGGCGGCGGTCCACACCGCTGGAGGAGGCCGAGCTCGTCTTCGAGGCCGAGCAGGAGGACGTGTCGGCCTGGGGATACCGCGACACCACGCCCGGCTTCGAGCGGGACTTCGTGGGCCGCTCCCTCGACTTCTTCCGCAGCGAGACGCACCTCCTGCGGCCCGACTCCACGCTCGTCAGGATCGACGTGCCCGAGGACGCCGTCGCCTACGCCCACCGCGGGCATCTGATCGTCACCCTGAAGTCCGACTGGCTCGGTCAGCCGACGGGTTCGCTCCTCGCCTTCGCCTTCGACGCCTTCCTGGCGGGCGACCGCACCCCCGAGGTGCTGTTCACCCCGGACGAGCGGACCGCCCTCGCCGGGCACGCGTGGACCCGTCACCACCTGATCCTGGAGACGATGCACGACGTCAGCACCCGCATCGAGATCCTCACCCCCGCCCCCGACGGCGGCTGGACCCGCGAACCCCTCGTCGGCGTACCGGAGTTGTCCGCCGTCAGCGTCGTCGACACCGACCCCGACGTCTCCGACGAGTACTTCCTCGACGTATCGGGATTCCTGCAGCCCTCCACCCTGTACCACGGGCGGATCGGCGCCGACACGGAACTCCTCAAGCAGGCACCGGACCGCTTCGACGCGGCAGGGCTCACGGTGCGGCAGCACTTCGCGACCTCCCTCGACGGGACCCGCGTGCCGTACTTCGTCATCGGACCCGACCACGCCGTCACCGGTCCCGGGCCCACCCTGCTCTACGGCTACGGCGGCTTCGAGGTCTCCCTCACCCCGTACTACACGTCCGTGACGGGCCGGGCGTGGCTGGAGCGCGGCGGCACGTACGTGCTCGCGAACATCCGCGGCGGCGGCGAGTACGGACCGGACTGGCACCAGGCCGCGCTGGGCGCGGACCGGCCGCGCGCCTTCGAGGACTTCGCGGCCGTCGCCGAGGACCTCGTCGCGCGGGGCGTCACCACCCCCGCCATGCTCGGCGCCTCGGGCGGCAGCAACGGCGGCCTGCTCATGGGCGCGATGCTCACCCGGTACCCCGGCCTGTTCGGCGCGATCGTCGCCCAGGTGCCGCTCCTCGACATGACCCGCTTCCACAAGCTCCTCGCGGGCGCGTCCTGGATCGCCGAGTACGGGGACCCGGACGACGAGGCCGACCTGCCGCACCTCCGGGAGATCTCCCCGTACCACCGGCTCGCGGCCGACGTGGTCTACCCGCCGGTGCTCCTGATGACCTCGACCCGCGACGACCGCGTCCACCCCGGGCACGCCCGCAAGACGGCGGCACGGCTGCGGGAGCTCGGGCATCCGGTCCTGTTCCACGAGAACACCGGCGGCGGCCACGCGGGCGCCGGCGACAACGAACAGGCAGCCCACAACAGCGCCCTCGTGCACACCTTCCTGTGGCAGCGGCTCGCGGGCCCGTCACACTGACCGGGCGCCACGCCGACCCGGCGCCATGCTGATCGGGCCCGGCGCCACGGTGGTCGGGCCCGGGCAGGGTGATCGGGCCCGCGCCACGGCGGTCGGGCCCGCATCACGCTGATCGGCCCCGGCGTCACAGCCAGCCGGAGCGCTGGGCCTGCAGGGCCATCTGGAACCTGCTCGTGGCGCCGAGACGGGCCATCAGGATCTGGATCCGGCGGAACAGCGTACGGCGGCTGATGCCCAGCTCGCGGGCGATGACCTCGTCGCTCGCCCCGCCGGCCAGCAGCCACAGCAGGCGCCGGTCGGCGGGCGGCAGGCCGCCCGGGCGGGCGGTGTGGCCGTGGAAGGGCAGTGCGTTCTGCCAGGCCTGCTCGAACAGCGCCACGAGCGCGGAGAGCAGGCCGCAGGGCTGCACGACCAGCATCGTGTTGTGGACGTCGGCCTCCTTGATCGACAGCGACACGAGCGCGTACGCCTCGTCGATGATCACCAGCTTCACCGGCACCGACGGCAGCACCCGGGCCTGCTCGCCGGCCTCGATGCAGGGCTCGATCGCCGACTCCAGGTTGCCGGGCAGCTCCAGCGACTCCCGCGAGTACACGACGCGCTGCGTCACCCCGCGAGCGAGGGTGGCCAGCGCGTCCTCGGTGGCGCCGGGCAGCGGGAAGTAGGGCGGGGAGTCGAGCTGGCGGATCTGCCGACGGGCACTGGCCCAGGCCTGCCGCATCCGGAGACCGATCGCGTCGCCGGTGACGATCTCCACGAGGTGGTCGTGCTCGCCGGCGAGCCGCTGCCGCCGGAACGACTCGAACGCGCCCCCGACCGTGATGCGTGACTCGTCGAGCTCGGCTGCCCGGTGCCGGCCGAGGATCTCCAGGCCGGCGGCGGGCGGCACGGGCGCCACGACGTCCCCGAGCTCCGCGGCGGCGCTCGCGAGACCGGCGTCGACCAGCGCGCCGTACGCCGCCGAGAGCGCGGCGCCGTCGAGCCCGGCCGCGGAGCCGATCGCACTCAGCGGGGCCGGCGCCCGCTCCAGGAGTTCCAGGTAGAGCCGGCCCGCGTCGTGATCGATCCCCAGCAGCCGGAGGGCCTCGCTGAGCTTTGCGTTCGCCATGCGCCGCATTATCGACGGCCCGGCGTCCGGTGCGGAAACCCGGCCCGGATGGCCGATCTGTGCCACTGGCGGTCCTGGGCCCCCGGCGGGCTTCGTGCGCAGTACTGTCCGGGTGCCGCCGAGGACCGGTGGCACCAGGAACCCACCGAGAAGAAGGTGCATCGCATGGCCAAGGGTCGCAAGAACGGGCTGTACGACGGAGTCTCCGAAGAGCTCTCCGCCCTCATGCGGACCGGCTGGGCCGACACGGAGCGTCACGACCTGGAGCCCGACGAGCAGGCCCCGTACGCGGCCGCCCGCCGTGCCGCCCTCTCGGCCCGCTTCCCCGGCGAGCGCCTGGTCGTCCCGTCCGGCAACCTCAAGACCCGCTCGAACGACGACCCGTACCCCTTCCGCCCGTACACGGGTTACGTGCACATGACCGGCGACCAGGCCCGTGACGGCGCCCTCGTGCTCGAACCCCGCGCGGACGGCGGCCACGACGCGTACTGCTACCAGCTGCCCCGCGACAGCCGCGACGACGACGAGTTCTGGATCGGCTACCACGCGGAGCTGTGGATGGGCCGCCGCCGCTCGCTCGCCGAGGCGGAGACCGTCCTCGGCCTGCCCTGCCGTGACGTCCGCACGATCACCGAGGACCTGGCCGCCGCCTCCACCGACGTCCCCACCCGCATCGTGCGCGGTCACGACCCGGCCCTGGAGGCCGCCGTCACCACCGACGAGGAGCGCGACTACGAGCTGGAGGAGGTCCTCAGCGAGCTCCGCCTCGTCAAGGACGCCTGGGAGATCGAGGAGATGCGCAAGGCCGTGGACTCCACGGTGCGCGGCTTCACCGACTGCGTCTCCGAGCTGTCCCGTGCGGTCGCCACGTCCGAGCGCTGGATCGAGGGCACCTTCTTCCGCCGCGCGCGCCTGGAGGGCAACGCCCTCGGCTACGGCTCGATCTGTGCCGCCGGCGACCACGCCACGATCATGCACTGGACCACCAACGACGGTCCGGTGAACCCGGGCGAGCTGCTCCTGCTCGACGCCGGCGTGGAGTCGAACACCCTGTACACCGCCGACGTCACCCGCACCTTCCCGATCAACGGCACCTTCTCCGAGGTGCAGCGCAAGGTGTACGACGCCGTGTACGAGGCCCAGGAGGCGGGCCTCGCCACCGTCAAGCCCGGCGCCCCGTACCGCGACTTCCACGAGGCGTGCCAGCGCAGCATGACGGCGAAGCTCGTCGAGTGGGGCTTCATCGAGGGCCCCGTCGACCGCGCCTACGAGCTCGGCCTCCAGCGCCGCTTCACCATGGCGGGCACCGGCCACATGCTCGGCCTCGACGTCCACGACTGCGCGCACGCGCGCAACGAGGAGTACGTCGACGGTCCCCTGGTGCCCGGCATGGTCCTCACCGTCGAGCCCGGACTGTACTTCCAGGCGGACGACCTGACCGTGCCGGAGGAGTGGCGCGGCATCGGCGTCCGGATCGAGGACGACCTGGTCGTGACCGAGACCGGCCACGAGAACCTGTCCGCCGGTCTGCCGCGCACCGCCGACGAGGTCGAGGCCTGGATGGCCAGGTTCGCGGGCTGAGCCGCCGGCGCCCCCGCCACGCCCGGCAGCCCGCCGGCCGCGGCGCGTAGGCGGGGTGCCCGGCGGAGGGGCGGCGGCCGTGAGTCGATCACGGCCGCCGCCCCTCCTTTTTCGTCCGTACGTTCGGGAACGGGGGGTCCGTGCGGCTCCGACCGGCCCGCATATTCACCGATTCAGGTGACAGGGGCCGAGGCGAAACGTCCCTCCCCCCGAGGACGCGGCCACGCTCGACGTGACACATGGATCCACCCTGTGGAGCGTCCGATGCAGCTGATTCCCCGTCACGACCCGCACCTCGTCGTCCGCTCGACCGGCGGACACACCGTCGCGGCGCTCCACGGTGAGCTCGACCTCGTCCTGGTGCGGCACCTGCGGCCCGAGCTCGACGCCCTCGTCCGGGAGTCCCAGGCCCTGACCCTCGACATCCGCAGGCTCACCTTCTGCGACGCCACCGGACTCGGGCTGCTCGCCCACTGCGCCGGGCGGACCCAGGCACGGGGCGCCCGCTGGCGACTCGTCTGCGACCAGCCGTGGATCCTCCGGCTCATCCGCCTGACCGCGCTCGGCGACCTCCTCCGTCCTGAGGCGACGGCGCCGGGGGTCGGGCCGACGCCCGGGCCGCAGCTTCAGTCGGGCGGCTGCCCGCCCGGCGCGGCGTCGCCGGGCGCCCGGCCCGCCGAGCCCGGGGTGACGAGCCCGGTCTCGTAGGCGGCGATGACCGCCTGGGCCCGGTCGCGCAGCCGGAGCTTCGACAGGATGCGGGCGACGTGCGTCTTCACCGTCGCCTCGCTCAGCCGGAACCGCGCGGCCAGCTCCGCGTTCGTGAGGCCGCGCGCCAGCGCTTCGAGGACCTCCAGCTCCCGCGGGGTGAGCGTGGCGAGGTCACGGTGCAGGGGAGCCGTCCGTGCCCCGGTCCCCGCGAAGCGCTCCACCAGCCGGCGCGTGATCGCCGGCGCCAGCAGGGCGTCCCCGGAGCGGACCAGCCGGACCGCCGCCGTCAGGTGCTCGGGGGTGACGTCCTTCAGGAGGAAGCCGCTCGCGCCGGCGCCGAGCGCCGCGTACACGTACCGGTCGAGGTCGTACGTGGTGAGGACCACGATCCTCGGCGGGGCCGCCTCCTCGGCGAGGATCCGGCGCGTCGCCTCCAGGCCGTCGGTGCCCGGCATCCGGATGTCCATCAGGACCACGTCGGGCCGGGTCCTGCGGACCGCGGAGACGGCCTCGTCGCCGTCGGCGGCCTCCGCGACCACCTCGATGCCGTCGGCGGCGAGGATCATCCGGAAACCGGTCCGCACCAGGGCCTGGTCGTCGACGATCACCACGCGCGGCGCGTCGGTCACGGTCACGGGGCCTCCACGGGAATCACCGCGCGGACCCGGTACCCGCCGCCCGGACGCGCGCCCGTCCGCAGCGTACCGCCGTAGATCGCGAGCCGTTCGCGGAGACCGAGCAGACCGTGCCCGCCGCCGGGTTCCGGGTCCGCGGACCCCCGCGCCCGCCCTCCCGTGTCCATGACCTCCACCAGCAGCCGGTCCGGGCCGTACTCCACGGTGACGGACACCCGCGCGCCCGGCGCGTGCCTGACCACGTTCGTCAACGCCTCCTGCACCACGCGGTACGCGGCCAGGTCCACCCCGGCCGGCAGCGCGGCCGGGACGCCCCGCGTCTCCACCTCCACCGGCACCCCCGACGACCGCACCCGGTCCGTCAGCTCCGTCAGCCGGTCCAGACCCGGCTGCGGTGCGAGATCCACGTCGGCCGCCGGATCGGGACCGTCCGCCGCCATCGTCAGCAGCCCCATCACGTGCCGCAGTTCCGACATGGCCGTCCGCCCGGCCTCCTCCACCGCCCGTATCGCCTCCCGGGCCTGGTCGGGGGAGCTGTCGAGGACCATGCGCGCGGCCCCGGCCTGGATCGTCATCATGCTGACGTTGTGGGTGACCACGTCGTGCAGCTCCCGGGCGATCCGGGAACGCTCCGCCTCCACCGCCCGGTGCAGCGCCGCCTCCTGCTCCTCCCGCAGCTCCCGCGTCCGCTGCCGCCACAGATGGACGCCGTGCGTGGCGAGGGCCAGCGGCAGCAGGACGAGGACGAGCACGAGGCCGCCGTCGACGTCGGGCACCAGCGGCAGGACCGCGTACGGCACGAGGCCGGCCGCGAGCGAGGCCGACACCGCCTTGCGGTGCGGGCTGTACATCGCCGCGCTGTACGCCGCGACGAGACCGGACACGAAGGTGACCTTCGTGGCGTCCTCCGAGACGTCGCCGAGGTGCAGCAGGACGGCGGCCCCGGTCACCACCCAGAAGACGGCGAGCGGGAACCGGCGGCGCAGCACCAGCGGCAGCGCCGTGAGCAGGGCCGCCGCCATCTCCCAGGTGTCGACCGGGGGCAGCACGTGTTCCACGGCGGGTACGGGATGGGGCGCGCCCGTCTTCCAGGGGACCGCCGACGGCAGGGGAGGCGGCAGCAGTTCACCGGTGACCGGGTCCGGCACCGGCGGCGGGGCCGGAAGGTCGTCCAGGTCCGGCCACACCTCCACGTACGAGCGGTTGAGGTCGCCGATGACCGTCGCGATCGCGAGCGCCAGGGCGAGCAGCCCGTCGGCCGCCCACGCCCAGCGGGACAGCGCGGGCGCCGCCCCCAGGGGCCGGCGCCCGCGCGCCCGGTCGATGAATGCCTCGTACCTGCTCACCGGCTCAGTGTGGCAAGCGGGGCGAGGAAGCGGATCAGCCCGTGGGAGCAGGGCCCTGCCCGGAGGGCGTACATCCCGGGGATGACGCGGCCGCACCTCCACCGCGCGCGGTACGGATCTTCGGCACCGCGGCCGACGCGCGTCCGGGGCCGCCGCTCCTAGCGTCGGTGCGGCGCCGAATCGATGCGGCGCCGAATCGATGCGGGGGCGATTCGGTGCGGGGGCGAGCCGGCATCGGTGCCGTGCCGCCGAGCCCGCGTCGCACGGGAGGTGCCGTCCGGGCGCTTCCGTACATCCCATCCGGCCATCCCCGCCCATCCCCGTTCCGCTACCCGAGCCCTGGAGGGCGCATGTCCGAATCCGACCACCTGATCGACCTGAGCGAGGTCGGCAGGACGTACGGCGACGGCCTCGTCGCCCTCGACGAGCTGTCCCTCACGGTGCGGCGCGGCGAGGCGCTCGCCGTCCTCGGCCCCTCCGGCAGCGGCAAGTCGACCCTGCTCAACCTCCTCGCCGGGCTCGACCGCCCGAGCAGCGGCCGCGTGACCGTGGACGGGCTGCGCGTGGACCTGATGGGCGAGGCCGCGTCCGCGAAGTACCGGCGGAGCCGGATCGGGATGGTCTTCCAGTTCTTCAACCTCCTCGACGACCTGACCGTCCTCGACAACGTGCTGCTCCCGGCCCAACTGGCCGGCGCCGACCGGGCCCGTTCGGCGGCCCGCGCCGCCGAACTCCTCGACCGGCTCGGCATCGCCCGGCACGCCCGCGCCCACCCCGGCCGCCTCTCCGGGGGCGAACGCCAGCGGGTCGCCGTCGCACGGGCCCTGATGAACCGTCCGCCCCTGCTCCTCGCCGACGAGCCCACCGGCGCCCTGGACAGCGCGTCCGGCGCGGACGTCCGCGAACTGCTGCGCGAACTCAACGCCGAAGGCCAGACCATCGTCCTCGTCACCCACGACCTGGCCCTCGCCGAGGCGTGCGCCACCCGCACGATCGAACTCGTCGACGGCCGCCTCGCCCGGGACGTCACGGCGGTGACCCGATGAGCGCCCGTACGCACGACCGCACCGTGCCGGTCACCGGCACCCGGCGCGGTGGAGCCCTCGGCCGGGTCGTCCGCGCCGGGGTCGGACGGCGCCGGACGCAGACCGCCGTGATGGTCCTGACGACCCTGCTCTCGGTCGCCGCCGCCGTCCTCGCGGTCGGTCTCCTCGTCGCCTCCGCCGCCCCCTTCGACCGGGCCTTCGCCCGCCAGCACGGGGCCCATCTGACCGTGGAGTTCGACGGCTCCGCCGTCTCCGCCGACGGACTGGCCGGCACGGCGCGGGCGCCCCGGGTCGCCGCCGCGGCGGGCCCCTTCGGCGTCGTCTCCGTGCGCCTGCGGTCGGACGCGGCCGCACCGCCCGGCTTCGCACCGCCGCCCCTGACGGTCGTCGGCCGGGCCTCCGCCGCGGCCCCCGTGGACGCGGTCGCCCTGACCGAGGGCCGGTGGGCCCTGGCCCCCGGGGAGATCGTCCTGGAGAGGGGGGCCGCCGGGCAGGGCCTGGGGATCGGGTCCCGGATGTGGGCCGGCACCCTGGAACTGACCGTGGTCGGCATCGGCGCGTCGGCCGGCGCGAGCGCCGACGCCTGGGTCGTACCGGCGCAGCTCACGCCGCTCGCGGGTGAGCGGCGCCCCGCGCTCCAGATGCTCTACCGGTTCACCGGGGCCGACACCCGCGCCGAGGTCGCGGCGGGGCGTGCGGCGATCACGGCCGCCGCCCCGGCGGGCGCGGTCGCCGGCACCCAGTCGTACCTCGACGTCCGCGAGGCCGTCCAGGAGAGCACGGCGGCCTTCGTCCCCTTCGTCTCGGCCTTCGCGCTCCTCGGACTCGCCCTGTCCGTCCTGGTCATCGGCATCGTGGTGAGCGGCGCGGTGTCCGCCGCCACCCGCCGGATCGGCATCCTCAAGTCCCTCGGATTCACCCCGTTCCAGGTCGGGCGGGCGTACGTGGCCCAGGCCCTGCTCCCGGGCTCCGTCGGGGCCCTGCTCGGCGTGGCCCTCGGCAACGCGCTCGCCGTGCCCCTCATGGCGGAGGTCGCCGAGGTGTACGGGACGACGACCGTGCCGATCCCCCTCCGGGTGGACGTCCTGGTGCCCGCCGCCGCCCTCGCGCTGGTGACCGTCACCGCCTTCGTCCCGGCGCTGCGGGCGGCCCGGCTGCCGACCGCCTCCGCCCTCCGCGTCGGTCCGGCCGCCGGCGGCGCGCGGGGCCGCCGGATCCGCGGGCTGCTCGGACGGCTGCCGCTGCCCCGCCCCGTCACCCTGGGCCTCGCCGGGCCCTTCGCCCGCCCCGCGCGCTCGGCGACCACGGCCGCGGCCGTGACGTTCGGCGCCCTCGCGGTGACCTTCGCGGTGGGGCTCGGCAGCACGCTCGTCGCGGTCAAGGCAGACGGGGATCCGGACCGGGGCGGTGACGTGACCGTCCGTACCCTCGCCGGGCCCGGCGAGGGCCCGGGCGAGAGCATGCCGCGGGAGCCCGCCGACCCGGCGGCCGTGGCGGCGGAGATCGGCGAGCTCGCGGGGACCGGGACCGTCTACCGGACCGTCCGCACCCGGATCGGCGTCGCCGGACTCAAGGGCGGCGCACCGCTCGTCGCGTACGAGGGGGACACCGCGGGAAGCCGCCACACGATGGTCTCGGGCCGCTGGTTCGCGGCCACCGGGGAGGCGGTGGCCGCGACGCGCTTCCTGCGCGCCACGGGCCTGCGGGTGGGAGAGACGGTCGCCCTGTCGGAACAGGGGCGCACGGTCCGGGTCCGGATCGTCGGCGAGGTCTTCGACCTGGGCGACGACGGCATGACCCTGCGCACCACGACCGGGTCGGTCGCCGCGCTGCACCTCCGCTACCAGCCCGCCGACTTCGCCGTCACGGTCGCCGCCGGCACGGACCCGGCGGAGTACGCGGCGCGCCTGGAGGGGGTCGTGGGGCCGCTCGGCGCCCAGGCGGCCGTGACCGACGAGAGCAGGTCGAGCGTCATCATGGCCATGCAGGCACTGATCGTCATGCTCACGGTGATGCTGGTCGTGGTGGCCTGTCTGGGGGTGCTCAACGCGGTGGTCCTGGACACCCGCGAGCGGGTCCGCGACCTGGGCGTCTGCAAGGCCCTGGGGATGACCCCGCGCCAGACCGTCGCCCAGGTCCTCACCTCCGTCGGCGGCATCGGCCTGGTGGCGGGCGCGGTCGGCGTACCGCTGGGCGTGGCGCTCCACCGCTGGGTGATGCCGGCGATGGGCCGCGCGGTCGGCACCACGATCCCGCCCGCCGACATCGACGTGTACGGCGTGCCCCTGCTGGCGCTGCTCGCCGCCGCCGGCGTGGGGATCGCGATGGTCGGAGCCCTGCTGCCGGCCGGCTGGGCGGCGCGTACGGGCACGGCACGCGCGCTGCGGGCGGAGTGACGAGGGGGCTGGGACGCCCGCCCGCCGGGCGTGTTCACCGAGGCCGGTTCTCGCGGGCGTCGCGGTACCGTCGCGGCATGTCTGAAGTCCGGTTGACCACGCCCTCCTTCCTCGTGCTCGGCATCATCGACCAGCTGGGCGAGGCCAGTCCGTACGACGTGAAGGTCGAGGCCGCGCGCACGGTCGCCCCCTTCTGGTCGATGCCCCACGCGCAGGTCTACGCGCAGTGCGACCGGCTGCTCGAAGCGGGCCTGTTGTCGGAGGTCCGGCAGGCCGGTGGCCGGAACCGGCGCCTGATGAAGCTGACGAAGGAGGGGAAGGCGGCTCTGCGCGGCTGGCTCGCCGACTCCTCCTTCGTCCCGGTGGAGGCCCGCGAGCGCGGCATCCTCAAGCTGTGGTTCGGCGCGAGCCCGCGCGTCCACGCCCCGGTGCAGGTCGACGAGCATCGGCGCACGCTCGACGAGTACGAGGAACTCGCCGAGGGTGTGGGCGCGTTGCTGACGCGCGGTCAGCGCGAGGCGCTGGAGTTCGGCATCCGGTACGAGCGGATGATGGTCGACTTCTGGCAGTGGGTGGAGGGCCGCGAACCCTGATCCGCGGCGACGGCGACACCGGCGGCACCGCGCCGTCGCCGACGTTGTTACCGACGGTGTTACCGACCGGTTGACCTCCGTCGCGTCCGGCCCTACCTTCCTCCATAGTCCAATAAGGACTATCGCGCGTTCGGAGGGGGAACCGCCGTGGGGCGTCCGACAAGCACGAGACGAGGGAGGGCAGCCGCCCTCGCCGTGACGGTGGTCTGCCTGGCGTACGCGCCGATCGCGGTCACCGAGCTCTGGCCCTACGCCCGCCCCGGGGCACCCGCCCTCGGCGAGTGGCTCCTCGGCCGGTCCGTCTCCCCGGAGTTCGTGGCCGAGGCCGTGCGCGACCGGATGGGACCGTACAGCCGCAGCCTGGCCCCGCTGATCCTGCACTCCGTCCTCGGCGGCCTGCTGATGCTGCTCGGCCCCGTACAACTGCTCACGGCGCTGCGGCGGCGCGTCCGGCTGCACCGGATCACCGGGACCGTCTTCGCCGTCACCGTGTACGTGTCGATGGCCGGTGCCGCCCTCTACCTCGTCCGCACCCCACCGGAGCAGGCGTTCAGCGGGGCCGCGTTCTGGATCGTCCTCGCCACGATCCTGGTCGGCACCGTCGGCAGCGTGAGCCTCGGCGTCCTCGCCGCGATCCGGGGCCTCCCGGACCTGCACCAGCGCTGGATGCTGCTCTGCTATGGCTTCCTGATGACCGCCCCGCTGCTCCGCCTCGAATGGGGCTTCCTGCCCTCGCTCTACCCGGGGCTGTCGATCCAGGACATCAACCGCGTCGCGATCATGCACCTCGGCGCCCTCGTCTCCTTCGGCGCGCTGCTCGCCTCCCGCGCGCTCGACCGGCGTGCCACCGTCCCCGGCGTGACCGGCACCTGGTGCCCCGCTCCGGTCATGGCCGCCGTCCACCTCGCCGGGGCCGCAGGACTGGCCTGGACCACGGTCGCCTTCCTCGACCACGGGGCCGGAGGACGCCGACTGCTCCTCGCCTACGTCGTCCCGTACGCCGTCACCTACGCCGTCATCGTGGTGCGGGCGGCACGCGCGCGCGTGCGGGGTGCCGACTGGGCGCGGGAGGAGTGGCGGATGCACCTGGCGGCACTGTGCCTCGCCCCCGCGTTCTCGGCGGTGACCGTGCCCGTACTGGAGCGGACCATGGGACTCGACCGGCTCACGGCCCTCGTCGCGGGCGTCGGCACCGGCTGCGGCGTGCTCGCCTACGCGGCCGTCACCGTGGTGAGCCTGCGTGTGCTGCACGGCCGTGAACTCCTCAAGCGGCAGCGACCGTTCGCGGAGCGGCCGGCTACCGGCCCCGCGCCCGTGTCCGTCGCGGCGCGGGAAGGGGACCACCGATGAGCGCCACGGAGAAGCCGACGGCCCGCGAAGCCGACACGCTCGACGGCAGGGAACTCTCGCCCGCCGTGGTGATCCTGAGCAGCGTCGTCGGCGGCATCAGCCTCACCGTCGGCGCCCTCCTCGCGGTGGCGAGCCTGACCGGCCACGCGGCGGGCGCCTGGGTGTCCCCGGAGGCGCTCAGCCCCGGTCTCGTCGGGGCGGCCATGGCCGGCGTCGCACCCGCGCTGTTCACCATCGGCCGGGCCCGCGTCTGGGAGGAGGTACGGAGCCTCGTCCTGCCGCTCGTGACCGTCCTCGTGGGTCTCTTCACGGTGACCCTGCTCAACGGCGGCGCCCTCCAGGCCGTCCACGGCGGCCCGTTGTTCCTCGCCCTGTTCAGCCTCGGCTGGGTCGCCACGCTCGGACTGCTCGCCCTCGCCGCCGTGGTGTGCCTCGCCGCGCAGTACCGCAGGCCCGCCCCGGCGCCGGGCGTCGAGCGCCTTCGGGTCGCACCGCTGCCCGGCTGGTCGAAGCCGCTGCTCGCGGTTCTCGGATCGGGGTGGCTCGGCATCGGCGCGGGCCTGCTGGCCTTCCCCGCCTTCTGGGGCCCGCTCGTACCGTGGACGGTCAACCGCGCCGACGCGCAGGGCCTGGGCGTCTGGGCGCTTTCGCTCGGCGTCGGCGTCCTCGCCTCCCTGGTCGAGGACGACCTGGCCCGAATCCGCCCCGCCCTCACGGCCGTCCCCGCCGTGGCCCTGGCGACCGCCGTCGTCCTCGCCGTCCACGCCCGGACCGTCGACTGGACGTCGGGCCCGGGCGCCTCGCTCCTCGCCCTCGTCACCGGCCTGCTGGCCACCGGAGTCTCCGGCCGCCGACTCCTGACAAGAGCCGAGGCCGCGCCGGAGAGCCCCCCGGCGGCCGGTCGTCGCTCCCCCGGAAGTGGCTCCGGTCCACGCCTTGGTCGCTGAGCCCGGGGCCGAGCGTCGTGGCAAGGACGCGCTGCGGCGCCGAGGGAGCTCCCCCTCGAACTCGACCTGGCAGGCGTGGTCTCGAACGCCACCGAACCCCCGCAGCCTGGAACAGGTCGATGATCCACGGACCTTGGCCGTTCGGCGGCGACCTGCCCGGCAGGGACTCACGCCGGATCCGGCAGGTCCATCAGCGCGAGCTTGGCCGGGTCGATCACGACCGTGATGCCGGTGATCCGGCCGTCGGCGACGGTGAACGCGAGGACCGAGAGCGGGGCGCCGTCCTCGCGCCAGGAAATGATCCCCGGGAGGCCGTTGACGAGCACCGCCCGCCCCTGCGTGGCCGCACTGGCGGACAGTTGCGCGCCGGCTGCGACCTTGGTGGCGCCGAGGGTGACGACCACGCCGGACGGGGTGTTGACGGTCAGTTTCACCTCGGGGTCGAGTACCCGCAGCAACCCCTCGAAGTCGCCGCGGCGAGCCGCCGCCAGGAAGGCCTGGACCACCTCTCGCTGCTCCCGTCCGCCGCCGGTCGGCCGCTCGATCGCCTGCACCTTCCTGCGGGCGCGGCTGGCGAGCATCTTGGCGGCGGCGGTGGACTTGCCGAGGATCTGGCCGATCTCGTCGAACGGCACCGCGAACAGGTCGTGCAGCACGAACGCCAGCCGCTCGCTCGGCCCGAGCGACTCCAGAACGACGAGGAGCGCGAGCCCGACCGAGTCGGCGAGCACCGCGTCGTCCTCGGGAGCAGGATTGTCGTCGAGCGTCACGACGAGCTCGGACAGTCCGTCGCCGTAGGACGCCTCCGGGCGGGCCTCGCGCGATCGCAGGACATCGAGGCTGATCCGGCCGACCACCGTGGTCAGCCAGCCGGCGAGGTTGTGGATGGTCGCCGTGTCCTGGCGGGAGAGCCGCAGCCAGGCCTCCTGGACCACGTCCTCGGCATCGGCGTGCGACCCGAGCATGCGGTGGGCGACCGCGCGCAGCCGGTCGCGCTGGGCCTCGAACGTCTCGGCTATCGGGTCCGTCGGGCTGGTGTCGGACATCTTGTTACCTTCCTCGGCTCTGCTCCGTCATGGGTGATGACGGGCCCGGAGGGGCGCAGGTAACCGATGAACCATCGATGAAGGAGCAGGACCGATGGAAGCACGTGTGAAGAGCCCGGCTAATCCCGACGTGATCACGGCGATCCAGCACCTCTACAAGGCGATTCACGCCGGGGGCGTGGACAGGCGTCTGCTGTCGCTGGTCCATCTGCGTGTCAGCCAGATCAACGGCTGCAGCCCGTGCGTCTTCGCCACGATCCAGTCGGCGAAGCAGGCCGGTGAGACGGAGGAGCGGCTGCACCACGTGGTCGCGTGGCGCGAGACGCCCTTCTACACCGATGAGGAGCGGGCGGCCCTCGCCCTGACCGAGGCCGCCACCCGGCTCCAGGACGGCGCACCGGGGGTCACCGACGAGATCTGGGACGCCGCCGCCGACCACTTCAGCGAGGAGCAACTGGGCGCGATCACCCTGGAGATCGCGATGACCAACTTCTTCAACCGGATCAACCACACGGTCCGGGAGCAGGCCGGCAAGACCTGGTGAGAGCCGGGCGGGGCGTCATCCCCCGGAGGCGCCTTCTTGACGTCGAGGGATGACGCCCCCCCACAGACCGAAACTCCGGGTCACTAGGCCGGCCGAGGCGACCTCTAGGGCCTGTCTGACAATTCCCGCCGGGTCCGGCCCGCCCGGCACGCACGCTCGACGCACGGCCGAAACGCCCACGTAGCTCCGCTACGAGGACGTCCCGACCGCACGCCGATCGCACGCACCGAACGCCCCGGCCTGATCCGACGCGAATTGTCAGACAGGCCCTAGCGCCGGCGGTCCCCGAGGGTGCCGTCGGGGCGCGGTGTCACCGGGCTCCGCTCGGCGAGGTGGGCGTCCATGGTGGCGTTCAGATCGGTCATGAACTGCTCGAACTGTTCCAGGAGTTGTGGCGGGTAGGGGGACATCGCCGCATCGAGGCGGCCGGCGAGCGGGCCGAAGAACTCGTCCGCCCGCTCCTGGATGTGCGGGCCGCCGCGCAGGGTGACGATGCGCCGGTCGGAGTGCTCGCGGGTGCGGGTGATGTGCCCGGCCGCTTCGAGGCGGTTCAGGAGCGCGGTCGTGGCGCCCGTGGACAGGGAGATGCGCTCGCTCAGCCGGGCCGGTGACAGCGGGGTCCCGCGTTCTTCGGCGGCCGCGATCTCCAGCACCGCGGTCGCGTCGGTGGAGTGCAGGCCCAGCCATGCCGCGAAACGCCGGCTGAGCTCGGCGTAGTGGCCGCCGTAGATCCGCAGCCCTTCCATCAGCCGCTCGCGCCGCGCCGCGACACCGTCGCCCATCGCTTCCTCCACCGGGCCCTCTTCTCTCCTGCCGGGCGTCCAGGTGGGCGGCCCGCTTTGACAACCTACCTTCACCATTTTACCTTCATGATGGAATTACTTCACCATGGAGGTATCTGGCGTGCGTGACCCGTCCCCCACCCCTGACGAGACGACCGAGCCCTACCGATGGCGGTGGCTGATCCTGGCGGTGATGATCGTCGCGGAGATCATGGATCTCCTGGACGCCTCGATCGTCAACGTCGCCGGGCCGGCCCTGGAGGACTCCCTCGGCGCCGGTTCCGTCGGACTGCAGTGGGTGATCGGCGGCTACGCCCTCACCCTGGGCGCCGGGCTCGTGCTCGGCGGCCGGCTCGGCGACCGCTACGGCCGGCGCCGGATGTTCCTGATCGGCCTGGCGGCCTTCACCGCGAGTTCGCTGCTGTGCGCCATCGCGCCGAGCATCGAGTTGCTGATCGCCTTCCGCCTGCTGCAGGGCACCGCCGGAGCGATCCTGCTGCCCCAGGGTCTGGGTCTGCTGCGGGAGAACTTCTCCGGCCCCGAGCTCACCAAGGTCTTCGCGATCTTCGGACCCGTCCTGGGCCTGGGCGGCATCATCGGCCCGGTCCTGGGCGGTTTCCTCATCGAGGGCGACTTCTTCGGCCTGGGCTGGCGATCGGTGTTCCTGATCAACCTGCCCATCGGAATCGCGGCGCTGATCGTCGCCGCGAAGTTCGTGCCCAAGAAGGCGGGCGACCTCACGGTACGGGTCGACATGACCGGCGCCGCACTGGTCGTGGCGTCCTGCGCCCTGCTGGTGCTGCCGCTCAACCAGGGACAGGAGAACGGCTGGCCGCTGTGGACATGGCTGTCCATGGCCGCCTCGGTGATCGGTTTCGCCCTCTTCGCCCTCCAGCAGCGCCGCGCGGCCGCCGCGGGCCGCGAGCCGCTGGTGACCCCGGGCCTGCTCCGCAAGCCGGCCTTCACCGTCGGCCTCGGCGGCATCGCCCTGTTCTTCGGCGGACTGATCGGCACCCAGCTCGTACTGACCTTGTTCCTCCAGATCGGCCGGCACTTCACCGCCGGCGACGCGGGACTGGGCAACCTGCCCCTCGCCGTGGGAACCGCGATCGGCGGCGCCATCAGCGGCGCGTTCCTCGCCGACAAGATCGGCCGCAAAGTGCTGCAGATCGGACCGCTCGTCCAGCTGGCCGGCGCGGCCGTACTGTGGTTCGAGATCGACGGCCTCGACGCCGCCTCGTTCTCGATCTGGGACATCGTTCCCGGCACAGCGGTGGCGGGCATCGGCGCCGGCATGGTGATCGCCGCCCTGTTCAGCTTCATCCTCGCCGCGGTCGACGACGACGAGATCGGTTCCGCCTCCGGTGTCCTGTCGGCCGTGCAGGCCATCGGCGGCTCCATCGGCGTCGCGATCTTCGGCTCGGTGTTCTTCGCCCAGGCCAAGACCGGTGACTTCACCGGCGGATTCCACCGCGCGCTGATCGTCCAGGCGTGCTTGCTGACGGCGTTCCTCGCGATCACCTTCCTGCTGCCCAGGAAGGGTCGCCCTGACGACGAGCAGCACGGCATCGCCACCGAGCCCGCCACCGGCTCCGACGCGAAGCAGCACCTCACCGTGTGAAGCACAGCTGGGGAGAGCGCCCACGGAAGCGGTCTCCCCGGCACCGACGCGGGCCGGCCGGGCAACCTCACCCGACTGCACGCCACGGGAAGAGCCCGGAGCGAAGGCCGCTGTTGGCCTACGGGACAGCCTTAGGTCGTGTCCGGCGGATCAGGGCCGGACGCGACCTAGCCCGCCAGCCGCTCCCGGAACTCCTCCAGGTCGGACAGGAACCAGGTCTGCGTACCGCGGTTGCACTCCCGTACGAAGTCGCGGAGCGGTGAACTGGCCTCCGTGTGAACGGAGATGTCGCCGACCACGGCGAGCCCGAGCCGGTAGTTGACGGCCTTCTGGATGATGTCGCCCGCGACCCGGGTGCGCAGCTGGAAGAAGGACGCGTCGAACCGTTCGGCCGGGACGACGATCCAGCGGGCCTCCTGGTACCAGGCGTCGCCGATGAGATCCAGGATGTCGGCCTCGGCGGCGATGGACGCGCCCTCGGCGGCGCAGAGGAGGGCGGGGATGCCGTGGATCTTCTCGACGGTGTTCATGGGCGTCAGGCTAGCCCGCGAGGTCCGGCCCGCGTAGGGGGATTCCGGGCGGCCGGCGGGGACCGGGGAAATCCTGTGGAGCCGCGGGGGCGGTGCGGGCGAGGATGGCCGGATGACGCAGCTCTCGCAGCCCGTGGACGCCCTGATCGTCGTGGACGTGCAGTCGGCCTTCGTCGTCGGGGACGGGGCCGTGCCCGCGGCCGGCCGGCTCGTCGAGCGGACGGCGGACCTCATCGCCCGGGCCCGGAGGGGCGGCGCGCTCGTCGTCCATCTCCAGAACGACGGGCCGCCCGGGGCGGAGGACGAGCCCCACACCCCGGGCTGGGAGCTCCACCACCCCGTCGAGCCGGGCCCCCGGGAGCTCGTCATCCGCAAGCCCCGTGACGACGGCTTCCACGCGACCTCGCTCGGCGACGTACTCGGCGCCGCGGGCATCCGGGCGGTCGCCGTCTGCGGCGTGATGTCCGAGATGTGCGTCCAGGCGACGGCCCGTACGGCCCTGGCGCGCGGCTACCGGGTCGTCGTGCCCCACGACGCCCACGCGACCCAGGACTGCCCGGCGGTGCCGGGGGTCCACGAGGCCGTGCCGGCCGCGACGGTCTCCCGGGTCGCCGCGTACGCCCTCGGGAGCGACGCGGAGGTCACCGTACCGGCCGCGGACGTCACGTTCACGGCGCCCGCGGCCGGCTGAACGGGCCCCGCGTCAGCCCCGGAAGGTCTCCGGGCGCACGGGGGAGGCGTCGGCGAGGGCCTTCGTCACGGAGTCCACGCCCTCCCGGAGGCCGTAGACAGGGGTGTCCGGCTGCTGGCGCCAGGAGTCGTCGATGCCGCCCGCGTCCACCGTGTCGAAGCCGAGCTCGTCGATGAGGAGCCGGATCTTCGCCTTCGCCGCCGCGTCGTCCCCGGCCACGGGCAGGGCCAGCCGCTCCGGGTCGCCCGCCGGGCGCGGACGGTCCAGTATGTCCTCCGCGTAGGTGCCGTTGAAGGCCTTCACCACCGGGTGGCCGAGCTGCCGCTCGATCCAGCGGCTCTCGGTCAGCCCGTCGTCCTCGATGGCGGCGATGCGGCCGTCGCGCTCGCGGGGGTAGTAGTTGTTCGTGTCGAGGACCGTGAAGCCCTCGGCCGCGCCGTCGAACAGCCCCGCCGGAAGGTCCGGGACGTTCTTGAGCGGGACGGTCACGACGACGATCTCCGCGCCGCGGGCGGCCTCGGAGGCGGCGACGGGCGTGGCGCCCGTCTCCGCCGCGAGCGCGGCCAGGGTCTCCGGGCCGCGGGAGTTGGCCACGGACACGTCGTGGCCCAGGGCGGTGAGACGACGGGTCAGATTGCCGCCGATGTTCCCGGCGCCGATGATGCCGATCTTCATGGTGGGTTCCTTCTGTCGCGACGGTGCGTGTTCGCGGGCTGTCGTTCTCCAGCATCCGTCACCCGGTCGCGACCACCGCACGAATCGCGCCATGGGACGTCCCGGGACGGCGGCGAGCTGACTGTCCAAAGGCCCGCCGCCCTCTCTACGGTGGTCACGGCGCGGGCGCCCCTTCGGTGCCGCGCGCGACACGGAGACGGGGGAGCGGTGGAAGAGCTGGCGGCGCTCGCCATGGCGGGGGTGACGACCGTCTTCGGACTCGTCGTCACGGACGCCTGGGAGCAGGCCAAGTCGCGCGACTGGCGACTGTTCGGCCGGCGGGGTTCCGGCGGCGACGCCGGGCAGGTCGCCGGAGAGCTGGAGGAGGCCGGGCGCGAGGCGGCTTCGGCTCGTGCCGCCGGGGACGAGACGGAAGCGCGCGCGATCGAGGAGCGCTGGGGCGACCGGCTCCTCCAGGTGCTCCGCGACGACCCGCGGGCCGTCGCCGAACTGCAGGACCTGATCGCCGCGTTCGGGCCGCCGACCACGACCACGTACATCAGCGGTGATGTGAACCACGGCCCCGCCTTCCAGGGCGCGCGGATCCGCGGCGACATGACCTTCCACGTGCACCAGGCTCCCGCTCCCTCCCCCGTGCCTTCCGAGCCGCCGCCCGACCAGGTTCCCGAACTCACCGCCGCGTTCGTCAACCGGACCGCCGACCTCGGCGAGCTCGACCGCTGGTTCCCGCGGCCCGGGGCCTCCACCGCGGCCGGGGCGCGGGCCCCCCGGGTCGGCATCGGCGTCCTCCACGGACTGCCCGGCGTGGGCAAGACGGCCACCGCCTGGCACTGGGCCGCGTCGGCCCGGGAGCGGTACCCCGACGGCCAGTTGTACGTGGACTTCGCCGCCCTGCGCGGACAGAGCGGCGGCGACGTCTCCGAGGCCGTCGCCATGTGCCTGCGCAGCCTCGGCGTCACCGACGACTACATGCCCCGAACCCTTCAGGAGCGGGCCGCGCTCTTCCGCTCCCGCACCGCCGAGCGGCGGCTGCTCGTCGTCCTGGACGACGTCGGCCAGCCGGCCCAGGTCCGCCCCCTCGTCCCCAAGGGCCCCGGCAGCGCGGTGCTGGTCACCAGCCAGTCGGCGCTTGGCGAGCTGGCCCTCGACGGGGCCAGGACACTCGCGCTCCGGCCCCTCGACCGGGACGGCGCGCTGCTCCTGCTGGCCGAGGGCAGCGACGAGGAGACCGTCGCGGCCGATCCGGCCGCCGCCGAGCGCCTCGTCGAGCTGTGCGGCGGGCTGCCCGTCGCCCTGCGGATCGTCGGGGCCCGGCTGCGCACCGACCCCGGGCTCACGGCTGCCGCCCTGGCCCGGGAACTCGCCGACGAGAACCGCAGGCTCGACGGCATGTCCCTGGGAGGCGCGTACTCGATGTCCGCCGTACTGAACCCGACCTACCGGCTGCTCCCCGCCGGGGCCGCCCGCCTCTACCGGTACCTCGGCTGGCACCCGTGCCGTACGTACGACGTCGACACGGCCGCCGCAGCCCTCGGCGCCACAGCCGCGGACACCGCGCCGCTCCTCGGCCGGCTCGCCGAAGACGGCCTGATCGAGCGGACCTCCGACGGCCGCTACCGCATGCACGACCTCGTACGGCTGCACGCGCGTGAGCGCGCGGACGCGGAGGAGCCCCCCACCGGCGAGGCCACGCTCGTCGGCCGGGTCCTCACCCACTGTCTGGTCCGCACCGCCCTCGCCGACCGGGCGATCCGCGCGGACCGGCTACGGGTCGCCGATCTCGACGCGCTCCTGGCCGGGGTGGAGGACCCCTTCGCCGCGCCGGAGGGGAACGGCTCGCGGCCGAACGCGCCGTCCGGCGCGCGGCCCGCCCCGCCGTCCGGCCGGCGGACCGACCCGCTCTCCTGGTTGGAGAGCCGCAGTGCCGACCTCCTCGACGTGCTGCGCGCCGGGGCCGCCCAGGACGGCCTGGACACCCTCGTGTGGCAGCTGGCCGAGGCGTACACCGTGCTCTTCCTCCACCAGCGGGCCCTCGGCCCGTGGCGCGAATCCCTCGAACTGGGCGCCCGGGCCGCCGCGCGGGCGGTGGCCCCGGCCGCCGAGGCCCGGCTGCGCAGCCTGCTCTCGCGGCCGCTGCTCGACCTGGGGGAGGACGAGCGGGCACGCGCGGAGCTGGACGCCGCCCTCGCCTGCGCCGAGATCGCCGGGCACACCGTGCTCAGCGCCTCCGTCCGCGAGTTCGACGGGCGGTACTGGGACCGGCACGACCCGGCCCGCGCCGTCGACGCGTACCGCGCGTCCCTCGATCTCAACATCCGGGCCGGTGAAGCGCGTGGCGCGGGCATCGCGACGTACTTCCTCGGCTGCGCCCAGGACGCCGCCGAGGAGCACACGACCGCGCTCGCCACCCTGCGCGCCGCCCACCGGATGCTGTCGGAGTGCCGGGACCCGCGCATGGCCGCGCGGGCCACGGCCGCCCTCGGCATCGCCCACGACCACCTGGGGGACGCGGAGGAGGCGATGCGTGCCCTGGAGGACGCGGCCGGCGTCCTGCGGGCCGAGCGGGCCACCCACTACGAGGCCCAGGCCCTCGTCGCCCTCGCGGACATCGCCGAACGCACCGGCGCGCGCCGGGACGAGGTCCCCGAGTGGCTGGACCGGGCCGCCCGCGTCCACGAGGCCGGCGGGAGCCCGCTGGCGCCGGTGCTGCGGGAACGCCTGCGGGCGCTCGGGGCGGCGGACGAAGCCGGTTCGGAAGGCTAAGCCGGTACGGAGGGGGAAGCCGCTACGGAGGGGGAAGCCCGGCCGGAGTGAGGAACCGGAACCCGAAGGAGGGCCATCGGCGGACGCCGCTGTGGCCCTCAGCCGACGGCCGGTCCTAGGCGCTGGCGCAGGACGAGATCCTCCGCGTGAGGGGGGCCGCTACGCACGGAGGCCGGACCCTGACCCCGCAGGGGGAGTCCCGCGCGTACGGACACGGGGCCGTCCAGGGGGAGCCCGGCGAGCAGACACGCGTACACGGCCGCCGCCGGCAGCTCAGGGCCGCCGGCGGTGCCGGTGGAGGTGTCGGGGCCTCCGTCGGGATCTGCCGTACGAGGAGAGGCCGAGGTGGGCCGCGTCGTGGCGGTCTCGACGATCCGGCCGTCGCGCAGGCCCACCAGGTGGCCGCCCGACCCGAGGGAGACCGCGGCGGCGAGGCAGCCCGGCCGTGCGGCGAGCGTCTCGCCGATCCAGCGGAGCGCGGCCGCCACAGCCGGGGCCGGGGCCGCTGCCAGGACGACGGACGCGCTCTCCACGATCCGCAGGTCGCGCTCCGCCTCCGTGCACGCGAGATGGACGAAGAGCCCGTCGGACTCCGGGGCGGACGGGTCCGTCGCCACGGCGGACGGAATCCGCTCCACCTCGACCACCACCCTGCCGGACGCTCCGGCGCCCTCGGACACGCGTGTGCGCACCTGCCAGGACGTGACGGGCTCGGCGGTGAGCCGCACCGGGGCCAGGGTGCGGACGGGCGGCGGGCCGGACGACGGCTCCGGCAGGCGCAGCAGCTCGTACAGCGCCGCTCGCAGCCGCCCGAGGGCCCGGCCCGGTTCGCTGAACGCCAGCTCCGCCACGTCTCCGTACGCCGCCCGCGCCACCGGCTCCGACGCGGCCTCCACCTGCGGGCGCGGGTCCCGACGGGGGTCGAGGCGCGGGGCGTGACGTCCGAGTACCTCGGCCGCCGTGCCGGGCACCGAGTCGCTCCCGAAGGCCGCGAGGAGCACCGGACGGCCGAGGGCCGCGCCGTACAGGGTCACCGAACCGTGGTCGCCGACGACCAGGTCCGCGGCGAGGAGCACCGAGCGCCACGCGTGCACCGGCGGCACCAGGAGCAGCCCGGCGTCGAGCGCCGCGGCGAGGTTCCCGCGGAGCTGCCAGGAGCCGTGCGCAGCCCACACGTTGGGGTGGACGATCGCCGCCACGCGGTACGCGTCGTACGGCAGCGAGCCGAGGAGCCGCGCCGGGAGGTCCGGGTGTTCGGCGAGCAGCGACGTCGGTCCCCAGGTCGAACTGACCACCACCAGCCGCTGGTTCTCGCCGACACCGAGCGCGGAACGGTACGCGGGACGCCGTCCCGCGCTCGCCGCCAGCTCGTCGAAGCACGGGTCGCCGACGAGCAGGGTCCGTCCGGCGGCCTTGGGGTGCGCGGCGACCAGCTGTTCCGCCTGGTCCGGATGGGAGGTGGCGAGCCACGCCCGGCCCGCTTCCAGGAGCGCGTCGGGCACGAGCCCAGAGAGCCGGACGCGGTCCGCGCGCGAGTCCGGCACGTACTTCTGGAATCCGATGCCGTGCGGGAGGACGAGGACGGGGCAGACGCCGGCGGGGACGTCGACGTTCTCGCTCGCGGTGAGGACGAGGTCCGGGGCGATGTCGCCCAGCTGCGACCAGGGCATCACGCGGCAGCCGGCGTCGTGGAGGAGATCGAGGACGCCGTCGTTGAACGCGGAGGTGGGGTCGTACGCGAAGACGACGCTCACGCGGCTGTCGTCGCGCAGCACGGCGGGGAGGCACTCCAGGACCCGGGTGGTGGAGACGACGGTCCGCGCGGCGACGACGAGTGTCCGCTCGGCGGGGAAGGTCCTCCACCGCTCGGCGTCCTGCCCGACGGGAACGCGGAGGGGCAGGTCAGCGTGCATGGCCACGCCACCGACGTACGTCGAGCCCGCCGGCGTCAGCTACGCGGCTCGCGGCTCGCGGCTCGCGGCTCGCGGCTCGCGGCTCGCGGCTCGCGGCTCGCGGCTCGCGGCTCGCGGCTCGCGGCTCGCGGCTCGCGGCTCGCGGCTCGCGGCTCGCGGCTCGCGGCTCGCGGCTCGCGGCTCGCGGCTCGCGGCTCGCGGCTCGCGGACATCGTCCGGTTACCTCAATTTCTGGGGGAAGACAAGGAACCCGCGGCCCGGCTCCGGGCCGTCCGCCACTTTATCCGCTTCGTATCCGCTCCATCCGCTCCATCCGCTTCGTCTCGGCTCCGGCTCGGCTCCGCCCTTCGCCGACGACTCCGTGCGCGGAACGGGGAGCCGTCAAGTGAGTGAATTGCATAATTCTGCAAATAGTTACATCCTGGTCCGGCTGCGCCCTCCGGTAGCCGCGGGCGGGGCGCCCCCGCTACAGAGGGAAGTCGACGCACATGACCATCGAATGGCGCTACACCGTTCAGCAGGAGCTCGGCGTGCTGTCCCTGGCCGGATTCCTCGGCGCCGACGCCCTCGGCCGCTTCACCGGCGCCGTCGGATGGGCGGTGGCGCGCGGCACCGGGCCGGTCGTCCTCGACCTGAGCAGGCTGCGCGGCTGGTCCGCGGGCGGTCAGGTCGCCGTCGCGGAGGCCGCCCGCCGGCTCCGGGACGTGGGCCGGAGTCTCGAACTCGCCGCGATCCCCGCCGACGGCTCCCTCGTCCCCGTGGGCGACGGCCCGGCGATCCCGGTCCACTGCGACCTGGCCGCCGCGTTCGCCGCGCACATCGACGCGGGCACGGAGCAGCGCGCCTGGCGCAGTGACGAGTGGCCCGCCGAGTGAGGCTCCGGGGGATCCGGTAGATCGCCGGCCCCGAAAGGGGCGAGGATGGGGGCATGGTGGAGAGAGCCGGGTCGACGCGACGTGCGGGGTGGGTGCGATGAGTACGCCGCTCTATCAGTTGAAGGCGGAGTTCTTCAAAACTCTGGGACACCCCGTCCGGATCCGCGTCCTGGAGCTGCTGAGCGAACGCGAGCACGCGGTCGCCGAGATGCTGCGCGACACCGGAGTCGAAGCGGCGTACCTCTCCCAGCAGTTGGCCGTTCTGCGCCGGGCGAACCTGGTCGTCGCCCGGCGCGAAGGCGTCACCGTGTACTACACGCTGACGAGCCCCAGGGTGGCCGAACTGCTGCTGGTGGCACGCTCGATCCTGTCCGGTGTCCTCGCGGGTCAGGCCGAACTGCTCGCCGACCTGCGGGCCGGCTCGCCCCGGAGGCCGTGACCCCCTGCACGTCGTACGGATCGGACGGACCGTCAGTCGGGCTTCCTCCCCGGCGCCTTGGTCACTCCTCCGCTTCCGGCTGGATCCCCGCGAGCAGGTTGAAGGCCCCCGTGAGCAGGTTGAGGGTGACCACCCCGACCACCTCCGCGATCACCCGGTCGCTCCAGCCGTGTGCCCGTACCTCGGCGACGTCCTCGTCGGACAGGGCGCCCGGTTCGGCGAGGACCCGGAGCGCGAGGCCGATGAGCGCGGCCTCGCGCGGATCGGTCGACGTGCCCTGGCGTGCCAGCTCGATGTCGGTCTCGCTCAGACCCGCCGCGCGCCCGGCCGACCGGTGCGCCTCGCGGCAGGTTCCGCAGCCGATCCACTCCTGCGCGGCGAGCGACAGCTTCTCGCTGAGGGCGCGGGGGATCTTCACCCGCTTCATCGCCCGGGACAGGCTCAGATAGCCGTCGAGCAGCGCCGGCGAGTGCGCCATCGTCGACACCATCTCGCCGACCGAACCGTGCCGTTCGACGATGTCGGTCAGGAGCTCGCCGGCGCGGCCCGGTGCCTGTTCGGGGGTGAGCGCGGTCAGTCTTCTCGTCGTCACGAATCCTCCTCATTATACCCGTGGGGGGTATAACGAGGAGGGAGGGGATCGCGTTCCCGCGCGGCGGGTGGGATCAGGACAGCGTCAGGCGGGACGGTCCGTGGAACACCCAGTCCGGGGCGTACTCCACCTCCACCCCGGGCCTGGCGCCCGGGCCGAGCGCGGGGAGCCGGTCGAGGAGGACGCCGAGGCCGATCTCGGCCTCCGCGCGCGCCAGCGCCGCCCCCGCGCAGTAGTGGACGCCCAGCCCGAAGGCGCAGTGCCGGCCGCCGTCCCGGTGGATGTCGAGCACGTCGGGGTCCGGGAAGCGGGCCGGGTCCCGGTGGGCCGAGCCCAGGACGAGCTGCAGGCGGTCGCCCCGGCGGACCGTCCGCCCGGCGAGCTCCGTGTCCCGGTGCGCCCACCGCGTCACCATCTGGACCGGCGGATCGAAGCGCAGGAACTCGTCCACGGCGCCCGGTAACAGGCCCGGATCGTCCCGGAGTTCGCCCCTGACCTCGGGGCGGGCGATCAGCGCGAGCACCGCCTTGCCCAGCAGTCCCGTCGTCGTCTCGTGCCCGGCGGTCAGCAGGTGCGTACAGGTCGCCGCGAGCTCCGTCCCGCTCAGGGACGGGTCCTCGGCCCCGGCCCTGGCCAGCGCGGAGAGGAGGTCCCCCCGGTCCTCCGTGCGCCTCGCCGCCAACTCCCGGTGGAAGTAGCCGTCCAGCTCCTCCGCGGCCCGCTCGGCCCCGGCCAGCGCGTCCGGTGTCCGGTCGCCCCGGGTCCCGCCCGCCTGCTGGAGGGCGAGCGCCTGCGCACGGAACCACGGCCACCGCTCGGCCTCCACCCCGAGCAGCCCGCCGATGACCAGCAGCGGATACGGGGCGGCGAACCCTTCGACGAACTCCACCACGGGTCGCCGCGCGAGCGGCGCGACCAGCTCCTCCGCGATCTCCCGTACGCGCGGACGCAGCGCCGCCACCGCGGCGGCGCCGAGCGGCGGCGTGACCCGCGCGCGCAGCCGGGTGTGCCGGGGCGGGTCGAGGAAGACGAGCCAGTTCTCGACGACCCGCCGCAGCGTGACGTACCCGTCGGGGACCGGCGTCGTCCTCGCCGTCAGCGGGGACGCCCGGCCGAAGCTCCGCCCCGTCAGGACCTGCGTCACCTCCACGTGGCCGAAGAGGTACCAGGTGGTCGGCCCCGCCCCGCCGTCCGGGTTCCGTACGGCGTGCACCGGGTCGGTCTCCCGGTAGCGCCGGTAGACGGGGTACGGGTCGGCCAGGTCGAGCCGCGCCGGGTCGAAGGGCTCCGGTGAGCCCGCGCCCGCCCGGGCCCCCGCCGTCCGCCCACTCATGCGCCGGCCCCGCGTACGAGGTCCGCGATCCGCAGTGGATCGGCCGGCAGAGTGCCCCCGCGCCATGCCACGTGCCCGTCCGGGCGCACCAGGACGAACGGTCGCTCGTACCGCCACGCCACCTCCCTGTCGTGACAGTGCCGTACCCGCAGCGGGACCCGGCGATCGGCGAAGGCACGGACGAAGCCGTCCAGGGGACGTGGGCCCGGGCCCGGGCCCGGGATGGTGCCGACGCCGCCCTCCGGGCGGGTGGCCAGGTCGAAGCAGAGCAGGACGAACTCCCCGCCGAAGAGGTCGAGTGTCGACCGGCCCGGCCCGAGCCACGCGTGCGGAGCCCGTACCCCGGGAAGTGTCGTACGGTTCCAGGCCGGCCCGTCGGCCGTGGCGGGCCGCTCCCCACCGTCCGCCGGACCCGCCCGGCCCGCGAGTCCGGTGCCGCCCGCCCCGTCCGCGGCGCCCGGCCCGCCCTTCTCCTCGGCGATCGCCGGGGAGGCGTACCGGTGGGCGAAGTGCAGGTCGGGCGCGTCGAACTCCCGGAGCGGATCGGAGTCCGCGATCTCCCGGGCCAGTTCGGCGCGGGCCCGTTCCCCCTCCTCCGTCCCGTCGCGCAGCGCGGCCGAGAGCCGCCGGTCGACCGTCCGCCGCAGGTTCCGGTGACTCTCCTCCAGGCTGTCGACGGCGACCGGCCGCCGCTCGGTCTCGTACGTGTCGAGCAGCCCCGCCCCCGCCCAGCCGGCCAGCTCCGCCGCCAGCTTCCACCCGAGGTCGGCCGCGTCGCCGACGCCCGTCGCCAGCCCGAAGCCGCCCGAGGGCGACAGGGTGTGCGCCGCGTCCCCCGCGAGGAAGACCCGGCCGTCGCGGTACCGCGAGGCCACCCGGTGGGTCAGGTGCCAGGTCGCGTCCGACACCACCTCGACCGGTACGTCCACCGTCGTCGCCCGCCGTACGACCCGTTCGGCGTCGGCGGGCCCCGCCGGACACGTCAGCCGGTACAGGTCCCGGCCGTCGATCGCCCGCAGCGGGTACCGCAGGCCTCCCGGCTCCGTGACGAAGTGGACGAGCGCCGTCCGTGGACCGAGCAGGGCCCCGAGCCCCGGGGCCCGGAAGAGGATGTTCCGCAGGGTGCGGGTCCGGTGCCGCTCGGGCGCGTCGATGCCGCAGGCCTTGCGCACGGGCGAGGAGGCCCCGTCACAGCCCACCAGGAACCGGGCGTGCACCGTCGTCGGGACCCCGGCCCCGTCCACGAGGACCGCGCCGACCCGGTCGGGCTTGTGGCGGAACTCGACGAGCCGGGTGCCGAGCCGCACCGGCCCCGCCGGGCGGACCCCCAGGCGGGCGGTGAGCAGCGGTGCCAGCCAGTGCTGCGGGCAGATCGACTCCGGCTCCGGCGTGTACGAGGGCAGCGGCCGTGCGCCGGCCGTGCCGAGCCGCAGCCGGTACAGCTCGTGCTCGCCGACGGCGGTCACCCACGCGATGTCCAGGGTGTGGTCCGCCGGCCAGCCCGCTCCCCGGATCGCGTCCGCGACGCCCCAGCGCCGGAACGCCTCCATCGCGCGCGGGCCGACGGTGGAGACCCTCGGGTGGGCGACCCGCCCGTCCCCGGCCTCCACCAGCATGAAGTCCACGCCCCGATGGGTGAGGTCGAGGGCGAGCGCGAGCCCGACGGGCCCGCCGCCCACGATCAGCACCTCGGTCTCCTCGACCGGGGGCCACTTCCTGTTCTCCGACACGGTCTCAGCTCCTCCCCTCGTGCGCGAAACGCTCCGCGTACCACGTCATCAGCTCCGGCACCCGGTCCGGCACTCCCTCGCACTCCCCGGCCATCGCCGCGAGGTGCCGGAACCGCATCGCGAACCCGCGCCGCGCCACGTCGGCGCGCGCGATGTACACGGGCGGCTCCTCCAGCTCGAAGGAGGGCCCGGCCGTCCGCCCCCGCCACCCCGACTCCAGCGGCATGAGCTGCTCGGCGAGCGGGCGCATCATCCCCGTCATCACGTCGATGGCCGCGTTCATCAGCTTCGAGCGGCGCAGGCTCGCGTCCGGGCTCTCCCCGAAGTGCTGGACGATCAGCTGGAGCATCAGGAAGTAGCAGCGGTTGAAGAGCCGCATCACCTGCCGGGCGTGCGGGTCGCTCACCGCCGCCCGTCCGGGGTGGCCGGGGTCCAGCGTCGGATTGCGCAGCGACGGGTACGCCGGTTGCCACGGCGCTCCCTTCCCGCGCGGTCCGTCGGCGCGCTCCGTCATCAGGAGGTCGGCGAGGCGTACGAAGGTGTCGTGGTGGGACTCGGAGCCGGCCTTCTCCGTGTCGAGGACACCGCCCTCGCCCTGCTCGGTCACGAAGTCGACGGCGAAGAGCGCGCTCGACAGGTCGTCCACCTCCAACTGGTAGTCCGGATGGACGGCGTTGACCGCGCCGCCGACGAAGAGGTGGTGCTCGCCCCCGCCACGGCCCCGTTCCACCGGGAACAGGTCGGGGACGCGCGTCAGGCCCTCCCGGATGCCGGCGTACAGCTCGCTCGGCGAGCCGAACGGGCCGGGCCCGTCCGGGGCCCCGGTGCCGCCCGCGAGCCGCTCGGGCCGCTCGATGGCGATGAACCGCTGGAGGCTGCCCAGGTGCAGCGGCTCCAGGGCGAAGTCCAGCGGCAGCGGCAGCCGGCCCGGTGTGCCGAAGTCGATCTCCGGGACGTGGAAGGGCTCTCCCATCGCCATCAGGATGTTGTTGACGACGAGGAAGTGCATCATCTCCTCCCTGGCGACGTCGAAGAGGCTGTCCCTGACGCCCTTCGCCAGGCTCTCCCCGCCGTCCCCGCAGGCCAGCCGGAGCTGACGGGGGGTCCACACCCCGCTGCGGACGTACGCGAACCCCGTGCCGTGGGTGGGAACCGAGTACCCCGCGAAGAGGTACTGGAGACAGGTGGCGAGCTCCACCGTGACGGCCTGCCAGAGCGCCGACCGCAGCTGGGCCCGCGTGGTGATCTGCGGAGACGAACGGACCGGCGACGGAACGGCCGCCGGGGGTACGGCCGCCGCCGAGCTCTGCGCGCGCAGGTACGTGAGGAGCAGCCGCGCCTTGGGCAGGGACAGGTCCCGGGTCGGGGGCATGTAGTACGTCCGGTCCTTGTTCGCCGGGTCGCACATCTGCCAGATGAGCTTCGCGTACGTCTCCACCTTGCAGCGGTCCGCCAGGCTGAACACCTCGTCGCGCATGAACGGGAACAACTGCTCGTAGTACGCGAACACCTCGCGGTGCAGCAGTGCGAAGGTCACGTCCTGCGGGGGGACGGCGTCCAACTGCCAGTCGTCGGGCAGGACACGGACGGCGGCGGAGCCCGCCCAGGGCCAGAACCCGAGGGTGTCCTCGTGGTCGTAGCAGGCCTCGGCGGAGCCCGGGGCGGCCGGATCGTGCGGCGGCGCATCCTCGGGGCCGGCCGCGAGCAGCAGCCGTGCCGTGCCGGCCCGCGCCCCGGAGACGGTGAACCAGCCGCGCCCGCGCGCGTCCGTGGCGAAGCCGCACCGGGACGATCCGGCCCCACCGGACCCCTCCCCGGCGAGCGGCTTCTCCCCGGCGGTCCGGCCGGCTCGGAGCCGTACGATCTCGACGTCCCCGCAGCGGGCCGTCGGGGCGGAGGCCACCGGATCCAGCGGGAGGGCGCGAGGGTTGGGGAACTGCCGCACGACGACCTCGTCGAGCGCCGCCGGAACGCCCCGCAGGAAGGTCCGTACCGGGACCTCGACCGCGTGCTCGTCGCCGCGCTCGGGGTCCGGGTGCTCCAGGACCAGACAGGCCTCGTCGGTCAGGACGACGGCCTCGCGCTCCCGCAGCAGCACCGTGCGCGCGCCCCCACCGTCCGCGGCCGGGCGCACCAGGACGAGGCCCTCCTCCTCGGCCCGCCGCACCCCGTCCACGGACACGGCCGGTACGGTCACCACCTCGCCGCCCTCGGGCGCTCCGGCGGGCAGCACGGCGACCGGGAGGTCCGAGCGGGCCGTCCGCAGCTCCAGGGCCGAGCCCCCGTCCCGCACCGCCCCGGCGGAGGCGAAGGGCCGGTGCGCGAAAGGCCAGTTGAACGCGATCCCCTCCGGGGAGACCCGTACCGTGCAGGGGCCCGGCGCCCCGTCCGTGCGGGGCTCCCTCCCGTACGGGACGAGCAGCCGCCCCGCGGGGTGCGTGCGCGGCTCGTCCGGCCGCCAGGGCGCGACGGTGCCCCGTAGCCGCCACACCCCGGGCGCGTCCTCCGACTCCGGCCGGTTCTCCGGGTCTGTGGCCGCCGCCTCCAGGGCGAACTGGACAAGGATCCCGCCGCCCGCACCCTCCTCCACGGCGGCCCGCAGGGCGCGGACGGCGGGGGAGTCCGCCGCCCCCGCCGGCCAGTCGAGACCTTCCCCGGCGCCGATCGCGAACTGGTGGAGCGTCCGGCGGACCGGCGTGAAGCCGTGCCACCGGGGCGGCATGAAGCCGCTCACGTCTCCGAGGCACAGATATCCCGCGTCGTGCGAGCGGCCCTCACGCCCGAACGCGAACTGACCACCCATCAGCGTCGTCGTCCACGCCGAGGCGGGATCGACGTCGAAGACCCGGGCCCGGTTCACCGTCGTCCCCAGATACGGGTTGTGGTGCCCCCACAGGTCGACGGCCCGCCCGACGACCGGATCGGTCGTCTCGACCGCCCCGGCCGACCGCTCCACCCCGGTCACCCGGGCGTCCAGGACGAGATGGCCGTTCCCTGAGAAGTGGCCGCCGCGCGCCCCGTGTTCCGCCAGGTGCTCGTGGTACGCCTCGGCGGGCCCGTCCTCCCCGAACGGGCCCACGGCCGACGGACGTCCGGACCCGCCCTCCGCACCCCGCAGGGCGGTGTTGCGGGCCAGGTCCACGAGACCGCCGCGCGGCCCCGTGGGCAGACGGGTCACGGCCGTCCCGCCGAAGTACAGCCGGGGCAGGTCGAACACGCTCATGCCGCCTCCAGTCCGGCCCGCGGGGCCACGCCCCGGCCCGGCGCGTGCCGCGCGATCAGGTCCACGGCCTCAAGGGCCGACTCCACCGCCCCCTCGATCCACGCGGGTTCGGTCGCGCAGTGCTCTCCGGCGAAGAACATCCGGCGCTGCGGCCGCACGGCCCGCCTCCGCTGCTCCTCACAGGCGGCGGCGTCCCGCCCCCAACGGATGGTGCAGCCGCCCTCCGTCCACGGATGCCCGCCCCAGGCGAGGCTGGCGACGCCCCGCACCATCCCGCGGCGCAGCAGCTGCGGATGCATCCGCCCCAGCTCCTCGACGACCCTCCGGTGCCGCAGCGGGGGAGGCATCCGGCCGAGATGGTCGGCGTCCTCGCCGATCGTGTAGCTGGCGAGCAGGGCCGCGCCCTGGGCAGGGTCCCCGGGCCCGTCGGCCGCCGACGGCGGATAGTACGTCTGCCGGATCCGGCCCCCACTGAAGGAGGCGCCGCCCCGGATGCCCTCGCGCTCCCAGAACGGCTCGCGGCAGTGCACCGCCACCTTGGTCGCCGGGCAGTAGTCCACCTCGCGCACGACCGCGAGCTTGTCCTCGTCGAAGCCGCTCAGGGCGAGGCCCCGCAGCACGGAGAACGGCACGGTGCACAGGACGTAGTCGCAGCGCCGCACGGTCGCGCCGGGACCGCTCCCGATCCGTACGAGGACGTGGTCGGCGGCCACCTCGAAGCCGGACACCCGCTGCCCGAACCAGATCGGCCCGCGGACGCGGGCGGCGAGCCGCTGCACCAGCTGGTCCATGCCGCAGGCCAGCCGCACCAGTTCGGGGCTCGTCTCGGTGAGGATGTCGTCGAGGAAGCTGTTCAGACGGGTGCCGCAGCCGGCCCGGATCCCCGGGTGGGCGGCGAAGAGACCGTGCACGTCGATCCGGTCCTTGGCGTTGCCCAGGAGATGCGGGGACACGTCGAGCTCCTCGACGAGGTCGAGGAGGTTACGGGCGAGGTCACCGCGGAGACCGGCCCGCAGCCCCGGCGGGGCCACCGCGTCCACGACGGCCGCGAGCCACGCGCCGAACACCACGGTCTCCTCGCGGTAGTGGGTGCCGGGCAGCGCCGCGCGGACGTCGGCGATCAGCGCGCGGGGCGCGTCGCGGAGCCGGACGTGGCCGGTACTGGTCGTCAGATAGGCGTTCTCCTCGGAGAGCAGGGTGGTGAACGGGCGGACCTGATCGGCGAGACCGAGGTGCTCGACGTAGCGCATCGTGCGGTGGTGCGCGGTCGGGACGCGCATGGCGCCGAGCTCCACGAACGGGGCGCCCTCGGACGCCCCGAACCGGTGCGTGTGGACGCGGCCCCCCAGCCTGCGGCTGCCCTCGATGACCTCGACGCGGAACCCGAGCCGCTCCAGCTCGTACGCGGCGACCAGACCGGCCATCCCGGCGCCCACGACGCTGACCGTGCTGTTGGCGCGGGTGCGGCGCCGGGTGCGGGGCACGGTCCGCGGCAGGAGTTCCTGCACGGGTCCGGCGCGTGTGACGGCGGTGGCCGGCTGTGTGGCGGTGACGGTCTGCATGACGGTTCGCCTCCTCCTCGAATCAGTGCGCACGGTGCGGGTGGTGCTCCTGGGACTGATGGACGGCCGTCCGGCCCTCGGCGGCGAGCGCCACGAGGTAGGAGCGGAGCAGGGCGGTACGGGCCAGCGGGGCGACCAGACCCACGTATCCGTCGGGCCGTACGAGCCGCAGGTCGTCCGGGTGACCGAGGCGCCGGCCCTCGGCGGCGTCCCGGGGCGTCACGGGCAGGACGCGGACCTGAGCGGGAAACCCGTCGCAGGCCGCCCTCAGGGCGTCGACGACGCCTGCGCGGGCCCGTTCGGCGCGCAGGACCAGCGTCCATCGGTCGTACCCGAGCAGGGTGTGCAGCCGGACGGCGGTGGTGGTGTCGGTGTCGGCGGCATCTTCCGTGGCGCGGCCGGTGGTGACCGTGACGTCCGGCATCCGGTCGCCCGCGCGCGGGCCCGAGCGGTGGCGGCGGCCCGGACGGTGCCGGGACAGCGCGCTGTCCCGGTGGTTGCGGCCCAGGTCGCTCAGACGCAGGTCCAGCCGGCGCTGGACGCGGCGCCGGGCGAGGGCGGCGGGCACGGTCGCCGTGAACGCCCGGTAGCCGAGCGGCGGGAGCGGCAGCTCCATGAAGTTGAACCGCATCTCGCGGATGTACCGCACGGCCATCAGGCGTTGTTCGTCGCTGTACGTGTCGAGGAGTTCCGCGCCCGCGTGCCCGTGGTGCACGGCGGCCAGCTTCCAGGCGAGGTTGTGGGCGCCGAGGATGCCGACGTTCATGCCGTGGCCGCCGACCGGGGCCCAGGCGTGCGCCGCGTCCCCGGCGAGCAGCCCGCGACCGGAGCGGAGCCGGGCGGCGACCCGGTCGCTGAACCGGGCCCGGTTGAGCCAGCGGTGCTCGGTCGCGGCGAGCCGGAGGCCGGGCATCCGGGCCGTCTCCGCGACCAGGTCCCGCAGCTCGTCGAGGGTCGGGGCGGCGGTCAGCGTGGGGTCGGGGTCGTCCCGGAAGCAGAAGAAGCGGAAGCCGCCGCCGGGCAGCGGGAAGACGAGCAGGGAGCGGTGCGGGGCCAGGAAGATGTGGCCCCGGCCGGGCTCCTCGCCCAGCGACCAGGTCGGGTGGGCGTTGCCCTGGACGACCTGGAGACCGGTGCGGCGGCGCCCCTCGAAGGGGATGCCGAGACGGTCCCTGACCACGCTGGCCGTGCCCTCGCAGCCGACGATCCACGGAGCGGCCGCGGACGCGACCGTGCCGTCCTCGTGGCGCAGGGTGAACTCGGCCCTGTCGTCATGGATCTTGACGTCCGTCAGCTCGGTGTTCCACTCGACCCGGGTGCCGAGCCGGGCCAGCTCCTCGGCGAGGAGGCGCTCGATGTCGTGCTGCTCGATGTTGAGGGGGCGGGCGTGGGCCGATCGCGCCCAGCCGGTGGTGAGTTCGCCGAGCGCCCGGTCACGGGAGTGGATCGTCACCGCCTCCAGCTCCACCCCGTGGCGCCCGAGCGTCCCGCCGACCCCCAGGTCGCCGAGTGCCTCCCTGGCCCGCGCCCACAGGACGAGGGCCCGGGCCTCGCGCTTGGTCGCGGGCGCCTTGTCGACGATCCGGACGCATAGCCCCAGCCGGCGCAGGCCGATGGCCAGGGTGAGGCCGACAGGGCCGGCCCCGACCACGCACACGTCGACGTCGCCGGCCGGGGCTCCTTCCCCGACCCGGCCGACGTTCCCGACCCGGCCGACGTTCCCGGCCCGGCCGACGTTCCTGTCCCCGCCGGTGTCCTTGTCGCTTCCCGCGTCCAACCCGGTCACCCCCGCCTTCCGTTCTCCACGCTCCGCTCGCGGTCCCGGTGTTCAGCGTGCTTGCGGAAGATCACCTTCAACAGGGCGTGCACGGGGGCGCGGGGATCACTGCGATCAGGGAAGATGACGACCTGTGCATCATCTGTTCCGTTTGGGTGACGAGGGAGGGGATCCGGCCGTCCGCGCCGCTCACCGGCCCCGAACCGCCCGAGGTGAGTCGCGCTGCGCTGGCCGGATCGACACCCTCGAACCTGCCGCCGAAGCCTCGGAGTCGACGTGCGGAAGGCCGGCCGGGAGGGTCCGGGGGCCGCGGATGGCCTCCTCACGCCGCGGGGCGTGGCCAGTTCCGGACAGGTCGTTCGGGAAGGGGCGGCCGTCCCGAGGGCGTACGGAGGTCGCAGCCCCCGTCCTCCGCGACCATCCGGCCGACGGTGTTGTCGGTCGCGTGCCGTACAACTGAGAGCGGGGAGAGCGCAGGACGGCACGACCGCAGGGCGTACGACCGTACGAGGGGGACTGTACGTGGACACTTTCGTGGACCGGGGACGCGCCGACCGCGCACCTCTCGTCGGGCGAGCCCGGGAACTGGACCGGCTGGGCGCGATGCTGGACGTGGTCCTCGACGGACGGACGGAGGGGCCGGGCGGCCCGGTGGCCGTGGACGTCACGGGCGAGCCCGGCATCGGGAAGACCCGGCTCCTGACGGAGTTCGCGGTACGGGCCAGAGGGCGCGGCGCGACCGTCCTGCGCGGGCGGGCCGCGGCCTTCGACGGGGGCGGGGGCACCCCCTTCCACGCCGTCCTCGACGCCTTCGCCGACCTCGACCACCGGGACCGCGCCACCGCCCCCGCCCTGGCCGAACTCGCCCGGCTCGTCGAGCGCGACGAGCCGGGCGAGGGAGCCGGGGTACGTGTGGAGGCTGCTCCGGGCGTCGTGGCAGCGGCGAGAGTCCCGGCCGAGGCGAGTGTCCGGGCCGAGGCAAGTGCCCCGGCGGAGGCGTGCGCCTCGGTCGGTACGACCGTCCCGGGAGCCGTGACCGCCTCGGGTACGGCACGGGAGCCGGGCGGTCGCCGCGGTGACGCGCGCGCGGGCGAGGGCGGCCCGCGATACGGCGGGCGGGTGCGGGGGATCGGCGCGGCGCTGGGGCGGGTCCCGGCGCCCGGGCTCGTCCTCCTGCTCGACGACCTCCACGGCGCGGACCCGGCCACCGTCGCCCTCGTCGACCATCTTCTCCGGCACCCGCTGCGCGCACCGGTCCTGCTCGTGGTGGCCCGCCGCGAGCGTCAGACGCCGCCCGCCCTCGCCTCCGTGCTCGCCCGGGCCGCCGACTCCGGCGTCCTCGCCCGGCTGGCCCTCGGCCCGCTGGAGCGGCACGCCTGCGCCGAGGCGCTCGCCCCCGGGCTTCCGCCGGACACCGTCCGGGAGTTGTACGCGGCCAGCGGCGGCAACCCGCTCTACCTCCGCGCCCTCGCCCACACCCGTACCCACCGGGGGGCGTCGCCCGGCACCGGACCTGTGGCGGTGCTCCTCGACGAACTGACCCCGCTCGGCCGGGCGGAGCGGGCGGTCGTCGACGCCCTCGCCGTGCTCGACGGCCGTGCCACGCCCGAGCTCCTCGCCGCGGTGGCCATCGCCGACGCCGCCGAAGGGGCGGACGGGGAAGGGCGGGAGGCGATCGACGTGGCCCTGCGCGCCCTGGCCCGCCGTGACCTCGTCCGGTCCGACGAGGACGGACGCACCCTCGGCCCGCGCCACCCGGCCCTCCCGGAACTGGTCCGGGGAGCCCTGGACCCGTGGCGGCGCCGTGAGTTGCACCGACGGGCGGCGGCCGCCCTCGACCGGGCCGGCGCACCCGCCACCGCGCGGGCCCCGCACGTCGTGGGCGCCGCGACCGGCCGGGACGAGGCGACCGCCGCCGTGCTCGTCGAAGCGGCCGAGCGGACCGGGGCGGTCGATCCCGAGCGCGCCGCCCACTGGCTCGCGGCCGCCCTCGACCACCTCCCCGACACCCCCGAACACCTCACTCTCCGCCGCGAACTGACGCTCCGACGGGCGAGGTCCCTCGGTTCGGCCGGCCGCGTCGCGGAGAGCCGGGACCTCCTCCACCACCTCATCGACAGCTGCCGCCCCGAACCTCGCTCCGGCCCCTTCCCCGACTCCGACCCCCCTTCCGACTCCGACTCCGACTCCGACTCCGACTCGGACTCGGACTCGGACTCCGACTTGGACTCCGGCTCCGGCTTCGGTCCCGGTCCCGGTCCCGGTTCCGGCGCGGACGACCCGGACACGGCACGGATCCGGACCTCGGCCGTCCTGCTGTGCGCGTTCATGGAGCGCCACCTCGGCCGCTACCCCGAGGCGGACGCGCTGGTCCGCCGCGAACTGGAGCGCACCCCCGGTCCCCGGGCCGGCCTGCGCACCGGGCTGGTCGTCGAGTGGGGCGCCCGGGCCCTCTTCGCCACCTGCTACCCCGAGGTCCGCGAGGAGGTCGACCGGACCCTCGGCGAGGCCCGGCGCCGCCACGACGAGGCGGACACGGCGGAGGCCCTGACCCTGTCCGCCCTCGGCGAGGTGTACGAGGGCGAGACCGCCACCGCCCGCGCCCGCGCCACCGAGGCCGCGGCCCTCATCGACGCCCTCACGGACGGCGAACTGGCCGGGCACGTCGAGTCGCTGGTGCGGCTGGGCTGGAGCGAGGCCTTCCTCGAGGCGTACGGGACGGCGGAGCGCCACACCACGCGGGGCATCGTGGTGGCCCGCCGCGCCGGACGGCCGTTCGCGCTCTCGCAGCTCCTCCTCTGTTCGGCGTACGTCCACTTCCTGACCGGCAGGGTCGGCACCGCCCTCGACCTGGCCGAGGAGTCCCTCTCCGTCGCCCGCGCCCTGGGCGGCGCCGAACTCCTCGGCTTCAGCCGCGCGATCCGCGCCACGGTCCTCCTCCACGCCCGTCCCCTCGACGACCCCGAGGCTCTGGCGGCCGCCGAGGAGGCCGCGGCCACCGTGGGCACCGCCCAGGGCTGGTGGGCCACGCAGGCGCGCTGCATGCTCGCCCACAGCGTGCCGGTGGGCCAGGACCCGCACCGGGTGCGCGGGGCGCTCGTGCTCGCGGGCGGCGACCCGGACCTGTCCCGGCTCCAGCCCTCCCTGCGCCCGGGCTATCTCGAACTCCTCGCCACGGCGGCCCTCGCGGCCGGAGACGTCCCGGAGGCCGAGCGCGCGGCCCGTCTCGCCCTGACCGAGGCGGAACGGCTCGGCCTGCCCGTCCAGCGCGGCGCCGCCCGGCGCGCGTGGGGGCGGGTGCTGGCCCACCGGGGCGAATCGGCGGCCGCCGCCCTGGCCTTCACGGAGGCGGCACGGGAGAGCGCGCTGTCCGGCGCCGCTCTGCGCGAGGCCCACAGCCTGCTCCTCGCCGCCCCGCACGTGCGCGCCTCGGGCGACGGCCCGCGGGCCGCCGCGCTCTGGCGCAGAGGCCGTCGGCTGGCGGCCGAGGGCGGCGCCGGCATGCTGGTGGACCTGGCCGACCGGACCGGGCAGGCCCCGACGGAAGGCGCCGCGGGCGGACGTCTCGCCGTGCTCACCCCGCGCGAGCGCGAGATATCCGTCCTCGTGGCGGAGGGGCTGACCAACCAGGCCGTCGCCGACCGGCTCTGCCTGAGCCCCCGCACGGTCGAGAGCCATGTCGCCCGGGTGTACCGCAAGACGGGCGTGGAGACCCGGGCGGGCCTCGCCTCGCTGGTCGTCAGGAACGGGGTGGGCGGAGGTCAGTTCTCGCGGGGATAGACGGAGGTCACCCGGCCCTTCGTGTCGGCGTTGAGATAGGCGACGCCGTACGTGTCGGAGAGGTAGATGCTCAGGCCGGGGCCGCTCCCGAGCAGCGTCGAGCCCGGGGTGACGACGAGGTACCGGCTGGTGGGCCGGTCGATGCCCAGCTCCTTGTCGGCCCGCTTCATGAGCGCGGTCAGGGCGCCCCAGTCGAAGACGTCCAGGTCGGTCGGGACCGCGCCGGGGAAGGCGGTGCCGCCGGGGCCCTCACGGACGGCCACGTCCTCGCCCCGGTAGACGTACCGGTCGTACCGCTTCGTACTGCCCTTGACCATCGACTCGGCCACCGCGTACTCCGGGTACACGACGAAGCCGGTGACCTTCGCGCCGTCCGTGGCGGCGTGGACCGCGGCGACGGCGGCCCTGATCCCGGCGGGCGTGAGCAGATCGCGCGGCTTCGGGGCCGAGGTCTTCCCGGTCCCCGTCCCCTTACCCGACCCCGGTGTCGTCGACGAGGTGGGGCCCTGCGCGGCCGGCGCGGTGGTCGGACCGTCTTGGGCCTCACCGGGCCCCCAGTCCCACGTCATGGCGCCGACGGGGATGCCGACCGCGAGGACCACGACGAGCGCGCTGCCGAAGAACCGGCCGGCGCGCCCCCTCCGGCGGCCACCGGAGGCAGGCACCACTGGGGTCGGCTCCACGCCGTCCGCCGACGCCGACGCGGACGCCGACGCGGACGCGGACGGGGAGGGGGAGGAGGAGACGGAGGGCGGGGCGGGGGCCGGGGCGGGTATGGACGGCGCCGTCTCCGGAGGGACGGCGCCGGGAGGCGCCAGCCGGAACGAGGTGGCGGCGTCGCCGTCGTGCGCCTCGGCTCCTTCCGACGACCCCTTACCGGTTGTCGTCGCCGTACCGGCTGTCTCCGTACGGGCCGGGGCCTCGACGCTCCCGGTCCGCGCGTCCGTCGGCTTCGCGTCCGCAGGCTCCGCGGCGTCCGGGGCGTCCGGGGCGGCTTGGGCATCCGAGGCGACCGTGCCCGATGCGTCCGTCGCCCCCGTCGCCGCCGCCGCGACGGTCAGGGCCCGGTCGAGTTCCGCCGTGTCCGGGCGGGCGGAAGGGTCCCGTACCAGCAGGCGGGTCAGGATGTCGGTCAGCACGCCTGCCCGCACCGGCGGTGGTACGTCGTCGGAGATCACGGCCGCCAGGGTCGCGAGGGTGTTCTCCCGGCGCAGTGGGTGGTGGCCCTCCACCGCCACGTACAGCAGCATCCCCAGGGACCACAGGTCGGCGGCCGGACCGCTCGCGCCGCCGCGGATCCGCTCGGGCGCCATGTAGTCGGGCGAGCCGATGATCGAACCCGAGGCCGTGAGGACGGTGGACTCGCGGATCGCCGCGATGCCGAAGTCCGTGAGGACCGGCCGCCCGTCCGGCCGCAGCAGGACGTTGGCGGGCTTCACGTCGCGGTGCTCGATGTCCCGCTCGTGGGCGGCCGTCAGGGCCGCGAGCAGGCGGTGTCCGAGCACGGCGGCCTCGACGGGTGTCATCGTGCCCCGGTCGAGGCGGTCCTGGAGGGAGCCGCCGGTGACCAGCTCCATCACGAGCCAGGGGTACGTCCCCTCGCCGGCGTCCACGATGTGATGGATCGTCACCACGCCGGGGTGGTCGATCCGGGCCAGCGCCCGGGCCTCGCGGAGCACCCGCGCCCGCAGCGTCCGGGCGCCCTCGACGTCGTACTCGGCCATGGCGGGGTCCGGCGGCCGTACCTCCTTGAGGGCCACGTCACGGTGGAGGGCCAGGTCGCGGGCGCGCCAGACGGTTCCCATCCCGCCTCCGCCGAGCCGCGCCACGAGCTCGAAACGGCCGTCGATCACTCTGTTCACACGCACCCCTGTACTCGGGATCTCCGCGCGGCGGGCCGGACGCGCGTTCATCGAGGTCGCGACGACTCTCGCAGACCGCCTCCCGCCCGCACATCCGTAGAACTACGGAAGATCCACGGAAGCGCCACGGAGCCGACGGCACCCCGCGCCGGCACGCGTACCGGAATCGAACGGCCGCACTGCGCAGCGCCCGCCGTGAACGACTCGGCTAGGGTGATTCGGTAGGGATTGCGCCCTCCGGGGCCAGGCCGATTCGTAGGTCGATGCGTTGGAGACTCACCAGTCGTCGAGCAAGGTTCCGCAGCCGCCCCGAGCGGCCGTGGGCAACGCGAGCGTGCTTCGCGAGCTGCTGCCCATCGCCCTCTGGCGGGAGGACGCCGAGGGCCGGATCGTCGAATGGTCCCTCGCCGCCCAGGACCTCCTCGGCCACCGGCCCGAGCACGTCCTCGGCCGTCTCGCCACCCCGCTCCTCGTTCCCGAGGCCAACCGTGAGCTGGCCGCCGGGCTCACCGTGCGCGTCCAGAACGGCGAGACCATGGTCGGCACGCTGCCCGTCCGCCACCGGGACGGCCACACGATCACCATGGAGATGTGGATCGTGCCCGCCGCGGACCCGGAGGGACGGCCCGGCGCGATGCTCATCGCCGTGGAGACGTCCGAGGTCCTGCGGATGCGGGAGAACCTCGCGGCGATGGAGAGCCTCTTCACCCAGTCGCCCATCGGCCTCGCTCTCCTCGGCCCCGACCTGCGCTTTCTCCGCGTCAACGACGCCCTCGCCGACATGAACGGGGTCCCGGCCTCCGGCCACGTCGGCCGGCGTCTCACCGAGGTCGTGCCCGGCGTCAACGCGACCGCGCTCGAATCCCTCATGCGCCAGGTCCTCGACAGCGGAACCGCCGTCGTCGACGCCCGGCGGGTGGGCCGTACGCCCGCCGACCCCAGCCGCGACCACATCTGGTCGTGCTCGTACGCCCCTCTCAGCGACCGGGCCGAGCAACCCCTCGGGCTCATCGCCTCGCTCGTCGACATCACCGAGAGCCAGGAGGCGCACATCGAGGTCGAGCGGGCCCGGCACCGCTTCGCCCTGCTCGCCGAGGCCGGCGCCCGGATCGGCACCACCCTCGACCTCCAGCAGACGGCCGAGGAGGTGGTGGGCTTCCTCGTACCCCAGCTCGCCGACTCCGCCGACGTGCAGATGCTGGAGGCCGTCCTCGAACCGGACGACCCGGCCGCCTCCACGCGCGGAGTCCTGCGCCGGCTCGCGGCAGGATTCCCCGACCCGACCGCGCCCACGTCGCTGCTCGCTCCGGGGCAGACCTTCCAGCTCCCGCTGGACTCCGTCTACGAGCAGGTCGTCGACCGGGGGAGACCCACGAACCTCTACATCTCCGACCTCCCGGCGCTCTTCACCGACCCGCGCACGGAGGCGCTCCGCACCTACTTCGCCACCCGGATCGGCTCGGCCCGCCTCATCCCCCTGGTGGCCAGGGGGAAGGTGCTCGGCGCGGTCACCGTGACCCGGCTGCGGACCCGTGAGCCCTTCGACGCGCAGGACTGCGTCCTCATCGACGAGGTCGTGGCCCGCGCCGCCCTCAACATCGACAACGCCCGCCTCTACACCACCCAGCGCGAGGCCGCCCTCACCCTCCAGCGCAGCCTCACCAACAGTGCGCTGCCCGCCGTCACCGGCCTCGAACTCACCGGCCGCTATCTGCCCGCGAGCGCCCACGACGTCGGTGGCGACTGGTTCGACGTCATCGCCCTCCCCGGCGGCCGCACGGGCCTGGTCATCGGCGACGTCATGGGGCACGGCATCCACGCCGCGGCCGTCATGGGCCAGCTGCGGACCGCCGTACGCACCCTCGCCCGCCACGACATCGCCCCGGCCCGGATGCTCAGCTCGCTCGACGACGTCGTCACCGATCTGGGCGAGGACGAGATGGCCACGTGCGTGTACGCGGTCCACGACCCGGCGGCCGGACGCTGGGTCATCGCCCGCGCCGGCCATCCGCCGCCGGCGCTCGCGACCCCGGACGGGACCATCACCTTCCTCGAAGGCCCGCCCGGCACCCCGCTGGGCACCGGAGCCCACGACTTCGGTACGGAGGAGGTCGCCCTGCCCGAGGGCGGCCTGCTCGTCCTCTACACGGACGGTCTCATCGAGGCCCGCGACCGGGACCTCGACCAGGGCATGAGTCAGCTCGCCCAGGCGCTGCGGGGCCTCGACCGGCCCCTGGGCACCCTGTGCGACGAGGTCCTCGCGCGGCTCCTCGCCGCCGGTCCGGCGCAGGACGACGTGGCGATCCTCATGGCCCGTACGACCCGCTGACGGCGCCGTCCGGCCGTACCGGCTCAGGCGTCCCGGCGGTGGAGCCGGTGGAGGTCCCGGAGGAGGGCGACCTCCGCGCCGTGGTGGAGGAGCTCCTGGTTCACCCACCAGACGGTCTCCAGGAACAGGTCCTCCGGGTCGCTGCCGTGCGGATAGGTGCTGTACCCGACGGTGTCGAGCGCCGCGTCGTCGACGGAGAGCAGCGCCTTCCGCCAGGAGCCGGCGGCGGATTCGAAGGCCGCCACGGCGGAGGCCGCGTCACCGCTGATCCGGTAGTCGTCGCGGGTCAGGGAGTGGCTGCCGTTCGTGTGGTCGGCGCGCAGCGCGAGCAGCTCGCTCAGGTGGCTCAACCGCCAGGCGATCGTCGTGAACGGCGGCGGCGTGGGGTGCGGCGGCGGCGTCGCGTCCCGCCCCCAGCCGCCGACGCCCGTCAGGACGGTCGCGCGCGGTCCCGGCCCGTCGGTGCGGCGGCGGACGGACCAGCAGTCCGGGACCGGCTCCCAGAGGTACTCCGCGTCGGTCATCGGGCCGACCTCGACATCCGTACCGTTCCCGCTGTCCATCACCGGACCCGACATCCGGTCGGTGAGCCGCTGCCGCGCGAAGTCGAACTGGGCGAGCAGGGGGACGAGGCGATCGGGTACGGCCATCAGGTGCTCCGGAACAGGTGGGGACAGTGCGTCCGGAGCCTGTCACAGGCCCTTTCCGAGGCGCTCGGAGTTTTCTGCCCCGGGCTGCCCTCGGCCGTTCGCGGTCAGAGGGAGACGACGGTCACCTCGGTCGCCTTGACCCCCGTCCAGACCGGCACCCCGTCCGCCAGGCCCAGCTCGGCCGCCGCCTGTGGCGTGATCTCGGCGACGAGGTCCGGGGCCCGGTCGGAGGTGACCAGGACCCGCAGCCGGCTGCCGCTCGCGGTGATCTCCCGTACGGTGCCGGGCCAGACGTTACGGGGGCTGCCGCCGGGCTTCTCCCGGTGGACGGCCACCGCCTCGGGCGCGATGATCGCGAGGGCCCGCGTGCCGGGCGGCGGCGGCTCGGCGGCGACGAGCGCGCCGCCCCCGTCGAGCGCGAGCCCCTCGGCGGTCGCGGCACCCGGCCACGCGTTGCTGCCCAGCATCCGGGCGACCCACGGCGACCGGGGGTGCCGGGACACCTCGCCGGGGGCGGCGTCCTGGAGCGTGCGCCCGTCCTCCAGGACGAGGACCCGGTCGGCCAGGGAGACGGCCTCCACGGGGTCGTGGGTGACGATCAGGCAGACCCCGCCGAACCCGGCGAGATGGGTGCGCAGGGTGTGCCGCACATGGGCCCGTGTCGTCTGGTCGAGCGCGGCGAGCGGCTCGTCGAGGAGCAGCAGCCGGGGCCGGGCGGCCAGCGCGCGGGCGAGGGCGACCCGCTGCGCCTGGCCGCCGGACAGCTGCGCGGGGCGGCGGTGCGCGAGGTGCCCCACGCCGAGCCGGTCGAGCCAGCCGTGGGCCGCCCGCCGTGCCTCGGCGCGCGGAACCCCGTGGGCCCGGAGGCCGTACGCCGTGTTCGAGAGTGCGGACAGATGCGGGAACAGCGCCCCGTCCTGCGGCACCCAGGCCACCCGGCGCCGGTGCGGCGGCAGGTCGGTGACGTCGGTGTCGCCGAGCCGCAGGGTGGCGTGGGCGCGGGGCGTGAGGCCGAGGAGGGCGCGGAGGAGGGTCGTCTTGCCGGCTCCGTTGGGGCCGACGACGGCGATCGTCGTGCCGGGGTCGGCGTCCAGGGTCAGTTCGGTGAAGCCGCCGACCTCCGCCCGCAACGCCCAGCGCCCACCGTCCGGCACCGCGTCGGCCGCCCCGCCGTCCGGCACCGCGTCGGCTGCCCCGTCGGCCGGGACGGGGGCCGCCCCGTCGACGGGACCGGCGCCCGGCTCGACGACGGGTTCGGGCAAGGGCGCGGTCCGCCGGGGCGACGACGGCGTGCCCGTCCAGCGGCCGCGCAGGGCGACGAGTACGGCCATGGCGATGGCGAGCAGCAGCAGGGAGACGGAGGTCGCGGCCTCGGGCTCCTCCTGGAGCAGCAGGTACACGTGGAGCGGCAGGGTCTGGGTGGTGCCGGGGAGGTTGCCGGCGAAGGTGATCGTGGCGCCGAACTCGCCGAGCGCCCGCGCCCAGGTGAGCGCGGCCCCGGCGAGCAGGCCGGGCGCGACCATCGGGAGGGTGACGGTGAAGAAGACCCGTACCGGCGAGGCGCCGAGGGAGGCCGCCGTCTCCTCGTACCGGGGCCGCAGCCCGCCGAGCGCGCCCTCCAGGCTGATGACGAGGAACGGCATGGCCACGAAGGTCGCGGCGAGGACCGCCCCCGAGGTGTGGAAGGGGAACGTGATGCCGAACGAGGACTCCAGCCAGGGACCCAGGAGGCCGCGCCGCCCGAACGCGAGCAGCAGTGCCACACCGCCCACGGTGGGCGGCAGCACCATCGGCAGCAGGACGAGCGAGCGGACGAGCGCCTTGCCGCGGAACGGCACCCGGGCGAGCAGCCAGGCCAGCGGGACGCCGAGCAGGAGGGAGAGGCCGAGCGCCCAGAAGGAGACCACCAGCGACAGCCTCAGGGCCTCCACGGTGCCGGGGTCCGTCAGGTGAGCCCCGAAGGCACCCCACTCGGTACGGGCCAGGACGCCGACGAGGGGCAGGACCAGGAACGCCACGGCGAGGAGCGCGGGGACGGCGAGCACGATCGGGGTGCGCGGGCCGTGACCGGTGGGGCGGACGCGGAGGCGTTTCATCGGGGTTCCCTGACAGCAGGTGGAGGTGGGGGCTGTCCGTCCCCCCGGACGCGGACAGCCCCCACGGAGGGTTCCGGGGCCACGGCCGTGGGAGGCCGGCGTCCCGGAGGATCTTCGGTGGCGCGGATCAGGTGGGGATCACACGCGGATCAGGCGCGGTCGATGTGCACGCTGGTCGACTTCACGCGGGCGGTCGCCTGCATCCCGACCTCCAGACCCAGCTCCTCGACGGCCTCGCGGGTGAGGAGGGAGACGAGTCGGTGCGGGCCGGCCTGGATCTCGACCTGGGCGGCGACGTCACCGAGCTTGACCGCGGTCACGATCCCGGGGAACGCGTTCCGCGCCGAGGTGTACGACTCGTCCTCGTCGCCCGGGGCGCTCTGGGCGAGCTCGACGGAGAAGGCGGCGAGGTCACGGCCGTCCACGAGACGCCGGCCGCCCTCGTCACGATGGGTGGCGACCCGGCCGGCGTCGGCCCAGCGGCGTGCGGTGTCGGGGCTGACGCCCAGGAGGCGCGCCGCCTGTCCGATGGTGTAGGACTGCATGTGCGCCACGGTAGGCCGCTCGACCTCCTATCTACAATGGATCAAGGCGCTTCTCGGCGCATCTGCCCACCTCATTGGAGGAAGCGACAAGCCGGGGCGGCGCTCCTCACGAGCTGCCCGAGCGGCGTCCGACCGCCTCGACCAGCGGCAGCAGCCGGTGCGGAACCCGCTCACGCAGCGCGATCTCGGTCCGGGTGCGGACCACCCCCGGCAGCCGGATCAGCCGCTGGATGACGTCCTCCAGGTGCCCGGCGTCCCGGGCCACCACACGCGTCAGCAGATCCCCGCCACCGGTGATCGAGAAGGCCTCCACGATCTCCGGCACGCCCGCGAGCGCGTCGCCGACCTCCTCCAGACGGCCCTGGGTCACCTCGACGTGGACGAAGGCGAGCACCGGGTGACCGAGCGCGGCGGGGGAGAGGACCGGGCCCGTCGCCGTGATCACCCCGTCCCGCTCCAGACGGTCGATCCGCGCCTGTACGGTGCCCCGCGCCACGCCCAGGATCCGCGCGTACTCCCGCACGCTCGTCCGCGGCTGTTCGATGAGGAGACGCAGGATTCGGGTGTCGAGTTCGTCCACCGCCATGGCCGGTCGGCCTCCTTCGTCACCGCGGGTCGAGCTGTCCGTTCGTGACTCTACCCATGGCGTGGCCTGCGGCGACGTGCCGACGGGCCGCCCGCGGCGCGTCGCCCGGCCGCCCGGCACCCCGCTCAGTAGCCCTCGACGCTCAGCTCGGTGATGGAGGCGAAGAGGTGCTCCCAGACCTCCGTACCGGGCGCGTCCTCGGCGAGCGCCTCGGCGTCGACGGCGGCCATCTCCCGCAGGAACGTCTCCGCGCCCTCCTCGCCGGGGTACGGGTCCCAGCAGGCGCCCATGTGACGGCGTACGCCCTCAAGGAACAGGACGAACGCCTCCAGATCGCGTACGAGGGGGAAGGCGGCGTCCCCGCCGGGGCCGTGGCTGCCGTCGGGCTGCCGCAGCGCGACCGCGCCGGTGACGGGGTGGACGAAGACCTCGCCCGGGTCGCAGAAACCCAGGTCGAAGACGCCGACCCGGAGCAGACCGTCGGGACCGGGGCCCAGCAGGTCCTTCTCCAGCGCGAACGAGGTGACGCCGGCTCCCCAGTGGCGGGGCAGGCCTACCCGGGCGAGCAGGACGCGGGTCGGCTCGTGGGTGAGGACGTCGGGAAGCTCCGCCGCCGGGACCCGGACGACCCCGTCGGCCCCGAACGCCCGCTCAAGCCGGTCGCCGGTGAGCGGCCCGACACCACCTCGCACTCCGGCCCGCCCCCTGGAGTCACCACGGGCCTGGCTCCCGGCTCCTGCCCCGTTCTCGCCTTCGTCTCCGTCACCGACCTCGCTCTCGGCTCCGACCCCGCCCTCGCCCCCAGGCCGGAACCACGGCTCGCCGTCGCCCGGTGCCGTCCACCCGGACGGCTCCGTGCCGTCCTTCGGGAGGGCGGCCGCCGCCTCGTTCCGCTCGACGAGCACCACCCCGCGCGCGTCGAGGAAGAGGAACCGTCCCCCGTCCACCACCAGGGGCTCCTCCCAGGACTCCGGGCAGTGCAGCGGCGCTTCGTCCCCGTCCCCGTCGAACAACCAGGGCCCGTCGGGGGCCTCGTCGTCGAGGGGCTCGAAGTCGCCGTCCTCGGGGGCGGCGCAGCGCTCGCCGGTGGCCAGGTCGAACCACGCGTCCGCGCACCACAGCGCCCACACCTTCACCAGCCGCCGGCCCCCGGCCTCGTACACGTCGGCCGAGCGGTCGCCGCTCAGGTTCGGCTCCGCCTCGTACACGCCGACCGGCCGCCACCACGCCCACACCGTCCGCCAGGGAAGGCCCGGTTCGGCGGCGGCGACCCGCTCCGCGTAGGCGTCGTGGCCCAGCACGGTCGCCGCGAAGTGCAGCCACGAGGCGAACTCGGCGGAGGACACCCGGGCGCCCCCGAACACGGCCTCGGCCTGGGTGAACACCTCGCGCCCCACGCCGCCGAGCTCGTCGGGCAGGGCGGCCAGCCGGGCGCGGAGTTCGGCGCGGTCGTGGCGGAGGACGAGGGCGGGGTCGTCCATGAGGGAGCGGAGTTCTCGGTCGGTCATGGGAGCAGCGTGCCAGCCGCCGGGACCGGCGGTCACCGCACCCCCGGGCGTTCCCGTGGGGTGCCCCGACCCCGGTGTCAGAGCCAGCCGTTGCGGCGGAAGCCCCGGTGAATGGTGAAGCAGGCGACGGCGATGACGGTGAGGGTCACCGGGTAGCCGTAGGTCCAGCGCAGCTCGGGCATGTGCTCGAAGTTCATGCCGTAGACGCCGCAGACCATCGTGGGGACGGCGACGATCGCGGCCCAGGCGGTGATCTTCCGCATGTCCTCGTTCTGGGCGACGGTCACCTGCGCGAGATGGGCCTGGAGGATCGAGTCCAGCAGGGCGTCGAAGGACGTGACCTGCTCGGCGACCCGGGCGAGATGGTCGGACACGTCGCGGAAGTACGCCCTGATGTCCGGGTCGACCAGCGGCATCGGCTGGGTGGCGAGGTGCTGGAGGGGCCGGCCCAGCGGCGTCACGGCCCGCTTGAGTTCGAGGAGTTCGCGCTTCAGCTGGTAGATGCGCCCGGCGTCCCGCCGGTCCGCGTGCTCGGAGAAGACCGCGCTCTCGATCGCGTCCAGGTCGTTCTGGACGGCGTCCGCGACGGCGAGGTAGTCGTCCACGACGTGGTCCGCCATCGCGTGCAGCACGGCGGAGGGCCCCTTCGCCAGCTGCTCGGGCAGGTCCTCCAGGGCCTCGCGCAGCGGGCCGAGGGAACCGTGGCCGCCGTGCCGGATGGTGATGACGAAGTCGGGCCCGACGAAGGCCATCAGCTCGCCCGTGTCCACGACCTCGCTGGTGGCGGTGAGTTCCTCGTGCTCGACGTAGCGGACGGTCTTGAAGACGGCGAAGAGGACACCGTCGTACTGCTCCACCTTGGGCCGCTGATGGGCGTTGACCGCGTCCTCCACCGCGAGCGGGTGGAGCCCGAAGAGCTCGGCGAGCCCCGTGAACTCCTTCTCGTCCGGCTCGTGCAGACCGATCCAGACGAACCCGTCGCCGGCCTTGCGGACCTGGCGCAGGGCCTCCTCGGCCGACCCGCGCCCGCTCCTTCGTACGCCGTCGAGGTAGACGGCGCAGTTGACCACCGCGCTGCCGAGCGGGGAGCGGGCCGGGTGGCTGAGGTCGACGGTGCGCCGGTACGTCAGACGGACGGCTCTGCGCAGACGCTGGATCATGGACACTACGTGCTCCCTCGGCGGATCGACGGGTCAGTCTGCCACCGTCTCCGCCGCCTTCGCGAGTATCCGCCGGACGAGAGCCCTGATCAGGGGCCGACGAGGTCCGTGGGGTCGGTGTTGGCGCCGCAGAGGATCACGCAGACCGTCTCGTCGGGCGCGGGGCGGTATCCGGAGCCGGCCGTGTCGTCCCAGGGGCCGGCCAGCGCGGCGACGGCGGTGGCGGCCGCGTGCTCGACGGCGAGCCGGTGGTCGTCCCACAGGGCCTGCCGGGCACGGACGATCGCGGCGTCGGGGACGAGCACGGAGTGGACGCCGTCCTGCTGGGCGGCGTGCAGGGCGGTGGCGGAGACGCGACGGGCCCCGAGGGAGTCCGCCGCGACCGAGTCGACGGTGACGTCGACGGGCCGGCCGGCGTGGAGGGCGGCGTCCAGGGCGCGGCAGTTCTCGGGTTCGACGGCGACGGTACGGATGCCGTGGTGCAGGGCAGCCGTGGCGACACCGGCGAGGAGACCGCCGCCGCCGACCGCGACGACGACGGTGTCGAGGCCGGGGATCCGCCGGTGGATCTCGTCGAGCAGGGTGCCCGCTCCGGCGGCGATCAGGGGATGGTCGTACGCGTGCGAGGCCAGCGCTCCGGACACCCGCGCGAACTCCTCGCAGGCGGCGAGGGCGTCGGCGTACTCGGTGCCGACCAGCCGGACGTCCGCGCCGTACTCCCGGAGCCGGGCGACCTTGACCCGCGGCGCGGTCGTCGGCAGGAACACGGTGGCGGGGACGCCCTGCCGGCCGGCGGCCCAGGCGCAGGCGAGCCCGGCGTTCCCGCCCGAGGCGATCGTGACCCCGGCGGCGGGGAGGGTGCCGGCCTCGCGGTGCGCGAGCAGGAAGTTCTGGGCGCCGCGGGCCTTGAACGAGCCGGTGTGCTGCATCAGCTCAAGGGCGAGATGGACCCCGCCGGGCTCGGTGGGGCCGGCGAGGGCGACGGGCCGGACGTGACCGGAGACGCGGTCGGCGGCGGTGGCGATGTCGCCGTAGACGAGGGCGGGGGTGGGCACGGGCGCTCCTGCGGATGGTCGTCCGGGGCGCTCGACGACCCCGCTGCACATCCCCCGAACCTACCTCGGGCCGCCGGTGGAGCGTCGGGACCGGTGTTGAAGACTGCGGTCATGGAGTTCTTCTGTTACCACCGCGACCGGTCCGACTCCCTGAAGCTGCGACAGGAGCTGCTGGAGGCCCACTGGTCCTACATGGACGGGTACGGGGCGGAGATGATCGCGCGCGGCCCGACCCTCACCGGCGACGGTGAGGAGCCCACCGGCAGCGTGCACATCGTCGACCTGCCGGATCCCGCCGCCGCCCGCGCGTTCGCCTTCGACGAGCCCGGCTACCAGGCCGGCGTGTACCGCGACGTGATGCTGCGCCGGTGGCGCAACATGCTGGGACGCACCATGTGGGAGTTCCCCGGCGGCGGGACCGAGGGTGACCGGTACCTGGTGTTCGGCCTCGGCGCGGGACAGCCCGTCGACCTCGCCGTGCCGCCGGGCGGCGACGAGTTGATCGCGTACGGCCCGCTGCTCTCCGACGACGGCGAGGCCTGGCTGGGCACCGCGGCGCTGGTGCGCGCGCCGGACCCGGCCACGGCCCGCGCGGTCCTCGGCGCCGACGGGTACGCCGACGTCGAGGTCCACCGCTGGCAGTTCGGCGGACGACCGTCGTGATCCGCGGGGGCGGGAGCGGGGGCGGGGCCGGGGGCCGGCTCAGCCCAGTCTGAGGTCGTCGCCCGCGCGCGCCACACGCAGCAGGGCCGTCGTGATCACGGCGGCCTCCTCGTCCGTGAGGTGCCGGGCGAAGTGCTCCTGGATGCCGCGCATGTAGACGGGCGCGGTCTCGCGCAGCGCGGCCCGGCCCGCCTCGTTGATCACCGCCCAGGTCACGCGCTTGTCCGTCGCGTCGGGCTCCTTGCTCACCAGGCCGGACCGCGCCATCTCGTCGACCAGCCGGCTCACCCGGGTCCTGCTGAGGACCACGCGCTCGGCGACCTCCTGCATCCGCAGCCCCTGCTCGCCCGCCCCGCGTAGTTCGAGGAGTACGTCGTACCAGGTCAGCGGGATGCGGCCGTTGCGCTGCACATCGCTCTCGATCGCGCGCACCGCGGCGTTGTGGGCCAGGAGCAGGGCTCGCCAGGCCTCGACTCGTCTCTCACCTTCTCTCATGGGAAAAGTATAGCTTGTGTGCGCACGCACAGACTATTAAGGTGTGTGCAGACGCACGGAACTATTGATTGGTGAGGGAGATCCCATGGCTCAGCGAATCGCGCGCGACGTACTGAAGAAGAAGATCGACGAGAACCTGATCACGGTCGTCGAGGCGCTGCCGGCCCAGTACTACAACGACAAGCACCTGCCCGGAGCCCTCAACCTGCCGCACGACCAGGTGGACGCGCTGGCCCCGGGCCTGCTGCCCGACAAGGACGCGGAGATCGCCGTCTACTGCGCCAACGGCCCGTGCCCCAACTCCGGCATCGCCGCCGAGCGTCTCGTCGAGCTCGGCTACACCCAGGTGTTCGAGTACTACGAGGGCAAGGACGACTGGGTCGAGGCCGGCCTGCCGACCGAGTCCGTCGCCTGACGGAAGGAGCGCACGGACATGACCACCGCACCGACCCGTACCGTCGACGGCGTGGAGCTGCCCGCCGCCGGCCCGTGGAGGATCGACCCGGGACACGCCGAGGTCGGCTTCGTCGGGCGTCACTTCATGCTGACCAAGGTCCGCGGCCGCTTCACCGGCGTCGAGGCCACCCTGGTCATCGGCGAGCGCCCGGAGGACAGCGAGGTCACCGCCGTCATCGACGTGGCCAGCGTCACCAGCGGTGACTCCACGCGCGACGACCATCTGCGCTCCGCCGACCTCTTCGACGTGGAGAAGTACCCGACGGCCACCTTCGTCTCCACCTCGGTGACGTGGGACGGCCGGCGCGGCACGCTCGTCGGCGACCTGACCATCAAGGACGTCACCCGCCCGGTGACGCTCGACGTGGACTACCTCGGCTACGCGCGCGACCCGTGGGGCAGCGACCGTACGGTCTTCTCCGCCCACGGCAAGGTCAACCGCGAGGACTGGGGCCTGACCTGGAACATGGTCCTGGAATCCGGCGGCATCCTCGTCTCCAAGGAGATCGAGCTGTCCCTCGAGTTCGAGGCGGTCAGGGAGGGCTGACCACCCTGGTGAGGGGCCCCGGTGCGCGTGCACGCGCACCGGGGCGCTTCGCGGTGCCCTGTCGCGGTACGGCGGGTCAGGTGCCGACGACCCGCTCCACCAGTGTGAGCAGTGTCGTCCGGATGCGCTCGGAACTGAACTCGCCCTGCCGCAAGGCGTGCTGGAGATCGGAGTCGAGGGGGGCGAGCAGCAGGTGGGCCGTGGCGTCGGCGTCGAGATCCGGACAGGCGTCGCGGAGCATCAGCGCCAGATGGACGCGCCAGAAGCCGTACGAACCTATCCGGTAGCGGGCCCCGGGAGCGGCCGTCTCGGAGAGCCTCAGCAGCTCCAGGTTGTCGTCCAGGAGGTCCAGGTACGCGTCGAAGAACGCCAGGACGCGCTCGGCGGCCGGCGCGTCGGGTCCCAGTGGGGGAGGGCCGAAGAGGATGCGGTCCTGGAGCCGGCTGTCCTGGGCGTCCAGCAGGGCCGCGGCGAGGCCCGCCTTGCTGCCGAACCTGCGGAACAGGGTGCCCTTGCCGACGCCGGCCTCCGCGGCGATGCGGTCCATGGAGACGCTCTCGACCCCGTCTCGGTCGAACAGCGTCTGGGCCGCGATGAGGATGCGCAGCCGGTTGCGCGCGGCGTCCGACCGCTCCGGTGTCGCCTCGGAGCGGGCGCCGGGGCGACGGTCGGGCTGCACGTGCTGCACCTGGGGGCCTCTCGGTTCTCGCTCCGTGGGGGTCCCGGTGGGGGCCGGGCGGCGTCTGCGCAGTTTACGGCCAGAATCCGTCACGCGGCCGTCGGGTGACGGTGCCTTGCACCCTTCTGGATCGCTTGTCCCGCCACCGCGGGATGTGGCAGAGTCGCCCCCAATCGGACCACAGTCCGTTTACGGGGGAGAAACATGTCCGGTACCTGTTTCCGCTGTCGCATCGCACCCGCCGTCGAGCGTCTCGGCCTTCTCCCGTAAGAGCAACCCCCCCCGCCGTCCGTCTGTGACGGTCTTCCGCGTGCCCTGGGGGCGAGGCTTGCAGCAGCAGCAGCAGCAGTCCGCCGGCCGGCACGCGAAGAGCACCGTGGCGTCTCACGCCACGCCGGCACACCCGCACGCCCGCACGCGCTGACCCGTATGCCGTCCGCATGGAGGAAGCATGACCGCGCACGCCGGCAACACCCTGAGCAGCCAGGAACTCCTCGACCTGACGCAGCATGAGATCCAGGCACTGCTCACCGAGTTCAACCTGGCCGACGCCCATACCCACCAGCGTCAGTCCGCCGCCCAGCACAAGATCGTCTCCCGGCTTCCGGAGCTGTGGTACGAGGCGGAGGAGGGGCTGCAGGCCACCTACGAGCAGCGGTTCGTCGAGGCGTTCTTCCGCCTCCACCGCCAGCCGACCGCGTTGGCCAAGAAGAAGACGCTGCTGTCGTACGCGGCCTCCATCTCCACCATGGTCGTGGCGATGTACCTCAAGCGGCAGCGCATGGCCGTCACGCTCGTCGAGCCCTGTTTCGACAACCTGCACGACGTCCTGTCGAACATGGGCGTACCGCTGTACCCCGTCGAGGAGTCGGCGCTGCACGACCCCGACCGGATCTATGCCGAGCTCAGGAGCCGTGTCCGCACCGACGCTCTGTTCCTCGTCGACCCCAACAACCCCACCGGGTTCAGCCTGATGCAGTCCGGGCGCAGGGGCTTCGAGGAGGTCGTCCGGTTCTGCAAGGACCACGACAAGCTGCTGATCATCGACTTCTGCTTCGCCTCCTTCACCCTGTACGACCCCGAGCTCGCCCGGTTCGACGTATACGAACTGCTGGAGGAGTCCGGGGTGCGGTACCTGGCGATCGAGGACACCGGGAAGACCTGGCCGGTGCAGGACGCCAAGGCCGCCATGCTCACGGCCAGCGACGACATCAAGGAGGAGGTCTACAACCTCCACACCAGCGTCCTGCTGAACGTCTCGCCCTTCGTGCTCAACATGCTGACCCAGTACGTGGAGAGCGCCGAGGAGGACGGCCTCGCCTCGGTGCGGGACGTCCTCGACGTCAACCGGGCGGCCGTCCAGGAGGCCCTGCGGGGCACGATCCTGGAGTACCAGGAGCCGGTCGCGAAGACCAGCGTGGCCTGGGCGAGGATCCTGCACCCCGAGCTGACCGCCACCGAACTCCAGCGGGAGCTGCGGACCGTGGGCGTGTACGTCCTGCCGGGACGGTTCTTCTACTGGAGCCAGCCGGGCCGCGGCGAGCCCTTCGTCCGCATGGCCCTGGCGCGCGAGCCGGAGATGTTCGCCGGCGCCATGAAGCGCCTGCGGGAGGTGCTGGACCGCCATGCCCGCTGACGCCACCGGAGCCGAGAGCGCCGAGAGCGCCACGGCACACGACGACTTCATCGACGCGGCGCTCTTCCTCGGCATGCACAGCGCCGACGAGGGCCTACGCGTGGCCGCCAAGGCCTTCTTCGTGCGACGCCTCGACGCGCGCGTGGTGATGAGCCTGGAGCAGGTGGGCCGCTGCGACGACGTGATCTGGGGCTACTCGCGCGAACTCCAGGACCTCTACTACCCGTTCATGGACCACCTGCACACGGTCATGCACATCAGCCGGGAGGGGTACGACCGGGCGGACGTCCGCCTCGCCCTCTCCGACTCCGACACCCCGCGACACCTCCCCTTCGTCGACCGGATGCTGCTCGGGCAGGTGATCAACCGCAAGGGGCTGCTGCACACCGCCGGTCCACGGTCGTCCGACGTCGACGGGCTTCCCGTCCGCGCCGTGGCCGCCTGGCCCGCCGGCGAGCCGGAGCCCTCCTTCCCCGAGCCGCTCGAACAGCTCTACCGCGCATCGCTCGCCCTGCGCCTGCCCCTCGGGCACGGTGCCGCACCCGAGGGAGCCTGAGATGAACCAGGGAGTGATCGCGGCCCTGGTGACGCCCTTCTCGGAGACCGGAGAGGTCTCCGAGAAGGGCGTCGCCCGGCTGCTCGACACCCTCCGCCCGCACGTCGACGCGCTGCTGCCCAACCTCAGCACCGGCGAAGGGCGCCTGCTCACGGACCGTCAGTGGGAGGACATGCTCGGGGCCACCGTGCGGTACGCCGGTGAACTGCCCGTCCTCGCGGGCGCCCTGCGGCCCACTACGGAACAGGTCCTCGAACGGGCCCGGGTGGCGGCGGACCTCGGCGCCCACGGACTCGTCGCGACCAGCCCGTACGGCACCGGGGTCACGCAGGACGAGATCTACCGCCACTTCGCGGAACTCGGGGAGCGCGGCGGACTTCCGGTGATCGTCTACCACGGCACCGAGGTCTCCGGGAACGCCGCCGACTTCGACACGCTGCTGCGGATCTGCGCGCTGCCCTCGGTGGTCGGCGTCAAGGACTCCTCCGGCAGCTCCGCCTTCACCCGGCGGCTGGTCGAGGCGGGACCCGGGGCGCGGGTGCTCGCCGGCCTCGAACACCTGCTGCTCGAGTCCGGACCCGTCGACGGGTACGTGGTCGCGCTCGCCAACGTCGAACCGGCCCTCTGCGCCGATCTGTTCGCCGGCCGGCTCGACGACCCGGCGGGCGCGCTCGCCGCCGCCTGCGAGCGCTACGGACTGGAGAAGGACGACTGGTACCGGTGGGTCAAGACCGCGCTGTTCCACCGCGGAGTGCTGGAGAACGACCGTACGGCGGACGCCGGGGAGGTCGCGTCATGAGCGTCGCGTCGGAGACCCCCCGTACCGTCGTCCGTGCCGCCGGTGCGGAATCGGCGCACCGGGAGCTGTTCCGGCACAACCGCGGGCTGCTCGACTCCCGGCTGCTCGCCCGCGTCGAGGAGATCGAGCGGGAGTGGATCGTCCCGCTCGTGGCCTCCCTCGACGCCACCGGCGAGCCGGTCCGCGACCGGGCCGACTGGCAGCGCCTGCTCGACGGCCTGCTGGCGGATGAGCGGTCGGGCGGCCCGTCCGGGACGTATCTGGCCGAGCATGCCACCCGGGAGGAATTCACCCTGGTGGTACGGGAGTTCGCCCTCGACGGACTGACCGAGGCGCAGAACTTCTTCCCGGCCGTGCCCAGGCTGCCGATCAAGGCGCAGATGGCCGTGATGCGGGTCCTCATCGACGAGTTCGGCTGCGGCAACCTCCAGCAGGCGCACTCCCAGCTCTACCGGCTGCTCCTGGCCGAACTGGGCCTGCCGCAGGAGCCCGAGGAGTTCCTGGACACCACAGGGGACGAGACCTTCCGGTTCCTCAACGTCTTCTACTGGCTGACGCAGCGCGCCCCGCACGTCGAGTACTTCCTCGGCGCCCTGGCCTACCTGGAGGCCTCCATACCGGACGCGTTCACGATCCAGGCGCGGGCCTGCGAGCGGCTCGCCATCCGGCACGGCCGCTACTACACGGAGCACCTGCACATCGACACCTTCCACATGCGGGAGATGCAGCTGGCCATCAAGGAGTACGAGGCGGTGTACGGACTCGACCCGGCGCGGCTGTGGACCGGCGCCCGGCTCCTCTCCGGGCTGATCGGCGACGCCTTCGACACGGCCGTGGCGCGGGCCAGGGGCCTCGCCGGAAGGGTGGCGGCATGACCGGCCGCGAACCCACCGCCGGGCCGTCCCTCACCGAGCCGTCCCTCCGGGAGCTCCCCGGTGACCGGCTGCGCGTCCGCGCGGCCGGCCGGGAGTTCGTGGTCGACGCCTCCTGTCCGCACCGGAAGGGGCGCCTGGCGCACGGCCACGTGAACCCCAGGACCCTGCGCATCAGTTGTCCGCTCCACCACAGCACCTTCGACCTGGCCACCGGCTCCGCGGTCGGCGGCCCCTGCGGCGACCCGCTGACCGTGTACCGGGCGGGCGTCTGGCCCGGGTACTACGGCGCCGAGCAGGTCTGGCTCCCCGCCTCGGAGCAACTGCTGGAATGGGGCGAGGAGTTCCACGAGCTGATGCTCGGGGACGACCTGCGGATGACCGCGTTCAGGACCGCCATCGCCGAGGCCGTACGACCCGGGGACGTCGTCCTCGACCTCGGCACCGGGACCGGCATCCTGGCCCGCTGGGCGCTGGAGGCCGGGGCGGCCCGGGTGTACGGCATCGACCTCAACGAGAAGGTGCTGGCCACGGCGGCCGAACGGCTCGCCGAAGCGGGCTTCGGCGACCGCTTCCACCCGGTGGCCGGGCTCTCCTTCGACCTGGAGCTGCCCGAGCGGGTCGACATCGTGATCTCCGAGATCATGGGGAACCTCGCCGACAACGAGAACTTCTCCGCGATCCTCGACGACGCCCGGGAGCGATTCCTGCGGCCGGGCGGCACCATGCTGCCCCGCCTGGTGGACAGCTTCCTGGTCCCGGTGGCCGCCGAGTCCGCCCACGCGCAGCTGACCGGCTCGGCGCCCCAGGACGCGGGAGGGAAACGGGAGTTCGCGGCCCTGCTCGCCGCCCGCGGCGCCGAGAACGCCTTCTCCCTGTACTACGACGTCATCCTGCCGGCCTCGGGCCACCTCGCCTCGCCCCGGCCGGTCCGGCGCTACGAGCCGGCAGCGGCCCCGGCGGCCGGGACCTCGTACCGCGTACCGCTGGCGTACACGGTGCAGCGGGACGGCGTGTTCACCGGGTTCAAGGGCTACTTCGTCGCCCAGCTCTCGGACACCGTCGCCCTGGACATCTCCGGGGACGACATCGAGGGACGCACCACGTCCGACAGCTGGAAGCACTGCTACCTGCCGGTCGAGCGGCCGGTGCGGGTGCGGCGCGGGGACCGTATCGCCCTGACCTTCAGCCGCGGGGGAGGCCGGGACGGCAACCCCTTCGGCCAGACCTACAGCTGGGAGGGGCAGGTCCTCTCCGGCTCCCGGGTGGTGGACCGGTTCGCCCACAGCACCGGTCGCGCCGCCGGCTGACCACCGTAAGGAAGCATCCGAACACGGGGGAGTGCCAACGAACATGAACAGCACGGGGAGCACCCGGACGGTGCGCTTCCGTGCGCAGCACCCGGGCGACCATGTGTACCGCACCGGCAACCTCCACTGGGGTGTCAGTGAGGGCTGGTGGGGACTGATCCGTGTCGAGGAGGCACCATGACCGACGGGACCACCGACAAGGCCACCGACAGGACCACCGACGGGACTACAGACAGGACCGCCTGCAGGACGACCGACAGCGCGACGGACGCGACCGCCGTCGCGACCTCGGAAGCGAACGGGTGGACCGACCCCCGGCTCCCCGCCGCCCCCGACACGATCGCCGTCTACACCGACCTCAACTGCTCCTTCGCGCATGTCGCCGTGCACCGGCTGCACGAGACCCGGCGGCGTCTCGGCCTCGAAGGGCGCGTCTGGTTCGACCTGCGGGCGTTCCCGCTGGAGCTGTTCAACCGTGAGGTCAACGCCCGCCCCGGGGTGGACTCGGAGATCTCGGTCCTCGGCGCGCTGGAGCCGGAGGCCGGCTGGCGGCTGTGGCAGGGGCCGGACTGGACCTACCCGGTGACCACGCTGCCTGCCCTGGAGGCGGTCCACGCAGCGAAGGCGCAGAGCTGGCACGCCAGTGAACAGCTCGACCGGGCCCTGCGCCGTGCCTTCTGGGCCCAGGGCCGGTGCGTCTCCCAGCGCCATGTGATCCTCGACGTGGCCGAGGAGACGGGCGCGGTCGACGTGGCGGCCCTCGCCGAGGCGTTCGACGGCGGCACCGCCCGCCCGGCGATCATGGCCCAGTACGCGTCGGCGCAGGACGGCCGGGTCGACTGCAGTCCGCACGTCTTCCTGTACGACGGCACGGACAGCGCGAACCCGGGCATTCGGGCGCGCTGGGTCAACGGCGACTTCGGCGTCGGTTACCCCGTCATCGACGAGGATCGCCCGGAGGTCTACGAGAAGCTGCTGACCCAGGCGGCCGCGCTGCTGTAGCCGGTGAGCACCGCCGGTGTCGGCGTCCCGCGACCGCGGGGCGCCGACACCCGTTTCGTCCCGGATCAGCCCAGGTCGTGGCCGGTCACCGCGCGCGCGTACGACCGCAGGGCCGTGACGACCTCCGTACGCGTACGCCGGCCCGCCAGGATCTCCATCTGGTAGCCGTCCTCCATGGCGACGAAGTTGGCCGCGAGGAGCCGGGGCGGGTCGGTGAGCGTGAAGTGGCCCTGCCCCTGGCCCAGCACCAGGACCCCGTAGTAGACGGAGATCTGCCGCTCGGTCAGCGCGCTGTCCAGGGCGGCCGCCTTGGCATCGCGCAGGCAGCGCGGCCAGTACTCGTACAGCAGGCGCGTCAGCGCGTCGTCCGGGCCGGTGGCCGGGCCGAGGTCGATGCAGGCGCGGAGCTGCTCCCTGGCGTCCGTGAAACGGTCGGCGGCCCGCTCCCGCTCCTGGCTGTACCGCTCGATGGCCTGCTGGTACGTCTCGTAGACGAGCGTGTCCAGATCGCCGTAGTAGAGCACCGCCGCGGGGGTCACTCCCGCCTCGTCGGCGACGTCCCGCAGCCGCAGGCCGTCCAGACCGCGCGCCAGGAGCGCCCGGTGCACGGCCGCGTTGAGCTCCGCCCGGCGGGCTTCCCTGCGTTGCTTCCCTGCTGCCATGTCCCGCCCTTCTCTCGTGTCGCGGCGATCGTATCCGCGTTTGGATTTAACGACAACGATCCAGCTCTTGACGGGGATGGATCGCTCTTCTTAAATCTCGGTTTAACAAACGCGTCCCCCGTGAGGAGTCTCCGCCGTGACGCTCGACCCGCACGACGCCGGCACGACCGGCACCACCGACCCCGGTCCGAGAACCGGCACATCCGCCCCGCCCGGCAAGGGCCTGCGCAGCGGCAGCGTGGGCCTGCTCGGCGCCGTCGCACTCGGGCTCTCCTCCACCGCCCCGGCCTACTCCCTCGCCGTCACGCTCGGCCTGGTCACGATGACGGTCGGGCACCTGGCCCCCGCCGCGCTGCTCATCGGCTTCGTACCGATCCTGCTCACCGCGTTCGCCTTCCGTGAGCTCAACCGCGACATGCCGGACTGCGGCACCACCTTCGTGTGGAACACCCGGGCCTTCGGGCCCTGGGTCGGCTGGCTCGTCGGCAGCTGGGTGCCCACCATGGCCACCCTCTTCGCGATGACGGCGCTGGCCCAGGTCGGCGCCACGTACCTGCTCGCCGCCCTCGGCCTGGACACCCTGGCCGGCAACGACACCGCCGTGACGGTCACCGCCCTCGTCCTGCTCGGCGGGGCGACGGTCCTGGCCCGCCGCGGCCTGCAGATCGCCACCGGAGTCCAGTACGTGCTCCTGGCGCTGCAGCTCGTGGCCCTGTTCGGACTGGGCATCGCGGCCTTCGCCCGCCCCGGCGCCGCAGCGCCCTCGCTGTCCTGGCTCAACCCCTTCGCGTTCGACGGGGCCGGCCCGTTCGCCGAGGCGGTACTGCTGTGCCTCTTCATCTACTGGGGCTGGGACGCGCTGATCACCGTGAACGAGGAGACCAGTGACGCGGACCGCGTGCCCGGCAGGGCCGTGCTGATCTCCACCTTCGTCCTGCTGGGCACGTATCTCTTCACCGCGTTCGCCGCCGTCGGCTACGCGGGAACCGGCACCACCGGGATCGGCCTCGGCAACCCCGACAATGCCACGGATGTCCTGGCGGCCCTCGCGCCGCCCCTCCTCGGCGGCGCCATGGCCACCGGAGTGCAGCTCGCCGTCTGTGTCAGCGCCCTGTCCGCGATGCTCACCTGCCTGGTCGGCAGCCCCCGCGGCTTCCTGTCGATGACGGCCCACGGAGCACTGCCGAAGGCCTTCGGCCGCGTCCACCCCCGGTACCGCACACCCGCTGTCGGCACGGTCTTCTTCGGCGCCGCCACCGCCGTGGCGCTGGTGGTCCTGAAGCTCGCCTCGCCGCGCTTCCTGGGCGACGCGATCCTCTCCATCGGACTGCTGATCGCCTGCTACTACGGCGCCACCGCGTTCGCCTGCGTCTGGCACTTCCGGCACCGGCTGAACGGCTCCGCGCGCGACCTGCTGTTCAAGGGCGTACTGCCGCTGCTCGGCGGCCTGATGATGCTCGCGGCCCTGGCGCGGAGCGCGTACGACATGGTCGACGCCGCCTACGGCAGCACCTCCTTCCACGGCGTCGGCGGCGTCTTCCTCCTGGGCGTAGGAGCGATGGTCCTGGGGCTGCCGGTGGTCGTCCTGATCCGCGCCCGCCACCCCCGCTTCTTCCGCGAGGGCAGAACCTCCGTCGCTCCGCCGACCCCCACCGAATCCCCCCGGAACGAAAGCTGATACCGATGCGTACCCTGGCCATCGCCGCGCTGCAGACCGCACCCGTTCCGTTCGACCTCGACGCCACCTGGTCCCGGTTCGCCCAGCAGGTCCGGACCGTCCGCGAGCTCTTCCCGCACGTCCAGCTCGTCGTCGTACCGGAACTGCAGCTCGCCGCGGAGGGACCCCTGCTCGCCGCGGCACCCGAGGACTGGATGGAGCGGTCCGCCGTCACCGTCCCCGGACCGCTCACCGACCGGCTCTGCGAGCTGGCCGTGGAGACCGGCCTGTGGCTGGTGCCCGGCAGCGTCTTCGAGCGCACGGACGACAGCACGATCCACAACACGGCCCTGGCGATCTCCCCGGAGGGCGAGATCGCCGCGCGCTACCGCAAGGTCTTCCCCTGGCAGCCGTACGAACGGGCCGAGCCCGGCGACTCGTTCACCGTCTTCGACATGCCCGGGGTGGGCCGCGTGGGCCTGGCCATCTGCTACGACGGCTCCTTCCCCGAAACCATGCGCCAACTGGCCTGGCTCGGCGCCGAGATCGTCATCCAGCCCACCCTGACCACCACCCGCGACCGCGAGATGGAGATCGTCTGCGCCCGGGCCAACGCCTGGACCAACCAGCTGTACGTCGTCAACGTCAACGCCTCCGACCCGGCGGGCGTGGGCGGAAGCCTGATCGTCGACCCGGAGGGCACCGTCCGCCAGCAGGCCGGCCCGGGGGAGGAGGTCCTGGTCGACGTCCTGGACCTCGACACGGTCACCCGCGTACGCCGGTACGGCTCGGCGGGCATCAACCGCCCCTGGAGCCAGCTCGCCCGGTACGGATCGACCATCGACCTCCCCATGTACGGAGGGACGTTCCGCACGCCCGCCTGGCTCAAGGAGACGGAGGAGGGCGAGCGGGCCGCCGTTCGATATCAGCGGTGACTCCCGGGCGGGGGTGTCGGGGGCCGGTCGTGGTCGGCGTGCGATACGGGTATGGCGCAGGACGACCGTCCGGCGAGGAGCGGGAGGGCCGCCACCGCGTGCGGTGCCACGGTGGAGTACGGGGCCGTGGGGACCCCGTACGGCGGACGACTGGCGAACTGATACACGGACGGATCATTCATAGGACTAGTGGTGCCTTCCGGGGGCGCCTCATACGCACGGCCCTGGTGACCGTCACCCGTTTGCCGGAGTCACCGGGCCCTGGCCACGGGGGTGCGCCCCAGCCGGGAGAGCCGGCCGCGCAGCCTCGCCAGCTCGACGGCCGTGGCCGGCGACCCGTTCGTGTGGTGCCGGTCCAGGTACTTCTCGTAGGCGAGGCGGGCGGCGTGGATGTTGCCGCTGTCGAGCTCGAGTTGGGCGAGCTGGAGCAGGCTGACGCCGATCGTGCGGTGCTCCGTCACGGGCCGGGCGCGGAGCGATGCCCGCAGGTGCGAGAGGGCCAGCTCGGGTGCGCCGAGGACCCGGTGCACCTGGGCGCTCTGGTAGAGGAGCGCCGGTTCGGGGTAGCGGTCGGGCCCGCCTTCGGTCGCCGCCAGGATGAACTGTTCCTGGGCCTCGTCCAGTTCACGCCGCGCTTTGGCCGCGTGGTTCAGCCGGGCGGTGGAGACCGCCTGCTGGGCGAGGGCGAAGGCCCTGACCGCGGGGCCGGCGGAGGCCGGGAGGCAGAGCGTCGCGGCCTCGGAGAGCTGCGCGGCGTAGCGGTGGTGTCCGAGGGCGCCGGCTTGGGTGCTCTGGTCGCGCAGCCCCATCGCCTGGGCTATCGGATCGGACGCCTCGGCGGCCAGCAGGTAGGCGAGCCGGTAGTGGCGCTGGGCGTGGCCGTGGGCGTTGTCGTCGGTGTGGGTGCGGCCGAGCAGGCGGAGGAGTTGGGAGGTCGCGGAGAGCAGGGCCCGGTGATGGCCGTTCGTCGAGGGCTGCCGGAGCCAGGGCATGATCTGGTCGCGCAGGCAGGCGGTGAGCAGGCTGCGGGCCGCCGCTCCGCCGAAGGCGTCGTAGTGCTGGGCCGCGTACCGGCTGAGCGCGTTGACCGCCTCGATGTGCCGTGATCCGACCCGCTCGGTGCGGCCGGGGGTGGCTCTGCCGGCGCCCCGGCCGGTGACGGGTGCGGGTGGCACGGTGGGCGAGGCGTCGGAGCCCGGCGCGGTGGGGGCCGGCCGGTTGCGGCGGTCCGGCAGCCAGCCGAGCGCGTACATCCGGTGCTGAATCGTTTCTGCGCCCTTCTCGGACCGCAGGATCTCGTCATGCAGGAGAGCGAGGGCGTCGAGCGGGGAGCCGTTCTCCAGGGGGTCCCGGTCTTCGGCGTCCGCCCGGCCGCCGGCCGGGAGGCCGATCTCGTGCGGGAGTACGGCGCGGCCGAGCCGGCGTGAGAACGCCGCTTCCAGGAGCTGCGGCCCCGGCGGCCGGGGCTGAGTCCCCGCCAGCCAGTGAGCCACGGTGGTCCGGTCGTAGCTGACGCTCAGTCCGCTCTCGCGCGCGATCTCGCGCAGGGCCGTGGCGAGCGCGGGGCCGTTCCAGCCGGCCTGGCCCATCGTGCGGCGCAACGCGAGGTTCGGTCTGCGGCTTCTTGCCATCGGGTGCTCCTGGCTCCGTGTGCTCCGAGGGGGCTCTCGCGCGGTGGGGCCTCGGTCCGCGCGATGGCCGACCCGGCTCCTCTGCCGGGTCGGCGCCGGGAATCTGCCCCATGAATATGTCCTACACACCTTCCAGGGCGTCGATAATAGCAACACATATTCATAATTCAGGACATAAGGCGACAAGAGCTTTCAACGGTTCAACAAGCTGCCTTCCCGACCTCCTTGATGCGGTCGGGGCTCTGTGGCATCGCACCGCTGCCGGGCCTCTCAACATCCGCGATCTTTCAACCGATGCCACCGGAAATCCGCCGATCTCCCCGGCCTCGGATTGCTGCAATGGACATGCGGAGCAGACCACGAGGGCCACCGCAGGGCCCGGAGCGGGGAGCGTATCGATGTTCGAGCATGAGGAAACCGTGGGTATCAGCGCGATGAGCTGCTACCTGCCCCGGTTGCGGGTGGACTTGCGGCAGTGGTGCGAGTGGACCTCGCACGACTGGGACAAGGTCTCCGCCGTCACCGGCCGGGCCTTCCGGATGGCCGGCCCGGACGAGGACGTCTACACCATGGCCGCCACCGCCGTCCTGCGGCTGATCCTGGACAACGGCGTCGACCCGTGTCGCATCGGGTTCCTGGCGCTGGGTACCGAGTCGAGCACCGACAACGCCCTCGGGGCGGTCACCGTGCGCGGGATGATCGACCGGGAGCTGCGCAGGCGGGGGATGCCCTCCCTGCCCCGGGACGTGGAGGTTCCCGAGTACAAGCACGCCTGCCTGGGCGGGATGTACGCGCTCCAGGGAGCGGCCCGCTTCGCGGCGCTCGACCGCAACGGCCGGCAGGCCGTCGTCGTCGCGTCCGACATCGCCGAGTACGAGCGCGGCAGCTCGGGCGAGCAGACCCAGGGCGCGGGAGCCGTGGCGATGCTGGTGGAACGCTCCCCGGCGCTGCTGGCCATCGACCTCGGCCGGGCGGCCGGAGCATCCGCCTACCGGGGCCCTGACTTCCGCAAGCCCGCCGCCCGCCACCGCGTCGACGGCTACGCGGCCGGGACGCAGCGGCTCAGCGACTTTCCCGTCTTCAGTGGCCGGTACTCCGCCGCCGCCTACCTGGATGCGGTCACCAGTGCCGTCGAGACGCTCTGGGCCGCCGACACGGCAACGCCGGCCGACCAACTCGACGGCATCCAGGGCCTGTTCATTCACCGTCCGTACCGAAAGCTGCCCCAGCAGGCGCTCTCCTTCCTGCGGGTCCGCGCGCTGGCCGCCTCCCCGGCGCGCCACCGGGAACTGGAACAGCTCTGCCAGGGCTGCGACATCGGACTCGATGACGTCCTGGCGGAGCTGCGTGTCGAACCCGACCTCTTCGGCTACGTCCTCGCCGGGCAGCAGGCACCCGATCCGTGGCCGGCCACCGCCGCCGTCAGTTCCCACCTGCGAGGGCAGCCCGCCTTCCGCGCGTTCGCCCAGCGTGTGCTCGGGTCCGGAGCGGACCCGCTCGTCGAGGTCGGCAACCTCTACTCGGCCTCCCTGCCCGCCTGGCTGGCCGCCGGCATCGAGGAGGCCGCCCTGCGGGGCGTCGAGCTCGCCGGCGCGCCCCTGCTGGCGGTCGGCTACGGCAGTGGCGACGCCGCGCTCGCCCTGCCGGTCACCGCCGTCGAGGGATGGCAGGCCGCGGCGGCGCGGATCGGTTTCCGGCACGCCCTGGACAACCCCGTCGACCTCGACCGCGAGCAGTACGAGGCACTGCACGACCGGAGGGAGGTCCCCGGCCTCGCCCTGCATCCGTGGGAGCAGTTCACCGTGGATCGGACCGGCACCGAGTACGGGCGGGACTTCCAGGACCTCGCCGTGGACTACTACGCCTACGAGTACTGAGACGGCCATGAACGCGACGAATCGATCCATGAACGCCACGCATCGATCCATGACCGAGGCGAGCTCCATGACCGAGGCGAGCTCCGCGACCGCGGTGACCTCCGCGACCGCGGTGACCTCCGCCTTCGACGCCCTAGCCGACGAGATCGCCCAGGGCGGCCGCGGCCTCCACGCCCTGCCGGCCGACCTGAACGCGGACGAGACCGCGCTCGTGCGGCGCACCGCGCTGGCCCGCAAGCACGGCGTGGCGCTTCCGGTGACAGGCGACTACACCATGACCCTGGCGCGGGCCCGCTGCGAGAACGTCATCGGCGCCGTCCAGGTGCCTGTGGGCGTCGCCGGGCCGCTGCTCATCCACGGGGAGCGGGTGCGAGGCGAGGAGGTGTACGTGCCGCTGGCCACCACCGAGGGCGCCCTGATCGCCTCGGTGGCGCGCGGCTGCAGGGCCCTGGGAGCAGCGGGCGGGGTCACCGCCCGGGTGGAGGACGTCGGGATCACCAGGGCGCCGGTGTTCGCGACCTCCGGCATCGAGGAGAGCCGCCGCCTCATGGCCTGGGTCCGGGAGAACCTTGAGGAGATACGGGACCTCGCCGCCACGTGCAGCCGCCGTCTGCACGTGGCGGAGGTCCGGCCGCAGGCCGTCGGAAGCTCCGTCTACCTGCGGTTCCGGTTCACCACCGGTGACGCCATGGGGATGAACATGGCGACCATCGCCTGCGAGCGGATCGTGCGCGAGCTGATCGAACCGGCCACCGGCATCCGCTGCGTCGCCCTGTCGGGCAACTACTGCACGGACAAGAAGCCCTCAGCGGTGAACCTCCTGGAGGGCCGCGGCAAGCGCGTCTTCGCCGAGGCCCGGCTCGACGCGGACGTCCTCGCACGGGTCCTCCGCACCGACCGGAAGAGCCTGTGCGAGGTGCAGTACCGCAAGAACCTGCTGGGCTCGGCCGTGGCCGGCACGCTCGGCGGCTTCAACGCCCACTACGCGAACATGGTCGCGGCGCTCTTCCTCGCCACCGGCCAGGACATCGCCCAGGTCGCGGAGGCCTGCCAGGGGATCACCTGCGTCGAACCCCGCGGCGACGGCGTCTACGTCTCCGTCTACCTGCCCGACGTGCCGCTCGCCACGGTCGGCGGCGGTACCGGGCTCGACACCCAGCGCGAGGCCCTTGCCCTGCTCGGCATCCGCCCCGGCCCCGACACGGGCGCCGCGGAGGGGCACGGCGCGCTACGCCTCGCCGAGATCCTCGGCGCCGTGGTCCTCGCGGGGGAGCTGAACCTCCTCGCCGCCCTGTCGAGCGGTGCGCTCGCCTCCGCGCACCAGCGGCTCGGCCGACCGGTGGCACCGTGACCACCGCGGCGGCCGTGCGCGCCCGGGCTCCCGGGAAGCTCATCCTCGCCGGTGAGCACGCCGCCGTGGTGGGCGGCCCGGTACTGGCCGCCGCCATCGGGCTGCACTGCACCGCCGTCGTACGTCCCCGCCGGGACGGAGCCGTCGAGCTGCTGCTGCCCGACGTCGGCGTACGACGTGTCACCGACTGGCCGACCCTCAGCCGCTACACCGCCGAGGCGCGGCGGCGCTGGTCGGCCTTCGCCACCGACCCGGGGGGTCCCGCCTTCGCGGCCGTACGCGGCGACGACCCGGCACATGTCGTGGCCGCGACCCTCGGCGAGACACTCCCGCACCTGCGGCACGCGCCCTCCGGCATCAGCCTCACCGTGACCTCCGGCCTCCCGGTCGGGGCGGGCTTCGGCAGCTCGGCCGCCACCGCGGTCGCCACCTGCGCGGCCGTGCTGGCGCACCACCACGGGGCGCCCGACGCGGAGTCGGTCGCCGCGGTGGCCGCCCGCACCGAGAAACTGCAACACGGCACCCCCTCCGGCATCGACACGGCGACGGTGCAACGCGGCGGTACGCAGTGGCTGCCTCGCGACACCCACCGGACCGCCGGGGCCGTCGGCCTGCCCATCGACGAGGCCGCGCTGAGCATGTTCGCACTCCATCACACGGGACCGGCCGCCGAACCCACCGGCCAGGTCGTCGCAGCCGTCCGCGCCCGCCTGACACCCCAGGCGCTGGCCCAGTCCGAGCACGCCACCACCTCTCTGAGCGCCGCACTGGCCCGCCCACGGCCCGACCGGTCGGAGGTCATCGCCGCGATCCGGGACAGCGCGCGCTTCCTCGCCCGGCTCGGGGTCGTACCGGAGGGCGTCGCGGCGGCGATCCGGACCGTGGAGGAGCACGGCGGCGCGGCCAAGATCTGCGGCGCCGGATCACTCACCGGCCCGGGGGCGGGCGCCCTGCTCGTCGTCCGCCCCGACGACGGCCCGGCCACCGCCCCGGGCCTCGCCCCCTTCACACCCGTGGCCGCGCCGCTGGGCGTCGCCGGACTGCATTGGGAAGAGCTATGACCAACCCCGTCACGGCCGTGGCACCGGCCAACATCGCCCTCATCAAGTACTGGGGCATGACCGACCCGACGGCGGTGCTGCCCGCCAACCCCTCCCTCTCCATGACGCTGAGCCGGTGCGTGTCCCACTGCACCGCCGAGAAGCTGGACGCGGCGGGAGAGGACGAACTCCGGTGGCGTACCCCGGACGGCGGCACCGTGCCCGCCCCGGCGCCGATCGCCGACGGCATCCGCCGCCACCTGCTGCGGCTGCGCGGCGACGAAGGGCCGGCCCTGCGCATCACCACCGGCAACACCTTCCCCACCGCCGCCGGCATCGCCTCGTCCGCTTCGGGATTCACCGCGCTCACCCTCGCCGTCACCACCCTGCTCGGCCGACAGCCCGACCCCGCCGACCTGTCCGTCCTCTCACGGCTCTCCGGCTCGGGCTCGGCCGCACGCTCCGCCTACGGCGGCTACGTCCGGTGGCCGGGCACACCGGAGGACCCGAACAGCGCCGCCGCGCCGGTCCTCGACGCCGACGCGTTCCCCCTGTGCGACGTGATCGCCGTCGTCGACGACGAGCCCAAGGAGATCAGCTCACGAGAGGGCCACCGGCGGGCCGTCACCAGCCCCTACTTCTCCCGCCGCCTGGAGACGCTCCCGGCGCGCACAGCGACCGTCGAACGCGCGCTACGGGAAGGGGACTTCGCCGCACTCGCCGAAGCCGTCGAGCAGGAGGCCGTCGACCTCCACCTGATCGCGATGTCGGCCAGTCCGCCCGTCTTCTACTGGCAGCCGGCCACCGTCGCCCTCCTCGCCCTGGCACGCGAACTGCGCGCCGACGGCCTGGACGTCTGCGCCACGATCGACGCCGGCCCCAACGTCCACCTGCTGACCACCGCCGCCCACCGGGACCAGGTCCTGGACGCCGTCACCGCGACACCGGGCGTCCTCACCACGATCGCCGACGAGACCGGAACCGGCCCCTACCTCACGGACGCGCACCTCACCCGCTGACCGGACGGGGCCCGCGGCGAGAGGAACCGGTCGCGGGTGACGGCGGTGCCGCTCCAGGTCGGTGAGCACCGGGTCCGGGTCCGGGTCCGGGTCCGGGGGCGAGGGTGACCGCGGCGTCGGGCGCGGACCCGTCGGCGCATGGGCGAACGGGCTGTGCCCCGGGGGTCAGCCCGCGCCCCGTGCGCCTCAGGACTCCCGGGGACCTCCGGAGGGTTCGCCCGCCGTACCGCGGGCAGTCATGGGACCGTCGCCGTGCGGTGACCCGCGGGCGCTGTCCTTGGGGCGCTTGCCGGGAAGGCCCGGCCGGCGCACCCGTACCCCCACCGCCCGTACTCACCCCCGGAGGGCAATCCCCCCATGACCGACCTCAATCGCCGCCGGTTCCTCCAGCTGACCGGCGGCGCCGCCGCGTTCACGCTGCTCTCCGAGAGCATCGCCCGCGCCGCCTCCATACCGGCGCAGGGATCGACCGGCACCATCCAGGACATCGAGCACATCGTCGTGCTGATGCAGGAGAATCGTTCCTTCGACCACTACTTCGGGGCGCTGAAGGGCGTACGCGGCTTCGGCGACCCCCGCCCGGTGACCCTGCCGAGCGGAAAGTCGGTCTGGAACCAGTCGGACGGCTCGAAGGTCACCCTGCCCTTCCGGCCGACGAGCGACAAGCTCGGCATGGAGTTCCTCCAGGGCCTCAACCACGACTGGGCCGGTGGGCAGAAGGCCTTCAACAAGGGCAAGTACGACCAGTGGATCCCGGCCAAGACCAAGGCCACGATGGCGTACCTCAACCGTGAGGACATCCCCTTCCACTACGCGCTCGCCGACGCCTTCACCATCTGCGACGCCTACCACTGCTCGTTCATCGGCTCGACGGACCCGAACCGCTACTACCTCTGGAGCGGCCACACCGGCAACGACGGCACCGGCGGCGGCCCGGTCCTCAACAACGCCGAGGCGGGGTACGGCTGGAAGACGTACCCCGAGCGACTGGAGGCGGCCGGGGTCTCCTGGAAGGTCTACCAGGACACCGGCGACGGGCTGAACGCCGCCGGCTCCTGGGGCTGGATCAACGACGCCTACCGCGGCAACTACGGCGACAACTCGCTCCTCTACTTCAACACCTACCGGAACGCCCAGCCCGGCAACCCGCTCTACGACAAGGCCCGCACGGGCACGAACGTGAAGAACGGCGACACCTACCTCGCCGACCTGCGCGCCGACGTGCAGGCGGGGCGGCTGCCCCAGGTCTCCTGGATCGCGGCCCCCGAGGCCTTCTCGGAGCACGCCAACTGGCCCTCCAACTACGGCGCCTGGTACATCGCCCAGGTCCTCGACGCACTGACCTCGAACCCGGACGTGTGGGCGCGTACCGCCCTCTTCATCACCTACGACGAGAACGACGGCTTCTTCGACCACGTCGTCCCGCCGTACGTCCCCGCCTCCTCCGCGCAGGGCCTGTCGACCACCCCGACCACGCTCGACCACTTCCCCGGGAAGACGGGGTACGTCGCCGGCCCGTACGGCCTCGGCCCGCGCGTCCCGATGATCGTCGTCTCCCCCTGGTCCACCGGCGGCTACACCTGCTCCGAGACCTTCGACCACACCTCGGTCATCCGCTTCATGGAGAGCCGCTTCGGGGTGCACGAGCCCCAGATCTCCCCCTGGCGGCGCGCCGTCTGCGGCGACCTGACCTCCGCCTTCGACTTCACGCGGACGGACACCCAGGCCGCCCCGCTCCCGCCGGTCGACGGCTACTACCCGCCGGACCGGAACCGCCACCCCGACTTCCTCGCCACCGCCCCGGCCGTCGGCGCGATGCCCCGCCAGGAGCCGGGCGCCAAGCCCACGCGCCCGCTGCGCTACGCCCCGTACGTGGACGGCGCCGCCGACACCACCGCGGGCACCTACCGCCTCACCTTCAGTGGCGGACCCTCGGCCGGCGCCCAGTTCTACGTGACCTCGGCCAACCGCACCGACGCCCCCTGGACGTACACGGCCGAGGCCGGGAAGTCGATCGCCGACACCTGGAACACCAAGTACTCCAAGAGCCTCACCGACCTCACGGTTCACGGCCCCAACGGCTTCCTGCGCCGCTTCCGTTCCCCCGGCAAGACGGCGGTCCCCGAAGTCACCGCCCGCCACAACGCCACCACGGGCAACCTCGACCTCACCTTCACCAACGCGACCACGGCCGACGCCCAGCTCACCGTGGCCGACGTCTACGCGGGCGGGCCGCAGACGGTCTCGGTCCCCAAGGGCGCCACGGTCACCCGCTCCCTGGACCTGACCGCCGCGCACCGCTGGTACGACGTGACGATCACGTCCTCGTCGTCCGCGGAGTACCTCCGCCGCCTGGCCGGACACGTCGAGACGGGTGCCGCGAGCGTCACGGACCCGGGCATCCTGACGTACTGACCCCGGCTCATCTGAGGCCGAACCGGCGACCGGATCCTCCGCGCGGGCGGAAGGTGTTCTTCCCGCGCGGGGACCGGTCGAACCTCACTGACGACCGACATGGCCGTATCCACAACTCCTTTACGTACTGGCTGATTTGCTGCTGTTTTTGTGGTGAAGCCGCGGGAAGGATGTGGCTGCTCTGCGGGCTGTCGCAGTTCATGCCGTGTGTCAGGTGTCGTGTGCCGTTTTGGCGTGTGAAGGGTCGGGGCGAGAACGATGACCAGTGGGGTACGGAGACATCGCTGGACGTGGAGAATTCCACGGGTCTCATGGGCTCGCAGCCGGGGGCCGGCGCTCATGCTGGCACTCGCGTTGCCGGTGACGATGGTCTCGGCCAGTGAGATGAACTCGCCGGACGTGGTGCCCGTGGCCGCCGTCGTGCAGCCGCTCGGCGGCTGCGTGCCGGGGGCTGCGGCGCGTACCGAGGACACGGCCGCGCGCCCGTCGACGGCGTGGGTCAACCCGGACACCGGGGTGACCAAGCGCGTCGCGCGGGCCGGTGCCGAGGTGACGCTCGCGCCCGAGGCGGTGTCCGAACCCACCGAGGTCGGAATCGAACCGCTGGACCAGGCCGCCCTGCCGGAGCTCGGCGCGGGCATGGAGAACGTCACCAAGGGGCCGGTGGGCTACCGGTTCACCCCCACGCCGCACACCTTCGAGACCGGCATCACCGTCTCCCTGCCGTACGACTCCGAGGCGCTGAAGAGCTCCGGGCACACCCCGGGCGACATCAGGACCTTCTACTTCGACGAGGCGGGCACCTGCTGGCGGGCGCTCGAGCGGATCGCGGTCGACGAGGAGGCGCAGGTCGTCGTCTCGCGTACGGATCACTTCACCGACATGGTGAACGCGGTGGTCACCGCCCCCGAGGGCCCCGATCAGGTCTCCTCGGACCCGAACCGGATCCAGAACATCCAGGCCGCCTCCCCGGTCACCGGCGTCAACCAGATGGCGGCTCCGGGCGCCAACTCCCAGGGCGACGCCCGGCTTTCGTACCCGATCGAACTGCCGTCCGGACGTGCCGGCCTGGCGCCGTCCCTGTCGGTGGAGTACGCCTCGTCGGCCGCCGAGGGCTGGCTGGGCACGGGCTGGGACCTGTCCGTCCCGTCCATCTCCGTCGACACCCGCTGGGGTGTGCCGCGCTACGACGCGGCCCGGGAGACCGAGACCTATCTGATGGGCGGCGATCAGCTGACGCCCCTGGCCCACCGAGGGACACCCGGACCCCGGAGCACCGGCGACAAGGTCTTCCACGCACGGGTCGAGGGCGGCTTCGAGCGGATCGTGCGGACGGGTGACTCACCGACGACCTACGGCTGGGAGGTGACCGACAAGTCCGGGGTGCGCTACCTGTACGGAGGCGAGGGCGCCACGCTCGCCGACGACGCGGGCAACGTCTTCTCCTGGGCCCTGCGCGAGGTGCGCGACCCGCACGGCAACACGGTGCGCTACCGGCACGCTCTGGTCCAGGACGCCGGTGTGGCGGGCGGTACCGTCGCCGGCCGCGCCCTGTACGTGCAGCGGATCTCGTACACCGGGCTCGGGGACACCGACGGGCCCTACACGGTGACGTTCGTACGGGACCGGGAGCTGGGCGAGGCGCGGCGGCCCGACGTGTCGATCGACGCACGCGGCGGGTTCAAGCGGGTGACGGCCGACCTGCTCCGCCGGATCGAGGTGCGCTTCCAGGACAAGCCGGTCCGCTCCTACGAACTCGCCTACACCACGGGTGCGTTCAACAAGACGCTGCTGGCGTCGATCGCCCACCTCGGTGCGGACGGCAAGGAGTTCAACCGGCACGCGTTCGAGTACTTCGACGACATCCGCGACGCGCAGGGCGCGTACGACGCCTTCGCCAAGGTGGACTGGACCTCGCCGGACGACAACGTCCGCAACGGCGCCGTCAACAGCGTGAAGCCGGGGGCCGGCGAGGCGGGCGCCCTGCACGGCAACACCTCGAAGAGCGTCGGCGGCCACCTGTACGTCGGCTACGGCGCCAAGGCCTCCAAGAACGGCTCGGTCGGCATCAAGGCCGGCTACAGCAGGTCCGGCGACGAGGGACTCCTCTCGCTGCTGGACGTCGACGGCGACAGCCTGCCGGACAAGGTGTTCAAGCAGGGCGGCGGCTTCGTCTTCCGCAAGAACCTCTCGCGGCCGGGCGGTGAGCCGAGGTTCTCCGACACCACGACCGAGCTGCGGAACCTGCCGGGCATCCTCAGCGAGTCCGCGAACTCGCTCACCGTGGGTGTGGAGGGCTACCTGGGCGTGGCGGCACAGCTGGACTACGTCGACACCGTCTCCACCACCCGGCGCTACTTCAGCGATGTCAACGCCGACGGCGTGGTGGACCTGGTCGACGGCTCGTCCGTGCGCTTCGGCCGCGTCGGCACGGACGGCACGGTGACGTACGGACCGGCCTCGCAGACCCCCGTGCCGATCGGCGCGGGCCAGGTCGACACCGGCGGGCTGCTGCCCGACTACACGGCCGAGCGCGAGCGGCGCATCGACTCGTCCCCGCTGGTCGACACGGTGCGCAGGTGGACGGCTCCGTACGACGGCACCATCCGCGTCACCGGGACCGTGGCGCTCGAGAAGACCGACGAGCGCGCGGAGTTCTCCCGCCCGGACGGCGTGCGCGTCGCCGTGCAGCACGAGGACGGCGAACTGTGGTCGCGGCGCATCGAGGCCGGCGACGACACCGCGTACGCCCCCCAGGGCGTGGACGCGATCGAGGTGAAGCGCGGCGAGCGGCTGTACTTCCGCGTCGGCTCCGTCTTCGACGGCGCGGGCGACAAGGTCGCCTGGGACCCGTCGATCACGTACACCGGCTTCGAGGCGACCGACGCCAACGGCCTGCCGCTCCACTCCTACGCCGCCTCGAAGGACTTCACCCTCGCCGGCCGGGCCGGCAGCGTCGAGGTCCCCGTGGACGGCACGCTGCAGCTGACCGGTGACGTACGCAAGACCGCGGCGACCACCGACGACGTCACCGTCCGGATCACCCAGGCCGGGACACCGGTGGTGGAGAAGACCATCGCCGCGGCCGAGACCGGGGACTTCCCGGCCGGCACCACGATCCGCGTCACCAAGGGCCAGAAGCTGTCCTGGCGGATCCTCTCCGACTCGCCGGTCGACGTCACCGCCCTGCAGTGGGCGCCGCTCGCCCGCTACACCGAGGCGGAGGGCGTGACCCCGGCGGCCGGCGACGACGCCCAGCCGCTGCAGTTCCGGCCCCCGTACGACATCGACACGTACGTGCCCTCCGGGCCGGCCGGCGTCCAGCAGCCGATCACGTCCCCCGGTGGCACCTTCACCGTCACCGCCGACGTGACGGCCGCCGCGGGCACCACGGGCCGGCTGGTGCTCACGGTCAAGAAGCAGGGCGCGCTCCTCGCGAAGAAGGCCTTCGACGTCGGTGACAAGCCGTCGGTCGAGGTGACGGCCCCCGCGGGCGAGAACCTGTACGTCGACATCACCGCGGCGTCACCGGAGCTCGCCGCGAAGATCGAGAGCGCCGCGGTGGCGGTGGACGGCGGCCCGGCCGTGCCCGCCACCCTGCACGCACCCTCCGCCGAAGACGTCTTCGGCCGCCTGTACCGCGGCTGGTCCTACATCGGCTACAACGGCAACAGGGACCGCGCCGAACAGCCGATCAAGCAGACCGACCTCACCGCCGACAACATCAGGGAACGACTGCCCTCCGACGTCGACCCGGACCGGGACCGCGAGGCCTTCGAGAACAACCCGAAGATCACCCCGCCCGACGTCGTGCCGTTCGCCCCGGACACCGAACACGGCCGTTGGGGCTCAGGGGAGTTCACCTGGGTGGCGGCTTCCGCCACCTCCAGCTCGCGGTTCGGTGGCCAGACCATCGGCCTGCCCACCGCCGAGTCCCTGGCCTCCTCGCACGCCGTGCCCCGCATGTCGCACTCGACGCAGATCTCCCTGACCGGCTCGGTCGGCGGCGGAGTGGGCAGCGTGGGCGGCAGCGTCGCCCTGGGCACCGCCCGCGGCGAGCTGGACTACCTCGACATGAACGGAGACGGATTCCCGGACGTGGTCGGCGCGGGCGGAGTGCAGTACACCGACCCGACCGGCGTGCTCGGCACCACTCGCGGGTCCGTCCCCGGCGGAGCCGTCCGCGCCTCCGACACCCGCAGCGGCAACGCCAGCGCGGGCAGCGCGGCGCGCACCATCGCCACCGGCCGCGGCCAGGCCGCCCCGCCCGGCTGGGTCACGGCGGACACCTCCTCCGCCGGAAACGACATGCCCCCGCTCGGCATCGGCGGCAACCTCGGCGCCAACCGTGCCGACGCCTCGTACGACCTGCTCGACATCAACGGCGACAGCCTGCCGGACCGGGCGTACGAGGACGGCCGCGTCGCCCTCAACCTGGGATACCGCTTCGCCCAGGCCGAACCCTGGCCCGGCGGCAAGCTCAACGAGGGCCGCGGCTCCACCGCGGGCCTCAACATCGGCTTCAACACCGACTTCTACGGCTTCGGCGGCGGCGCCTCCTTCCAGCAGCAGTCGTCCTCGACGAAGAGCTCGCTGGCCGACGTCAACGGTGACGGCCGCGTCGACCGGGTGTTCGCCGGCAACCCGGTGCGGGTCGCGCTCAACACCGGCACCGGCTTCGCCGAGCCCGTCCCCTTCCACGGCAGCCTCAACGGCATCAACGCCGACTCCAACGCCCAGCTCGGCGGCGGCGTCTACTTCACCGTCCCCATCTGCTTCGTGGTCGGCTGCCTGATCATCAACCCGGGCGTCAACGTGTCCACCGGCGCCTCGCGCGCCGAGCAGATGATCCGCGACATCGACGGCGACGGCCTGGCCGACCACCTCGCCTCCGACAAGGACGACGAGCTGGTCGTCGCCGCCAACCGCACCGGCCGCACCAACCTCCTCAAGAACGTGACCCGACCCCTGGGCTCGCGCATCGACCTCACCTACACGCGCGACGGCAACACCTACGACCAGCCCGGCTCCCGCTGGCTGCTGTCCGGCACGCGGGTCCACGACGCCCTGCCTGGCGACGGCCCCGACACCCAGGCGTTCTCCTTCTCGTACAAGGCCGGGAAGTACGACCGCCTGGAGCGCGAGTTCCTCGGCTACGGCACCGTCACCAGCACCCAGCTGGGCGAGGCCGACAAGCCCTACCGCGCCACGGTCCGCGAGTTCGACACCCGCGGCCACGCCACCCGCGGCCTGCTCACGCGCGAGGCCGTCACCGATGCCTCCGGGGCCCTGTTCACCGAGACCCTCAACACGTACGCGCTGCGGGAGGTGTTCTCCGGATCGGTCTTCCCGCGGCTGGAGCGGACCGAGGCACGCTGGTACGACGGCGAGGGCGGGGCGACACCGGGCCAGTCCACGTCCACCGAGATGAGCTACGACGACCTCGGCAACGTGGTGCGCAAGGTGGACTACGGCGAGCCCGGTGCCGCTGACGACGTCGAGACCAGGACGAGCTACACCGCGTGCGCCGACACCCACATCGTGGGCGTCGGGCAGTCGGTGGAGGTCCGCGGCGGGGGCACGCTCATGCGCTCGCGTGACGCCGAGGTGAACTGCACCACGGGCGACGTGACGCGGCACACCGCGCACCTGGAGAACGGCACCGAAGCCGTCACCGACCTCGTGTACAACGCCGACGGCACCCTCAAGTCGATCACCTCACCCGAGAACCACCGGGGCCAGCGCTACCAGCGCACCTACGAGTACGACGAGCCGACCGGCACGCAGGCCACGGCGATCGTGGACAGCTTCGGCTATCGCTCCACCGCCTCCTACGACCTGCGCTTCGGCCAGCAGACCGAGTCCGCGGACATCAACGGCCGCAGGACGCTGTCGGAGTACGACGCGCTGGGCCGCCTCACCGCCGTGACCGGCCCGCACGACCTGGACGCCGGGCGGCCGACGATCGCCTTCGAGTACCACCCCGACGCGCCGGTCCCGTACGCGGCGACCCGCCATCTGGACCGCGACGCCGCGGGCACGGTGAAGAACGACACGATCGACACCGTCACCTTCACCGACGGCCTCGGCCGCGTGGTCCAGACGAAGAAGGACGCGACCGTCGGCGGCGCGGACGTCATGACGGTCTCCGGCCATGTCGTCTTCGACGCGCTGGGCCGCACCGTCGAGCAGCACTACCCCGTCACCGAACCGAAGGGTGACGCCGGCACCGTCCTCAACACCGCCATCGACACCGTCCGCCCCACCACCCTCACCTACGACGTCCTCGACCGCACGCTGCGCACCACCCTGCCGGACGGGAACTCCACGTCGGTGGCGTACGGCTTCGGAGAGGACCGCGCGGGCACCGTGCGGTTCGAGACCGTGTCCACCGACGCCAAGGGCAACCGGACCACCGCCTACAGCGACGTACGGGAGAAGCAGACCGCCGTCCGCGAGCCCGGCGCGAAGACCGGCGACGCGCCGATCTGGACCAGCTACGTCTACGACCCGCTGGGTGAGATCACCAAGGTCACCGACGACCACGGCAACATCACCACCTCCGCCTACGACAACCTGGGACGCCGCACCGTCGTCGACTCCCCGGACGCCGGCCGTAACGTCACCGGCTACGACCCGGCCGGCAACGTGATCCGGCAGCAGACCGCGAACCTGGCGGCCAAGAACCAGGCCATCACCTACACCTACGACTTCGACCGCGTGACCGAGATCAGCCACCCGGTCTTCACCGACAACGACGTCCGCTACACCTACGGCGCGCCGGGCGCGGAGCACGACGCCGCCGGCCGGGTCACGAGGATCGAGGACGCGGGCGGCGAGGTGACACGGCGGTACGGCCCGCTCGGCGAAGTCACCGAGGAGACCCGTACCCTGCCCGGCCCCGGACCGCACGTCCGCACCTTCACCACCGGCTACCGCTACGACAGCTTCAACCGCATGCTGTCCCTCACCTATGCCGACGGCGAGCGGCTGTCCTACACCTACGACAGTGGCGGTCAGATCAGCGCCGCCGTCGGCACCAAGAACGGCTTCGACTACACCTACGTCCGGTCGCTCACGTACGACAAGTTCGGCGACCGCGCCGCACTGGAACTGGGCAACGGCACCCGCACCGCCTTCACCTACGGTGCCGAGGACCGCCGCATGGCCACCCTCACGTCCACTCTGCCGACGGGGTCCGCGTTCCAGAACCTCGCCTACGAGTACGACGCCAACGGCAACCTCACCAGCCAGAAGAACGTGACCCGACTCCCGGCGGAAACCCCCAAGCTGGGCGGCCCCACGGAGCAGACCTACACGTACGACAACCTGAACCGGCTCACCGGCGCCGAGGGCTCCTTCCGGTTCATGGCGAACAAGACCGACCGCTACACCTACTCCACCTCGTACGACACGATCGGCAACATCACCGCCAAGGACCAGCGCCACGGAATCCTCGTGGGCAACGGTCACGAGCAGGTCCAGAAGAACACCACGTACAGCCAGAGCTACGCGTACGCGGCCTCTCGCCCGCACGCCCCGTCCGTGATCGGCCGGGCGACCCTCACCTACGACGCCGACGGCAACCTGACCGACAGCGTGTCGTCCGCGCCCGGCAAGCCACGCCGCCAGCAGATCTGGGACGAGGAGAACCGGCTGGCCTGCGTCCACGACACGGCCAAGAACCAGGACCAGGCACAGGACCCGTCCTCCTGCAACCAGCCCGGCAAGCCGCCGTCGGTCCGCTTCACCTACGACGACCAGGGCAACCGGGTGGTCAAGGACGGAGCCCAGACCACCCTCTACCCGAACCAGTTCTACACGGCGCGCAACCAGACCGAGTTCAAGCACGTGTACGCCGGCGGCACGCGCATCGCCACCAAGACCTCGAAGCCGGGCAACGCCTACGAGAAGGACCAGTTCTTCTTCCACGGCGACCAACTGGGGTCGGCCAACTTCGGCACGGACGGCTCCGGCCGGCTGGCCGAGCACCTGGACTACTTCCCGTCCGGTGAGACCTGGGTCGACGAAAGCCCCGGCGAGAAGGATCCGTACGGCTTCACCGGCAAGGAGCTCGACCAGGAGACCGGCTACACCTACCACGGCGCGCGCTACTACGACCCGCGCGGCGGGATGTGGGAGTCCACCGACCCGGCGCTGACCGAGTACCTGGACGGCGGGTCGAACGAGGGCGTCCACCAGCCGTCGAACCTCCAGCTCTACGGCTACGCCTACCAGAACCCCCTGCGGTACACCGATGACGACGGCCGTCAGCCGGGAGAGCCGTTCAACCTGGGCCAGCACCTGCGGGAGAAGTACACGCTCCACCACGACCAGGCGATCGTGATGGCCGCGGCACAGCTCCAGGCGATGGGCGCGGCACGGCCCGGGGGCACCTGGCAGGTGTCCATGGACCTCCAGTCGGTCAAGGGCGGGGGCGATCCCCGGAACAGGGTGATCGCCAACGGCGGCCGGGCCGACCTGCTGCTGTGGACGGACTCCACGGTCTACGTCTGGGACGCCAAGAACAAGGGCGGCCGGGCCGAGGACTCCGGCGCCGGCGATGTGGAGTGGTACGTCGCCGGCATCACGGCGCAGCTCAGGGCCCAGGGCGACATGCGCCGGGTCGCGGCCGGCTTCGATCTGCTCCCCATGCAGGCTCCGTCGGCAACCCAGCCCAACACGATGCTGCAGGTCGAGTCGTCGACGAAGCACCCCGGGAAGGGAGTCATCACCTACTCCGCTTCGCAGCGTGCACCGCAGACGGTCCCGGTGCCCGTGACCGCACCGCAACCGCAACGCTCGCGTCTCCAGACGGCGGCGAAGTACGTCGGCGCCGGCTTGCTCATCGTCGGCGCCGGCGCGCTCATCGTCGGCACCCTCGCCGAGGACGTCGCCACCGGCGGCGCCGGAATCGCCGACGACCCGGCCTCCTTCGGCGCGGCCGCCGCCATGGCGAGAACGGGCTGGGCACTGGTCCCGTAGACCGGGGTGACTCCGCATCGGGTGCCGTCGCACCCGATGCGGCGGCACCCGGCTTCGACCGCCGTCGCACCCGTCACGGCGCGTCTTCCCCGCTGGGCTCCCCGTCGTCGGCTTGCGAGGCCTGCTGCGTGGTGGGACGGACCACATAGGTGCTGCCACCCACCAGCCTGTTCTGCACCTCTTGAAGGACGTGGAACTCGACGGGCCGGTCCGGCGCGTCCGCGGGGAGGCGGACGTTGACGGCCATCCCCCGGGAACCGAGCTCGGGGTCGATGCGCACGCCCTTCAGCTCGTTCTTGCGGTGCTCGTCGGGCTTCATCACGTACGAGCGCGCGAAGTCGAACTTGCGGATCCGCCCGTGCCGGTCGACGAACTGGTCGGGCAGGAACTCGTCCGCGTGGTCGAGGAGTTCGACGCCGTGGCCGGGCTGCGGCCCCTGGGCGTTGCCGAGCTTCTCGAAGGCGATGTACAGCCGCGTCCCCTCGGGCAGGTTCGCCCAGTCGAACCTCACCTCGGAGGGCTGGGTGGTCGTCTTGACGCTGTTGAGGAGGATGACGAACGCGCGGGACGGTGTGACGCCGCCGGGCAGCGCGTCCTCGACCTGGAGGTTCTTCAGCGCGGCGTGCTTGCGGGTGGTGACCAGCGTCGTCACGTCGAAGATCTCGCTCGCCGCGATGGGATCCTCGTCGCAGGTGACGACCGCCAGGATGCACGAGTGGGCGGCCGCCGTGGACGGGATGAGGAAGTCCCACTCGACCACGCCGGGCTCCGCCGCCTCCAGCCTGGCGATCGTCCTGACCGGGCCCAGAGGCGTGTACGCCGTGCTGACGGGATCGGCGGCGAAGGGCTTGCCGTTGGACCAGAAGTCCGTGGGCAGGGCGGGCAGGTTCGCCGAGGCGTCGGCCAGGAAGGCCCGCACCCGGACGTTCGTCGCCGCACGTACGCCCCTGTTGTGCACCTGCACGTAGAAGCGGTTCACGGCCGTCCGGCGTGCCGTGCGGTGCGCCAGCCGGGCCAGGGCGACGTAGTCGCCGACCGGGCCGGCGGTCTGGTAGTCGGGCTGCGGCGCGTCCACCACGATGTCGGGACTCTGCCACCACCACATGGTGCCGGGCGTGGCGCTCGGGTCGAAGGGGTCCGCGACACCCGAGGGGGAGGGAAGGACCCGGCCGGAGTCGAGCACGGTGTCGCGCACGTACAGGTCGACCATCGCGGTCTGCGCCACGTCGACGGGGCGCTCCCAGACGCTCCTGCCGTGCGTGGCGGCGCGCAGCAGCCGGCGCTTGGCGTGCAGGGCCAGGTCGAACACGGGCGTGTTGGGGAGGCCCTGGTCCCACAGCGTCCAGTTCAGGCCCGCGTCCTCGGTGCGGAACACGCCGCTGTCGGCGCCGCAGAAGAGCCGGTTGGGGTTCGTCGGGTCGATCACGATCGTGTTGACGGGATTGGCCGGCGCCAGTCCGTTGGAACGCGAGGTCCACACGGTGTCGGCCGTGCCCCGCCGGTAGACGTGGTCACAGCTGAACTCGCCGGGCTCCAAGGCGTTCAGCAGGCCGGCGATGGTCACCCAGACGGTTCCCGCGGCGTCGACGGCGATGTCGGACACGCATACCAGGGGCAGGGCCGGACCCGTCAGGTCCGTGCGCGTCACGTCCGCGGGGTTCCATGTCGCCCCGGTGCGCCGGTACCGGTAGACCCGTCCGTTCTCCGTCCCGGCGTAGACGGTGTTGCTGTCGCCCGGATGGACGGCGATGGCGGTGACCGCCGGTCCGGGCCCCGAGCTGATGGCTGCCCAGCTGTCGGCGCTGTTCGCGCTGCGCCAGAGCTGGTCCCCGCCGAAATAGCAGGTGGTGGGGGTGGTCGGGTCGAGCGCGAACGGCGCGTAGAACGGGACCCTGCCGCCGATTCCGGAGTTCTTCAGGAACCAGGAGGCGCCGGCGTCGTCGGAACGGTAGATGGTCTCGTTGGTGTACTCCTGGTACATCCGGACCGGCTTCGACGGGTCGATGGCGGTGAAGCCGCCGTCACCATACGCCGATACCGTCCACGCCGGTGTGCCGGCGTAGCGGTGCACGCCGTTGTCCTGTGTACCGCCGATCAGCACGTTCTCCCACTCGGGGTGCTGGGCGATGGAGTGGAACTGGAGCGTCGCCAGGTCCCGGTTGCGGTCGGTCCACGTCACGCCGGTGTCCGTGGAGATCTGGATGCCCCCGTCGTTGGCGTCCCAGCAGACGGCCGGGTTGACCGGATCGAAGACGAAGGCGTGGTGGTCGGCGTGGACGTTGGGGACGGCATCGAACACGCCACCGCCGGTGCCGGAGCGCCACAGGCTCCGCTCCGCGACGAACAGGACGTTCGGGTCGGTGGGGTGCACCGCCACGTGCAGGGCGTAGAAGCTCAGGTTGGTGAAGGAGAAATCGACGGTGTGGGTGTGGCCCGTGGCGTCACTGTTCGTGGTGAGCCCCACTCGTCCGCCACCGGCCAGCCTGGCGAACTCCTGGGCCGTGAACGAGACCACGTGCGTGTGGGGCGTCGTCCCGCCGGGGGTGGTCGTGTAGCTGTGCGCGGCCGTCGGTGCCGTCATGTCCGCCGCGGGCACCGTGACCGAGTGGGCGTGACCCGCGTTGCCCGATGTCCCGGCTCCAGCGGCGGAGTTGAGGCGCATCGGTACGGCCGCCCAGGTGCTCCCCCCGTCCGTCGTCCTCGCCAGTGCTGCGAAGCCGGGGTAGAAGGCGAACAGGGCGAGGGCGACGTCGGGGTTCCCCGCCTGCTGGGCCATCGCGACCCGCTCGAACTCCAGTTGGGCCGGCAGTCCCGGACCGCTGATCGCCGTCCATGCGGACCAGGACCCGGAGGTGCGGGTACTCGTCCAGAGGGCTTTGCCGAACTGGGCGGCGACGACCCTCACGGTTCCGGGCGGCCCCGGAGCGCGGAACACCACCATGTCGGTGAACAGGCCGACATGGCTCCGGCGCGTCCAGTTCACGCCCCCGTCGGTGCTTTCGCAGACACCGATACCGGACGACACGAGCAGCCGCTTGCCCGTGCTGTCCGTGGGGTCGAACACCACACGTGTGACGGGGGCCCTGTCGAAGAACGCCGCCGCCAGTTCGGTCCAGGTGTCACCGCCGTCGGACGAACTCATCAGACCGGCGCCGTAGTACGTGTCGTGGGCGGCCTGCTGCTCACCCGTCCCGGCCACGATGTGGAGGTGGTCGGAGGGATCGATCGCCAGCGCCCCGATGGCCAGACTGCGCTGGTAGTCGGACTTCGGCGTCCACGTCAGTCCCCGGTCCGTGCTCTTCCACACCCCGCCGTTCGCCGTACCGAGGTAGACCGTGTTCGTGTCGGTGGGGTCGACGGCGACGGAGAGCGCCCGGCCGCTCCACGCGGCGTTCCAGGCCAGCACAGGACCGGGACCCATCGGCGTCCAGTTGGTCCCGCCCGGAACCGGTGCCGACCGGATCGTTCCGTCCGGCTCCCGGCCGGCAGCGGCCCGCATGCCCGCCTCCAGTCGGTCCCGGCGCTCGCGGAGCGCCCGGACACCCGAGACCTGGGCTTCGCGCGCGCCGGGAGGGATGCGGCCGATGTGACCGAAGCGGCGCTCCCACAGATAGCGCTCGCGCTCCAGGGGGGCGTCTCCCTCCTCCGGAGGCTCACCGTCGGGCCCCTCCTCCGAGCCTTCCGGGGACCGGCCGTGCTCCGCGGCGGAGAGGGGCAGCACGATCACCGTCACGGACGCGGCCGTCCCGTCCCCGTCCTGTACGTAGTCCGATCCCCGCCGTGCGTACGCCGCCGCGATGTGGTGTTCACCCGGGTCCAGGCGGAAGGTCGAGAGGCGACAGACGAAGGCACCGTTGCCGTCGGGCAGGATCGCCTCGCCGACGGCCTGCCGGACATCGGACTCCGTGGGCCGCTCGGCCGCGAGATCGTCGCCGGCTTCGCGTACATCGGGAACCGCCAGCCCCTGGAGCACCCGGTCGGCCAGTACCCCCTGCCCGTCGACCGTGATCCGGACCGCCCAGCTCTGCCAGCCCGAGCCGCGGATCTCGAGCGCCATACCCTGACGACACGTTCGCGGGCTGACCTCAAGGAGAGGAACGTTGGCCGAGTCCCCTTCGGACCGGCCGGTGTTGCTTCCGTAGCCGTCCATAACTCCACGATAGGAGCGCGCCACCGGCAGGGCCTGTCCAACCTTCAATGGTTGAAGGGGAACTCGGGGCACGCCGGTCCGCGGACGAGGCAGGCGTCCCGTTGTTCATCGACGCCCGCATCGACACGCACCGGCCGTAATTCGCTTGCCCTGGCCACGGGGCAAGGCTGCACTGGGGCCGGACATCACACGTCGTGGTGCCGGTATCTCGAGGAGGCGGCCGCAGCAATGGAGATCCGTTCCACGACCGACGAGGACTTCGACGTCTTCGTCGGCACCGTCCATGCCGCGTTCGGGCGCTTCCCGGAGACTCCGGTCGAGGGCGGCGGGCTGTGGTGGTCGGCGCTCGAGAAGGACCGCTGCCTGCTTGCCCTGACGGCGGACGGGCGGCCCGTCGGCACAGCCGCCGCACACGCCTTCGAGCTCACCTTGCCCGGTGAGACCCTCGTCCCGGCCTCAGGGGTGACCGCCGTCGGCGTCCTGCCCTCGCACCGGCGCCAGGGCGTGCTCAGCGCGATGATGCGGCATCAGCTCGGAGAGTTGCGGGCCCGCGGGGAGTTCCTGGCCGTTCTGCTGGCCTCCGAGGCCACGATCTACGGCAGGTTCGGCTACGGACCGGCGACCTACACGGCGCGGCTGACCGTGCCGCGCCACCAGGCTGCCCTCGCCGCTCCCCGGGCGCGCGAGGCGGCCGACGCGCCGGTGACCGGGGCGGACAACGGCTCGGTCGAGGTGCTGCGGCGTGACGAGTGCGGCGAGATCCTGGAAGAGGTCTACGACCGGTACCGCCGTGCCCAGCCGGGTGCGTTGTCCCGGCCGCACCGCTGGTGGGCCCTGCGCGCGGGGCAGCCCCCGATCTCGCCGGCGCCGCGCTACGTCGCCGTCCACCGGGATGCCCACGGCGCCCCGGACGGGTACGCGAGCTACTCGATCGAGTCCGGCACCCTGACGGTCGACGAGACCATCGCCACCGACGACACCGTCTTCACGGCCCTGGCCCGGTTCGTACTCGGACACGACCTGGTCTCTCGGGTCGTGTTCAAGCACGTCCCGCCCGAGCACCCGCTGCGCCGGCAGCTCGCGGACTTCCGCGCCGGCGAGGTGAGCGGCGACACCGACTGGCTCTGGGTGCGGCTGCTGGACGTCCCGGGCGCGCTGACCGCGCGCGGCTGGTTCATGGACGGCGAGCTCGTCCTCGACGTCGAGGACCCGTTCCTCGGCGAGCGCGGCCGCTATCTGCTGACCGTCCGGGACGGTAAGGCCGACTGCGTCCCGACGGACCGGGAGCCCGACCTGTCCCTGGACGTGAGCGACCTGGGCTCGGTCTACCTCGGCGGCACTGCCCCGAGCACGCTGGTGCGGGCCGGACACATCCGGGCTCACCGCCCGGGCGTGGCCACCCTGGCCGACGCCCTCTTCCGCGCCGAGCGCTCCCCTCACTGCCTGCACTGGTTCTGACCTGCGCATGGGGCGCAAAAGCAACGCATGGACGGGCAGGGCCGCCGGAGCCCCCCCGTCCGGCGGCCTGGGCCAATGGCTCCGTCCGGTCACCCGCCCCACTGTCGGGGTGGGCCAATGGCCCACTGTTCCGTCCGTCGTTTGAGCCGCTGTACCCCCTTCGGTCTATCCTTGTAGCCATCACACATTTTCGGCGCCGCGCAGCGCCGTCCGGCGACGAGGCCGGGCAGGCCCGCGGTGCTTTCGTCGTGTCCGAGCCCCCACCACCCCAGGGGAGCCTCGCGCGGTGAGGAACAGATCAAGGGGGGCGGGATTGGCCGCCGTGCGGAAGTACTTCATGGCTCCGGATCCGGGGCGGGTCAGGCTCAGGGTCTCGCTGCGTGCCGTCCTCGGCGTCGCGCTCGCCGTCGCCCTGGCCGAGCTGCTCGGTCTGTCCCTCGTCGCGTCCATCACCGCCGGTCTCGCCGCGCTGCTCGCCCTCTTCACGGTCGCCGACTCCACCGTGCGCCGCCAGGCCGTCACCACGGCCCTGCTGCCGACGGTCGGATTTCCCGTGCTCGCCGTCGCGACCCTCCTGCACGGCGTGCCGCTCCTGCGCGACGCGGCCTGGCTGCTCGTGATCTTCGCCGGTGTGTACGCGCGCCGCTGGGGACCGCGCGGCCACGCGCTCGGCATCTTCGCCTTCATGCAGTTCTTCGTGACCCAGTTCCTGCACGCCCTGCCCGCCCAGCTCCCCGAGCTGTACGCGGCCACCGGCATCGCCCTGGGCGCGGTCGCGGTCGTGCGCTTCGTCCTGTGGCCCATCGAGCGTCGGGTCCCGCCGCCGGCGGTCCCTGCCGCCCTGCCCGGGACGGGGCTCGCCCGGGCCACCACCCGTCAGGCCGTCCAGGTCGCCGTCGCCTCGGGTGCGGCCCTCGTCATCGGACAGTTCCTCTCCGAGGAGCGCTGGTACTGGGCCGTCGGCACCGTCTGGTGGATCTTCGTCAACACGGCCTCGCGGGGCGAGACGCTCGTACGGGGCTTCCGCCGCGTCCTCGGCACCGTCACCGGGATCGCCGGAGGATTCCTCGTCGCCATCCCGTTGGGCGGCGCGCCCGTCGTCACCGCGTTGCTGGTCGCCGCCTGCGTGTTCGGGATCTTCTACACCGCCGCCGTTTCGTACAGCTGGATGATCCTCGCGGTCACCGTGATGGCCAGCCTGCTCTACGGGCTGCTGGGCGTGCTCGACGGTGCGCTGCTCCTCCTGCGCGTGGCCGAGACCGGAGTCGGGGCCGCGTGCGCCGGCCTCGCCGTGACGCTGGTCCTTCCCGTCCGGACGCATACGACGAACGACGCGTGGATCCAGCGAGCGCTCCTCTGCGTCCGGGCCGCCACCTCGGCGTCCGTTCGCCGCCTGGCCGGCGAGGACGCCGCCGACCCGACGCCGCACGCCGCCGAGCTGGAGGCGCTTCTCGGGCGCGTGCGGCTCTCGCTGGCTCCGCTGGTACATCCGTTGACCCCCTTCAGGGGGAGGAAGCAGCGGGCGCGCCGAGTCCTCGTGCTCCTCGACGAAGCGGCCGGAGAGGTGCGGGGACTGGTTGCCGTCGCCGCCGACCCGGACGCCGGCCACGACGCCCGCCTGGCTGCCGCCTGCTGGCGAGTCGAAGCCGCCGTGGAAGCCCTCACGTCGCGCGAAGGGGCCGGGGTGGAGCCGGACGGTCACCTCCGGTCCGAGAGCGAGGCCCACGCGGGTGCGCCGGCTCTCGCCCATGCCAGGGGGCTCGCTCGCGTGCTCACGGAGCTGGACGCTCCGCTGCGGACTCCGCCCGGTGCCTGGATGCTCCGTTCCTGAGACGGGACGTGCGGGGCGGGTCTTCCGTCACCGCAGGCGGTTGGTCTAGACCGCCTGCTACCGTCGGCCGGACGACGGCCGGTCGACCGTGACCGGCCCCGGGACAGGGGAGGCGCCATGGGCGACACAGGGGCGGTACGGGGCAGGAGCACGCCGCGGGCGTACATCGGGTCGTTCACCTCGGCCGGAGGGCTCGGCGTCCTCGCCGCCGACGTCGACGAGGAGACGGGCGCGCTCACCGTCAGCGGCGCGTCCGACGCCGTCGCCGACCCCTCCTTCCTCGCCCTCGCGGGCCCCGTGCTCCACGCCGTCTCCGAGTCCGAGCCGGGCGCCGTCGCGGCCTTCGACGTCACCGGACCCGTACCCCGGCCGCTCGGCCCGCCCGTCCCCGTCGACGGCGCCGGTCCCACGCACCTCGCCCTCGCCGCCGGCCACCTCCTCACGGCCAACTACACCTCCGGCAGCGTCACCGCCCTGCCCCTGGCCGAGGACGGCACCGCCCGCGCGGCCACGGCGGTCCTGCGCCACGAGGGCCGCGGCCCCGTCGCCGACCGCCAGAGCGCCCCCCACGCCCACCAGGTGCTCCCCGACCCCTCAGGCCGGTGGATCGTCAGCGTGGACCTCGGCACCGACTCCGTACGGATCTGCTCCCTCGACCCCGTCACGGGCGCGCTCGTCCTCCACCGCGAGACCCCGCTGCGCCCCGGCACCGGGCCGCGCCACCTGGCCTTCCACCCGGCAGGCGCCCACGCGTACGTCCTCAACGAGCTGGAGCCCACCCTCACCGTCTGCCGCTGGGACGCCGAGGCAGGCGTCCTCGAACCGCTCGCCGAGACCCCCGTCGTCCCCGAGGGCACCACCGGCCCCAGCTACCCCTCCGAGCTGGTCGTGGCCCCGGACGGCCGCTTCCTGTGGGCCGCCGTCCGCGGCGACGACACCCTCGCCGTGCTCGCCCTCGACCCGGACGGCGCCAAGGCCCACCTCGTCGCCACCGTGCCCTGCGGCGGCACCTGGCCCCGCGACCTCACCCTCGAACCCGCCGGGCGCCGTCTGTACGCCGCCAACGAGCGCTCCGGGGATGTCACCTGGTTCGACATCGACCCCGAGACCGGCGTTCCGGCCCGCGCGGGCGCGATCGAGGCCCCCGCCGCCTCCTGCGTCGTCTTCGGCTGACCCGTCGGCGCGAACGGTCCGTACGCGCGAAAGGGCCCGCACCGGATGTTCCGGTGCGGGCCCTCTCCGTTGCCGTGGGTACGGCTCAGAACGACGGCGCGCCCTGCGGCTGCTGCGGCGGGAGGCCCAGCGCGGACGTGTACTGCGAGAGCACCAGCTTGCCGATCGCCGGGTAGGCGCCCAGCGCCTCGGCGGCGGCGCACCCGGCCTCCTTCGAGGCCTCGTCGAGCAGCCCCTCGGCCAGCTCCGGGCCGATCAGGTACGGCGCGAGCGCCAGCTGGGCCGAGCCCGAGGCACGCAGCTGATCGGCGATGGAGGTGATCGAACCCTCCTGGTCGAGCGCCGCGGCCATCACCGGCACGGCGAGGCGAGCGGCGAGCAGCATGCCGGTGATCCCGGCGGCCTGCACGGCCTCCTCGCCGCCGACCGTGGCCAGGATGATGCCGTCGGCGGCCGTCGCGACCGTGAACAGCCGGGCGCGGTCGGCACGGGCGAGACCCGCCTCGGAGAGGCGCACGTGCAGCGCCTCGGCGAGCAGCGGGTGCGGACCGAGGACCTCGGTCAGCTCGGCGGTGTTGCCGCTGTCCATCACGGCCTGGCGGATCTGGCGCATCAGGGCGCTGTCCGGGCCCGCGAGGAGCGGGACGACGACCGCGGCGGGACCCGCCGGGGCGGCGACCTCACGGCCGGCCGCCAGGGCCAGCTCGTAGCGCTGGGTGCGCAGCGCCTCGGTCGACACGAGGACGGTCGTGAGCGAGGGGTACTCGCCGTCGTCGCCGTCCAGGAAGCCGATCGCGGCCTCCAGACCGGGCAGCTCCGAGCGGGCGATGCTCACGACCTCTTCGGCAAGTGAGCGTATGGCGGCCGACGGCACACCGGGAACGGCGAGAACCAGTGCGGGAGCGCCCTCGGGCGCCGCCGCGGGTTCGGGGCGACGGTGCCGCCCGGACTGGCGGGGTCGAGGCATTCGTACAGGCAGGCCGGAAGCAGGCCCAGTGGGGGAGCTCATGGCGCCGCATGTTACTGGTTTCGCCCGCCACGTTGTTCGGTGAGGTGCGGTCGCATGCCGTCTGTCCCCCTATGTCCGGTCTCCGCGCCCCCGCGTGGTTCGTCGGGGCCCGCTGCACCACCCCCGACCTGGGCGGATGCCGTCTCTTCCGGCGTTCCGTCGCCGAACAGGCGGAGCAGCGACGGGTCCTCCGGCAGCCGCATCGTGCCGGTGGCCAGCGCCGATGCGAGGGTGACCGCCCCGGCCGACGGATCGCCCGCCGGCGCCACGGTCCGGGCATGCGGAATCCGCTCCCCGAGCGCCGCCCGGAGGGGTACGAGGAGGGGGTCGCCCATCTTGAAGAGGCCGCCCGTCAGGGCCACCAGGGCCCCGGAGCCCGCCGGGCACACGGCCTCGGCGGCGTCCGCGACATGGTCGGCGGCCCGCGCGAGGATCCCGGCCGCCACGGGGTCCCCTGCCGCGGCGCAGCTCCCCACCTCGGGGGCGAAGGAGGCGAGCACCGCGGGCCGGTCCGTACGGGGGTAGAGCGCGCCCGGCAGCCCCGCCACGGGGCCGAACAGCTTCTCGGCCCCGGCCAGGAGCGCCGCCGAGCCGCCCCGCCGCCCGTCGTACGCGCGCATCGCCGCCTCCAGCCCCGCCCGGCCGATCCAGGCGCCGCTGCCGCAGTCGCCGAGGAGGTGTCCCCAGCCGTCGGCCCGGCGCCAGGTCGACAGATCCGTACCGAGCGCGATCATCCCCGTGCCGCCCGCGACGACCGCGCCGGGCCGCTGCCCGAGTGCGCCGGCGTACGCGGTGACGGCGTCGGCCGCGAGCGCGAGCCGCCGCACGCCCCACGCCCCGGCGAAGGCGCCGGGCAGCTCGGCCCGCAGTTCGTCTCCGAGCGTCGCCATCCCGGCGGCACCCACGGCCACCGCGAGCACCCGCCGCGTGACCTCCGGCGCGAGGCGCTCCCGCAGGTCGGTGACGGCCGGTAGGACCTGCTCCAGGAAGTGGGTGGCGGAGATCCCGCCCGGCCCGGTCCGCACCGGTTCCCGGGAGGCGACGGTGCCGAGGACGGTGCCGCTCGTCGCCTCGGCCAGGGCGATCCGCAGCCCTGAACCACCGGAGTCGACGCCGACGACCAGGCCGTCGGAAGGATCGTTCACGGAGACCACGATGCACGTCCTGTCGGTAGGGAGCGGTAGGGAGCGGTAGGCGATGGTGGGGGACGGTGGGGGAGCGGGTGAGCGGCGGGATTCCGGAGGTCGTCCGGAGGGCCGGGCCGGACCGGGCGGGACCGGACCTGGGTGTCACTGTAGGCCGGTAGAGTGACGGACCGTGACAGCGCGACCGTTGAACGAACTGGTGGAGCCCGGCTGGGCGGAGGCCCTGCGCCCCGTCGCGGGGCGTGTGGCGGAGATGGGCGACTTCCTGCGCGCGGAGATCGCCGCGGGTCGGACGTACCTGCCGTCCGGGGCGAACGTGCTGCGGGCCTTCCAGCAGCCCTTCGACGAGGTGCGGGTCCTGATCGTGGGTCAGGACCCCTATCCGACACCGGGAATGGCGATCGGGCTGAGCTTCGCCGTCGCGCCCGAGGTCCGCTCGCTGCCGGGGAGCCTGGAGAACATCTTCCGCGAGCTCGATACCGACCTCGGCCTGCCCCGGCCGTCGAACGGCGACCTGACACCGTGGACCCGCCAGGGCGTCCTGCTCCTGAACAGGGCCCTGACCACGGCCCCGCGCAAGCCGGCCGCCCACCGCGGCAAGGGCTGGGAAGAGGTCACCGAGCAGGCCATCCGCGCCCTCGCCGCCCGTGGCAAGCCCCTGGTGTCGATCCTGTGGGGCAGGGACGCGCGCAATGCCCGTCCGCTCCTCGGCGACCTGCCCGCGATCGAGTCGGCGCACCCGTCCCCGATGTCCGCGGACCGTGGCTTCTTCGGTTCCCGTCCGTTCAGCCGTGCCAACGAACTGCTCCTGAACCAGGGCGCCCAGCCCGTGGACTGGCGCCTGCCCTGACCGTGCGCGGCATCGCCGCTCGTGCGTTCGTGCCTCTTGGACGTCAGATCACCGCGGCCCGCACGCACAGGACGTCCGGAAGGTGCTCCGCCAGGAGGTGCCAGCTGTCCCCGTCGTCGGCACTCGCGTACACCTCGCCGTTGCGGTTGCCGAAGTAGACGCCCGCCGGGTCCGCGTCGTCCGTGCAGAGCGCGTCCCGCAGCACGGTGCCGTAGTGGTCGCCCTCGGGCAGTCCCCGGGTCAGCGGTTCCCAGGTGACCCCGGCGTCGACGGTCCGGTAGACGCGGCAGCGGCGACCGGCCGGGACGCGGTCGGAGTCGGCCGTGATGGGGAAGACGTAGGCGGTGTCCGGGCGATGCGGGTGGGCGGCGACGGCGAAGCCGAAGTCGGAGGGGAGCCCGGAGCCGATGTCCGACCAGCTGCCGCCCGCGTCGTCACTGCGGAACACACCCCAGTGGTTCTGGAGGTACAACCGGTCCTTGTCGGCGGCGTCCTGGGCGATCTTGTGCACACACTGCCCGAACTCGGGGTGCGGATCGGGCAGGAACACCGCGGACACGCCCTGGTTGGAGGGCGCCCACGCGGCCCCGCCGTCCCGGGAGCGGAACACCCCGGCGGTCGACACCGCGACGGTGATCGCCTCCGGGTCGCGGGGATCGGTGACGACGGTGTGGACGGCCTCGCCACCTCCGCCGGGCACCCACTGGGAGCGGGTGGGGTGCTCCCAGAGCGGGCGCACGAGCTCGAAGGACTCCCCGCCGTCCGCCGAGCGGAACAGCGCCGCCGGCTCCGTCCCCGCGTACACGACGTCGGGGGAGTGCCCGGGCGCGGGGTGCAGCTGCCAGACGCGCTCGAGCGAGGCGCCGGTGTCCTCAGGGAACTTCACCGCCGGCCGCGCCGGCTCGGTCCAGCTCCGGCCGAGGTCGTCGGAGTGGAAGACGGACGGCCCCCAGTGGGCGCTGTCCCCGCCCACGAGCAGGCGCGGAGTCGGCCGCCGCGTGTCGATCGCGACCGAGTAGACGGCCTGTGCGGGGAAGGCCGGATCGTCGAACTCCCAACGGCCGTCGTGCCTGTGGCCGATGAAGAGCCCCTTGCGGGTGCCTACGGTGAGGAGTACGTCGGGCATGGCTGCCAACCTCCAGGACGCCGTTGTCGCGGATACGGGCCAGTCTGCACCCGACCACTGACAACGGCCCCCGGACACTCCAGCGGCACTCGCGGACACTCCCCGCAGCGCCTCAGGACACTCCCTGCGGCGCCCCCGGGCTGCTCCCTGCAGCGCGCCGCGACGCCTCCTGAGCCCGCCCCCCGCTCCCGTCAGATCGCCCAGGCGTACGGTGCCGGGGCGTGGGTCTCCGCGCCGAGCTCGCGGGCCGCGCGGCGGGCCCAGGAGGCGTCGCGGAGCAGCTCACGGCCGAGGAGGACCGCGTCGGCCTCGCCGTTGGCGAGGATCTTCTCGGCCTGCTCGCTCTCGGTGATCAGGCCCACGGCGGCCACCGGCAGCCCGGTCTCGGCCTTGACCCGAGCAGCGAACGGCACCTGGTAGCCGGGACCCACGGGGATCTCCGCCGGTCCGCCGTTGCCGCCGCTGGAGACGTCGAGGAGGTCGACGCCGTGCTCGCGGAGCAGCGCGGCGAACCGCACGGTCTCGTCGATCGTCCAGCCCTGCTCCTCCAGCCAGTCGGTGGCGGAGATCCGGAAGAAGACGGGGAGCTCCTCGGGCCACACGGCCCGCACCGCGTCGACGACCTCCAGGGCGAGCCGGGTCCGGTTCTCGAAGGAGCCGCCGTACTCGTCCGTGCGGTGGTTGCTGTGCGGGGAGAGGAACTCGCCGATGAGGTAGCCGTGGGCGCCGTGCACCTCGACGACCTCGAAGCCCGCGTCCAGCGCGCGGCGGGCGGCGGCCGCGAACTGTCCGGTGATCTCCCGGATGCGCTCCACGGTCAGCTCGGTCGGCACCGGGTACCCCTCGGCGAACTCCGCCGCGCTGGGGGCGACCGGCTGCCAGCCGGGCCCGCCGGGCGGTACGGGGCCGCGGCCCTCCCAGGGGCGCTTGGTCGAGGCCTTGCGCCCGGCGTGACCGATCTGGATGCCGGGCACGGTGCCGTGCTCCTTGAGGAAGCCGGCGATCCGCCGCAGCCCCTCCGTCTGGGCGTCGTTCCACAGTCCGAGGTCCGCCGGGCTGATCCGGCCCTCGGGGGCGACGGCGGTGGCCTCGACGAGGATGAGCCCGGTGCCGCCGGTGGCCCGCGAGGCGTAGTGCGCGAAGTGCCAGTCGCCGGCCACACCCGCGTTCGGCCCGGTCATCTCGGCCGAGTACTGGCACATGGGCGCCATCCAGACCCGGTTGGGCACGGTCAGCGAACGCAGGGAGTAGGGCTGGAACAGGGCAACGCTCATGACGGACTCCGTTTCGGGGGCCTCGAAGGATGCTCGTACGATAGTCATCGTAGTACGGCATCTGTCAAACTACGAGAGGCCTCGTACAATGAGGGTCAACCGGATGAAGTGGAGCCGCCGTCATGACGACCGCCACCAGCCCTCGCGCCCTCGAACACCCCACGCGGGACCAGATCGGTCTCGAAGGGGTGCTCCACGCGCTCTCGGACGCCGTGCGGCTGCGCATCGTGCGGGACATGGCGCGTGAGGACGAGGCACTGAGCTGCTCGTACTTCGACCTCCCGGTCACCAAGTCCACGACGACGCACCACTTCCGGGTCCTGCGCGAGAGTGGTGTCATCCAGCAGATGTACCGCGGCACGGCCAAGCTCAACGCGCTGCGCAGGGACGACCTGGACGCCCTCTTCCCCGGCCTCCTGGACACCGTCCTGGCGGCGGCCCAGGCCCAGGCCGACCGCCGGGACGGCGCCGAAGAGGCATAGCGAAGAGGCCGTAGGGCGCGCACGGAGGCGCGCAGGGAGGGGTGCACGGAGGGGTCGCGAGAGGCCGTTCGGAGAGGCCGTACGGAGAGGTCGTACGGAACGACGTACGCAGCGGCGTACGGAGATGTCGGCGCCGCCCGAGGCGGGTGGGCCTAGAGCGCCTTCATGCGGTAGATCTCCGAGGTCTGCTGGGCGATCACGTCGTTGGCCATCTCCTCGACGAGGACGTTGTTGCCCTCGCTCAGCGCCTCGACGGCCATCGTCACGGCCCCCTCGTGGTGCGTGATCATGAGCTTCAGGAACAGCGTGTCGAAGGCCGCGCCCTTCGCGTTCCGCAACTCCTTCAGCTGGGCCTCGGTCGCCATGCCCGGCATCGAGTGATCGTCGTGACCGCTCTGTTCGCGCGGTCCGCCGTTGTTCTTCAGCCAGCCCTCCATCGCGGTGATCTCGGGCAACTGCGCGGCCGAGATCCGCTCGGCCACCTTCTTGACCTGCGTGGATCCGGCCCGCTGGGGGGCGAGTTCCGTCATGGTCAGGGCCTGGCGGTGGTGGACGACCATCATCTGCGCGTACCGGAAGTCGGCGCTGTTCGGGGTCTCGTCGGGGAGCAGCCTGGCGGCTTCCTCGGGCGATATCCGCCGGGCGGGCTCGCCGGGCTTCCCGGGCGCCACCACCGAACCCGAGCCCGTGGCCCGGGCCTCCGGGGCGGCGGTGCCGGATCCCGACTCGCAGGCGCCCAGGGCGAGTACGGCCACGGCGGACAGGGCCACGGCGACGACGGCTCGCTGACGGCGGATCAACAACGCGACCTCCAGATGTTCTTGCGGGGACAGTGTCCGTTCCTAGCACTTTTCTCGGGGGGATCGATCAAAAACCTTCATTACGTCTGTGTTGCCATCTGTTGAGATGAGCACGCCACGGACCATACTGCCGGGGTCCAACATCCGTTCAAGGCTGAACGGATACCAGCGAGGACGGAGTGACTTCGTTGCGAACCCCGCGTACCCCGCGTGCCCCGCGTGCACGGATCAGACGCCTGGGCGTGGCTTCCGCCGCGGCCGGCCTGCTGGCCACCATGCTCGCGGCCGGCCCCTCGGCCGCCACCCCCGATCCCGGAGACGCCCTCACCCGCGGCACGGTCTCGGCAGAGCAGGCCGCAGAGGCGCGATCCGCCATCCAGAGCGGTGAGATACCCGGCGTGGACGAGATCGTCCACAGCCAGAACATCGAGCACCTCGCGAACGTCCCGAAGGACGCTCTCAAGAGCCTCAACACGGACCTCGCCTTCCAGGGCAAGTACGCCTTCGCCGGAAACTACGACGGCTTCCGGATCTTCGACATCAGCGACCCGAAGGCCCCGAAGACGGTCGCCCAGGTGCTCTGCCCCGGCAGTCAGAACGACATCTCCGTCTCCGGGAACCTCCTGTTCCTCTCCACCGACTCCTCCCGCAGCGACAACTCGTGCGCCAGCACGACGCAGCCCGCCTCGGTGAAGGAATCCTGGGAGGGCATGAAGATCTTCGACATCAGCGACATCACGAACCCGAAGTACGTCGCCGCCGTCGAGACCGCCTGTGGCTCGCACACCCACACGCTCCTGCCGAAGGGCAAGAACGTGTACGTGTACGTCTCCTCGTACTCGCCCAACGCGGCCTTCCCGGACTGCCAGCCGCCGCACGACGGCATCTCGGTCATCAAGGTGCCCCGCAAGGCGCCCGAGCAGGCCGCGATCGTCAACTTCCCCGTCCTCTTCCCGGGCGAGGGCCCGAACGGCGGCGGCAACCCGGGCGGACCCACCAACCCGGGCGTCTCCAAGACCACCGGCTGCCACGACATCACCGTGCTGCCGACGAAGAACCTCGCCGCCGGTGCCTGCATGGGTGACGGCATCCTCTTCGACATCAAGGACCCCGAGCACCCGAGGGTGATCGAGCAGGTCCAGGACAACGTCAACTTCGCCTTCTGGCACTCGGCGACCTTCAACCAGACGGCGAACAAGGTCGTCTTCACCGACGAGCTCGGCGGCGGCAGCGGCGCCACCTGCAACGCCGTGGTCGGCCCGAACCGGGGCGCCAACGGCATCTACGACATCGTCGGCAAGGGTGACGACCGCAAGCTCGTCTTCCGCAGCTACTTCAAGATCCAGCGCCACCAGGCCGACACCGAGAACTGTGTCGCCCACAACGGCTCGCTGATCCCGGTCAAGGGCAAGGACCTCATGGTCCAGGCCTGGTACCAGGGTGGCGTCTCCGTCTGGGACTTCACCGACTCCTCCCAGCCGAAGGAGATCGGCTTCTTCGAGCGCGGCCCGGTCTCGGCCACCGCGATCTCCACGGCCGGCTCGTGGTCCGCGTACTACTACAACGGCTACATCTACTCGAACGACATCGCCAAGGGCTTCGACGTCCTGAAGCTCTCCGACCGCCGTACCGACCCCGCGAAGCGGATCCGGATGGACCAGCTCAACGTCCAGACGCAGCCGGACTACTTCGACCTCGACGACTGATCGAGCCGCGGCACCGGCGCGCCGTCGGGCGGACCTCCGTCCGGCGGCGCGCCCTGCTCCCAGTCCAGCCCGTACCGCTGGAAGAGCTCCCACCGCAGCCGCGCCATCGGCATCGGGGCTCCCGGCAGCAGCACCGCGACCACCGCGCCCATCAGCAACGCGCGCAGCAGCGGATAGTCCGTGTCCACGTCCTCGGAGCCGTAACGGGTGACCGTGTCCCGCAGCAGGAAGGCGAGTCGCTGCTGCTCCGGGCACTGCACGAACCCCTCGGCCTGCAGGATTCCCGCCATGTGGGTCCGCATCAGGGTGGGGCGCTCCACGGCGAGACCCAGGATCGCGTCGATCGCCCTGGCCAGCCGCTCGCGGCCGTCCTCCGTGCGCGGCTCCCGCTCCAGCGCCTCCTCCAGAGTGAGGTGCATCAGCCGGTGCACCGCCGACTGCAACAGCTGCCGCTTCCCGGGGAAGTAGTACGAGATCAGTCCGCGTGCCGAGCCCGCCCGTTCCGCGATGTCGCCCAGCGTGGTCGCCTCGTAACCACGTGTCGACACCAGTTCCACCGTGGCCTGCAGAATCCGCTCACGTGAGCGACGTCTGAGCTCTTCATTGACCGATGGGCTACGCGGGGACATGCTTGGCTCCTGCGTTGACTGGCTGTCGGCCAATATACTCAGCGCATCCGTCGGCGCGCCCCCGTGGCAGGCCGACGGCAGAGGCCGTCTGTTCTGGGCGACACGGGGGATCGTCCAGAACAGGCGGTTTCACCGTGTGTCTCCCATTCTCCTCCCGGCGGCCCCGGGGGCCGGCGAGGTTTCGTCCGGCCGGCCGCGCCCCTCGCCGCCCGTCCCGCCGTTCCGCTCGCTCCACCGGTACGTGAGCACGGCCACGGCCACGCAGCACCAGCCGAGCAGCCAGCCGCCGAGGACGTCCGAGGCCCAGTGCACACCCAGGTAGACCCGCGTCCAGCCCACCCCCAGCACGGACACGACCGCCGCGCACGCGAGGACGCCCCAGCCGCGCCACTCCTCCCGCCAGTGCAGCGCGAGTACCCAGAGGATCAGCCCGCAGGTCACCATCGCCGTCATCGCGTGGCCGGAGGGGAAGGCCGCGAACTGCGCCGAGTCGACCGGGTCGGGCCACTGCGGCCGCTCCCGCCCCACCAGCGACTTGAGCCCCTGCTGCAGCCCCACGGACACCAGGCTCGTGCCGGCGACCCAGAGGGCCGCGCGTCGCTCCCGCCGCCACCACAGGAGCCCCACGGTCACGGCGGCCAGGGCGCGCATCGTCCAGGGATCCCACACCCAGTCGCTGAGGAAGCGGTTGAACCCGGTGACGCCGGGGCGGGCGACGGCGTCGCGGTGCAGCGCCTCCGCGACGGACCGGTCGAGCGAGAGCAGGGGGGACCACCCCACCGCGACCAGCACGAGGAGTACGAGGAACAGGACTCCGGAGACCACGGCGGAGGAGCGCATGCGCCGATCCTGCCCGACGACCGGTCCCGTCCGGTGATCCGCCCCGCTAGGGAGCGTCTTGTCGATCAGGCCGGGCTCGCGGCGTCTGGCACCGCGCCTCGCCGCGTTGTCGTCACTCGCCATGACTCCGCCATGACTCCCTCCTCTGCCTTGCGATCCACGGCACCAGACCCCGCTCCCTGATCCGGCCTGATCGACAAGACACCCCCTAGGGCCTGTCTGACAATTCCCGTCGGGTCCGGCCCGCCCGGCACGCACGCTCGCCGCACGGCCGGGGCGCCCCCGTAGCTCCGCTACGAGGACGCCCCGGCCGCACGCCGATCGCACGCACCGAACGACCCGGCCTATCCGACGCCAATTGTCAGACAGGCCCTAGCCCAGCGCGGTGAGCGCCGGGACGAAGGCCACGAGGACCGGGACCACGGGCACCAGGGCCGCGGCGGCCGTCAGTCGCAGCCGGCGCCCCGCCGTGAGCCGGGGTGTTGCGGTCAGGAGCCGGTGCACGCGCTGCGGCAGATCCGCGTCCGGCGCCGGGCCGGGGCCGAACACGCCCCGGTCCTCGTTCAGTTCGACGAGCGCCAGGGCGATCGTCAGCCGCCCGAAGCGGCGCGAGGCCACGTCGTCGGCGGCCAGCTCCACCAGCCGGTGCATCTCCTCGCGGAAGGCCGCGAAGACCGGGATCCCCGGGAACCCGCCCGCCAGCGCCGCCGAACAGTGCAGCAGCCAGTCGTGCCGGGCCCGGGCGTGCCCCTGCTCGTGCGCCAGGACCGCGTCCAGCTGCCGGCCCTTCAGGCGCCGCAGCGCGGCCGTGGTGATGACGAGCCGGGGCGTGGCCCCCGCCATCCACCAGACGTCCGCCCGCTCACCCTCCAGGACGACGAGCCGCTCGGTGCCGGGCTCCTCCCCGGGCAACAGCGGGGCGCGCACGAGGAGATCGCAGCGGCGCTGTCGGCGCCGGGCGCGCGCCTGGCCGATCTCCCGGCCGAGCATCGCCCCGGACCAGACCCCGCCGCAGGCCAGGGTGACGGCGAGCACCCCCGACCACGGGCCGGTCGTGCCGAGTTCGTACGCGTCGACCACCGCGCGCGGCGCGGGCGCGAAGAGTTGCCCCCGCACGGCCTGCCAGGCCGTCGACGCGCTGAAGGTCATCGAGAGCGCGAAGCTCAGCAGCACCGCCGCCACCACGCACTGCCACACCCAGAGTGCCACCACGGGTTCTCGCTCCACCCAGTCGGCCCGCGCGAGCAGCCGGGGGGCGACGAGGGCGGTCAGGACGCCGAGCAGAAGCAGCGCGAGGGAGACCCACATGGGCGTCAGCCTATGAGCGCGGTACGGGTCGGGGGTATGGCCTCGGACGGCAAGTGACGTACGCCACGGTTTCGTTGCCCGGACGCCGAGCCCGTGGCCCCGCGGGCCCGCAGCCCCGGCGGCCCCGCACCCGCGCTCACAGCGTCACGAGCATCGCCACCATCGCGAGTGCCATCGAGAGGCGGCACACGAGCGTCAGCTCGGGCCGGGTCGCCCAACCCGCCCCGGGGCCGCCCGCCGTCATGCCGGGGCCACCCGCCGGCACGGGAGACGGCGCCGGCACCGGCACCAGCCGCGCCCCCGAGCGGAGCACGTACACGACGTAGTAGAGGAGCAGTCCGCCCGTCAGCACGGGTATGCCGCCCACCGCGCCGGCCGCGTGCCCCCCATGCGCCCCCTGAGCCGCTCGTACCCCCTCTCCGGCAGGCGTCGCCATCGCCAGCGCCATGTAGAACATCGCGAGCGAGCCGACGAGATGGTGCAGATGGTCCGGCCGGTGACCGTCGTGCCTCCCTGACCCGGCCTGATCGACAAGAAACCCCCTGGCGGCCCCCGCCAAGGCGAACAGCGCCGTCCCGCCGAACACCGCCGCGTACACGGCCCAGCTCCATCCAGGCGGCGTCAGGACCGCCGCGGGCAGAGCCATGGCGGCCATGCCGAACCCCATCACCGCCTCACCGCCCGCCGCCTGTCGCTCCGCCCCGTCGCACGCGCGCATGCGCAGCAGGCAGTACACGCCCGTGGCCGCGCAGAGCGCGACCAGCAGCCACCCGGACAGGCCCCCTCCGTGCACGGCACACACCTCCCCCTCTCGGAGAGGGATGCCCGCCTCCCCAAGCGCACACGCGGGCGCACGGGCGCGCACAGGTGTACGAGGGGGAGTGAAAGGCGCGCGTTAGGCTCGGGACGATCGCGCACGCCGATCGTCAGCACCCGAGGGGAGCCCGTACACATGGAGACCGCCACGTCCCAGGACACCGGCCGGATCGACTACCGGGAGGCGGTCCTGGACGACGTCCCCGTCCTCGTCCCGCTCGTCGAGTCGGCCTACCGGGGCGACGCCAGCCGGGGCGGCTGGACCACCGAGGCGGACATCCTCCAGGGGCAGCGCACCGACCCCGAGGGCGTGGCCGCGGTCATCACCACTCCGGGCAGCCGCCTCCTGGTCGTCGAGCGCGACGGGGAGGTCGTCGCCTGCTGCCAGCTGGAGCACCGGGGCGAGGCCGCCTACTTCGGAATGTTCGCGGTCCGTCCCGAGCTGCAGGGCGCGGGCCTGGGCAAGCGGATCATCGAGGAGGCCGAGCGGCGGGTGCGCGAGCTGTGGGACGTCCGCGAGATGCACATGACCGTGATCTCCGTGCGCGAGGAGCTCATCGCCTGGTACGAGCGGCGCGGCTACCGGCGTACGGGGCGGATGACCCCCTTCCCGTACGGGGACGAGCGCTTCGGGGTGCCGCAGCGTGACGATCTGCAGTTCGAGCTGCTGATCAAGCTGCTGGTCACGCCGCTCGACTGACCCGCGGGAACCGTTCCGCACGGCGGAAGCGCGGCTTCGACCCCTACTGACAGGAAAAACTTCTGCGATCGGGGGGGTCGCGCAGGATAATTTCTCTTGCTCCACTTGTGGCGAGGAACCGTAAATGGTTACGGTGTCTTGACGCGAGGTTCTCCTGTGGAGGAAGAGGCATGACGGAAATTCTTGTGCAGGACGTGACCGGTGGGGCGATAGCCACCGACGCCCGGGTCATCGACCACCCGGCTTGGGCCGAGCTCAAGAATGCCGTGGAGGAGATCCGCGCCTGGCAGAGCGCGGACGGCTCCATCGACTTCGAGCCCGAGGGCGCGCCCGCCCGCTCCCTCGTCGAGCTCACCCTCGACCGGGTCACCGCCGCGGTCGAGCAGCTCTCCCCGCTGGTCCCGCACGACGGCGACTACCACCGCGTGCTCGTCTCCGACCTGCGCAAGTGGGCCGAGAGCGGCTTCGTGGTCCCGGACTTCCTGGACTCCCTGCTGGCCTTCCAGCCGGCGGCCGACCGCGTGGACGGGCTCCAGCACCTCGTGCTGTTCCCGATGTACACGCAGAACGGCAACCTGGACCGCAACCTCGAAGCCGTCGTGCTCCGCATGGTGTGGCCGGAGTGGCTCGCCGAGCTGGAGGCCACCCGGTACGACAACCCGCTCTTCTGCGGCATCACCTTCGAGGACTTCACCGCCGGGTACGACACCCATTCGGCCGTCCTCTTCCCGGAGACCATCGCCGTCCGCGAGGCCCCCGAGCGCTTCACCTGGGGCGGCATCTTCTGCGACCGCGAGGCCGCGCGCTTCCGCAAGGTGACCGAGGCCGCCGTCGACACCCTGGGCATCCAGCTGCCCGAGGACATCGCCGCGATGATCGGCGACCAGACCCGCTGCGAGCAGGCCTTCGTGCTCTGGGACATGGTCCACGACCGCACCCACAGCCACGGCGACCTGCCCTTCGACCCCTTCATGATCAAGCAGCGCCAGCCGTTCTGGATGTACGGCCTGGAGGAGCTCCGCTGCGACCTCACCGCCTTCAAGGAGGCCGTGAAGCTGGAGGCCGAGGGCAACGCGCACGGCCGTGACGTGCAGTACGCGGTCCTGTTCGACCGGATGTTCCGCTTCCCGCTCTCCGGCGACCGCAACCGCAACTACGACGGTCTCGGCGGCCAGCTCCTCTTCGCGTACCTCCACAAGAACGACGTGGTGCGCTGGACGGACAACACCCTCAAGATCGACTGGCAGCGGGCCCCCGAGGTCACCAACCAGCTCTGCGCCGAGATCGAGAATCTCTACCGCGACGGCATCGACCGCCCGAAGCTGGTCCACTGGTTCAAGGCGTACGAGCTCGTCTCCACCTACCTCGCCCCGCACCCGGGGTCGACGTGGGCCAAGGGTCCCGACGCCCTCGACCTGTCCCTCCCGCCGCGCAAGCTCGTCGACGACGTGCTTCCGGACGAGTTTCCGCTCAGCATGTTCTTCGAGGCCCTTGCCAAGAAGCTGAAGGGCGTGATCGCCGACACCAAGGGGATCACCGCCGCCGACGTCTCGCGCACCGAGCGGGCCGCCGCGTGAGCGACTCCACAGACCGCACGGAGACCACGGAGGAGGCGTCGCCCATGAACGCCAACGGAAACGGCGGGCCGCTGGACGGCGCCGTCATCGCGGTGGCCGGTGCGGCCGGCCCCGCGGGCCGCGCGACCCTGCTGCGCCTCGCCGAGGCGGGCGCCACCGTGGTCGGCTCGGACGCCGACCCGGCGCGTCTCGCGGAGGCCGTCGACGCCGCCCGCTACGCCCACGGCGGCGCGCGGGTCATCGGCGACACCGTCGACCTCCTCGACCTGGACGCCACGCGCGACTGGGCCGCGAAGACCGAGAAGGAGTTCGGCCGGATCGACGGCCTGGTCCACCTCGTCGGCGGCTGGCGCGGCAGTGCCTCCTTCACGGAGACCGACCTCAAGGACTGGGACTTCCTGGAGAAGCTCCTCATCCGCACCGTCCAGCACACCTCGCTCGCCTTCCACGACGGGCTGCTGCGCGCCGGCGGGCGCGGGCGGTACGCGCTGATCAGCCAGGTCGGCGCGCACAAGCCGCTCGCCAACAACGCCGCGTACAACGCCGGCAAGGCGGCCGCCGAGGCCTGGACCCTCGCCATGGCCGACTCGTTCCGCAAGCTGGGGGGCGACGACGGCCCGCAGGCGGCTGCTGCGATCCTGGTGATCAAGGCATTGGTGCACGACGCGATGCGCGCCGAGCGTCCCAACGCGAAGTTCGCGGGCTTCACCGACGTCAAGGACCTGGCCGACGAGATCGCCGGCCTGTGGACCAAGCCCGCCCAGGAAGTGAATGGACAGCGTCTGTGGCTGACCCCCAAGCCGTGACAGCGGCCCTCGGCCCGCGGACCGACGCGCGTCGTCACCACGACCCGTCGGTCCGGGGCTTCGCCAGCGACAACTACGCCGGCGCCCACCCCGAGGTCCTCGCGGCCCTCGCCCTCGCCAACGAAGGCCACCAGGTCGCCTACGGCGAGGACCAGTACACCGAGCACCTCCAGCGCATCATGCACAGCCACTTCGGTTCCAGTGCCGAGGCCTTCCCGGTCTTCAACGGCACCGGCGCCAACGTGACCGCGCTGCAGGCGCTCACGGACCGCTGGGGCGCCGTCATCTGCGCCGAGTCCGCGCACATCAACGTGGACGAGGGCGGGGCGCCCGAGCGGATGGGCGGCATCAAGCTGCTCACCGTGCCGACCCCGGACGGCAAGCTCACCCCCGAGCTGATCGACCGGCAGGCGTGGGGCTGGGAGGACGAGCACCGGGCGATGCCGCAGGTCGTCTCGATCACCCAGAACACCGAGCTGGGCACCGTCTACACGGTGGACGAGATCCGCGCGATCGTCGAGCACGCCCACTCCAAGGGCATGAAGGTCCACCTCGACGGGGCCCGCATAGCCAACGCCGCCGCCTCGCTGGACGTGCCGCTGCGCGCGTTCACGAACGCGGTGGGCGTGGACGTGATCTCGTACGGCGGGACGAAGAACGGCATGCTCTTCGGCGAGGCCGTGGTCGTCCTGAACCCGGACGCGGTCAGCCACATGAAGCACCTGCGCAAGCTGTCCATGCAGCTCGCCTCGAAGATGCGCTTCGTGTCGGTGCAGCTGGAGGCGCTCCTCGCCAAGGACCTGTGGCTGCGCAACGCCCGGCACTCCAACGCGATGGCCCAGCGCCTCGCGGCGGGCGTGCGCGAGGTCGACGGGGTGGAGATCCTCTACCCGGTCCAGGCCAACGCGGTCTTCGCGCGGCTGCCGCACGAGGTGACCAGGCGCCTGCAGGAACGCTTCCGCTTCTACTTCTGGGACGAGGTCGCCGGCGATGTGCGCTGGATGTGCGCCTTCGACACCACGGAGGACGACGTGGACGCCTTCCTCCAGGCGCTGAAGGAAGAGATGGCGCGCCAGTAGCCCCAAGCGGCACCTGCACCGCAGGCGGGATCACAGGGAAGCGTCTGCATGAATATACGGCCGGATGGAAAGTCATTGACTTCCGTCCGGCCGTTTCCCTAGGCTCTCACCGCATGGAACTCGTGCAGCAGCACCCCGACGTCACGGCCTATCTGGCGGCCGACGAGGCCGTCGACCATGAACACCCGGCGGTCCGAGAGGTGGCCGCCCGGCTCTCCGGCGAGCATCACGACGCATACTCATACGCCGAGGCGGCCTACGCCTACGTCCGTGACGCGATCCCGCACTCCATGGACTCGGGCGACCTCCGCGTCACCTGGCGCGCCTCCGACGTCCTGGAGCAGCGCACCGGCATCTGTTACGCCAAGTCCGTCGCGTACGCCGCGCTGCTGCGGGCCCGTGGCGTCCCGGCCGCCCTCTGCTACCAGCGGCTCGCCGACGACGACGGCTCGAACCCGGTGGTCCACGGCCTCGTGGCCGTACTGCTGCCCGGGGAGCGGGAGTGGGCCCGGCAGGACGTGCGGGGCAACAAGCCGGGCGTCGACGCCCGGTTCTCCCTGGGGGAGGAGCGCCTCGCCTGGAGCGTACGGCCGGAGCTCGGCGAGGTGGACTACCCGGAGCTGTACGCGACGCCGCATCCGGCCGTCCTCGGCGCGCTGAAGGCCGCCCCGGACCGGCCGTACCTCGGGCGGACGCTCCCTACGGAGCTCTGAGCCCGCGTACCGGCCCGGTCAGCCGGCTTCCTTGACCTGGGCGGGCGTCGGAGCCGTACCCCCGAGGTGCGCCGGCACCCACCACGTGTCGTTCGCGTCCTTCGGACGGACCGGGTAGGCGCGCTGCGCGGCCTCCAGGAGCTCCTGGACGCGCTCGCGCAGGCGACGCGTGATGGCGCCCGCGTACTGGTCGGTGGGGGCCTCCATCGGCTCGCCGACCCGGATCGTCACCGGGATGTGGCTGCGCTTGAAGTTCCGGGGGCGGCCCTTCGTCCAGACCCGCTGGGTGCCCCAGAGCGCCATCGGGATCAGCGGGACGCCCGCCTCCTGCGCCAGGCGCGCCGCGCCCGTCTTGAAGCCCTTGAGGGTGAACGACTGGGAGATCGTCGCCTCGGGGAAGACACCGACGATCTCACCGGCCCGCAGCGCCGCCAGCGCGTGCTCGTAGGCGTGCTCGCCCTGCGCGCGGTCGACGGGGATGTGCTTCATGCCGCGCATGAGCGGGCCCGAGACCTTGTGCTTGAAGACGGAGTCCTTCGCCATGAAGCGCACCAGACGCTTCTGGGGCAGGGCGGCCAGGCCCGTGAAGATGAAGTCCAGATAGCTGATGTGGTTGCTCACGAGCACCGCACCACCCGTGCGCGGGATGTGCTCCGAACCCTGGGTGTCGATCTTCAGGTCGAGCGCCTTGAACAGGGTGAGCGCGGCGCCGACGACCGGTCGATAGACGAGTTCTGCCATCGGAGTGGAACCTCTTCTTCGTGTGCCCGGAGCGGGTTCTCCCGGCGAAGTTACGCAGCCGTAGGTTTTCGGCTTTGGGCAGATCGTGCCCCATGTGGGGCGCCGTGACCAGTCCAGGCGGCTCCGTACAGGGAGATTCTCGTCACCCCCGGTGGCCGTGGCGGGAATCGCTCGGTCCCGTGCGACGCTGCTAGGGGGTGGGAAGCGCGGGAAGCGCGGGAAGTGGCGCACAGGAGCCAAGGGCGAGAAGGGGAGCGGGATGACCGAGGTGCCGGGGCAGGAGGCGTCGGGGCGAGAGGTGTTGGGGCCGGAGACGCTCGGCGTCGCGTTGGGGGAGCGGGCTACGCTCGTCCAGTTCTCGACCGCCTTCTGCCAGCCCTGCCGTGCCACCCGGCGCACCCTCGCCGAAGTCGCCGCCATGGTGCCGGGCGTGGGGCACGTCGAGATCGACGCCGAGGAACGGCTCGACCTCGTACGGGAGCTGGGCATCGCGCGGACGCCCACCGTCCTGGTCCTCGACCGGACCGGCCGGATCGTCCGCCGGGCCGCGGGCCAGCCCCGCAGGGCGGACGTCATCGCGGCACTGGGGCGGGCGGTCTGACGCGGTGACACATCTCCCACATCGCGGTACGCACTTGACTGCAGCCGCCACCGATCGTCACCCTGACGGAGTGCCCCCAGAACTCCTTCTCTACGGCCGGGCCCACGTGGACCTGGCCCGCAACGCGAGCTCGCGCTGTCCGGGTGTCTGACCACCCCAGGACCCCTCTCATGACGCCCTCGCAGAAGGACAATTCCATGACGGTTACGCCCGAGCTCCGCACCGTCCCCACCGTCGGCGCGCCCCGGCAGGCCTCTCCCGATCTGCTCCGCTCCGTCTTCCGCCGGCACGCCGCCGGTGTCGCGGTGATCACCGCGCACGGCGAGCGCCCGGTCGGCTTCACCGCGACCTCGCTCAACTCCGTCGCCGCCGAACCCCCGCTGATCTCCTTCGGCGTGGGCACCACCTCCTCCAGCTGGCCCGTGCTGGCCGAGGCCGAGCACATCGGTGTCCACATATTGGGTGAGCACCAGCAGGATCTGGCCGCCACCTTCGCGCGCAGCGGCGCCGACCGCTTCGGCGAGGCGACCCGCTGGAGCGTGGGACCCGAGGGGGTCCCCGTACTCGACGGCGTCCTCGCCTGGCTGGTCTGCCGGGTGATCGCCCGGGTGCCCGCCGGTGACCACCGGATCGTGGTCGCGCAGGCCGTCGCGGGAGACCCGGACGGGGCGGGCCGGCCGCTCCTCTACCACCACGGGCGCTTCAACGCGCTGCGCGACTGACGGTTCCCGTCCGCGCCCCTCTCCGCGCGTTGTCAAGGTCACATGGCTGAGCGCTTGCTTACTGGTAACGGACTGGGTGTACTGACGAGTAATATTTCGGTCGGGGCGTCCGGCGCCCCGACCGGAAACCAGCCCTTCAGGCGCCTATGCTGCGAGCAACAAGGCAGCCAAGTTATGACGATGCAGTAGGAGAGCCGGCGTGAGCTTGAGGATCGTTGTCTGTGTGAAGTACGTGCCCGACGCGACCGGAGACCGCAAGTTCGCGGACGACCTGACGGTCGACCGCGACGACGTCGACGGCCTGCTGTCGGAGCTCGACGAGTACGCGGTCGAGCAGGCCCTGCAGATCGCCGAAGAGGCGGACGACGCGGAGGTCACCGTGCTGACGGTCGGCCCCGAGGACGCCAAGGACGCGCTCCGCAAGGCGCTCTCCATGGGCGCCGACAAGGCCGTCCACGTCGAGGACGACGACCTGCACGGCAGCGACGTCATGGCCACCTCGCTCGTGCTCGCCAAGGCGATCGAGAAGACCGGCTACGACGTCGTCATCGCCGGTATGGCCTCCACCGACGGCACGATGGGTGTCCTGCCGGCGATCCTCGCCGAGCGCCTGGGCGTCCCGCAGGTCACGCTGCTCTCCGAGGTCAAGATCGAGGACGGCAAGGTGACCGGCCGTCGCGACGGCGACACCGCCTCCGAGCAGCTGGAGGCCTCGCTTCCGGCCGTCGTGTCCGTGACGGACCAGTCGGGCGAGGCGCGCTACCCGTCCTTCAAGGGCATCATGGCCGCCAAGAAGAAGCCGGTGGAGTCCCTGGAGCTGGACGACCTCGACATCGACGCCGACGAGGTCGGCCTCGAGGGCTCCTGGACCGCGGTGGACTCGGCCGCCGAGCGTCCGGCGCGCACCGCGGGCACGATCGTCAAGGACGAGGGCGAGGGCGGCAAGCAGCTCGCCGAGTACCTCGCGAGCCAGAAGTTCATCTAAGGCTCGCGCGAGCCGTTTCAGTCCGCCCTCTTTTCGTTCGCAGGAGATTGAAGTCCCATGGCTGAGATTCTCGTCTACGTCGACCACGTCGACGGTGCCGTCCGCAAGCCCACCCTGGAGCTGCTGACCCTGGCCCGCCGCCTCGGCGACCCGGTCGCCGTCGCGCTGGGCAACGGCGCCGCCGACACCGCCGCCGCGCTCGCCGAGCACGGTGCCGTGAAGGTCCTCACCGCCGACGCCCCCGAGTTCGCCGAGTACCTCGTCGTCCCGAAGGTCGACGCGCTCCAGGCCGCGTACGACGCGGTCTCGCCGGCCGCCGTGCTCGTCCCGTCCTCCGCCGAGGGCAAGGAGATCGCCGCCCGCCTCGCGGTCCGCATCGGCTCCGGTGTCATCACCGACGCCGTGGACCTGGAGGCCGGTGACGAGGGCCCGGTCGCGACGCAGGCCGCGTTCGCCGCCTCGTTCACCACCAAGTCCCGTGTCTCCAAGGGCACCCCGGTCATCACGGTCAAGCCGAACTCGGCCCCGGTCGAGGCCGCCCCGGCCGCCGGCGCCGTCGAGGCCCTCGCGGTCTCCTTCGGCCCGCTGGCCACCGGCACCAAGGTGACCGCGCGCACCCCGCGCGAGTCGACCGGTCGCCCGGAGCTGACCGAGGCCGCGATCGTGGTCTCCGGTGGCCGTGGCGTCAACGGTGCCGAGAACTTCGCGATCATCGAGGCGCTCGCCGACTCGCTCGGTGCCGCCGTGGGCGCCTCGCGCGCCGCGGTCGACGCCGGCTGGTACCCGCACTCCAACCAGGTGGGCCAGACCGGCAAGTCGGTCTCGCCGCAGCTGTACATCGCGTCCGGCATCTCCGGCGCGATCCAGCACCGCGCGGGCATGCAGACCTCGAAGACCATCGTCGCCATCAACAAGGACGCCGAGGCCCCGATCTTCGACCTCGTCGACTACGGCGTGGTGGGCGACCTCTTCGACGTCGTCCCGCAGCTGACCGCCGAGGTTCAGGCCCGTAAGGGCTGACCTGCGGTTCTGTACGGTCCGGGGGCCGCGTGGCGATTCGTCGCCGCGCGGCCCCCGGTCGTTTCGGACACCCATTGACGTGGGTCCCGACCGACTATTAACTTCGCTATACGGATTGTTGATTCCGTGCAGCGGAAAACAGGAGGGTATGGGATGGGTCAGCAGGAGAAGGTGTCGACGAGCCTCGCGGGCGCGGTCAGCGAGGGCATCAGCGCCTCCCTGGCGCCGGTGGACGCAGAGCTCGACCGCCGCTACCCGGGAGACCCCGGCACCCGCCAGCCCGTCCACACGGTCTACGTACCCGGCAACGTCTTCGACGCCGGCACCATCCGCTCCTGGGGCGACCAGGCCCTCGCCGCGCTCGACGAGCACGCCCCCGACGCGGCCTCCTTCGCCGCCGTCCTCGGCCTCGGCGACGACCTTGCCGAGGACGTCTACGGCCGCGTCCGCGCCAAGCTGGAGCGCGAGCCGATCGAGGACCTGCGGGTCGACTTCGAGGACGGCTACGCGGGCGCGGACGAGGACCAGGACGCGGCCCGCGCCGCGCGGCTGATCTCGGAGGCGTACGCGAAGGGCACCGCCGCCCCGTACATGGGCATCCGGATGAAGTGCATGGAGTCCGCCGTACGCGACCGGGGCATCCGCACCACCGACGTCTTCCTCACGGGCCTCCTGGAGAACGGCGGCCTTCCCGAGGGCCTCGTCCTCACCCTCCCCAAGGTGACCTACCCGGAGCAGGTGACCGCCTTCGTCCGTCTCCTGGAGGCCTTCGAGAAGGCCCACGGCCTGGACGCCGGCCGCCTCGGCTTCGAGATCCAGATCGAGACCAGCCAGTCCATCCTGGCCACCGACGGCACCGCCGCCGTCGCCCGCATGATCGGCGCCGCCGAGGGCCGCGCCACCGGCCTGCACTACGGCACCTTCGACTACAGCGCCTGCCTCGGCGTCTCCGCCGCCTACCAGGCCAGCGACCACCCCGCCGCCGACCACGCCAAGGCGATCATGCAGGTCGCCGCCGCCGGCACGGGCGTACGGGTCTCCGACGGCTCCACCAACGTCCTCCCGGTCGGCTCCACCGAGCACGTCCACGAGGCCTGGCGCCTGCACTACGGGCTCACCCGCCGCGCCCTCGCCCGCGCCTACTACCAGGGCTGGGACATGCACCCCGGCCACATCCCCACCCGCTACGCCGCCGTCTTCGCCTTCTACCGCGAGGGCTTCGAGGCCGCCGCCAAGCGCCTCTCGGCCTACGCCAACCACGCGGGCGGCGACGTCATGGACGAGCCCGCCACCGCCAAGGCCCTCTCCTCCTACCTGCTGCGCGGCATCGACTGCGGCGCTCTCGACACCGCCGAGGTCGACGCGCTCACCGGCATGACCCGCGCCGCCCTCGACCGTTTCGCGGCCCCGCGCCGGGGCGACCTCACGGCCTCCGCCGAGTAACCGTCCCGCACCGTCCCGCACCGTCCCGCACCGTCCCGTCCTGATGGACGGAACGGCATGATCCAGTCAACTGCCCCGTACCCTGTGCGAGTTCGCGCGCGAAGCGTGCATGTGCTCGACAGGGGAACGGGGCAGTGGTGTCAGCGGGGGAGAACGGGTGGCTCGCGGGCCGCTACAGAATCGTGCGCCAACTCGGGCGCGGTGGCATGGGAGTGGTCTGGAAGGCCGTCGACGAGGTCCTGGGCCGTGAGGTGGCCGTCAAGGAGCTCCGTACGTACTCGGACGCCGCCGCACCCGAACTGGCCGATCTGCGCCTGCGGATGACGCGCGAGGCGCGGGCCGCCGCCCGGGTCCGCCACCCCGGAGTCGTGGCCGTCCACGACGTCACCGAGCACGAGGGCCGGCCCGTCATCGTCATGGAGCTCGTCGACGGGCCCTCCCTCGACGACGTCCTCAGGGAGCGGGGCACCCTGGACCCGGCCGAGGCCGCCCGGATCGGAGCCCGGGTCCTGGAGGCGCTGGCTGCCGCGCACGATGTGGGCGTGCTCCACCGGGACGTGAAGCCCGGCAACATCCTGCTCGACTTTTCCCAAGCTCTCGACTCCGCTCGAGCAGGGGAGACCCCATGGGGCCGGATCGTCCTCACCGACTTCGGCATCGCCACGATGGAGGACCCCGGCGACGGCTCCGCGACGCACCTCACGCGCAGCGGCGAGATCGTCGGCTCCCTCGACTTCCTCGCCCCCGAGCGGGCGCGCGGACAGGACCCGGGCCCCGCCTCGGACGTGTGGGCGGTGGGCGCGACCCTGTACGCGGCGGTCGAGGGCGCCTCGCCCTTCCGCCGTACGTCGACCTGGTCGACCCTCGCGGCCATCGTCACCGAACCTCTTCCGGAGCCCCGCCGCGCGGGGCCGCTCGCCCCGGTCCTGCTGCGCCTCCTCGACAAGGACCCCGCCTCCCGGCCGGGCGCCCGCGAGGCGGCACTCCTCCTGGAGGCGGTGGCGGAGACCTCGACGACGGCGGCTGCCGTGGAGACGGCCGTTCCCGCGGTGACGGTTCCGGAGGTGGGCGCACGGGACGAGGGGGTAGGGGGCGAGGGCGCACGGGACGAGGGCGTACGGGACGAGAGGCCGCTCGACGCGCCGGTCGAGGGCTTCGGTCCGCCGGTGGCGGTGGTGATGCCTGCGGGGCCTGAGGCACCTGCGGGGCTCGTGGCACCTGTGGCCTCTGCGGCGGCTGTGGCGCCAGGTGGCCGTCGGGCCCGGGCCGGGCGCCGTGCCGGGGCCGGGACCGGGGCGGCAGGGCGGCGGAACGCGCTCGTCGCCGCGTCCGTGGCCGCCGTCCTGCTGGCCGGGGGAGGCATCACGTACACCCTCATGGACCACGGCACCACGCGGCAGGCGTCCGGCGGGAACCCGGGGGACGGGGGCTCCGGCGGCGCTCCGGACGGGGACACCGGCCGCCTGCTGGACCCCGGCAGCGCCGGCGCGTCGCCCTCCGGCGCATCCGGCGGCTCCGCCTCGCCGTCCGGTACGGGTCCCGACGGGTCGACCGCCTCCGGCCAGGAGCCCGGCGGACCCGGCGAGCGCGGCTCCTCCACGGACGGCGCCGGGGGCGACGGATCGGAAACCGTGGCGGGATCCAGCGCGGGCTCCGATACGGGCTCCGGTGCGGGTTCCGCTACGGGATCGGGCACGGGCTCCGGTACGGGGTCGGGCACCGGCTCCGGGGGCACCGCGACAGGGGCGGACAGCGGCACCGCCGGCGACGACACGGGCCCGGCCTCGGGAGGCGGCTCCGTCGGCGGCGGAGCGACGGCCCCGGGCACCCCGGACGGCGGCACTGCGCCCACGGGCGACTCCTCCGGGGACGGGGACGGGGCCGGCGGGAGCTCGGCCGCGCCCACCACCCAGGCCCCGCAGCCGCCCGCAGGCTGCGAGCCCGTCGGTTCCTCCGCCACCTGCCAGGTCGTCAGGAGTGCCACGACGACCCGCTACGACGGCGGCGAGATGGGCACGATCGGCGCAGGACCGCACGTCTTCCACTGCCAGGTCGACCTCGACCACAGCGAGTCGTACGGCGGAGTGAGCAGCCGGTGGTTCGCCAGGGCCGACGACGACAGCGGCAACACCAACGTCTACTTCAGCGTGCTGAACCTCGCGGGCGGCGCCTCCGGAGGCCCCGTGGAGGGCCTCAGGATCTGCTGAGGGGCGTCCCGCCCGACTCCTCAGGCGGGCGGCGCGGCGATCTCGCCCGACCCACGGGCGAGCAGCCTCGTGCCGAGCACCACCCGCTCGGGCGCCGCGTCGATCCCGTCGAGGCGCCGGAACAGCCGCTCCGCCGCCGTCCGTCCCAGCGCGGCGGCGTCCTGGGCGATGACCGTGATGCCGAGCAGATCGGCCAGTTCGATGTCGTCGAAGCCGACGAGCGCGACCGGCGACGACTGCTCCGCGAGGGTCCGTACGGCGGTCACGGTGATCCGGTTGTTGCCCGTGAACAGCGCCGTCACCGGCTCCGGTCCGGTCAGCATCTCCCGTACCGCGGAGCTCACCCGCTCCGGGGCCGTCGACCCGAGTGAGACCCACGCGTCCCGGACGGGCAGCCCCGCGTCCTCCATCGCCGCGTGGTAGCCGCGCAGCCGCTCGGAGCCGGTGTGGATGTGCGGACGGTCGCCGACGAAGCCGATCCGGCGGTGGCCGTGCGCGATCAGATGGGCCACGCCGTCGCGTGCCCCGCCGAAGCTGTCGGAGAGGACGGCGTCGGCGTCGATCCGCCCCGCCGGCCGGTCGACGAAGACCGTGGCGACGCCCGCCCTGATCTCCGGCTCCAGGTACCGGTGGTCGTCGCCGGTGGGGATCACGATGAGGCCGTCGACCCGGCGCGCGCACAGCGCGAGCGCCAACTCCTGCTCCCGGCTCGGGTCCTCGGCGCTGGAGCCGTTGATGAGGAGTGCGCCGTGTGCCCGCGCGACCTCCTCGACCGCGCGGCTGAGCGGTCCGTAGAAGGGGTCCGCGAGATCCTCCAGGACCAGGCCGACGGTGGCGGTCCTGCCCTTGCGCAGGACGCGCGCACTGTCGTTGCGGCGGAAACCGAGGGCCTCGATGGCCTCCTGGACGCGGCGCTCGGTGTCCGGGGTGACCCCCGGCTCGCCGTTGACGACCCGTGACACGGTCTTGAGGCCGACACCGGCGCGGGCGGCGACGTCCTTCATCGTGGGCCGGTTGCCGTAGCGGGGATCGGTGCGGCGGGCGATGTCGGCCACGGTGTGCGGTTCCTCCGTCGTGTGAGCGGTCCGGTCGATCAGTAAGCGAGTCGGTGAGTCGGTGAGTCGGCTAGTCCGGCACGAAGGCAGTCATTCAGCCGGCCGGCCGGCCGGTCAGGCGATCGGTCGGTTGATCGCCCGGACCGTCCCGTACAAGGGTCTCCGTCCGAGCATAGGCCCTGGACAACGTTGTCACGCAGCGGGAGACCGGGCAGACTGTACGGAACGCCCTCGGCCACTCCCGGCTGCCGACTGGAGGCCCCATCCCCATGCGCACCGACCCCGCCACCGGCCTCGTCCCCGGTCTCGTGGTCGCACTCGACATCGGCGGCACGAAGATCGCCGGGGCGCTGGTCGACGGCGAGGGGCGGCTCCGGGCGCGTGCCCGACGGCCGACGCCCGCGCGGGAGGACGGCGAGACGGTCATGCGGGCCGTCGAAGCAGTGCTCGGAGAGCTCGCCGCCTCGCCGCTCTGGGCGGGGGCCGGGGCGGTCGGCATCGGCAGCGCCGGCCCGGTCGACGCGGCGCGGGGGACCGTGAGCCCGGTGAACGTGCCGGGCTGGCGCGACTTCCCGCTCGTCGAGCGGGTCCGCCACGTGACCGGCGGGCGCCCGGTCACCCTGGTCGGTGACGGAGTCGCCATGGCCGCCGCCGAACACTGGCTCGGCGCGGCGCGCGGCCACGACAACGCGCTGTGCCTCGTGGTCTCCACGGGCGTCGGCGGCGGTCTCGTCCTCGACGGCCGGCTTCATCCCGGTCCCACCGGCAACGCCGGTCACCTCGGGCACATCTCTGTCGATCTGGACGGAGACCTCTGCCCCTGCGGCGGACGCGGCTGCGTCGAGCGCCTCGCCAGCGGCCCGTCCATCGCCCGCCGCGCCCTGGAGAACGGCTGGCGGCCGGGGCGGGACGGCGACGTCTCCGCGGCGGCGGTGGCCGTCGCCGCACACGCGGGGGACCCCGTCGCGGTCGCGTCCTTCGAGCGGGCCGCGCAGGCGCTCGCGGCGGGCATCGCCGCCACCGCGACCCTCGTCGAGGTCGACGTCGCGGTCGTCGGCGGCGGGGTGGCGGGAGCGGGCGAGGTCCTCTTCGGCCCGCTCAGGCGCAGCCTCGGGACCTACGCGACGCTCTCCTTCGTACGGGACCTGACGGTCGTCCCGGCGGAAACGGGCACCGACGCGGGCCTGTTGGGCGCCGCGGCGGCGGCCGGGTGCGCGGGGAGCGGGGGAGCCCGGCCCCGCCGCGCCTGCTGATCCCCGACGGCCCGCCCCGGCCGAAGCGGCACACACACGCACGCACGCTCCGACGGGCCCGCTCGCCCGGTCCAACCGGCGTTCACCCCCGTCCAACCGGCGTTCACCCCCGTCCAACCGGTGTTCGCCCCGGTCCCGTCGGCGCCGGCTCCGGCCGAACCGGCGCGCCCGTCCCCGGACATGTGTTCGTGGTTTTCGTGGCAGGGTGTTGCGGGCAAGCCACTGGGGGCTACCGAAAAGGGGGAATCGTGATCGTCTGGATCAACGGTGCGTTCGGCGCGGGAAAGTCCAGTACCGCGCGCGAGCTGGTCGATCTGATCCCGCGCAGCACTCTGTACGACCCCGAGCTGATCGGCGGGGCCATGACCCGGCTGCTGCCGGCGAAGCGGCTCGCCGAGGTCGAGGACTACCAGGACCTGGCGATCTGGCGGCGCATGGTGGTCGACACCGCCGCCGCCCTGCTCGCCGAGGTCGGCGGAGTGCTCGTCGTCCCCATGACCCTGCTCCGGCAGGAGTACCGGGACGAGATCTTCGGCGCGCTCGCCGCCCGCCGCATCGATGTGCGCCATGTCCTGCTCGCACCGGAGGAAACGATCCTGCGTCAGCGGATCGACGGCCGGGCCGAGTACGGCGAACCCGAGGCCGACGCCCGCGTACGCCAGTGGTGCCACGGCCACATCCCGCCGTACCGCGCCGCGCTCGACTGGCTCGCCGGGGACGCGTACGTCCTCGACACCTCGCGGCTCACCGTGGCCGAGGCCGCCCGGGCCGTCGCCGACGCGGTCCGGGCCGACCGGGCCGCCCCCTCCGGGATCGTCCAGACGCCCGAGCCGACCGGCGAGACCCTCGCCGCCGGCGTCCTGCTCTTCGACGAGGAGGACCGCTTCCTGCTGGTCGACCCCACGTACAAGCCCGGTTGGGAGTTCCCCGGCGGCGTCGTCGAACCGGGCGAACCCCCGGCCCGCGCCGGGATGCGGGAGGTGGCCGAGGAGATCGGGCTCGAACTCGACGCCGTACCCCGCCTGTTGCTCGTCGACTGGGAACGGCCCCAGCCACCGGGATACGGCGGCCTCCGGCTCCTCTTCGACGGCGGCAGGCTCGGCGCCGCCGAGACCGCGCGCCTCCGCCTCCCCGGCTCCGAACTCCGCGGCTGGCGCTTCGTCACCGAGGAGGAGGCCGCCGGCCTCCTGCCTCCCGTCCGCTACGACCGACTCCACTGGGCCCTGCGCGCCCGCGAACGCGGCACCGTGCTCAACCTGGAGGCCGGGGTCCCGGTGGGGTGAGCGCGGAGTGGCGGGACGGGCCCGCCGCGCCGCCGTGCCCGTCAACCGCCCGCGCCACCCCGGATGTTGGCGACCATTCGGCGCAGGACCTTCAGCGCGGCCACGTACTCCTCGTCGTCGATGCCCTCGTGGACCTCGGCGCGGAGCTCGGTCACCAGCTGACGGATCCGTACGCGGGCGGCCTCGCCCGTCTCGGTGAGGCGCAGGCGCCCGGCGTCGTCGTCCATCCGGAGCCAGCCGCGGTGCAGCAGCTGGTCGACGGCGCGCCCGATCTCGTGCGGCCCGTCGGCGAGGTGGGTCAACTGGTCGACCACCTCCTCGCGGCTCGGCGCCGCGGGCCCGCCGTTCACGCGGTTGAGCACCCAGTACTGCGGCTGCGTGACGTCGTCCCTCGCCATGGCGTCGCGCAGATGCCGTGTGACGGCCGTGTGGGCGAGGCCGCTCCAGTAGCCGATCGGCTGCGTGGCGAGGGCGTCGTCGGCGGCGGCCGGATCGGCCGGCGCCTGGTCGGTGGTGGTGCGGGGCGAAGGTGCCACGATCACACCGTTCCCTTCTGGTCGGCCGCGGCCGCGAGCCGGTCCGCCGTGTCCGTGGTCACCGGGGCGCCGTGACCGCAACAGAGCACCGTGGGGGCCAGTTTCGCGAGGCGGCGCATCGATTCCATGGCGAGGGGCCGGTCGACATGGAAGACGCCGAAGGTCACGCCCTGCACCGACGCCACCGTGTCACCGGTGAACAGCACGCCGTGGCGGGGGAGATGAACCGCGAGGGAGCCGGGTGTGTGGCCCGGCGTGTGGACCGCCACCGCGCCGTCGCCGAAGCCGAGCTCCTCGCCGTCCTCCACCTCCCGGTCCACCCGGGTCGGCGGCGCCACCGGCACGGTCAGACCGTGCTCGTACAGCGGGAGTTCCCACTCCAGGAGGTCCGGCTCGGGGACCGGGTCCTCGCCCCTGATCACGGGGGCGTCCAGGCGGTGGGCGAGGATCTCGGCGCCGTGGCGGTCCGCCAACTCCTGCGCCGCGCCGACGTGGTCCCGGTGGCAGTGGGTCAGGACGATCCGGCGCAGCAGGTCCGGATCCAGGCCCGCCGCCCGTATCGCCGCCGTCGTCGCGTCGGCAGAGCCCGCCCAGCCGGCGTCGATGAGCGTCAGCTCTTCCTCGTCCCGCCAGAGATAGGCCTGGCCGATGGAGAAGTCGAGGAGATGCAGCCGTGGGGTGATCGTGAGGAGTTCCATACGGCGAACCTACGCAGCCCCGAAGGCCCGCGTGGGTCCGCCGCACGGCAATACGCTCTCGGCGAGCTTCGCCGAGCGCTGAATCAGACCCCGGTGTCAGACCGTCAGACCTGCTTCGAGCGGGCGTAGTTGACGAGGAAGTGCGCCTCGGCGACCGAGAGCCGCTCCAGCTCCTCCGGCGAGACCGACTCGTTGGGCGCGTGGATCTGCGCCTCCGGCTCGCTCAGACCGATCAGCAGGATCTCCGACTCCGGGTAGAGCGAGGCCAGCGTGTTGCACAGCGGGATCGAGCCGCCCATGCCCGCCGTCTGCATCTCCTGACCGGGGTACGCGATCCTCATCGCGTCCGCCATCGACGCGTACGCCGGGCTCGACGTGTCCGCCTGGAAGGCCTGGCCCTGGCCGACCTGCTCCAGGGACACCCGGGCGTTCCACGGCGTGTGCTTCTCGATGTGGGCGAAGAGCAGCTTCGTCGCCTCGACGGCGTCCTGACCGGGCGGCACCCGCAGGCTGATCTGCGCACGGGCCGACGCCGGGATCGACGGGGTCGCGCCGGCCACCGGGTGGCAGTCGATGCCGATGACGGTCACGGCCGGGCGCGCCCAGATCCGGTCCGCGACGGTGCCGGCACCCGGCAGGGCCACGCCCGAGAGGACCTTCGCGTCCTTGCGGAAGTCCTCCTCCGGGTACTGGAGGCCCTCCCACGCCTTGTCGCCCGGGAGGCCGTCGATGACGGTCGAGCCGTCGGGGCCGCGCAGCGAGTCGAGGACCCGGATCAGCGCGGCGAGCGCGTCCGGCGCGGCGCCGCCGAACTGACCGGAGTGCAGGTTGCCCTCCAGGGTGTCGATCTGCACCCGGATCATCGTCATACCGCGCAGGGTCGCGGTCACCGTCGGCAGACCCACGCGGAAGTTGCCCGCGTCGCCGATCACGATCGTGTCGGCGGCCAGCACCTCCGGGTGCTGCTCCGCGTACCGCTCCAGACCGCCGGTGCCCTGCTCCTCCGAACCCTCGACGATCATCTTGACCGTCACCGGGACGCCGCCGTTCGCCTTCAGGGCGCGCAGCGCGAGCAGGTGCAGGATGAAGCCGCCCTTGCAGTCGGCGGTGCCGCGCCCGTACCAGCGGCCGTTCCGCTCGGTCAGTTCGAACGGCGGGGTCAGCCAGGCGGACTCGTCCAGCTTCGGCTGCACGTCGTAGTGCGCGTAGAGGAGGACGGTCGGCGCGCCGGCCGGGCCGGGCAGGATGCCGTACACGGCCTGCGAACCGTCAGGCGTGTCGAGCAGCGCCACGTCCTGGAAGTCCTCGGCGCGCAGCGCGTCCGCGACCCAGTTCGCCGCCGCCTCGCACTCGCTGCGGGGCGCCACGGCCTCGTCCGCCACCGACTCGAAGGCCACGAGTTCGGTGAGCTCGGCCTTGGCGCGGGGCATCAGGGACCGGACGGTCTCGGCGATCGGATTCGCGGTCATGGGCACGCTCCTGGTGGGTGCGACGTTACGACGTAAGGACGGCGTTCTCCGTATGTCGTGGTACGGCGAACGCACCGCAGATCCTACGGCGCGGGGCCCCCGGCTACCGCGCCGTAGGATGCGTCGAGAGCAGACCACCGGTCGGATCAGGAGCAGAAGCACATCGTGAGCAGCGAGCACGTAGAGAACGCCGGTCCCGAGAACGCCGCCAACGCCGCCAACACCGCCGACGCCGCGAGCATCCCCGACGCCGCCGACATCCCCGATGCCGCCGACACCCCCGGCGCCCCTGTTCCCGAGGGCGCGGTGCCCGAGGACGTGGGCGCGGACGAGGCGGCGGAGGTCTGGGACGTGGTCGTGGTCGGCGCCGGCCCGGCCGGCGCGTCCGCGGCCTACGCGGCGGCGGTCGCCGGCCGCCGGGTCCTGCTCCTGGAGAAGTCGGAGCTGCCCCGGTACAAGACCTGCGGCGGCGGCATCATCGGCCCCTCCCGGGACTCCCTTCCGCCCGGCTTCGAACTGCCCCTCCAGGACCGGGTGCACGCCGTCACCTTCTCCCTGGACGGCCGTTTCGCCCGCACCCGCCGCTCGCGCCGGATGCTCTTCGGGCTCATCAACCGGCCGGAGTTCGACGCGCAGCTCGTCGAGCACGCCCAGAAGGCGGGCGCCCAGCTGCGGACCGGCGCCACGGTGAGCCGGGTCGAGCAGCACGGTCCGTCCGTGCCGGACCGGCGGACCGTCGCGGTCGTCCTCGCCGACGGCGAGACCGTCCTCGCGCGGGCGGTCGTCGGCGCCGACGGCAGTGCCAGCCGCATAGGGGCACATGTGGGGGTGAAGCTCGGCCAGGTCGACCTGGGCCTGGAGGCGGAGATCCCGGTGCCGCCGTCCGTGGCCGAGGACTGGAAGGGCCGCGTCCTCATCGACTGGGGCCCGATGCCCGGCAGTTACGGGTGGGTCTTCCCCAAGGGCGACACGCTGACCGTCGGCGTCATCTCGGCGCGCGGCGAGGGCGCCGCCACCAAGCGGTACATGGAGGACTTCGTCGCCCGGCTCGGTCTCGCCGGCTTCGAGCCCACGATCTCCTCCGGGCACCTGACGCGCTGCCGCAGCGACGACTCGCCGCTCTCCCGCGGCCGGGTCCTGGTCTGTGGTGACGCGGCCGGACTCCTGGAGCCGTGGACGCGCGAGGGCATCTCGTACGCGCTCCGCTCGGGGCGCCTCGCGGGGGAGTGGGCGGTCAGGGTCGCCGAGGCGAACGACGCGGTCGACGCCCGGCGCCAGGCACTGAACTACGCCTTCGCCATCAAGGCGGGCCTCGGCGTGGAGATGGCGGTCGGGCGCCGGATGCTCGCGCTCTTCGAGCGGCGCCCGGGGCTGCTGCACGCCACGATCACGGGCTTCCGCCCCGCCTGGAACGCCTTCGCCGACATCACGCGGGGCTCGGCCACGCTCGGTGGCATGGTCCGCTCGAACGGCATGGCCCGGCGGGCGCTGGAGATCCTGGACAAGCGGATGGACACCTCGGCGGGCGTCGGCCCGGCGGGTCGCGGCGTCACGGCGCGGGAGCGCGCGGGGTCCGGGGCCGAGGCCGACGGCCAGGAGCTCCCGGACACGGGAGAGGCGGCGGAGGCCACGGCTGCGAAGGGCACGGAAGGCACGGAAGGCCCGGACGGCACCCGGAGCGCCACGGCTGCGAAGGGCGCGGACGGAGCGGACGGGGCGGAGACCACCGGGGCCGCCGGGGCTGCCGAGGCCGCGGACCAGGTCTGACGGATCATCGCTTTCGGCGTCGTCGACGCGTACGGGCTTCGCTGCCCCGGCCGGTTCATGCGGCCGGGGTGGCGGGGCCCGTCGTCGTGATGCGGAAGACGGGGTGCTTCGGCGCGATGGCGCGGAGTTCCGCGTCGGAGGAGTCGGGGCCGACCCCGCCGAAGAAGACGCCGACCTCGGCCTTCCAGCGCTTGAGGTAGGCGCGGAGCAGTGCGGGCTTGTCGTCGTCGCTCAGCTCGACGGCGGTGAAGTCCTGGGCGTGCTTGCCGAGGTGCAGCCGACCGCCGCCGGCGGCACGCATGTTGTGGGTCCACTGGACGTGGCCGCGCGGGGCCACGAGGTACTGGGCGCCGTCCACCGTCAGGAGGTTGACGGGGGTGCGGCGCCATTCGCCGCTCTTGCGGCCTCGGACGGCGAGGACCCGGGAGCCCCAGACACTGATGCCCCGACGGGTCATCCATGCGACGGCGCGGTTGAGGACGTTCACGGTGAACCAGCCGGGCTTGATGACGTGCGCGGTGGGGCTGGTGGGGCCTGTGGGGGTGGCGGGAGTGGCGGGGCTGGTGAGCCCAGTGGGGTCGGTGGGCGTACCGGAGGCGGCGGGCTGAGCGGACATGGGGTCCTCCTGGGCAGCTGGGGCGGCAAAGTGTGAGCAGTGCTCTCGCTTGACTCCTCCAGTGTGCACGGAGCGGCGCTCTCAAGCAAGAGCACTGCTCTTGTTATGGTCCAGTGCTCCACAAGTGGCACACTGCTCTCCATGAGTACCGTCAGGGGAGCCCGAGCCCGCGCCCGTATCGAGATCACCGCCGCCATCAAGGCCGAGGCCCGCGCCCAGCTGGCCGCCGAGGGGGCCGCCAAGCTGTCCCTGCGCGCCGTCGCCCGCGAGCTGGGCATGGTGTCCTCGGCGCTCTACCGGTACTTCCCCAGCCGCGACGACCTGCTCACCGCCCTCATCGTCGACGCGTACGACTCCCTGGGCGCCGCCGCCGAGATCGCGGCCGCCGAGACCGCGGGACTGCGCCCCCTCGTCCGCTGGACCGCCGTCTGCCGGGCCGTCCGCGCCTGGGCCGTCGCCCACCCGCACGAGTACGCGCTCATCTACGGCTCACCCGTTCCCGGCTACACCGCACCCCAGGACACCAATGCCCCGGCCGCCCGTGCCGGTCTCGTGCTCGTCGGCATCGTCCGCGAGGCGCACGCGGGCGAGGGCGTCGCCCTGCCCCCGCTCCCGGACGCGCTCCGTCCCGAAGCCGTCCGTCTCGCCGCCGAGGTCGCCCCGGACCTCCCACCGGCCCTCGTCGTCGCTCTGGTGGCGGCCTGGTCGCACCTGTTCGGCGTGGTCTCCTTCGAGGTGTTCGGCCAGTTCAACCGCCTCGTCGAGGACCGCGACACCTTCTTCACGGCCGCCGCCCGCCGCCTCGGCCAGGACGTGGGCCTCCTCCCGCGCGGCTGACGAGCCCGCCGCGGCCCCGTACCCGGGCCCGTCCCCCGTAGGCCACGCCCGTCCCCGTACCCCGTCCCCGTGCGCCACCCACGTCCCCGTACCCCGTCCTCGTACGCCGTCCCCGTCCCCCGTCCCCGTACTCCGCACCCACACCCGCACGCCGCCCTCCTACTCCGGCGGGAGTACGGGTGACCACCCCGTCGGGGTGACGTCCCCGTCGGGCGGACGCGGATAGCGTGGCGGGTATGGACGAGAAACGGACCGCCGGGCGCGGTGGCGAGGGCATGGGCCGGGCGCGCCGGGGGTGGTGGGCCGAGGAGCCGGACGCGGGCGAACTGCCGTGGCGGTCCACGCTGGTGATCGCCGTGCTCGTCATGGCGGGGACCGGGTTCGCCGCGCGGAACCAGCCCGACCGGGAGACGCTCGACGCGCTCGGACGGGCACTGCTGCTGCTCGGGGCGGCGCCGCTGGTGTTCCGTCACCGTCGGCCCGTGCCGGTCGTGTTCGGCGTCGCGGCCGTCACCCTCGGCTACCTCGCGGCCGGGTACCCGTACGGACCGGTCTTCGTCCTCGTCGCCGTCGCCTGTTTCGCCGCCGTCGTGCACGGTCACAGGACCGCCGCCTGGTGGGCCCTCGGGCTGCTGTGGGCGGGTCATCTGGCGCTGTCGCACTGGCTCTACCGGTGGCTTCCCCCGACCGGTGACGGCCCCGCGCCCTGGGGGCAGGAGCTGCCCGCGGGCGCCTTCGCCGTGGCCGTACTCGCCGCCTCCGAGCTCGTACGGGTCCGGCGTGAGCAGGGGGCGCAGCAGCGGGCCGAGCGAGCCGCGGCCGAGCGGCGCCGCGCCGACGAGGAGCGGCTCCGTATCGCGCGTGAACTCCACGACGTGCTCGCCCACTCGATCTCCGTGATCAACGTGCAGGCGGGGGTCGGACTCGCCCTGCTCGACGCCGACCCCGAGCAGGCCCGCACCGCGCTGACCACCATCAAGGCGGCCAGCAAGGAGGCGCTCGGCGAGGTGCGGCAGGTCCTCGACACCCTCCGTACCCCCGGCGACGCGCCCCGCGCGCCGGCCCCCGGGCTGGCCCGCCTCCCCGAACTCGTCGAGCAGGCGGCGGCCGCGGGTCTCGCCGTCACGGTCACGACGAGCGGCCCGTACGGAGCGGAGCCGCCGGCCGCCGCCCTGCCGCCCGGCGCCGACCTCGCGGCCTTCCGGATCGTGCAGGAGGCGCTCACCAACGTGGTCCGCCACTCCGGCTCCCGTACCGCCCGGGTGGAGATCGCGCAGGGCCCCGACCGTCTCGACCTGCGCATCGACGACGACGGCCCGGCCACCGGCACCGAGGCGGGCGGCAGCGGCAACGGACTCGCCGGAATGCGGGAGCGGGCCGCGGCCCTGGGTGGCACGATCGAGGCGGGGGCCAGGCCGGACGGTGGCTTCCGCGTCCATGCCGTGCTCCCGCTCCGTACCGAGGAGATCTCGTGATCCGTGTGCTGCTCGCCGACGACCAGTCGCTGGTCCGGGCGGGGTTCCGGGCGCTGCTCGACGCCCAGCCGGACATCGAGGTGACGGGGGAGGCGGCGGACGGCGACGAGGCCGTGGAGCGGGTGCGGTCCCTGCGCCCGGACGTCGTCCTCATGGACATCCGGATGCCGCGGCTCGACGGCCTCGAAGCCACCCGGCGCATCACCGACGACCCCGAGCTCGCGGAGGTACGGGTCGTGATGCTGACGACCTTCGAACTCGACGAGTACGTCTTCGAGGCGATCCGCGCCGGCGCCTCCGGCTTCCTCGTCAAGGACACCGAACCGGAGGAGCTGCTGCGGGCGGTGCGGGCCGTCGTCCACGGGGACGCGCTGCTCTCCCCGGGGGTGACCCGCCGGCTGATCGAGGAGTTCGCGGCGCGCTCCAAGGCCCCGGGGGCGACGGCCGTGCTCGGGGCGCTGACGGAGCGGGAGCGGGAGGTGATGGCCCTGGTGGGCATCGGGCTCTCGAACGAGGAGATCGCCCGCCGACTGGTCGTCAGCCCGCTGACCGCCAAAACCCATGTGAGCCGTGCCATGGTGAAGCTGGGAGCCCGGGACCGCGCCCAACTCGTCGTACTCGCCTATGAGTCGGGCCTGGTGCGGCCCGGATGGCTGGGCTGACGGCGCCGCTCCGCGCCGTGGAGCCGTCGGCCCGGCCGATCGGGGCTCAGTCGCGGACCGCGACCTTCGCCGGGGAGTCGGCGGGTGCCGCGGAGCGCGCCACCACGACCGTTTCGGTGACGTTCCGCTGCTTCCGGAGGCCCGGCAGGGTGACCAGGAGTCCGGCCAGGGCGATGGCGGTGACCACGGCCAGACCCGGGCGGAAGCTGTCCAGTGCCGCCTGCGGGGAGGCCGACGCGTCCCCGTCCGCGGTGATGACGGCGGTGATCACGGCGAGGAAGATCGCACCGCCGACCTGGATCGAGGTGTTGAGCAGCCCCGAGACCATGCCCTGCTCGTCGTCGTCCACGCCGTTGGTGGCCTGGATGTTGAGCGAGGGGAAGACCAGTGCGCAGGCGGCGCCGAGCAGCAGCATCGAGGGCAGGATCACGGCCGCGTACTGCGGGGTCAGCGAGATCCGCAGGAAGAGCGCGTACGCGACGACGAGCAGTGTGAAGCCCACGGCGATCACCCGGGGCGTGCCGAAACGGTCGACGATCCCGCCGATCTTCGTGGAGGAGAGCGCCACGAGGACGCCGGCCGGGAGGAAGGCCAGCGCCGTCTGGAGCGCGGACCAGCCGAGCAGTGACTGCATGTACTGGGTCACGATGAACTGGAAGGCCACGTACGAGCCGAAGAACGCGGCCGCGCCGAGCTGGGCGCGGACCTGGGAGCCGGACCTGAGGACCCCCAGCCGTACGAGCGGACTGGCGCTGCGCCGCTCGATCAGGACGAAGGCGACGAGGAGGGCGGCGGACGCCAGGAACGAGAGCAGGGTGCGGGCGGAGGTCCAGCCGGCCTCGGGGGCCTGGACGACGGTGAAGACGAGCAGCAGCATCGCGGCCGTACCGGTGACGGCGCCCGGCAGGTCATAGCCGCCGGCGGCCTTCTCGCGGGGGCTGTGCGGGATGAGGCGCAGCGCGAACACGAGGGCGATCAGGGCGACGGGGGCGGGAAGCAGCATGGTCCAGCGCCAGCTCAGCTCGGTGAGCAGGCCGGACAGGACCAGGCCCATGGAGAAGCCGGTGGCGGCGCAGGTGGTGTAGATCGACAGGGCCCGGTTGCGCTGCGGACCCTCCTGGAAGGTCGTCGTGATGATCGACAGGCCGGCGGGGGCGGTGAAGGCGGCGCTGAGGCCCTTGATGAAGCGGCTGGCGATCAGGAGCGGGCCGGAGTCGACGAGCCCGCCGAGGAGCGAGGCGAGGGCGAAGACGGCGAGCGCGATCAGGAAGACGCGTCGGCGGCCGAGGAGGTCGGCCGCGCGGCCGCCGAGGAGCAGCAGGCCGCCGTAGCCGAGGATGTAGCCGCTCACGATCCACTGGAGGGTGGCGGTGGAGAGGTCGAGATCGGCGGCGATCGAGGGCAGGGCGACGCCGACCATGGAGACGTCGAGGGCGTCGAGGAACATCGCGGCGCAGAGGACGAGAAGGGTGCCCCAGAGCCGCGGACTCCAGCGTTCCTGCGCGGCGGCCGTGGGTGCGGCGGTGAGCGGAGAGGTCATGGGCAGCACGGTACATGCACGTGCATTGAATGCAAGCGCATTTAATTCCCGTGCAACAAAAGGGGTTGTTTCTGCTAACGTGCGGTCATGGCAGCGAACAAGTCCGAACGCGCGCTCGTGGACGAGTGGCGTGACGTCCTCGCCCTGCACGCCCGGACGACCTGCGAGCTCGACCGGGCGCTGCAGCCGTACGGACTCGGTGCCAGCGACTTCGAAGTCCTCGACGTCCTGGCCGAGGGTGGGAGCGAGGACACCCCGGCCTCCTGGCGCGTCCAGGAGCTCGCCGGGCGGGTCCATCTCAGCCAGAGCGCACTGTCCCGGCTGATCGCACGGCTGGAGAAGGACGGCCTGGTGGCGCGGGGGATGTGCCCCGAGGACCGGCGCGGGGTGCGGGTGATCGTCACGGAGAAGGGACTCGCGCGCCATGCCGAGGTGCGGCCGCTGCAGCGCGAGGTGCTGACCCGGATGCTGGACGGCGAGGCGTGATGGCGGGTGCCTGATGCCGCCCGCCCGATGCCGCCCGCCGGGTGTCCGAAGCTGGACGCCTGACGCCTGACGCCCGACGCCCGACGCCGACGCCCGGCGGTGGCGAAGGGCGCCGGGCGTCTCACGCGGCCGTGGCTGTGTCTGTCGGCGGGGCTACGCGGCTACGGGGCGAACTGGTCGGCCGGGGTGTCGCGCGACCTTGCGGTGTCCGCTGGAGTACGGGTGCTCAACTTGCCTGCTGGGAAGCCGCGTTCCTGGCCCAGTAGCCCATCGCCGCGGCACCGGCGGCGAGCGCCGCGACCGTGGTGAGTGCCACCGGCAGGGAGAACCAGTCGGCGAGGAACCCGATGGACGGCGGGCCGAGCAGCATGCCCCCGTAGCCGAGGGTGGACGCCGTCGCCACCCCGCCGGGACCGGCGACCGCGCCCGCGCGGGCGACCGCGACGGGGAAGATGTTGGCGAGCCCGAGGCCGGTGACCGCGAAGCCGAGGAGCGTGGCCCAGACGGTCGGGGCGAGCGCGCCGAGGAGCATGCCCGCGGCGGCCGTGGCCCCGCCTGCGACGAGCGTACGGGTCTGGCCGAGCCGCTCCAGGAGCAGCGTCCCGGAAAGCCGGCCGGCGGTCATGGTCAGGGCGAAGACGGAGTACCCGGCCGCGGCCACTCCGGGGTGGGCGCCCAGGTCCTGTTCGAGGTGGAGCGCACCCCAGTCGGCCAGCGCTCCTTCGCCGTACGCGGTGCAGAGCGCGATCACGCCGAAGACGAGGACGGTACGGCGTGCCGCCGGCGACGGCTTCCCGGGCCCGGACGGCTTCCCGGGCCCGGACGGCTTCCCGGGCCCGGACGGCTTCCCGGGCTCGGCCTCCGGCCCGCGTGGGAGGGCTTCGGGCAGGACGGGGGCGGGGTGGCGCAGGAGTACGGGCCCGGCGACGGCCGTCAGGGCCAGTCCGACGACGGTGAGACCGAGGAGGTGGGTGCCAGGTGACAGGCTTCCGGCGAGGAGCCCGCCGATGCCCGCACCGAGCATGCCGCCGAGGCTGAACGCGGCGTGGAAGCTCGGCATCACCGGGCGGCGCAGCGCGGTCACCAGGTCCACGGCCGCGCTGTTCATGGCGACGTTGATCCCGCCGTACGCGGCGCCGAAGACGAGCAGGACGAGGCCGAGGGCGAGCGGGGACCGGGTGAGCGCCGGCAGGGCGACCGAGAGGGAGAGCAGGACGGCGGTGGCGACGGTGACGGCGTGGCTGCCGAAGCGGCGGCAGAGCCGCCCCGTCAGGGTCATGGTCACGACCGCTCCCGCGGACACGCCCAGGAGGGCGAGCCCGAGGTCACCCGCCGAGGCGCCGGTCTGCTGCTTGACGGCGGGGATGCGGACCACCCAGCCGGCGAAGAGGAATCCGTCGAGGGCGAAGAAGAGGGTCAGGGCGGAGCGGAGGCGGGACAGGGAGTGGATGGCGGTGTCTCCGCCGAGGCCCCCCGGTGCGGCCGTCCGTACTTTGTTTAGTAGCGGCACAAACTCAGGATAGGGGGAGACGGGCCCCGGATTCAACCGGCCGGCACGCGGGCCGGTGTGAGGTCGACGGGTGGCCGGTGCGGCGGGCGGCGCGGGAACGAGGCGGGGTCGGCACGGGAACGAGGCGGGGTCGGCCCGGGAACGAGGCGGGGTCGGCCCGGGAACGAGGCGGCGCGGCGCGGGATCGAGACGGGGCGAGGGGTCGAAGGCGGGTCGACCGCCGGCCCGTCGGTGGTCCGGTCGTGCCCGGTCGGCGGCGCGGCCCGCTCGGGGTGTCCGTCGGTGGCGTCGGGCCGGGGTGCGGGTCCGGTCGTGGGTCCGATCATGGGAGACTCGCCCCCATGAACGGCAAGGCGACGACGACCCGGACTCGGCTGGACAGGGGGCGCAACGCGCTCGGCCCCGCGCTGGAGCTGGTGCACACCGGAAGGGCTCCGACACGGGCCGTCCTCACCGCCGAACTCGGCGTCACCCGGGCCACCGCGGGCGCGGTCGCCGCCGAGTTGGAGGCGCTGGGCCTCATCCGCGTCGACTCCAACCCCGGTGCCGCCGCCGGCTCCCAGGGCCGTCCCTCCCACCGGCTCGCCGTCGACGAGAAGGGCCCCGTCGCCCTCGCCGCCCAGGTCCACGCGGACGGGTTCCGCGCCGCGCTCGTCGGCCTCGGCGGCACCATCGTCGCCACGGCCCCCGGCTGTGTCACCGTCTCCGCCGACCCCGCCCAGGTCCTCGGCGCCGTGGTCGACGCCGGCGCCGCCCTGCTCCGGGAGACCGGGCGCCGCTGCGTCGGCGCAGGCCTCGCCGCGCCCTCCGCCGTCGCCGAACCCGAGGGCACCGCGCTCAACCCGCTCCACCTCGCCTGGCCCGCCGGGGCGCCGGTCCGGGAGATCTTCGCCGAGCGGGTACGGGCCGCCGGCATCGAGGGTCCGGCCTTCACCGGCAACGACGTCAACCTCGCGGCCCTCGCCGAGCACCGGCACGGTGCCGGGCGCGGCGCCCGCGACCTCCTCTGCGTGGCCACCGGCCACCGGGGCGTCGGTGGTGCCCTCGTCCTCGACGGCCGTCTGCACACCGGCAGCTCGGGCCTCGCCCTGGAGGTCGGCCATCTGACGGTGAACCCGGAGGGCCGTCCCTGTCACTGCGGCAGCCGCGGCTGCCTCGACGTCGAGACCGACCCGCTCGCCTTCCTGATGGTCGCCGGCCGTGACCCCGGCCCGGAGGTCTCGCTGCTCCAGCAGGCCCGTGACCTGCTGCGGACGAACCGCGACGACCCGGGTGTGCGGGTGGCCGTCGGGGAACTGATCGACCGTCTGGGGCTCGGCCTCGCCGGCCTGGTGAACATCCTCAATCCGGACCGGATCATCCTCGGCGGGCTCCACCGGGAGCTCCTCGACGCCGACCCCGAGCGCCTCCGCGCGGTCGTCGCCGACCGCAGCCTCTGGGGCCGCAGCGGCGGCGTCCCGATCCTGCCGTGCACCCTGGACCACAACAGCCTGGTCGGGGCGGCCGAACTGGCCTGGCAGCCGGTGCTCGACGACCCCCTGGCCGCGCTGGGCCGGGAACCCGCCTGAGCGGCGTTCCCCGGGGCTCCGACCGGACGGTCACCGCGCTCTCCGCGCTCTCCGGCGGCCGGAAGTCCCTGGCCGCCACCGGCCGGGTCGCCGATGGCTGGCTCCCCGGTCACGCGGCGGACCGGCACAGCGAGCGGTACCGGACCTCACGGCCCGTCGTCGACGAGGCGGCGGCAGCGGTGGGCCGCGACCCCCGTGACGTACGCACCGTCTTCAACCTCCCGGGGCGCGTCACCGAGCGGCCGCTGACCGCCACCCGCGACGGCGACGGGTGCTGGATCGGCGGCTCCGTCGACCAGTGGGTGGAGGAACTCACCGGCGCCGTCCTGGAACACGGCGCCTCGGGCTTCGTCCTCTTCTCTCCAGGCGGCGGTACGCAGGACATCGACACCCTCGCGCGCTGGGCCCGTGAGATCGCCCCCGCGGTCCGCGAGGCGGTCGCGAAGGGGTGTGGCTGAGGAAGGCCGGGCCGACTGTTCAGGGCGCGTCCGAGGGCCCCTAGATCGGTGCGGCCGACCTGGCGGCCTGCTCGATCTTCGCGCAGTAGGCCGCACGGGCTTCCTCGTCGATCTGCTTCTCGTGTTCGGCGCGCAATCCGGTCCGGCCGTCGAGGCCCTCGCGCAGGATGTCGGCGTGCCCGGCATGCCGGATGGACTCGCCGAGGACATGGACCATGACGGCGAACAGGTTCGTGTGGGAAAAAGGCTCCGGCCACCACGGCACGTGGCCGGGGGCGTCGAGGGGAAGCTCGTTGATCGTCGCGTCCGAGTGTTCCCACGTACGCCGGTAGAACCCGATGATCTGATCGCGGGTCTCGTCCTCGGTCGCCCACTGATCGCTGCCGTCGGAGTCCTGCCACCGGGGCAGCGGTTCCGGGGAAGGGCGGTCGAAGACCTCGCCGAAGTACCGGGCCTCGACGGTGGCCACGTGCTTGACCAGACCGAGGAGGTTGGTCCCGGTCGCTGTCAAAGGTCGGCGGGCGTCGTATTCGGACAAGCCGTCGAGTTTCCAGAGCAGCGCCTCGCGGTCCCGCCGCAGTCTCCCGTGCAGGTTGGCTTTCGCGAATTCATCGTTCATGCGGCACGAGCCTGCCATGGGCTGCTCGTGGTCTCAAGATCCCGTACGTGGCGCCGACAACGCCTGGCAGAGCCGAGGCCTGGCCATGGCCGCCGCCCTGTGAGACATCACAGGATCCCCGACAGAGCCTGTTCCTCGCGGGGTCGCGAAAATGAAGTGGGCGGGGGAGGGCGTACGACGTAGCCTTCCGCCTCGTGATCACTTCTGACTCAGACCTTCCCCCGCGCCTCGGCAGCCTTACCTTCCACGGCCCGCTGTCCGAGGCCCGCGCCACCCGCATGATCGAGCGGCTCGCCGCCGCCCAACCCGCCGACGTGCTCGACATCGGTTGCGGCTGGGGCGAGTTGCTCCTCCGTGTCCTGGAGAGCGCGCCGGAGGCCAAGGGGACCGGGCTCGACATCAACGCCGAGGACCTGGCCAGGGGCCGGGCCCTCGCCGAGGAGCGCGGTCTCGCCGACCGTGTCCTCTTCGTCGAGGAGTCGGCGCTCGGCACCGACCGGGGCCCCGTCGACGCGATCCTCTGCCTCGGGTCGAGCCAGGCGCTCTGCAACCCCAAGGAGGGGCACGACCCCGCCGTCGCCCTCCGGGAACTCCGTCGACTGGTCCGGCCCGGTGGCCGGGTCGTGCTGGGCGAGGGCTTCTGGGAGCGCCCCCCGACGGACAAGGAGCTGGCCGCCATGTGGCCCGGCGCCCGCACGGGCGACCACCTCTCCCTCGGCGCTCTCGTGGACCTCGCCATCGAGGCGGGCTTCCGGCCCGCGTGGATCGAGACGGCGAGCGCCGACGAGTGGCAGGAGTTCGAGTCCGGCTACCGGTACGACACCGAGGTCTGGCTCGCCGCCCACCCCGATCACCCGCTCGCCGCCGAGACCCGCGAGCGGGTCGACCGGCAGCGTTCGAGCTGGCTCAACGGCTACCGCCGGGCCCTCGGCATCACCTACCTCACCCTCGTCGCCGTGGTCTGACGCAACGTCACCACTGCAGCCCGGCCGTGGTCGTGGCCGTGGTCGTGTCCTGGGCCGCGGCTCCCGCGCCCGGGGGGCCGACCGGCGCATGCCCCGGAAGCGCTCGCCCTCGTCGGCGGGCGCCTCCGGGCCGCCCCACGGGAAGAAGGCGAGCAGTCCCCACGGCGAGGGGGCGACCGATTGACGGGAGCGGCGCGGGCCTCCGGCGGGCCGGTTCGAGGTGGTGTTCCCAGCGCCGGGCGGTGCCTTGAAGGGTCCGTACCGGTCCTACCTGAACCGTGTGACCGGAGCCGGTGGAAGATAAATGCGTCGACAGCGCCCCTCAACGCCCGGCAGGGTGGCCCCCTGTGACGAGCAGTGAGATGTGGACCCGTGAGACCGCCGACCGCTACGACGCCGAGGAGACCGAGTCGTCCTCGGCCGCCGTTCTCGGACCGACCCTGGACTTCCTCTCCGACCTCGCCGGAGACGGCCAGGCGCTGGAGTTCGCCATCGGGACCGGACGAGTGGGCGTCCCGCTCCGGGAACGCGGCGTGCCGGTAGTAGGCATCGAACTGTCCCGGCACATGGCGGCGGTGCTGCGCCGCAAGATCGACGAGGACACGCTCCCCGTGGTCATCGGGGACATGGCCACCACCGTCGTTCCCGGCGAGTTCACCCTGGTCTATCTCGTCTACAACACCATCACGAACCTGCTCACGCAGGACGAGCAGGTCGAGTGCTTCCGCAACGCCGCACGTCATCTGGAGCCCGGCGGCCGCTTCGTCATCGAACTGGGCGTGCCGCCGCTGCGGTTCCTGCCGCCCGGCCAGATCGCGGTGCCGTTCGACGTCTCCGAGCAGCACCTCGGCTTCGACACCTTCGACCTCGTCGAGCAGATCCTCGTCTCGCACCACTTCACCCGCGACGGCGACGACGGCCGCTACCGTCGTGAGAACTCCCGGCACCGGTACGCCTGGCCCGCAGAGCTCGACCTGATGGCACGGATCGCCGGGCTCGAGCTGGAACGTCGCGTCGCGGACTGGGAGGGGACGCCGTTCGCCCAGGACTCCGCGAAGCACGTCTCCGTGTGGCGCAAGCCGGCCTGAGGTCGGCGGAAGGCCGTCACGCCCTCCCGACGTACTCCCGCTGTCGTACGCGAGAAGCCGCTGCCCGTACGACGCCATCAGCCCCCTCCTCGGGCGACTCTCGAACCACGGACATCACCGCGTCACACGCACCGAGGAGCTGAACCCTCATGAACACCCTCGCCCACGCGGGCCCCGGCCCGTGGATCCTCCTCTTCCCTCTCGTCTGGGTCGCCGTCGTCGCGGCGCTCGTCACCCTCGCCCGCCGCGCCGGATGGCGCCCCGGACGCGGCGGCCGCCCCGCCGGGCCCGACGAGCACTCGCCGATCGCGCTCCTCGGCCACCGCTTCGCCGCCGGCGAGATCGACGAGGACGAGTACTGGCGGCGGCTCACCGTCCTGGAGGAGCAGTTCGGCCGCGCCGCGACCGCCAAGGGGCGCCGGACATGACCACCACGGCCACGTACGCTCCCGGCACGGGCACCGACGCCGCCCGGGTCCTGGACGCCGTCAAGGTCTACGGGCGCGACGACACCGAGGTCAGGGCCCTGGACGGGGTGAGCGTCGGCTTCCCCGCCGGCCGCTTCACCGCCGTCATGGGCCCCTCGGGCTCGGGCAAGTCCACGCTCCTGCACTGCGCCGCCGGACTCGACACCCTCACCTCCGGTGCCGCGCTCATCGGTGACACCGACCTGTCCACGCTCGACGACCGGCGCCTGACCCTGCTGCGCCGCGACCGCATCGGCTTCGTCTTCCAGGCCTTCAACCTCCTGCCGACGCTGACCGTCGCGGAGAACATCACCCTGCCGCTCGACCTCGCCGGGAGGACCGCCGACCGTGCCCGGTTCGACCGGCTCGTCGACACCGTCGGTCTGCGCGACCGGCTGCACCACCGGCCGAGCGAGCTCTCCGGCGGACAGCAGCAGCGGGTGGCCGTCGCCCGCGCCTTCGTCGGCGACCCCGACGTCGTCTTCGCCGACGAGCCCACCGGCAACCTCGACTCGCGCTCCGGCGAGGAGGTCCTGCGCCTGCTCGGCCGTACGGTGCGCGAGACCGGCCGTACGGTCGTCATGGTCACCCACGACCCGGTCGCCGCCGCCCACGCCGACGAGGTGATCTTCCTCGCGGACGGGCGGCTCGTCGACCGGATGGCCGCCCCGACGGCCGACCGCGTCCTCGACCGCCTGAAGGCCTTCGAGCCCGCGACCGATACGCGTGCCGGGAGTGCCCCGGGGGCCGACGCGACCCAAGGAGCGTCGAGATGAACACCCGTACCACTCACTCCACGCGCATGACTCGCTCTCCGCAAGCCACGCGCTCCACCCGCACCACTCGCTCCACCCGCACCACCCTCCGCCTCACGCTCTCCTCCCTCCGCGCCCACCGCCGCCGCTTCCTCGGCACCTTCGCCGCCGTCCTCCTCGGGGTCGCCTTCCTCACCGGCACCCTCGTCATGGGCGACACCCTGCGCGCGAGCTTCGACGCCATGTTCACCGGCGCCACCCGGGGCACGGACGCCGTCGTCCGCAGCGCGGTCACCGTCACGGCCGCCGGCGAGGCCCAGGGCACGCGCGGCCCCGTCGACGCCGACCTCGCCGAGCGCCTCGCCGAGGTCCCCGGAGTCGCCGCCGCCGCACCCCTGATCGAGGGCGCGGGCCAGCTCCTCGCCGCCGACGGGACGCCCGTCGGCGGCCAGGGCCCGCCCACCCTGGCCGGGAACTGGATCGAGGACCCCGCCCTCAACCCGTACCGGCTGGCGGAGGGGCGTACCCCGAGCGCCTCCGGCGAGGTCGTCGTCAACCGGGGCGCGGCCAAGGCCGCCGGCCTCGCCATCGGCGACACGACCGTCCTGCGGACCCCCGAACCCGTACGCGTCACCGTCGTCGGTCTCGCCACCTTCGGCGGCGCGGACGGCATGGGCCAGGTCACCTGGGCCGGACTGACCCGTGCCGACGCCGAGCGGTACCTGACCGCCCGGCCCGGCGAGGCCACGGGCATCGCCGTACGCGCGGGGCCCGGCGTCTCCCGGACGGAGCTGGTCGCCGCACTCGGCCGCGTCCTGCCGGAAGGAGTCGAGGCGGTCACCGGGCAGCGCGTCGCCGAGGAGAGCACCGAGATGGTCTCCGGCCGCTTCCTGGACCTCTTCACCACCTTCCTGCTGGTCTTCAGCGGAGTCGCGGTGCTCGTCTCCGTCTTCACCATCCACAACACCTTCGCCGTCCTCGTCGCCCAGCGGACCCGGGAGAACGCCCTGCTCCGGGCGATCGGTGCCGCCCGCCGGCAGGCCGTCACGGCCACACTCACCGAGGCGCTCGCCGTGGGGCTGCTCGCCTCCGCCGCCGGACTCCTCGCCGGAGTCGGAGTGGCCGCGGGTCTCCAGGCGCTCTTCCCGGCCATCGGCTTCCCCTTCCCCGAAGGGGACCTGGTCGTCACCGCCACCTCCCTCGCGCTCCCGCTCGGCGTCGGACTCGCGGTCTGTGCCGGATCGGCGCTCCTGCCCGCCGTACGGGCCGGGCGCACGTCCCCGCTCGCCGCGCTCCGCGAGACGCACGTCGACGGCTCGGGCACCTCCCGTGCCCGCGCGCTGACCGGTGCCTCCCTCCTGGCCGCCGCCGTCGGAGCGGTCCTCGCCGGAGCGCTCGGCACCCCCTCGCTCGCGCTCGCCGCGACCGGTGCGGGGCTCGCCGTCGCCGCCTTCGTGGTCCTCGGCCCGGTCGCCGCCTCGGTCGCCGTACGGGCACTGGGCCGGCCCCTGCGCGGTGCCAACCGCGGCCTCGCCCGCCGTAACGCCCTGCGCAGCCCCGGCCGTACGGCGGCGACCGCCACCGCCCTGATGATCGGGGTCGCCGTCGTCACCCTCTTCACCGTCTTCGGCGCCTCCCTCAAGGCCACCGCGGACCGCACCGTCGACCGCTCCTTCGCCGGCGACGTGGCGATCGGCGCACCCTCGTTCGGCGCGGGCGGCAGCGGGCTCAGCCCCCGCCTCGCCCCGGCCGTCGCAGCGCTGCCGGAGGTCGACACGGCCGTCGGTCTGGGGCGCGGAGTCGCGGAGGTCGACGGCCGGGGCCGCGCCCTGACCGTCACCGACCCGGCCGCGCTCGCCCGCACCCTCGACCTGGGGGCGGTACGGGGCTCCCTCACCGGCCTCGGTACGGACGGGCTCGCCGTCGCGGCCGGCGAGGCCGCCGCCTCCGGTCTGGCACCCGGCCGCACGGCCGAGCTGACCTTCACGGACGGCACCCGGCACACCTTCACCGTCCGGGCGGTCTACGAGCGGGCCGACCTCGCCGGCGACTACCTCGTCACCCGGGAGGCCTGGGCCCCGCACCGCACCCAGGACGCCGACCGGCTGGTCGCCGTCGCCTTCGCGGACGGTGTGTCCACGGAGCAGGGCAAGGCGGCGGTGACCGGAGTCGCGGACCGGTACGGCCACCCGGAGGTGCAGACCCGTGAGGAGTACGCGGAGGCCTCGGCGGGCGGCATCGACATGATGCTCACCCTCGTCTACGCGCTCCTCGCGCTCGCGGTCCTGATCGCCCTGCTCGGCATCGCGAACACGCTGACCCTCGCCGTCCACGAACGGACCCGCGAACTGGGCCTGTTGAGGGCCGTCGGGCAGACCCGCGCCCAACTGCGGGCGGTGGTCCGCTGGGAGTCCGTCCTCGTCGCCGCCTTCGGAACGCTCGGCGGGCTCGTGCTCGGCGGCCTCCTCGGCTGGGTCCTCGTCCGCGCCTCGGAAGGGTCGGGCGACAGCGCCCTCGCCTTCGCCGTACCGGCGGTGCGACTGGCGGCCGTTGCCCTGGTAGGCCTGCTGGCCGGCGTCGTGGCGGCCTGGCGTCCGGCGCGCCGCGCGGCGCGCCTGGAGATCCTCCGGGCGATCGCCACGGAGTAGCCGGACCGGGCTGGACCGAGCCGGAGGGCTGGACTGGACCGAGCCGGTCGGGACCGGGCCGGGCCGAGCCGGACCGGTCGGGACCGGCCGAGCCGGACCGGCCTACCTCAGCCCGCCCGGCCCGCGAGGACCGCGCCGGCGAGCAACGGGGCCAGGGCCGGTTCGACCGGGGCACCGAAGGGGACGTCCGGGACGACGTCGGGGAACTGTCCGTACCCCGCGAAGGGACCCTCGGTCGTGGAGCCGTACACGGCGTGCGCGTGCTCCTCGACCGGGACGGCGGGCGGCGGCGCCGAGAGGGTGAACCACACGACCTTCCCGTCGGCGCCGCACGGGCGGATGCCCCAACTCTCGCTGACCGCACCGACGATGGCGAGGCCCCGCCCGGAGGTGGCGAGCCCCTCGTACGCGTCGAATGCGTCGAGTCCGTCGAATGTGTCGAGGTCGTTCAGTCCGCCGCGGTCGTGCAGGGCTCCGGCCTCCGGTATTCGGGGGTCGTGGTCCCTGACCGAGACGGTGAGCCGGTCGAGCAGCAGCTCGATCTCGACCGTGCACCGCTTGTCCGGCTGCGCGTGCCGGTGGACATTGGTCAGAAGCTCGGTGACGCCGAGCGCCGCATGGTCGATCAAGGCGTCGAGATGCCAGTGGCGGAGATGCGCGGAGACAATCCTGCGGACCTGACCGATCCGCGACGGCAGAGCCTGGAGCTCCACCGCGTAATACCTGCTCGGCTCGCTGATCACGGCTGCGACTCCCCGAAGTAGTCCGGAAGAAGACGAAGATTCGGATCTCTCGTGCGGTACAGCAAGGTGGCGACCGAAGCGTAACGTCACCACCGGTGAACCCTCGGTGAGGTGGTTCCAGCGTGAACCAGTGGTGACCGCACCGCAACTCGCGGCGATTCACGGCAGGTCAGGTCCGATGCCAGGGGGTGTCGATCAACTTCCGCCGCCCGCCCGCCTGAGCGCCGCGAGGAAGCTTCCGTACTCCTCGGTCCCGTCACCGTCCTCGTGGCGCAGGGTCAGCAGGTACCGGGTCCCGTTCACGGTCGCCACCGCCTCGTCGCCCTTGGCGAACCAGGGCCGACCCGCCCGGACGGAGGTCACCGGCGCGCTGTCGATCTCGCTGCCGTAGCTCGTGAGGAGCGCGAGCCGGCCGTCCTCGATCCGTACCTCCCCGGCGTGCGTCAGGGAGCGGGGCCAGCGTGCGATCCGTACGCCCCTCGCGCTGAACTCGGGTTCCGCCATGCCGGTCCGCCCCTTTCACCCGGTTGCCGATACCAGTGTGCCGGGCCGTCGGCGAGGGCACCAGTGGCCCCGCCAAAGGGAGGCCTATGGGACGTCAAAGGGAACGTTTGCCCAGGTCGGAGGGGTATTGTCGGCGGTGGGGACCAGTGGCAGTGAGCAAGGAGTGGGACGGATGAGCACCACGGAGAACAGCACGGCCACCGCACCGGTGGCCAGCGCGGCGACCGTCGACGTCGACCGCAGCGACCCGGCGTACCGGGCCTGGCTGAAGGAGGCCGTCCGCAAGGTCCAGGCCGACTCCAACCGCTCCGCCGACACCCACCTGCTGCGCTTCCCGCTCCCCGAGAAGTGGGGCATCGACCTCTACCTCAAGGACGAGTCGACCCACCCCACCGGCAGCCTCAAGCACCGCCTCGCCCGCTCCCTCTTCCTCTACGGGCTCTGCAACGGCTGGATCCGGCCGGGCAAGCCCGTCATCGAGGCCTCCAGCGGCTCGACGGCCGTCTCCGAGGCGTACTTCGCGAAGCTCGTCGGTGTCCCCTTCATCGCCGTCATGCCGCGCACGACCAGCCCCGAGAAGTGCCGGCTCATCGAGTTCCACGGCGGGGAGTGTCACTTCGTCGACGACTCACGCACGATGTACGAGGAGTCCGCGGCCCTCGCCGCGCGCACCGGCGGCCACTACATGGACCAGTTCACCTACGCGGAGCGGGCCACCGACTGGCGCGGCAACAACAACATCGCCGAATCGATGTTCCAGCAGCTCAAGCTGGAGCGCTACCCGGAGCCCGCCTGGATCGTGGCCACCGCGGGCACCGGCGGCACCTCGGCGACCATCGCCCGCTACGTCCACTACATGCAGCACGACACCCGGATCTGCGTCGCCGACCCGGAGAACTCCTGCTTCTTCGACGGTTGGACCCACGGCGACCCGGACGCGACCGCCGACTGCGGCTCGCGCATCGAGGGCATCGGCCGCCCCCGTATGGAGCCGAGCTTCGTGCCCGGGGCGATCGACCGTATGATGAAGGTCCCCGACGCGGCGAGCGTCGCCGCCGTCCGCGCGCTGGAGACCGCCATAGGGCGCAAGGCGGGCGGCTCCACCGGCACCGGCCTCTGGAGCGCCTTCAAGATCGTGGCCGAGATGGTCCAGCAGGAGCGCACCGGCAGCGTCGTGACCCTGATCTGCGACCCGGGCGACCGCTACCTCGACAAGTACTACTCCGACGACTGGCTGGCCGCCCAGGGCCTCGACATCGCCCCGTACAGCGCCGCTATCGAGCGGTTCCTGGCGACGGGGGTCTGGCCGGTGTGAGCCGCCGGTCCAGGCGCCGCGCCGCGTCCCGGAAGGACAGCCCCACGCCCGGCCGGGCGAGGAGCAGCACGGTCCGGAGCGGCGCGGGCCCGTCGACGGCCATGATCCACCGCAGGTGCGTGCCCTTCCCGGCGGGGGAGAGGAACCACTCCTCCGCCATGGCCGTCACGCCGGGGGCGTTCGTCGAGTCCACCCGGTAGGCGTAGCGGACGTCGGGCTCGGAGGCGAGGATCGTCTCCTCGAAGCGGATTCCGCCCCGCAGCCGAATGGTCCGGCCCGCCCCGTCGCCCGTGGGGACGGCGGAGACGACGGGGGTGAACCAGGCGGGCAGGCTCCCCACCTCCACGGCCACCGACCGGTAGACGGCCTGGGGTGGTGCGGCGAGTGTCGCGGAGAAGGTCAGACGGACGGGCGCGGATGCGGTGAAGTCGAGCTCCACCGGCCTCAGTCGGCGTGCCATGGACCGAACCTCCCAGGACGGACGCGGAAGTGAACCCTAGCTGACGCGATGTCAACAGCACAGAGGGCAAAAGCGGTCGGGCCCTCCCGCCCGGCTTCCACGTCCCCCGGTCGGCCTCCCGGCCCCGCGAGCCCGGTCTGATCGGCAAGACACCCCCTAGACGTGCAGCAGCCTGTCCACGGCCCGGCCGAACAGGGCCTGTCCCGCCCGCGCGAGGACCGGGTCGAAGACGCGGGGGAGACCCCGTACCGCGAGTTCCTCCGTCCACGCCACCCGGCAGCCGCCGCCCGCGGCCTCCGCCACCTCGATGATCGCCCAACCCCGCACGACCCGGCCGGACTTCTCCAGCTCGCACAGGCCGCCGGGCCGCCCCGCTCCCGGCGGCTCCCAGCGCACGACCTCCATCGGGTCGTCGAAGGCCAGCCTGCCGATCCCGGTCCGTGCCGTGAACCGTGTCCCGGCCCGGGCCGGGCCCGGCGTCAGGACCCTCGTCCGGGTCAGCGGCACCTGGCAGCCGTGCGCAGGCCAGTCCGTCAGCCGCAGCCACGCCTCCTCAGGCGCCAGCGGAACGGTCCGCTCGACCCGGAACAGGGTCACGCCGGCTCCTCGCCCGCCACCAGGAGCCCCGGCAGGTGCTCCGCCACCTCGCTCCGGATCCCCTCGCCCAGCCCGCGGTCCGTCACCCAGGTGTCCACCTCGGACAGTTCCGCGAAGGAACTCAGGCCCGTGGTCCCCCACTTGGTGTGGTCGGCGACCACCACCACCCGGCGCGCCGACCGCATGAGGCATCGGTTGGTCTCCGCCTCCGCGAGGTTCGGCGTCGACAGGCCGGCCTCCACGGAGATGCCGTGCACCCCGAGGAAGAGCAGGTCGAAGTGGAGCGAGCGGATCGCCCGGTCCGCCACCGGCCCCACCAGTGCCGCGGACGGGGTGCGTACCCCGCCCGTCAGGACGACCGTCGCCGCCCCGCGCCGCACCTCGCCCCCGCCTTCCGCGGGCTGCGCCTCGTGGAACACGTCCGCGACCCGTACCGAGTTGGTCACGACCGTCAGGTCCGGTACGTCGAGCAGGTGGCGGGCCAGCGCGTAGGTCGTCGTCCCGCCGGACAGGGCGATGGCCGTGCCCGGCGCGACGAGCGCCGCGGCCGTCCGCGCGATCTCGTCCTTCGCGCTCGGTTCGAGCACCGACTTGGCCTCGAAGCCCGGCTCGTGGGTGCTCGCCTCGACCACCGGTACGGCGCCGCCGTGCACCTTCGCCACCATGCCCTGGCGGGCCAGCGCGTCCAGGTCGCGACGGATCGTCATGTCCGAGACGTTCAGCCTGCGGGTCAGTTCGTTGACCCGTACACCGCCGCGCCGCCGGACCTCGTCGAGGATCAGGGCGCGCCGCTGCTCCGCGAGGAGGTTCTGGTTGTCAGTCACCGCCGGGGCCGGTCCTTCCGCAGGAGACAAGGGGATCAGTGTCGGATTCGGTGAGAGACCGTGCGCGGTCGCACGGTCGTCCGCGATCCTGATGCCGACGTCGCATCCTCCCACTCAGAGAGGAAGTCCCCTAAGTGTCCCCTGCCACACCCGCCCCGGAGACCGGGGGCGCGGCGCTCGAACTCCTCGTCCACGGAGTCGGCGGAGCCACCCCGCAGGACATGCTGGACGATCCCAGGACCGTGCGAGTGACCGGAGACCGCACCGCCGCCGTGCACCGGCGTGCCGAGGACCTCGACGCCGAGGACCACCCCGAGCGGTACGCGGCGCGCCCGGTCCCGGAGGCGTACTGCTGGTCCAACCTCACCTCGGGCGACGGCGCCCGCGCCCTCTGGCTGCTGCTCCTGCCCTTCATGGTCGCCAACCTGGCCCACTGGATGCGCCCGCCGACCGTGGGCCGACCGGGACTCGTCCGGCTGTACGGGGTCCTCGTCCGGCTCGTCGCCCTCACCCTCACCGTGCTCCTCACCGCCGCGGCCTGCGAGGTCGCGCTCGATCTGACGGCCTGGCAGTGCGCCGGAACCGCCGCCTGCGCCGACGCGTCCTCCTGGCTCGGCTTCCTCGCGGCCGACCGCGGCGGCTGGTGGTCCTCGCCCGGGCGCCGCCTGGCCCTCGCCGCACTGGTGCCGACCGCGCTCGTCGGCCTGCTCTGGTACCTGTCCAACCGCACGTGGAGCGCGTACGAGGCGCAGCGCCCGCCCGCCGGCCACGACGCCCCGGCACCGGAGCCGCGGCCCGCCGCCCCGGAGGCCGGGGCCGACGAGGAGCCGCGCCCCGCGCTCGGGCGCCCGGGATTCTGGTACGGGCGGCGGCTCGTCGCCCGGCTCCGGGCCGCGCACACCGCCGCCGGGTTCCTCACCGTCGCCGCGGCCCTCGGCACCGCCACCGCTCGCCACGACACCGGCGCGCGCGCCGCGTTCGGCCTCGCCCTGCAGGGGGCCCTCGTCACCCTCTGCGCCGTCGTGCTGTGGGTCGTGTGCCGTCGCGGCCGCAGCGAGCGCCGCCTCGACCTGCGCGTCGAGCGGGCCCTCGTCTCCTGGCTGCCCGGCTCCGCCCTCGCCCTGCTCGCCCTCACCGCCCTGTACGCCGGCTGGTCGCGCCCCGGCTGGGTCTCCGCGGGCACCCTCCCCGGAGACGCCGTCTTCGGGGCCCTCACCCTCGCCCAGGGCGGCCTGGTCGTCGCCCTCGGTGTCGTCGCCCTGCTCCTCCAGCGGCCCCGCAGGGACCCGCGCACCGCCCTGCGCGGCCTCGGCGGCCCCGCCGTCGCCATGCTCGCCTGCGCGCTCGCCGGGGTCATGTCCGGCGGCGTCGCCCAGCGCGTCGCCGACTGGCTCGACGGGCCGGGAGCCGCCGGACAGGGGCCCCGTATCGGGCCGCCCGTGCTGCTCAGCTGGCAGGCGTCCGTGATCCCCGTCCTGCTTCTGCTGCTGCTCGCGCCCGCCGCCCTCCTCGTCGTACGGACCCTCCTCACGGCCCGGCGGCTCCGGCCGGTCGTCGAGGCCGACTACGACGCCACGGACGCACCCGACCCGGTCCGTACGGGACAGATCGCGGCCGGCCGGGCCCGCGCGGCGCTCACCGACTCGGCACCCGTCCTCGTCGGCGTCGTCTCCGGCGCCACCCTGCTCCTCGGGGCCGGCTCCGTCGCCGGCGCCTGGGCCAGCGGAAACGTTCCCGGCCGGGCCTTCGACGGCGCCCACCCCGCGCTCGCCTCCGCCGCCTCGGCCGCCCAGGCCCTCGGCTCCTGGATGGTCGGCTTCGGCTTCCTGCTCTTCGTCACCTGGGGCCGCCGCGCCTACAAGGACGCCTCGGCCCGCCGCACCATCGGCATCCTCTGGGACGTCGGCACCTTCTGGCCGCGCGCCGCCCACCCCTTCGCCCCGCCCTGCTACGCCGAACGGGCCGTCCCCGACCTCACCTGGCGCATGAGCTCCTGGACCCGCCGCACCGGCGGCCGGCTCGTCATCTCCGGCCACTCCCAGGGCAGCGTCCTCGCCGCGGCCGCCGTCTGGCAGCTGGCGCCCACCACCCGCCGCCGGGTCGCGCTGCTCACCTACGGCTCACCACTGGAGCGGCTCTACGGCCGCTGGTTCCCCGCCTACTTCGGACCCGAGGCGCTGCGCGCCCTCCACCGCACGGTCCACTGCTGGAGCAACCTCCACCGCGCCACCGACCCCATCGGCGGCCCTGTCCGGGTGCCCGCCGAGGACGGCCGGCCGGCCGTCGACGGGGACGTGCTGCTCGACCCCGTCGCGTACGGCCGCACCCGTGAACACCCGCTGCCCGAACCGATCCTGGGCCACTCCGACTACCAGGCCGACCCGGCCTTCGCCGACCGGCGCTCCGGCCTCCTCGACCGGCTTCCCCCTGCCCTGCCCCACCAGCGCGAGCCCAACGACGCCGACCGTCACGGGAGTTCGGGGAGGTCCTCCGAATAGAGAAGGGTCAGGTCGTCCGTGGTCGGCTCGGCGAGCGCGGACACCCTGCCCGCGTGCCGCTCCACCATCGACTCGAACGTCTGGCGCGCCGTACGGCCGTTGCCGAAGGCCGGACCCTTGGGAAGCTTCGTGAAGTACGTGAGCAGCGCGTCGTCCGTACCCGGCGCGAGCCGGTACTCGTGCTCGTCGGCCTGCTGTCCCACGATCCGGAGGAGCTCGTCCGGCGCGTAGTCGCCGAAGCTGATGGTCCGTGAGAAGCGCGATGCCACACCGGGGTTGACGGTGAGGAAGCGCTCCATCTCCGCCGTGTACCCGGCGACGATCACCACCACCGCGTCCCGGTGGTCCTCCATCAGCTTCACCAGGGTGTCGATCGCCTCCCGGCCGAAGTCCCGCCCCGAGTCCTCCGGCGAGAGCGCGTACGCCTCGTCGACGAACAGCACCCCGCCGCGCGCCCGGTCGAAGGCCTCCTGCGTGCGGATCGCGGTCGAGCCGATGTGCTCGCCGACCAGGTCCACCCGGGAGACCTCCACCAGGTGTCCCCGCTCCAGCACCCCGAGGGAGGCGAGGATCTCCCCGTACAACCGGGCCACGGTCGTCTTGCCGGTGCCGGGGTTGCCGGTGAAGACCAGATGGCGGCGGACCGAGGCCGCCTTGAGCCCCGCCTCCTGACGCCGGCGTCCCACCTCGATCATGTTGGTGAGGGTCCGCACCTCGTGCTTGACGCTCTCCAGGCCCACCAGGGCGTCCAGTTCGCCGAGCACGTCGTGCGAGGCACGGGCCTCGGGAGCGGGCTCCGCCACCACCGGCGCCGGAGCGGCCGGCTGGACGCGCGGCACGGGGACGGTCCCGAGGAGCCCGGGCGACTGCGTGGCCGTCAGGACGGTGCCGCCGTCCGGTACGGAGGAGCGCACCGCGCTCTCGTCGCTGGTGCAGTCCTCCGCTGCCGCGCCCTCCTCCGGGAACTCGTACCCGCCGCGCGCACACCGTTCCGTACGGCACTTGCGCAGACTCGTCCGGCAGCCGTCCGTCACGTGGAAGCCGTACCCGCCGCTGCCCGTGACCCGGCAGCCGTGGAAGGAGCCGCGGCCCTCGGCCGACACGTAGAAACCGGCCTCGGCGGGCGAGGTGACCGTGCACCGCTCGATGGTCGGGTCGGCGCCCTTGGTCACGATGACCCCGGTCTGCACGGCGTCGATCGTGCATCCCGCCAGGGTGCCGCCGCTGCCGTGGTCCCGGAACCAGGCGCCCGTGGAGGCCTCCCGGATCCGGCAGTCGTCGAGCTGGGCCGTCGCCCCGTCGCTCACCGACACCGCCGTGTTCCGCACCTGCGACAGGTCGCTGTCGACCACGTCCACGCGCGAGCCCCGGTCGAGGACGAACAACGCGTCCGGCACGTCGTGCACCCGGCAGGCGTCGAGGACGGCGGTGGCCCCGTCGCTCACCCACACCGCCGGATAGTCGCCCGTACTGTCGTGGATCTCGCACTGGTTGGCGTCCACCCGCGTCCCCGGGTCCCACACGGAGAGGCCGTTGCGGCCGAAGCGGCGGACCGTCGACCGGGTCAGGGTCAGCACCGAGCGCGAGCGCAGGTCGACCGCGTTCTCCGGGACGTCGTGGATGTCGCAGTCCGAGAGCGTCAGCACGGCGTCCGTGTCGAGCGTGATGCCGTCCGCCGAGGTGCGGTGCACCGACGAGTCGGTGAGGTGCGCGGTGGCGCGGGCCGCGATCTGGAGGCCCGCGCCCTTGATCTCGTACACCTCGCAGCCGACGCCCTCCAGGCCGCTGCCCTCGCCGGTGACGGCGATCCCGGCGCCCGAGGAGTGGTGCACCCGGCAGCGCTCAAGCCGCGGATGCGCCCCGCCGCGCACCGATACGCCCGCCTGCCCGGCGGAGACCACCTCGCACTCCTCGAAGACCCCGCCCGCGCCGTCGACGACGGCGATGCCGACACCGGCCGGGTTGTCGATCGTGCAGCGGCGGACCGTCGGGCGGGCGGCGCCGCGGACCTCGATCCCGGCGGCCGAGCGGGTCATGATCCGCAGGTCGAGCAGTTCCGGGGTGCCGTCCTCGATCAGCAGGGCCGGCGCGGCCACGTCCTGTCCCTCGATGTGCAGGTCCTGGACGGTGACGGAGGCGCGGACGGTCAGCGCCACCCCGTCCGGCGGCGCGATCCGCACGGAGCCGACCCCGCCCTCGGGGCCGCGCAGGGTGACGGCCCGCCGCATGACCAGGTTCTCCCGGTAGGTGCCGGGCGCGACGGTGAGCACGTCCCCGTCGTTCGCGGCCTCCAGGGCGGCGGCGAGGGAGGCGTACTCACCCGTGCGGCGCCGCCACCGCGATGTACCGGTGTGCGTCACCTGGACCGTGCCCTGTGCCATGGGTGTGCCCTGCCCCGCCTCGCGCCTCGCCGCTGATCCGATGCCCCACCGTAGCGCGCGCGGCGCCGGGCGGTTGACGGGTCGTGAGGGCTTACCCGTACGGGTGGGTCGCCGGTGCCGTTACGGGGCTGTCGCCGCTGACCGTGCGGGGGATCGCCGCCGCGGACGCGGGTCAGCTGCCGGTGTCGGCGCGGCCCCAGTCGGGACCGGCCGAGGCCCACGCGCGGTCCAGGCGGGCGTACCGCCGCAGGACGAGCCGGCGTACGGCGAGGCGGCGGACGGTCTCGACGAGGAGCCCGGTGAGGAGCGCCGCCATCAGACCGGCGATGGCCGCGTGGGCGCGGGCCGTACCCGCCGGCATGGGCGGGGACGTCGGGCGCCCGTCCCGGTCCGTCCAGAAGGAGAAGGTGTCACCCGGCGCGGAGTGCCCCCGCGCCGTGGTCACCGTGCCCGTACGTGCCGTGCCGTCCGGGGAGGTCCACCGCGCCACCACGGAGCGGCGCAGACCCGCCTCCCCGGTGTCCGCGCCGGTACGGTCTCCGCCCGTGGGCTCGTCGGCCGCGCGCACCACCCGGGCGGTCGTCGGCAGCCGCTGCTCCTGCTGCACGCGCACCGCGCGCTGGAGCGAGCCGTTCGTGGACGAACCCACCGTCCAGCCGGCCAGGGGCACGGCGACGCAGAGCAGCGCGGCCGCCGCGAAGGCGACCCACGCCTCTATGAGATCCGTGCTCCGGCGCAGGGGATTGCGTCGCCAGCGCCAGACTCCTGTGGCTGCGCGCATGTCGGCCCCCTCGTTGATCGCCACTGCTCCAACGAGTGTGCCCTGGGTGAGCGTTCCCCGCCTGTCGGGCGGATCGGGCGGGTCGCGCGGCTCGTCCGGTCGTCAGTCGAGGATCTTCACGGGGTCGCCGACCCGGACCGTGCCACGGTGCTCGGGTACGAGGTTCTGCCCGAAGATCGTGCGGCCGTCCCGCTTGCGGTGCAGGGCGAGGGAGCGCAGCGGCTCCTTCCCGCGCTCGGCGGTGAGCTGGTTCGTCGTGGTGACGACACAGCGCCCGCAGGGCCGGGCGACGCGGAAGGTGACCTCGCCGACGGTGAGGCGGGTCCAGTCGTCCTCCGCCCAGGGGTCGGTCCCCTCGATCACCAGGTTCGGCCGGAACCGGTTCATGGGCAGGGGGCCCTCGTGGGCGCGGTCGCCGCGCGCGATGAGCGAGTTCAGCGCGTCGAGCGAGGCGGTGGTGGTGGCGAGCAGCGGGTAGCCGTCGGCGAAGCTCACGGTCTCACCGGGCAGCGCGTACGCCGGGTCGACCGGGCGCCGGTGCTCGGGCGCGTCCATGTGGACGAGCCGGACGTCCTGCTCCAGGTACGCGGAGAGCCAGGCGGCCGCCTCCGTACCCGCCGGCACCGCCTCCACGAACCCGTCGAAGATCTCCACCGTGATCGTGGTCGTGGGGGTCGGCACCTCGACCTCCAGCGTCGGGTGGCCGGGGGCGGACAGTGCGACCCCGCCGCCCGGCAGGGGCTCCGCCGTGGCCAGCGCCATCCGGGGGTGACGGCGCTGGGTCACGATCTTGCCTCCGGCGTCCACGACCGTCCAGCGTCGGTCGTGCGCCAGTCCCCAGGGCTGCACCTCGGCCTCCGTGCGCGACAGTGCGCGCATGGCCTTCACCGGGTGGACGTGGACGGAGCGGAGTACGGGTGTCGACATACCGTCATCCTGCCAGCCGCTCCGCACCGCCGTCGGCCGGGTTCGCTTGGGCCGGTCAGTAGCCCCCGCCCTGGTAGGGACGGTTGTACGGGTCCTGATACGGGGCCGGGGCGGGGACCTGAGCCGGTACGGGGCGCGGAGCCGCCGGGCGCATCGCCTCGTACCCGGCGGCCGCCGGGCGGGGCTGCTGCGGGTACTGGCCGCCGGGGTAACCGCGCGGGGTCACCGGCTGCTGCGGGATGTACGGGGCGGGAGCGTGCTGGAGCGGTGCGGGGGCCATCTGCGGCGAGGGCTGCGGGTAGCCGTACCCGCCGCCATAGGCGGGGGCGGGGTACGGGGTGGGCGCCGCCGGGAGGGCGGGCAGCGCCGCGGGGAGCGCCGGCAGGTAGGAACCGCTTCCGGGGAAGCTGCTGCCGGTGTCGTAGGCGGCGGGCACTCGGATCGGGGCGATCTGAGGCGTGCCCCGCTCCGCGACCAGGGAGTCGTAGATCGGGGTGTCCGGGAAGGACGGCGCGGTGTGGTAACCGCCTCCATAGGAGGAGCGGGGGGAGGTCATGGCACATAAGTTAAGCCCACGATGTGCTGATTGGGGAGCCCCCAACTTCGGGTCATCCGATTTACGCTGGTTTTGTCCGCCTGACCTGCCGAAACATTGATAAAGCCTGTGTTAACTGCAGGGCTTTTTCTGTTGACGGCAGTACGGTCTGCATGGAGTGGCGGAGGGGCGTACGGCTGACGTCCGCCTGCGCTGGCCAGGGCGGACGGCTTTCGATCTTGTGTGACCGAAACTCAGGATTATCGTCGTATTACCGAAAGTAATCGCCTGCGATTTGATCGATCATGCCGCGAGCGCGAGATCGAGCCCGCCACCATCGCCGGAGTCGGGTAACGGAGTTGGACGAGCGGTCGACACGTCGAGGAACTTCCGCTGTCGACCCGTCGAGGAACTCCCGCGGTCAACGCGTCGAAGAGCCTCCGGGTTCCCCGACACGGGTCGACGCCTCCGTCCCGCGGGACTTCTCAGCCGAGCGCCTCCGCGAGCAGGGCGGCCGTCGTGGCCACGAGCGGGTTGTCGGTCGGGGCGTTCTCCTCCGGCTGGGTGGTGAGGACGGCGAGGACGATCGGCGTGCCGTCGGGCCGCCAGGTGATGCCCACGTCGTTGGCGCCGCCGTAGCGCGGGGAGCCGGTCTTGTCGGCGAGGAGCCAGTCGGCGGGCAGGCCGCGGCGGAACTTCTCGGTGCTGGTGGTGTTGCGGAGCAGCCAGTCGGTGAGCCGCCGGCGGTCGTCGGGCTCCAGTGCGTCGCCGAGGACGAGGCGGGCGTAGTCGAGGCCGATGGCGTGCGGGGTGGTGGTGTCGGTGACGCGCCAGGGCTCCGCCGAGTTGAGCTCGGGCTCCCATCGGTCGAGTCGGGTGACGGGGTCCCCGATCGAACGGCAGAAGCGGGTGACGCCGGTGGGGCCGCCCAGTTCCTTGAGGAGCAGGTTGCCGGCGGCGTTGTCGCTGAAGCGGAGGGTGGCGTCGCAGAGTTCGGCGACGGTCATGCCGCCCGAGACGTTCTCGTCCAGGCCCGTGACCGGCGAGTAGCCCGACCTGTCGACGTACGCCTGGGAGTAGTGGACTCGCCGGGCGAGGTACTCGCCGTCGTGGTCGAGGTCGCGCAGGACGGCCGCGACGGCCAGCGTCTTGAACACGGAGGCCATCGGGAAGCGTTCCTTCGCCCGGTACGCCACGGTCCTGCCCGTGCGCAGGTCGCGGGCGAACACGCCCAGCCGTGCGGTGTGTTCCCTCTCCAGGCGCCTCAGCCGCGCGACGACGCCGCCCGCCTCCGGTAAGGCCTGCGCGGTTCCGCCGCCCAGGGCGAGCGCGGTCGTGAGTGCCGTACCGGCGCCCAGAGCGAGCGCGGTTCGGCGGGACGGTCCTGATCCGTCGGAGTGCACGGTGCTTCCTTCCGCAGTGATCACTGTCGTACGTGTACACGTCCTGACGGCCCGTCCGGTTCTGCCGCGCGGGGCCGGCCCGACGCCCGCTCAGGGGATCGTCAGCCCGCACACTCGGCTGGCGGGGTCGAAGACACGCAGGTCTCGGACCATCTTCTTGGCCAGGAGGAGATGGCCGCGCTGGTCCGGGTGCAGTCCGTCGGCGAGGAGGCCGAGGGGCACGGTGCCGCCGTTGCTCGCCAGCCAGTGGGCGTGGTGGTCGATGAGCACGACCTCCAGTTCCGCCGCGACCTCGCGCATGATCCGGGCGTAGTCGGCGAGGGCGGCCCGGTTCGGCCACCGGTTCACGTCGACGGGGTTGGGGGTCTGGAGCAGGGGGATCGCCCCGCCGGGCAGCGCGCGGACGTCGTTCACGAGGCTGCGCAGGTTGGCCCGGTACACGGCGGGGCCGGTGGAGGCCGTGGCGGCGTCGTTCGTCCCCAGCATGATGGACACGACCTTCGGCCGGAACACCGAGACCCGTTCGGTGAACTTCGCGAGCAGGTCCTTGGTGGTGCTGCCGCTGACCCCGGTGTCGATGACGAAGTCGCTGTTCTTCGGCTTGCCGAGCTCCCAGCGCACCCGCTCCTGGAAGTGCTCGGCGTAGCTGCGCCAGCCGTTGGTCCACAGGGCGCCGTGGGTGATGCTGTCGCCCGTGGTCAGCCAGACGGCCGGGGTGTCGGAGTTGAGGATCGCGGAGATCCGGCCGAGGTCGGCGAGGTCCACGCGGACGCTCTCGGCGGCGATCTCCTGCTCGGACAGCGCGCGGTCGTAGACGGCGACGCGCGCGATGGTGCCGGTGTAGAAGCCTTCGCCGCCCGGGTGTTCGCTGTCGAGGTTCCGGGCGATGTCGAGCGCGGTGAGGCCGGGGGCGCTGTCGAAGAAGTGCGAGGCGCTCGCGGTGAGGACGGGACGCCCGTCGGCGTGGAAGGTGGTTCCGGTGTCGGTGACGGTGATGGCCACGGTGTGGAGTGCGCCGTCGTCGTACATCGTGCGGGTGAGGTGGTTCTGTTTCACGACGCCGTCGTGACGGACGGAGAACTGCAGTCTGCCGGCGCTGACGCGGGCCGTGACGTCGGTGGCGGGCTTCGTCGCGTCCGAGGCGCTGATCAGCGTCATCGCCAGGTTGCGGCTCGTGGTGCGGAACGTGGCCAGGACGGTGCCCGAGGACAGTCCCCGGACCTTCCCGAGCTCGGAGGACAGGTCGGTGTACGACCGCCCGTCGTAGTCCCGCTCGACCCGGTGGTCGAGTACGGGTGCGGGTGCGGGTGCGGGTGCGGGTGCGGCGGGTGACGCGACGAACGCCCGGCTGAAGGGTGTGGCCAGCGAGGCGGTCAGGGTTCCCGCGGCGAGGAGGACGGATCGTCTGCGCACGGTGGTTCCTCTCCGGTGTGGAGTGCGCTCGCACCGCTTCGTGACGTGGTGCGGGGCGGTGCGGTGGGGGTGTGGGGGCGGGGACGGACGGTGTCGGTGCCGGCGGTCGACGGCGCTACTCCCCGTTCCGGGACACGTAACTGCCGGCGTACGTGCGGCCCTTCCATGCCGCACCCCTGCCTCGGTAGTGCTGCACGGCGGAGTCCACGGTCATCAGGAGATAGAGGAGAGCGGTGAAGGGGAGCAGGGGCGCGAGCCACAGCGGCTGCCGGTAGTAGCGGAGCATCGGCAGGTACGTCCCCGCCATCACCGCCCAGGCCGCACCTCCCGCCCAGGCGGCCGGCGCGTCCCCGGCCACCGCGCCCGCCATCAGGGCCACCGGCGGCACCAGGTAGATCACCACCAGACCCGCTACCGTCCCCGCGAGCAGCAGCGGATTGAGCCGCAGCTGCGCGTACGTGCTCCGCGACACCATCCGCCACAGCTCGCCGAGCCCCGGATAGGGGCGCACGCTGTCGACCCGCTCCGCGAGCCCCAGCCAGATCCGCCCGCCGGCCCGCCGCACGGCCCGCGCCAGCGACACGTCGTCGATGACCGCGTGCCGGATCGCCTCCGGTACGTCCGCGGCCACCGCCGTGTCCGTCCGCAGCAGCACGCAGCCGCCCGCCGCGGCCGTCGCGCGGGGCCGTGCGCGGTTGATCCAGCGGAAGGGGTAGAGCTGTGCGAAGAAGTAGACGAACGCGGGCACGATCAGCCGCTCCCACCGGCTCGCGACGCGCAGCCGGGCCATCTGCGAGACGAGATCCAGGTCGTTCGCCCGTGCCGCCGCCACGAGCAGCCGCAGACTGTCCGGCTCATGGGCGATGTCCGCGTCCGTCAGGAGCAGGAACTCCGGCTCACGCGCGCGTGCCAGGGCGATGCCGTGCCGCAGCGCCCACAGCTTCCCCGTCCAGCCGGGCTCCGGTTCGCCGGGCGACGTGACGGTCAGGGGCAGCCCGCCGTACCGTTCGGCCAGTTCACCGGCCAGCCCGCCCGTCCCGTCCGTGCTCCCGTCGTCGACGAGGATCACCTCGGCCTCGCCGGGATAGTCCTGCGCGAGCAGCGAGGGCAGGCTCAGGGGCAGCACCTCGGCCTCGTCCCGCGCCGGTACGACCACGACCACCCGCGGCCACCCGTCCGCCGGGAGCGGGGCGCGGCCGTCGTCGACCGCCGGCAGACGCTGGTCGGTCCGCCAGAAGAAGCCCTGGCCGAGCAGCAGCCAGACCCAGACGGCCAGGGAGACGATCGCGCTCCAGGCGAGGATGCTCATTTGCCGCAGTCTGCCCCAGTTCGCCGGGGACACACGGCCCATCGGCTAGGGTGACCGGGTGAAGATCGCGCTCATGGATTCCGGAATCGGCCTGCTCCCGGCGGCGGTCGCGGTGCGTCGGCTGCGACCGGACGCGGATCTGCTCCTCTCCAACGACCCCGACGGGATGCCGTGGGGTCCGCGTACCCCCGAAGGCCTCACCGAGCGCGCCCTCGCGGTCGCCCTCGCCGCCGCCGAGCACGGGCCGGAAGCGCTCATCGTGGCCTGCAACACCGCCAGCGTGCACGCGCTGCCCGCGCTGCGCGCCGCGCTCGAACCCCGTATCCCGGTCATCGGCACCGTCCCCGCCATCAAGCCCGCGGCCGCGGGCGGCGGCAAGGTCGCCATCTGGGCCACCCCCGCCACCACCGGAAGCGCCTACCAGCGAGGGCTCATCCGCGACTTCGCGGACGGCGCCGAGGTCACCGAGGTGCCCTGCCCGGGACTCGCCGACGCCGTCGAGCACGCCGACCGGGAAGCCGTGGACCGGGCCGTCGCGGCCGCGGCCGCCCTCACTCCGGACGACGTCCGCGCCGTCGTCCTGGGCTGCACCCACTACGAACTGGTCGAGGACCGGATCCTCGCCGCCCTGGAGCCGCGCCGCCGGGCCGGGCTGCCGCCGATCGTCTTCCACGGCTCCGCCGACGCCGTCGCCGCGCAGGCGCTCCGCCGGATCGGCGCCGAGCCCGCGCCCGACGCGGACCCCACCGGCGGCCTCTCCGTCCTGCTCAGCGGACGCCCCGGACCGCTCCCCGCCGCCGCCCTCGGCTACGCCGAAGGCCGTCTCCTCGGGGCCACCGCACCCGCTCACTGAGCGTGAGCGGGCGACCGCTCTCCGACGCGCTGGGGCGGCCGATCCTGGGTACGCTTCCTGATATGAGGCAGCATCACCGGGACCAGCGTGCCGACGAGCGGACGCCCGCCGTCTGGACCGGCCGCGCCACGAACCGCCTCCAGTGGCTGGCGGCGGCCGCCGGTGCCGCCTGTATGGCCCTCGGCATCACGATCGCCGTCGAGTCGGCCTGGACCTCCGGCGTCGCGGCCCTCCTCATGGCGGTGATCGGCTGCGTCGCGGCCGGACTCCTCGTCATGCTCGGCACGCTCGCCTTCGTCCACGTGGCCGTCAAGGTCGACGACCGCGCGATGGAGGTCCGCTGCGGGCACATCGGCCTGCCGCGCCGGCGCATCCCCCTCTCCCAAGTCGTCGGCGCCGACTTCGCCCCGAGCGTCACCCCGCGCCAGTGGGGCGGCTGGGGCTACCGCTGGCGTCCCGAGAAGGGCACGGCCGTGATCGTCCGGCGCGGCGAGGGTCTGGTCCTGCGCCTCGGTGACGGCCGTACGTTCACGGTCACGGTCGACGACGCCGAGTCCGCGGTCCGCGTCATCCGCGATCGCCTCCAGCACCTGGCCCCGCAGGACCCGCCCGCTTCGCCGGGCTCGCCCACACCGCCCGCCCCGACGGTGCCGCCGAGTCCTGCGGGGCCACCCGCCCCTGCGGGCGCCTGAGTCGGCGGGCGCCTGGGTCTGCGGGCGCCTGAGTCGGCGGCCACCCGCCCCTGCGGGGCGCCTGGGTCGTTGCGGGGCCGAGGCCCGCCCCGTACCAGGCCTCCGTCGTACCGGAGGTATGCGTTCCGTATCCCGGCGTCCCGCCTCATCGTCGACAGGGACGCCCCGTAGACTCCGCAAGGTGACCGCCACCATCACCCCCGCTCCCGCGTCCGGTGCCGAGAGCACGCCCGCGCCGGGTTCCCCGCTGCGACGGTTCGTGCGGCCCGGGACCGCTCTGCTGTCCGGGGTCCTGCTCTTCCTGAGCTTCCCGCCGCGCCCCCTGTGGTGGCTCGCGCTGCCCGCCTTCGCCCTGCTCGGCTGGACCCTGCGGGGCCGTCGGCTGCGCGCCGGGTTCGGCCTCGGCTACCTGGCCGGTCTCGGCTTCATGCTGCCGCTGCTCGTCTGGACCGGCGAGGAAGTCGGGCCGGGACCGTGGCTCGCCCTCGCCGCGATCGAGGCGCTGTTCATCGCCGCCGCCGGTCTCGGCATCGCGGCGGTCTCCCGGCTTCCGTGGTGGCCCTTCTTCGCGGCCGGGGTGTGGGTCCTCGGCGAGGCGGCACGCGCGCGCGTGCCCTTCGGCGGCTTCCCCTGGGGCAAGATCGCCTTCGGGCAGGCGGACGGCGTCTTCCTGCCGCTCGCCGCCGTCGGCGGCACCCCCGTGCTCGGCTTCGCCGTCGCCCTCTGCGGCTTCGGCCTGTACGAGGCGTACCGACAGTTCCGCGCCTACCGCGCGACCGGCGCCGTCCCGCGCGGCCCGCTCACCGTCGCCGCGCTCTCCGTGCTCCTCCCGGTCACCGGCGCCCTCGCGGCGCTGCCGCTCGTCGACGACACGGCCGAGGACGGCACCGCCACCGTCGCCGCCGTCCAGGGCAACGTGCCCCGCCTCGGCCTCGACTTCAACTCCCAGCGCCGAGCCGTCCTCGACAACCACGCGGCCCGTACCCGCGAGCTCGCGCAGGACGTGAAGGCGGGCCGCGAGCCGCAGCCCGACTTCGTCCTGTGGCCCGAGAACTCCTCGGACATCGACCCGTACGCGAACCCCGACGCGGCCGACGTCATCGGCGAGGCCGTCCGGGCCATCGGCGTCCCCACCGTGATCGGCGCGGTCATCGCCCCCGAGACCGGCAAGCTCCGCAACACCCTCATCGAGTGGGACCCGGAGCGGGGCCCCGTCGCGACGTACGACAAGCGGCACGTCCAGCCCTTCGGCGAGTACATCCCGATGCGCTCCTTCGTACGGCTCTTCAACAGCAACGTCGACCGGGTCAGCCGCGACTTCGGCCCCGGTACGAAGATCGGCGTCTTCGACCTCGCCGGGACCCAGGTCGGCCTCGCCACCTGCTACGAGGCGGCCTTCGACTGGGCCGTGCGCGACACCGTCACCCACGGCGCCCAGCTCATCTCCGTACCCAGCAACAACGCCACCTTCGGCCGCAGCGAGATGACCTACCAGCAGCTCGCCATGTCCCGGGTGCGGGCCGTCGAGCACAGCCGGTCGGTGGTCGTGCCCGTGACCAGCGGGGTCAGCGCGGTCATCCGGCCCGACGGCGAGATCGTCGCGCAGACGAAGATGTTCACCCCGGACGTGCTGGTCGAGGAGGTGCCGCTGCGCTCCTCGCTCACCCCGGCGACCCGCATGGGCACCCTGCCCGAGGCCCTGCTCGTGGCACTCGCCGCCGCCGGCCTCGGCTGGTCCGCCTACCGCTCGGTACGAGCCCGGCGCACGCCCGCGGAGCAGTGACGTCGCGCGATCCGGGGCTCCGGACACAAGCCCCGGATCCGGCCGGGACCCGGCCTCCGCCCCGGCTCTCGGATGATCCGATGATCTAGGGTCGGTGTCATGGGTACCCCTGACTTCATCCGCGCACTGCGCGAGACGGCCGGCCACCAGCTCCTCTTCCTGCCGGGTGTGAGCGCCGTCGTCTTCGACGACCGGGGCCGGGTCCTGCTCGGGCGACGGTCCGACAACGGGATCTGGGCGGTCATCGGCGGCATCGTCGAACCCGGCGAGCAGCCCGCGGAGTGCGCGGTGCGCGAGGTGTACGAGGAGACCGCCGTGCGCTGCGTACCGGAGCGGATCGTGCTCGTCGAGACCCTGCGCAAGCCCGTCGTCTACGCGAACGGCGACACCTGCCAGTACATGGACGTCTCCTTCCGCTGCCGTGCCGTCGGCGGCGAGGCCAAGGTCAACGACGACGAGTCGACGGAGGTCGGCTGGTTCGAGGTGGACGACCTGCCGGAGATGAAGCGTTTCTCGTACCTCCGGATCGAGAAGGCACTCGCCGACGAACCCACATGGTTCCGCACCACAGGAACCAGCTGAACTGTGGGTTGGGCACACATCGGTGGGGGAGTGGGCCGTTCATAGGGTGCGGAGCATGAGCGCCCCCATCACCGTCCTCGGCTCCGACTCCGGACCCGGTTCAGGACCCGGACCCGACTTCGGACCCGGCTCCGACTCCGGCTTCGGCCCCGGTTCCCCCTCCGCCTCCCCCCAGCCCCGCGCCGTCGCCCTCGACCTCACCGGCCGCACCGCGCTCGTCACGGGCGCGGCCAGCGGCATCGGGCGGGCCTGCGCGCTGCGGCTCGCCGCCGCCGGGGCCCGGGTCAGAGCCGTCGACCGGGCGGCCGAGGGGCTGGAGTCGCTGGCGGGGGCCGCCGCTGGGTCCCCGGGGAGTGTCGAGCCCCGGCTCCTCGACCTCACCGATCTGGACGCCGCCGAGGGCGCCGCCGCGGGGGCCGACATCCTCGTGAACAACGCCGGGCTGCAGCTCGTCCGCCCCATCGAGGAGTTCCCGCCGGACGTCTTCCACACCGTGCTCACCGTGATGCTGGAGGCCCCCTTCCGGCTCATCCGGGGCGCGTTGCCGCACATGTACGGCCAGGGTTGGGGGCGGATCGTCAACCTCTCCTCCGTCCACGGGGTGCGCGCCTCCCCCTTCAAGTCCGCCTATGTGGCCGCCAAACACGGTCTGGAAGGGCTCTCGAAGACCGCCGCGCTCGAAGGCGCGTCGCACGGGGTCACCTCCAACTGCGTCAACCCCGGCTACGTACGCACCCCGCTCGTCGAGCGGCAGATCGCCGACCAGGCCGCCGCCCACGGCATCGCCCCGGAACGGGTCCTCACCGAGATCCTGCTCAAGGACTCGGCACTGAAGCGGCTCATCGAGCCGGAGGAGGTCGCCGAGGCCGTCCTCTATCTCTGCACTCCGCAGGCCTCGTTCATCACCGGCACCTCGCTCATCCTCGACGGCGGCTGGACCGCCCACTGAGGGATGCCCCTGTGGATGCCCCGGTGAAGGCCGTCCACAGGGGTGGTGCGACCACACGTTCGGCAGGTATCCCTGTGTCCATGTCCCACGAACACGTCTCCTACCTGGAACTCCTCACTCGGGGAGCAGCGACGGAGGCCTACGACCGGCCCGTGCTCCTCGCCCGTGCGAGCGGTGCGGGCCCCGAGGCGCTGGCCGAACTCGAAGAGGCCAAGGTGCTGGCCCTGCGGGTCCGGGCCGAGCTGGAGGGGCGGCGGCGCCGCGAGGCGGAGCTCTCCGCGCTCTTCGCGACCGCCCACGACCTCGCGGGACTCCGCGACCTCGACGCCGTGCTGCGCGCCATCGTCCAGCGCGCCCGCTCGCTCCTCGGCACCGAGGTCGCCTACCTGAGCCTCAACGACACCGCCGCGGGCGACACGTACATGCGGGTCACCGAGGGTTCCGTCTCCGCGCGCTTCCAGCAGCTGAGGCTGGGCATGGGCGAGGGGCTCGGCGGGCTCGTCGCCCAGACCGCCCGCCCGTACGTCACGGACGACTACTTCGACGACGCGCGCTTCCAGCACACCCGGACGATCGACACGGCCGTACGGGACGAGGGCCTCGTCGCCATCCTCGGCGTGCCGCTCAGCCTCGGCAGCCAGGTCATCGGTGTCCTCTTCGCCGCCGACCGCAGAGCCAGGGTCTTCGAGCGCGAGCAGGTCGCGCTGCTCGGCTCCTTCGCCGCGCACGCCGCCGTCGCCATCGACACGGCCAACCTCCTCGCCGAGACCCGCTCGGCCCTCGCGGAGCTGGAGCGGGCCAACGACATCATCCGCGAGCACAGCGGTGTCATCGAGCGTGCCTCCGAGGTCCACGACCGGCTCTCCGAGCTCGTCCTGCACGGCGGGGGCGTCCTCGACGTGGCCGACGCGGTCTCCGAAGTCCTCGGCGGGGCGGTCGAGTTCACTGAGGCGGACGCCGGCTCCGTCCGCCGCGCCGAGGGGCATGCCGTCCGCGAGGGCGACGACTGGGTGGCCGCCGTCGCCGCCGGCGGCGAGACCCTGGGCGCCCTCGTGCTCCACGGGCAGCCCGACCTCGACCCCGTCGACCAGCGCACCCTGGAGCGGGCCGCCCTCGTCACCTCCCTGCTGCTGCTCGCCCGCCGTTCGGCGGGGGAGGCCGAGCAGCGGGTACGGGGCGAACTGCTCGACGACCTCCTCGACGCCCCCGACCGGGACCGCCGCCTGCTGCGCGAACGCGCCGCCCGGCTCCGTACCGACAGCGCGGCACCGCACGTCGTGCTCGCCGCCCGCGTCGACCGGGCGGGCCCCACGGACGACACCGGCAACGACACCGACGCCGGCCGCCGGGAGAGCGCCGACCGGCGACGCCTCGGCGCGGCCGCCTCGCACCTCGCCGCCACCCGGCACGGACTCGCCTCCGCCCGAGACGGCGGCACGGTCCTGCTGCTGCCCCTCGGCCCGGGGGAGAGCGCCGCCGACCTGGCCCGGCAGACCGCCCGCCACCTCGGCGAGACCCTGCGCGAGCCCGTCACCGTCGGCGCCTCCGCCCCGGTCCGGGCGCCGCTCGACCGCCCGGACCAGGTGGCCGTCGCGTACGAGGAGGCCCGCCGCTGCCTCGATGCGCTCCGGCTGCTGCACCGCTCCGGCCAGGGCGCGGCGGCCGAGGACCTCGGGTTCCTGGGGCTGCTGCTCGCGGACAGCCGGGACGTCGACGGTTTCGTCGACCGGACCGTGGGCCAGGTCGTCGCGTACGACAGGCGCCGCGGCACCGAGCTGGTGCGCACCCTGGACGCGTACTTCGCGAGCGGGATGAGTCCCGCCCGTACCAAGGACGAACTCCACGTCCACGTCAACACGGTGGCCCAGCGGCTGGAACGGGTCGGCCGGCTCCTCGGTCCCGACTGGCAGTCCCCGGCCCGCGCCCTGGAGATCCAGCTCGCGCTGCGACTGCACGCGCTCGCGGCGGCGGTCACGGGGAAGTGAGACGCGAAGCGCCCCCGTGCCCCGCTCGCGAGGAGCAGGGCACGGGGGCGCTTCGTCAGGTGTCAGGTGTCAGGTGTCAGACGTCGGCACCGACCCGGGACGACCCGGCGGTCCGCTCGACGATCTCGCCCAGGTCGCGGTCGCGGGTCTCCTTGGCGCAGGCGATGGCGACGACCGTGAGCAGCGCGGCGGCGATCACGTACAGGGCGATCGGGGTCGAGTTGCCGTAGTCGGCGAGGAGCGCGGTCGCGATGAGCGGCGCCGGGGCGCCGGCGGCCACGGAGGCGAACTGCGCGCCGATGGAGGCACCGGAGTAGCGCACCCGGGTCGCGAACATCTCGGAGAAGAAGGCGGCCTGCGGCGCGTACATCGCCCCGTGCAGGACCAGGCCGACGGTGACCGCGAGCAGCAGGCTGCCGAAGGTGCCCCGGTCGATCAGCGTGAAGAACGGGAACATCCAGGCGCCGACACCGACCGCGCCGATCAGGTACACCGGACGGCGCCCGAGCCGGTCGGAGAGCGCGCCCCAGAGCGGGATCACGGCGAAGTGGACGGCGGAGCCGATGAGGACGGCGTTCAGGGCGGTCTGCTTGGAGAGGCCTACCTGGGTGGTCGCGTAGACGAGGATGAACGCGGTGATGACGTAATACGAGATGTTCTCGGCCATCCGGGCGCCCATCGCGATGAGCACGTCCCGCCAGTGGTGGCGCAGGACCGCGACCAGCGGAAGCTTCTCGACCTGCCCGGCGACCGCCTTGCGCTCCTCGGCGGCGGCGAGGGCGGCCTTGAAGACGGGCGACTCGTCGACGGAGAGCCGGATCCAGAGCCCGACGATCACGAGGACGCCGGAGAGCAGGAAGGGAATGCGCCAGCCCCAGGAGGCGAAGGCGGCGTCGGAGAGCAACGCGGTCAGCGCGGAGAGCACACCGGTCGCGAGCAACTGCCCGGCCGGCGCCCCGGTCTGCGGCCACGAGGCCCAGAACCCGCGCCGCCTGGCGTCCCCGTGCTCGGACACGAGGAGCACGGCCCCGCCCCACTCCCCGCCGAGCGCGAAGCCCTGCACGAGGCGCAACACGGTCAGCAGCACCGGAGCGGCCGACCCGATGGTCGCGTGCGTCGGCAGGAGTCCGATGGCGAACGTCGCCCCACCCATCAGGAGCAGGCTCAGCACCAACAGCTTCTTCCGCCCGAGCCGGTCCCCGTAGTGCCCGAACACGAGCGCGCCGAGCGGCCGGGCGGCGAACCCGACGGCGTACGTCAGGAAGGACAGCAGGGTGCCGACCAGCGGGTCGGACTCGGGGAAGAAGAGCTTGTTGAACACGAGCGCCGCGGCGGACCCGTACAAGAAGAAGTCGTACCACTCGATGGTGGTGCCGATGAGGCTGGCGGCGACGATTCTCTTCAGGGATCCGGGCGGGGTCGGGGAGGGTGTTGCGGCGGCCATGTGCACCACTTCCAGGCAAGTGCGGGGACGATTCGGTGTCGCCACACCGTAGGAAGACGCAGGTCAGGGTCGTATGTGGTGGGACACCATAGTTCGGGCGGGTCGTGTGCGCCCGGCCTCCATGGCCTGCTGTCGCGCCCCTGTTGAAGGCCTTCGATGCGCCCGGAGAGGAGCTGCCCGGGTTGCACCGATCAGGCACGTTTTGGTGGTGCGGTGCTGACTCCCGTGCTGGTTTGGTGCTGACTGAAAGCCCGTGTCGGCACCCGTGCCAACCCCTCCCGTGCTGACTTGGTGCTGACTGCGCAGCGTTGAACTCCGACATCTGCGACAGACCGGTTCCGATGGATGCGCCTGCGCCCACCGGCCATCGTCGATGCTGTTCGGCTGTGTCTCCTGACGACGGCAGCGGATTTCTACCGTGTCACCAAGGACGACTTCCACGCCGGATCAGGCGGGCACGGATTTCTTCACGATCACCTGTCGTCTGTGTCCGTGGGAGGGGGTACGGGTGAGTGCTCCCAAGGCCTCCGCCTTGCGGTATCGCTTCGGGCTGACGCCGCCGGCTCGAGCCGGCGAGGTGAGACTGTCGTCCGGTGCCGCCGCGCTGCCCCTGTCGCCGGGGAACCGGCCCCGGCGCTCCCGCGCCCGGGCCGGCTTCCCGGACCGGTTACCAGCGGCGGCGCGGCGGTACCGGGTGGAGCTTGGCGGTGAGCGCCGAGAGGAAGGCCGGGAGCTTGTCGACCATGGCTTTGGGGACCGGGGTGGACTGGACGGTATCCCGCCTCACGTCTTGGACGACGAGGGAGTAGGTGCCGTTCTCCTCGACGAGTTCGGCGGCGAAGAGCAGTGTCTGCGTGGAGGTTTCCATCAGAGCTCCTGGGCATGGGTGTCGTCGTCGAGCCAGGCGGTCCACGCCTTGGTGGCCTGCTCCTCGTCGGTGTCCTCGGCGAACAGGTGGTGGCCGAGCCAGATCGGCACGTTCCAGGTGCTGCCGTTGAAGAACCGGTACAGGGCGTCCGGGCCTCGCAAGCCGACGAAGTCGGCGCTGAGCCAGTCGACGACCACCTCCACGGGGTCAGGGTCCGGGCCGGGGGCGAGCAGCGTGAACCGGTCGCCGACGGCCGCGTCGTCGGCGAGACCGAGACGTCGGCGCAGGGCGGCGAAGTCTGCCGGGTCGGCGGTGGGTTCGGGGCGCTGGGACCTGACGTAGACGGCAGGGCGGCCGGCGAAGTGCCGGAGGTACTCGGCGAGGGCGTGCTGGTGGAAGTCGACGTACTTCTCGGCCACGTCCGTCTTGGCGTCCCAGTTCCAGGCGTCGTCGACGATCCCCGTGTGGACCCAGTGGATTCCCATCCGCAGGTGGCTCGTGTCGCCGTCGGCCGGCACGATGCGGTAGCTGAGCGTGTTGGAGAACCCGCCCTCCTGAGTCGCCCGGACGGCGAAATGGTGCGGCGGCTCCCACGCCACGACGGTGGCGTCTCCCCGGGTGACCTTGCCGCCGACGCGCGGCTCGATCTCCATCGGATAGAGCCAGCCGAGGTTGCCGGGGCCGGTGGCGACCGCGTCCCAGACCTGGTCGGGTGGGACGGGCAGGTCCTGCTCCCGGCAGACCTCGAACTCTCGGGCCATGGTCGGTTCTCCTTCGTCGTCGTTCAGGTGTCAGTAGGCGAGCGGGAGGGCGGTCAGCCGCCGCTGCAGCGGGTTGTCCCGCCAGTCCAGCGCTGCCCCGTCGGCCAGCCGCAGCTCGGGGAGCCTGCGCACCAGCGTGCCGACGGCCACCTCCGCCTGGAGCTTGGCCAGCGGGCCGCCGAGGCAGAAGTGCGGTCCGTGACCGAAGCTCAGGTGCCGGTTGCCGGGGCGGGACAGGACGAGCCGGTCGGGGTCCTCGAAGCGCTCGGGATCGCGGTTGGTCGCGCCGAGGAACAGGTACACCAGCTCGCCCTCCCGCAGCGTCCGTCCGCCGATCTCCAGGTCCTGTGCGACGACCCGGACGATCGCCTGGGTCACCGTGTCGTAGCGGGCCAGTTCCTCGACGGCGCTGTGGATCAGGTCCGGGTCCGCGCGCAGCCGGGCCAGTTGGTCCGGGTGGCGCAGCAGGGCCAGCATGCCGTTGCCGATCAGGTGGGTGGTGGTCTCGTCGCCGGCGGTGATCAGGACGAAGCAGGTGGACAGCAGTTCGGAGTCGGTGAGCCGGTCGTCCTGTGCCTGGGTGGCGACCAGGGCGCTGATCAGGTCGTCGCCCGGGTCACGCCTGCGCTGCCGGATGAGCCCCGACAGGTACTCCTCGTACTGGTCGATCGCCGCCTCGGACTTGTCGATGTCCTCGCTGAGCCGGCCGAAGCGGCGGAACCAGCTCTTGACCTGCGGTCGGTCCGCGTCCGGAATGCCGAAGAGCTCGCAGACGACGGACATCGGCAGCGGAGAGGCGACCGCCTCGATCAGGTCCATGGTCGTTCCGGCGGCGACCGCCTCGTCGATGAGCTGGTCGACGATCCGCTGGACGCCGTCGCGCAGGGCCTCCACCCGCCGGGCGGTGAAGGCTCTGTTGGCCAGTTTGCGCAGCCGGGCGTGGTCCGGCGGGTCGGTGTTGGTCATCACCCGGCCGAGGCGCTCGGTGAGCCGGCTGAGGGCTTTGAGGTCGCCGCCGAGCGCGCTGTAGGAGCGGGTCATTCGGTCCCGGTCGTTGGACAGCCGCAGGTCGCTCAGCGCCGCCTCGACATCGGCGTACCGGGTGAGGTACCAGATGCCCTGGGGACTGCGGTGGACCGGGTCCTCGCGTCGCATGCGGGCATAGAACGGGTACGGGTCCCGCCGGGCCCCGGGGGTGAGCAGGGCCGCGGCGAGGTCGTCGAGCCGGGCGGGGCCCGCGGTGTCGCGGGCCCCGCCCAGTGTTTCGGTGGAGGTCACGTCGGCCGCGCTACCGCTGGGCGTTCATGGCGTCGGCGAGGCTCTTGGGCCGCATGTCGGTCCAGGACTGCTCGACGTGTTCCAGGCAGGCGGCGTGGGAGTCGGGGCCGTGGACGACGGTCCAGCCGGCCGGGACGTCCGCGAACTGCGGCCAGAGCGAGTGCTGGTTCTCGTCGTTGACGAGGACGAGGAAGGTGCCGTCCTGGTCGTCGAAGGGGTTGGTCATGGGTCAGTCCTCCTGGTGGGAAAGGGTGGTGCCACCGGCGTCGCCGGTGGCCTCGGTGATCCTGGCGGCCAGGATCGGTCCGATCTGGGCCAGTGATCCCGCTTGGGTCATCTGATCGTGCCGGGTGGTGATCTCGTGGGATTCGATCCGGCCCGTGATGTACGGGCGCCAGACCTCTGGACCGGCGTCGTCGTGGCCCCGGTCGATCGTGGAGTTGAACAGCAACAGGTCGCCCTCGTACGTGCCGGGGACGAAGTCGACCGCCAGCTTCGCGTTGTTGATCATGATCTGGACGATCACCTCGACCTGCCGCTCGTTCAGGCCGGCCAGCGCGCTGCCCCGCCGGTTCAGCACCTCGGCGACCTCGGCGTAGGTGATCTCCTGGTCGCCCAGCTCGTCCGGGTCGACGTCGAGCACCCCGACGAGCACGTCCCGCACGGTGGGCACCGGCTCCTCCTCGAACTGCACGTCCTTCACCGGATAGGCGTCGAGGATCGCCAGCAGTGCGGTCCGCTCGCCGCGCGCCTGCAGTTCGCAGGCCAGCGCGTGGGCGATCAGCCCGCCCGCGGACCAGCCGAGCAGCAGGTACGGGCCCTCCGGCTGGATCTTCTGGACGTGGTCGGCGTAGTCGGCCGCCATCTCCTCGTAGGACGTCGGCAGCGGCTCGGGCCGGCCGAGGCCGCGTGCCTGGATCGCGTAGACCGGGTGCTGCGGACCGAGGTGGTTCAGCAGCCCGCTGTAGGACCAGCTGATGCCGCCGCCGGGGTGGACGCAGAACAGCGGTGTGTCCGCTCCGGTCGAACGCAGTGGCAGCAGCACATCCAACGCGTCGTCCGGATCGTTCATGGACAGGCGTTCGGTGAGTCCGGCCACGGTCGGCGCCTCGAACAGCATGCGCAGTCCCAACTCCAGGCCGAGGATCTCGCGGACCCGGGAGGCCAGCCGGGCGGCCAGCAGCGAGTGCCCGCCCAGGTCGAAGAAGCCGTCGTCGATGCTCACCTGGTCCCGCCCGAGGACCTCGGCGAACAGGCCGCACAGCAGTTGCTCCTGCGGCGTCCGAGGGCCGCGCCCGGCGTCCGACGCCCCGTAGTCGGGGGCGGGCAGGGCGGCTCGGTCCAGTTTGCCGTTGGCGGTCAGCGGCAGCGTGTCCACGGTGACGAACGCCGCCGGCACCATGTAGTCGGGCAGTTCTCGACGCAGTCGGCCGGACAGCTCGGACGTCTCGGGTGCGCCCTCGGGCGCGGGCACCAGGTAGGCGACCAGCCGCTTTTCTCCCGGCCGGTCCTCCCGGGCGACCACGGCAGCCTGGGCGACACCCGGGCAGCCCGCCAGGACGGCCTCGACCTCTCCGGGCTCGATCCGCAGACCGCGCAGCTTGACCTGGTGATCGACGCGACCGGCGAACTCCAGCGTGCCGTCGGGGCGCCACCAGGAAAGGTCACCGGTGCGGTACATACGGCTCCCGGCCGGCCCGTACGGGTCGGCGGTGAAGCGCTCCGCTGTCAGGCCGGGCCGGCCGAAGTAGCCGCGGGCCACACCCGTTCCCGCGAGGTACAGCTCACCGACCATGCCGGTCGGCACCGGCCGCAGCCGGTCGTCGAGCACGTAGGCACGCATGTTCGCCATCGGCCCGCCGATCGGCACGGTCGCGGCGTTCTCGGGGAGGCTGTGCACCGGGTGACGGGTGGCCAGGGTGGTTGCCTCGGTGGGCCCGTAGCCGTTGACCACCTCGATGCCCGGGCAGGCCGCGAGCACCCGGGCGGCGGCGGCCGGGGAGACCACGTCGCCGCCGGTCCACACCTCCCGCACCCCGGCGAGCAGGCCCGGTCGCTCCTCGGCGACCAGACGGAACAGTCCGGCGGTCAGCCACAGTCCGGTCACCCCGTGCGTGGCGATCGTGTGCTGCAGCAGATCGAGGTCGAGCTGCTCGGGCGGTGCGACCACGATCCGGCCCCCGTTGAGCAGCGGAACCCACAACTCGTAGGTCGAGAGGTCGAAAGCCGTCGGGGAGTGCATCAGCACCCGCTCGTGTCCGCCGCCGCGCCATTCGGGGGTCAGCGCCAGGCCCACCACGTCCCGGTGGGTGACCGCCACGCCCTTCGGCCGGCCGGTCGAGCCGGAGGTGTACATGATGTACGCCACCTGCCCCGGTTCACAGGAGACGTCGACGTCGGACGGGTCGGCGGCCGCGGACCGCATGAGCGCGGCGAGCACCTCCGGGGTGAGCACCAGGGCTGCCCCACTCTCCCGCATGATCAGGTCGATCCGGGAGGACGGGAAGCGGGAGTCCAGCGGTACGTAGGCGCCACCCGCCTTGACGATCGCCAGGATGGCCACGACCAGCTCTGCCGAGCGGTCCATCAGGACCGCGACCGGCGTCTCCGGCCGTACGCCCTGGTGGATCAGCGCCCTTGCCAGGCGGTCGGCCCGCAGGTCGAGCTCCGCGTAGGTCAGCTCGGTGCCGCCCGCCACGACCGCGACCGCGTCCGGGGTGGCCCGCACCTGACGGGCGAACAGCTTCGGCACCGAGGCCGACGGCAGCTCCACGGCCGTGTCGTTGAAGCCGTACAGCAGCCGGTGGCGTTCGGCGTCGGACATGAGGTCGATCCGGCTGATCGGCCGGTCAGGGTCGGCGACCGCCGCGCGCAGCAGGCGGGCCCAGCGCTCGAACAGCAGCTCCACCGTGGACGCGTCGAACAGGTCGGTGGCGTACTCCACCGCGCCGACCAGACCGTCGGCGCCGCCGTCCGGGCGGAACTGCTCGGCCAGGCTGAACGTCAGATCGACCCGGGAAGTGCCGGTCGGCGCCTCCAGATGGCCCGTCTCCAGCCCTGGCAGGGCGAACTCGCCGAGCGGCGCGTTCTGCAAGGCCAGCATGACCTGGAACAGCGGGTGGTGGGCCAGCGACCGCACCGGGTTGGCCACCTCGACCAAGTACTCGAAGGGCACGTCCTGGTGGTCGTACGCCGAGAGCGCCTTATGCCGCACCCGGCCGAGCAGTTCGCCGAAGCCGGGGTCGCCGCTGGTGTCGGTGCGCAGCACCAGGGTGTTGACGAAGAACCCGACGAGTTCGTCCAGTGCCTGGTCCGTACGGCCGGCGATCGGGCTGCCGATCGGGATGTCCGTACCGGCACCGAGCCGGTCGAGGAGAGCGGCGAGACCGGCCTGGAGCACCATGAACATGCTGGCCCCGCGCGCGGTGGCCAGGTCCCGCAGCGCCTGGTGCAGCTCGGGGTCCAGCCGGACCACGACCCGGTCGCCCTGCTGGGAGGCCACCGGCGGCCGGGGCCGGTCGGCGGGCAGCTGCACCTGCTGCGGAATTCCCGCCAGCTCGTCCTTCCAGTAGGCCAGTTGCCGGGCGAACAGACTCTCGGGATCGGCGGCGTCGCCGAGCAGGTCGCGTTGCCAGCGGGTGTAATCGGCGTACTGCACCGGCAACGGGGACCACTGCGGCTCCTCGCCCCGGCAGCGCGCCGCGTAAGCCGTCGCGAGGTCGCCGGAGAGCGGCCCCATCGACCAGCCGTCGGCGGCGATGTGGTGCACCACGACCAGCAGCACGTGCCGGTCGGGGGCGAGCGCGTAGAGCTCGGCCCGGACCGGCGGCTCCGCGGCCAGGTCGAAGCCGCGTCGGGCCGTGTTCGCCAGGCGCTCGGCCAGTCGGCTCTCGTCGAGTTCGACCACCGGCAGCGCCGGGTGTGCCTGCGCGGTGCTCAGCACGACCTGGTACGGGACGCCGTCGATCTCGCGGAAGACCGTCCGCAGGCTCTCGTGCCGGGCGATCACGTCCGCGAGTGCGGCGTGCAAGGACGCCCGGTCGAGGCTGCCGGTCAGGCTCAGCGCGAGCGGCATGTTGTAGGTGGCGCTCGGTCCGTCCATCCGGTGCAGGAACCACAAGCGGCTCTGGGCGAAGGACAGTTCCAGGCGCTCCGGGCGGGGCCGGGCAGTCAGCGCGGGCCGCGCTGCTCCGGAACCGTCCAGGTGGGCCGCCAGCCCGGCCACGGTCGGGCTCTCGAACAGGGTCCGGACCTCCAGCTCCGCGCCGAGGGTCGCCCGGACCCTGGCGGCCAGGCGGGTCGCCAGCAGCGAGTGTCCGCCGAGGTCGAAGAAGCTGTCGTCGACCCCGACCTGTGCCAGCCCGAGCACTTCGGCGAACAGCTCCGCGAGGACCTGCTCCTGCGGAGTGCGAGGCGCCCGTCCGGCAGCGGCCGGACCGAGGTCGGGGGCGGGCAGTGCGCGGCGGTCGAGCTTGCCGCTGGCCGTCAGCGGCAGCGCGTCCATCGCGACGAACGCCGACGGAACCAGGTAGTCCGGCAGCCGCTCGCGCAGCCAGTCCCGGAGTTCGCCGAGGAGGGCGCCGGTGCCGCGGCTGCCGGCCGGGCGGTTGGTCAGCGAGGACAGTGCCCGGCCGGAGGCCCCGGCCGGCCGGCGCGGCTCGACCGACGGGCCGTGGAGCGCCCGTGGACCGGCGAGGACGACGTCCACGGCGTCGGCAGCGGTGGCCGACCAGGTGACGGCCACCGTGTGGTCGAACTCCCTGCCGAGGGCGTGGAAGTCCTCCGGGTCGGGGAGGTCGCCTCCCTCCGGGGCGTGCAACCGCTCCAGCAGTTCCGCGAGCGGTCCGTCCTCGTCCTGTAGCGCCCGGGCAAGGGCGGCTTCCCCCACCACACGGCGGTTCGGCACCCCGGTGATCCGCAGCACCTCGGCGGGCGGCTGGGCGAGCAACTCGCGCAGCTCGGCCGGTCCGGTGATCTGCCGCCCCCACGCCAGCTCGACGGACCCGGTGGGGGTCTCCGGGGTGACGGGTGGCTTGTGCAGCGTCACGTCGTAGCGGTACCGGGTCAGTTCGTTGTGGTGGCGGCCGCGCTTGACCTCCACGGCCATCGCGCCGATGTCCGTGCCGGTCTGGCGCAGGACGGTGAAGAAGTCCGGGTCGACCAGCAGTTCCTTCTCCACCCTGAGAGCCCGCTCCACCGCGCGGCGCACGGCCGCGCGGTCGGCGCCGTCGCCGGCCCGGTGCAACTCGACAGCGGTGGCCAGCGGGCGCAGCAGCCGCAGGTTGCGGACGTCGCCGACGAAGAGCGCGCCGCCGGGGGCGAGCAGCCTCATCAGTTTCCCGATCACGTCCGCGAGGTAGTCGGCGGACGGGAAGTACTGCACCACCGAGTTGATCACGATGGTGTCGAACTCCTCGGCCGGCAGCCCGTCGGTGTCGTGCGCCGGACGGGTCTGCAGCACCACGCGCCCGGCCAGCCGCTCCTCCCTCGCGACCTGGGCGGTCAGGGCGTCGATCGCGGTGGCGGAGAAGTCGGTCGCCCAGTAGGCCTCGCAGTGGGGTGCGATCTGCGAGAGCAGCAGACCGGTGCCGACTCCGACCTCCAGTACCCGGCGCGGGTTCAGGGCCAGGATGCGGGTCACCGTCGCGTCCCGCCACTCCCGCATCTGCTCGACAGGGATCGGGCCGGCGTCGTAACTGCTCTTCCAGCCGACGAAGTTGTGACCGAAGGCCGCTTCGTCGGGGGCGATGGGCAGGGCGTCATAGACGTCCTGCCACTCGCCCACGTGGTCCGCTTCCAGGCCGCTGTCCCGGGCCGTGTCCTGACGCGGGACGACGTAGCCGACGAGCGACTCGTCCTGGGCCGCGACGGCGGCCTGGGCGACGGCGGGGTGCTCGGCCAGTGCGGCCTCGACCTCGCCGAGTTCGACGCGGAAGCCGCGGACCTTCACCTGGTCGTCGGCGCGACCGACGTATTCCAGCTGGCCGTCGCCCAGCCGGCGCACCAGGTCGCCGGTGCGGTACATGCGCTCACCGGGTCCGAACGGGCAGGCGACGAACCTCCCCGCCGTCAGGCCCGGCCGGTGAAGGTATCCGCGCGCCAGGCCCGCGCCCGCGACGTACAGCTCCCCCGTCACGCCCGGCGGCACCGGTCGCAGACGGTCGTCCAGCACGTACACACGGGCGTTGGCGATCGGCCGGCCGATGGGCGGCACGCCGGACCCCGGGGACAGCGGGTCGCTCATGGTCGCGCACACCGTGGTCTCGGTCGGGCCGTACGCGTTGATCATCCGGCGTCCGGGTGCCCAGCGCTCCACCAGCTCCGGCGGGCACGCCTCACCCGCCACCACCAGCGTCGACACGGTCACCGTGCCGTCCGGCACAGCGGCGAGGACGGACGGGGGCACCGTCACGTGGGTGGCGCCGAGGCCCGGATCGGTCAAAGCGGCGACCGGATCGGCGGCGGGGGGCAGCATCAGGGTGGCGCCGCCCAGCAGGGCGGTGAAGATCTCCGACACCGAGGCGTCGAAGCTGGGCGAGGCGAACTGGAGCACCCGGCTGCCGGGTTCGATCGCGAAGCGCTCGATCTGTCCTGCGACCAGACTCGCGACACCCCCGTGGCCGACCACGACGCCCTTGGGGCGGCCGGTCGAGCCCGAGGTGTAGATCACGTAGGCCGGGTGGCGGATGTCGAGTGTGATCTCCGGGTCGGTGTCCGGCCAGTCGCCTTCGACCACCATGGCGGGGTCGTCGACCAGTACGGCCGGGCGGGCGTCGTCCAGCATGAACGCGATCCGTGACGGCGGGTAGGCCGGGTCCACCGGCAGGTAGGCCGCCCCGGCCTTCAGTACGCCCAGGACCGCCACCACCGATTCCAGCGATCGCGGCAGGGAGACCGCCACCACCTGCTCCGGACCGACACCCCGGGCGATCAGTGCATGCGCGAACCGGTTCGCCCGCGCGTCGAGCTGTCGGTACGTCAGCTCGTCCTCGCCGCAGACCAGCGCGATCGCGTCCGGTGCCGCCGCCACCCGCGCCGCGAAGGCCTGCGGCAGCGGTACGGCGCCCACGTCCCGGGCGGTGGCGTTGTCGCGTTCCAGCAGCCGGTGCCGTTCGTCGGCGCCGAGGAGGTCGATCCCTCCGATCGGCAGCTCAGGGTCGGCGGTGACGGCCTCCAGCAGGAGCGTCCAGCGCCGGACCAGGGCGGCGACCGTCGAGCGGTCGAACAGGTCGGTGGCGTACTCGACCGCGCCGGCGATTCCTGCCGGGCTCCCGTCGGGACCGAACTGCTCGACCATGCTCACGCCGAGGTCGAACTTGGCGGTTCGGGTCGCGACCGCGTAGGTGGCGACGTCCAGGCCGGGCAGCGAGAACCTGCCCATCGGTGCGTTCTGCACGGCGAGGATGGTCTGGAACAGCGGGTGGTGGGAGAGGGAACGGGACGGGTTCAGCGCCTCCACGAGGTGCTCGAACGGCACGTCCTGGTGCGCGTACGCCGACAGTGCCGTCTCCCTCACCCGGCCCAGCAGCTCGGCGAAGCTCGGATCACCGCTCGTGTCGGTGCGCAGCACCAGCGTGTTGACGAAGAAGCCGACCAGATCGTCCAAGGCCTCATCCGTGCGCCCCGCGATCGGACTCCCGATCGCGATGTCCGTACCCGCACCCAGCCGCGTGTACAGCGCCGCCAGCGCCGCCTGCAGCACCATGAACAGACTCGTCCCGGTACCCCGCGCCAACTCCGCCAGCGCGGCGTGCAGTTCGGGGTCGAGTTCCAGGTCGACGTGGTCCCCGTGCCGGCCTGCGACAGCCGGGCGGGGGCGGTCGGCGGGCAGGGCGAGCAGCTCCGGCAGGTCGGACAGCTGCCGCTTCCAGTAGTCGAGCTGCTCGGCGAACCGGCTCTGCGGGTCGGCGGCGTCGCCGAGCAGCTCGCGCTGCCACAGTGTGTAGTCGGCGTACTGCACGGGCAAGGTCGGCCGGCTGTCCGTCCGGCCCTCGCAACGGGCCGCGTAGGCCTCGGCGAGGTCGCGGGCCAGTGGCCCGGTGGACCAGCCGTCAGCGGCGATGTGGTGCATGACCAGCAGCAGCACGTGTTCGTCCGGCGCGAGAGCGAACAGCTCCGCCCGCAGCGGCGGCTCCGTCGCGAGCTCGAAGGGCTGCCGGGCGGACTCGGCGAGCCGCTCGGGCAGTTCGCCGTGTGTCACCTCGGTCGGCCGGGCCCGGAGGCGGACCGCAGCCGGGTCCAGCACGCGCTGGCAGGGTACGCCGCCGGCCTCCGGGAACACCGTCCGCAGGCTCTCGTGCCGGGCCACCACATCGGCCAGCGCTTGATCCAGTGCGGGGCGGTCGAGTGTTCCGGTCAGCCGCAGCGCCAGCGGGATGTGGTACGTCGCGGCGGCGGCGTCCATACGGTGCAGGAACCAGAGCCGGCGCTGGGCGAAGGAGAGCGGCACTGCCTCGGGCCGCTCGTACGGGGTCAGCGCCGGGCGGGCACGGCCGGCCTCGGCCAGCGCCTCGGCCAGGCCCGCCACGGTGGGCGCCTGGAAGAGTGCGCGCAGCCCGAGTTCCACGCCGAGCACCGAGCGCACCCGGGCGACCAGCCGGGTGGCGAGCAGGGAATGCCCGCCCAACTCGAAGAAGTCGTCGTCGACCGAGACCCGCTGCACGCCGAGCACCTCCGCGAACAGCTCGGCGAGGATCTGCTCCTGCGGCGTGCGCGGCACCCGCCCGCTCCCCGCCGGAGCAGCTTCGGGCACGGGCAGTGCCGCCCGGTCCAGCTTGCCGTTGGGCGTCAGCGGCAACGCGTCCAGCACCATGAAGACGGTCGGCACCAGGTAGTCCGGCAGCCGCTCGCGCAGGTGCGCCGCCAGCTCCGCAGGACGGGCGGCCAGGTCGTGCCGGGCCACCACGTAGCCGACGAGCCGGTCGTCCTGGGCCGCGACGGCGGCCTGGGCGACGGCGGGGTGCTCGGCCAGTGCGGCCTCGACCTCGCCGAGTTCGACGCGGAAGCCGCGGACCTTCACCTGCTGGTCGGCCCGGCCGACGTACTCCAACTCACCGTCGGGCCGACGCCGCACCAGGTCGCCGGTGCGGTACATCCGGGCGCCCGCCGGCCCGAACGGGCAGGCCGTGAACCGTCCCGCCGTGAGGCCCGGCCGGTCCAGGTAGCCGCGTGCCAGACCCGGGCCGGCGATGTACAGCTCTCCGGGCACGCCCGGTGGTACGACGCGCAGCCGCTCGTCCAGTACGTACGTCCGGAAGCCCGCGACCGGCCGGCCGATGGGCGGCACGCCGGACCCTGGGGACAGCGGGTCGCTCATGGTCGCGCACACCGTGGTCTCGGTCGGGCCGTACGCGTTGATCATCCGGCGTCCGGGTGCCCAGCGCTCCACCAGCTCCGGCGGGCACGCCTCTCCCGCCACCACCAGGGTGGTCGCCGTGAGTTCGGCGCCGTCCAGCGCAGCCAGGGCGGAGGGCGGCAGCGTCACATGGGTGACGGAGAACCGGCGGTCCGTCAGGGCCTCCAGCGGGGCCTCGGCAGGAGCCAGTACGAGGGAGGCACCGGTGAGCAGCGCGCTGCACAGGTCCCAGAAGGACGCGTCGAAGCTGGGCGAGGCGAACTGGAGCACCCGGCTGCCCGGCGCCACGCCGAGCCGCTCGACCTGCACCGCCACCAGGCCCGACACACCGGCGTGGCTCACGACGACGCCTTTGGGGCGGCCGGTCGAGCCCGAGGTGTAGATCACGTAGGCCGGGTGGCGGATGTCGAGTGTGATCTCCGGGTCGGTGTCCGGCCAGTCGCCTTCGACCACCATGGCGGGGTCGTCGACCAGTACGGCCGGGCGGGCGTCGTCCAGCATGAACGCGATCCGTGACGGCGGGTAGGCCGGGTCCACCGGCAGGTAGGCCGCCCCGGCCTTCAGTACGCCCAGGACCGCCACCACCGATTCCAGCGATCGCGGCAGGGAGACCGCGACCACCTGCTCCGGACCGACACCCCGGGCGATCAGTGCATGCGCGAACCGGTTCGCCCGCGCGTCGAGCTGTCGGTACGTCAGCTCGTCCTCGCCGCAGACCAGCGCGATCGCGTCCGGTGCCGCCGCCACCCGCGCCGCGAACAGCTCAGGCAGGCTTTCCCCGCCCGCTTCCTCCTCGACGGAGGGCAGCAGCTCGCCGCGCTCCTCGGCGGACAGCAGGTCGATCCCGCCGATCGGCCGGTCGGGAGCGGCGGCGACCGCGGCCAGCAGCCTGGTCCACCTGGCGGCCAGGGTCTCGACCGTCGCGCGGTCGAACAGGTCGGTGCTGTACTCGATCGCACCGCTGAGTCCGGCCGGCTCGCCGTCGGGACCGTACTCCTCCGCGAACCCGAAGGTCAGGTCGAGCCGCGCGGTCCCGGTGAGCACGGCCACCCCGGTGACCTGGAGGCCCGGCAGTTCGAAGGCGCCGCCCGGCGCGTTCTGCACGACCAGACCGGTCTGGAACAGCGGGTGGTGGGAGAGGGAACGGGACGGGTTCAGCGCCTCCACGAGGTGCTCGAACGGCACGTCCTGGTGCGCGTACGCCGACAGTGCCGTCTCCCTCACCCGGCCCAGCAGCTCGGCGAAGCTCGGATCACCGCTCGTGTCGGTGCGCAGCACCAGCGTGTTGACGAAGAAGCCGACCAGATCGTCCAAGGCCTCATCCGTGCGCCCCGCGATCGGACTCCCGATCGCGATGTCCGTACCCGCACCCAGCCGCGTGTACAGCGCCGCCAGCGCCGCCTGCAGCACCATGAACAGGGTCGCCCCCGATCGTCGTGCCAACTCCACGAGCGCGGTGTGCAGCTCGGCACCGATGCGGAGTTCCAGCAGGTCACCGCTGTACGACATGGCGGCCGGGCGCGGCCGGTCGGCAGGCAGTTGCAGTTGGTCGGGCAAACCGGCCAGTGTCTGCGTCCAGTAGGCGACCTGGCGGGCGAACAGGCTGTCGGCGTCGTCCTCGTCGCCCAGGATCTCGTGCTGCCACAGGGTGTAGTCGCCGTACGTCACGGGCAGCGGTGGCCATGCCGGTGCCCCGCCGCTCTGCCGGGTGCTGTAGGCGGCGGCCAGGTCCCGGGCGAGCGGGCCCATGGACCAGCCGTCTCCGACGATGTGGTGCATGACCAGCAGCAGTACATGCTCGTCCGGCGCGACCGAGAACAGTTCCGCCCGCAGCGGTACCTCCGAGGTCAGGTCGAAGCCGCGCACTGCCGCCTCGCGCAGCGTCGCGGAGAGCTCCCTCTCGCCGGTCTTGCGCACGGCCAGGGGGACGGCGACCTCGGCGGTGTCGAGCACCCGCTGGTACGGAATTCCGCCGGTGTGCGGGAAGACCGTCCGCAGGGTTTCGTGCCGGGCCACCACGTCCACGAGCGCGGCGCTCAGTGCGGCCCGGTCGAGGTCTCCCGACAGCCGCAGGGCCAGCGGCATGTGATAGGTGGCGCTCGGCGCCCCGAACTGCTGGAGGAACCAGAGCCGGCGCTGGGCGAACGACAGCGGCATCAGTTCGCGGCGGGGCCGGGGCACCAGCGCCTGCCGTGGGGTTCCGGCGTCGTGCAGCCCGGCCGCCAGTCCGGCGGGAGTCGGGGTCCGGAACAGAGCGCGCAGCTGCAGTTCGACTCCGAGGGTCGCCCGGACCCGCGAGACCAGCCGGGTGGCGAGCAAGGAGTGCCCACCCAGCTCGAAGAAGTCCTCGTCGACCCAGACCCGCGCGATCCCCAGCACCTCGGCGAACAGCTCGCACAGGATCTGCTCCTGGGGCGTGCGCGGCGCCCGGCCGCCGGCGGTCGTGCCCGCCTCCGGCGCGGGCAGAGCCGCCCGGTCGAGCTTGCCGTTCGGCGTCAGCGGCAGCGCGTCGAGCAGTACGAACGCGGACGGAACCATATATTCCGGCACCCGGTCGCGCAGGAACACCGCCAGCGCCGACGCGGTCGCCACGGTCGCGTCCGAGGGGACGACGTACGCGACGATCCGGTCCTCCCGGGCGAGTACCGCGACCTGGGACACGCCCGGGTGCGCGGTCAGCTCGGCCTCGATCTCACCGGGCTCGATCCGGAACCCGCGCACCTTGACCTGGTGGTCGACCCGGCCGGCGAATTCCAGCTCGCCGTCGGCACGCCAGCGCACCAGGTCGCCGGTGCGGTACATCCGCGCGCCCGCCGGACCGTACGGATCGGCGACGAAGCGCCCGGCGCTCAGTCCGGGCTGGTTCAGGTAGCCGCGAGCCAGCCCCGTTCCGGCCAGGTACAGCTCGCCCAGCACGCCGGAGGCCACCGGACACAGCGCCGAATCCAGCACATACGCCTGGCAGTTGGCGATGGGACGGCCGATCGGCACCGGCAGCGGGCAGTCGGCGGGGTCGGCCGGAAGCGCGTAGGCGGTGATCACGTGCGTTTCGGCAGGCCCGTAGTGGTTGTGCAGCACCCGGCCCGGCCGACGGGCCTGGAAGCGGCGCAGTGCACCGCTCAGCCGCATGGCCTCTCCGGCCTGGGCGACCAGCCGCAGGTGCGGCAGGTCCAGCCCGGCCTCCTCGGCGGCTTCGGCCAGTGCCTCGACCACCAGATTCGGCGCGAACAGCTCCTCGACCTGGTGCCGGTCCAGCCAGTGGGCGAACAGCTCCGCGCTGCGGCGCTGCTCCTCGGTCGGCACCACCAGGGTCTTGCCGTACAGCAGCGCGGAAAGCATCTCCTGCACCGAGACGTCGAAGCTGATCGCGGTGAACTGCGCGGTGCGCGTGCCGGGTTCGCCACCGACGGTCCGGTGGTGCCACTCCAGCAGGTTCAACAGTCCGGCGGCGGGCATCTCGATGGCCTTGGGCCGGCCGGTGGAACCGGAGGTGTAGATGACGTAGGCAGGATGCCGGGCGTCCGCGGGGACGGCCGGATCGTGCTCCGGCAGCTCGCCGGCCGGTGTGACGGCCGCGAGGTCGTCGAGTACGACGGCCGGGCGGGCGTCCTCCAGCATGTACGTGATGCGGGCGGCCGGGTAGTCCGAGTCGATCGGCAGGTACGCCGCGCCCGTCTTGAGCACGGCGAGGACGGCGACCACCAGCTCGGCCGAACGCGGCAGTCGCAGGGCGACGACCTGCTCAGGACCCACACCTCGCGCGATCAGCGCGTGGGCCAGGCGGTTGGCCCGGCGGTTCAGCTCGCGGTAGGTCAGCACGGTGCTCTCGAACACCACGGCCGGGGCCTCCGGCGTCGCCCGGGCACGTGCCTCGAACAGCGCGGGCAGGGTGGCATCAGGAGCCGGGCAGGCCGTGTCGTTGCGGTCGACCAACAGCTCGCGCCGCTCCTCGGCGGTGAGGATGTCGATCCGGCTCAGCGGACGCTCCGGCGCGGCGACCACCGCGGCCAGCAGCCGCAGCCACCGGGCGACCAGTGCCTCCACCGTGGCGGGGTCGAACAGGTCGGTGCTGTACTCGACCCGTCCGATGATGCCCTCGGCCGGCCCGCCGGTGCCGCCGCGCTCCAGCAGGTGGAAGCCGAGGTCGAACATCGTCGTCGGCGTCCGCACCAGGACGATCTCGGCGGTCAGACCGCTCAGCTCGAACTCGGCGCGGGGCACGTTCTGCAGCGCGAGCAGCACCTGGAACAGCGGCTGCCGGGTGAGCGACCGGGACGGGTTCAGGGCCTCGACGACATGCTCGAACGGCAGGTCCTGGTGCGCGTACGCGCCGAGTGCGCCCTCCCGGACACGGACCAGCAGGTCGGCGAAGGACGGGTCGCCGCTGGTGTCCGTGCGGAGCACCAGGGTGTTGACGAAGAACCCGATGAGGTCGTCCAGCGCCTGGTCGGTGCGGCCGGCGATCAGGCTGCCGACCGGGACGTCCGTACCCGCACCGAGCTTGTCCAGCAGCGAAGCCAGGCCCGCCTGCAGCACCATGTACACGCTGGCGCCGTGCTCCCGGCCCAGCCGGACGAGCCCGGCGTGGAGCTCCGCGTCCAGTTCGATCGGCAGGTAGCCGCCGGAGAAGGAAGGGGTCGCGGGCCGGTGGCGGTCGGCGGGGAGCCGGATCTGCTCCGGCAGGTCCGCGAGCGTCCGCGTCCAGTACTCGGTCTGACGGGCGAACAGGCTGTCCTGGTCGGCCGCATGGCCGAGCAGCCGGTTCTGCCACAGGGCGTAGTCGGCGTACTGCACGGGCAGCGGTGCCCACTGCGGCGCCCCGCCCTGGCGGCGTGCCGCGTACGCGGTGGTCAGGTCGGTGGCCAGCGGGCCCAGCGACCAGCCGTCACCGGCGATGTGGTGCATCACCAGGAGCAGTACGTGCTCGTTCGCCGAGACCTCGAACACTTCGGCGCGCAGCGGTGGTTCGGCGGCAAGGTCGAATCCGCGCGCAGCGGCTCCCGTCAGCAGTTCCGGCAGGGCCGGCTCGTCGGCCGGGGTGACCGACAGCTTCGGGCGCGCCTCCCCTGCGGCCAGTACCCGCTGGTAGGGCACGCCGTCCGTGGCCGGGAAGACCGTGCGCAGGGTTTCGTGCCGGTCGACGAGGTCGCCCAGCGCCGCCTCCAGGGCCGCCAGGTCCAGCGGTCCCGAGAGCCGCCATGCGAGCGGCATGTTGTAGACCGACTCGGCGCCCTCCAACTGGCGCAGGAACCACAGCCTCCGCTGGGCCGACGACAGCGGCACCAGCTCGGGCCGCTCCGCCCGCTCCAGGGCGAGCCGGGCCCGGTCCGCGCCGCCCAGCCCGGCGGCAAGCCCGGCCACGGTCGGGGTACGGAACAGGGCGGACAGGGCCAGCTCCACGCCCAGCGTCGCACGGACCCGGGCCACCAGCCGGGTGGCGAGCAGGGAGTGCCCGCCGAGATCGAAGAAGTCGTCGTCGGCACCGACCTGGGACAGGCCCAGTACCTCGGCGAACAGCCCGGCCAGCACATGTTCGTGAGGAGAGTGCGGTGCCCGGCCGGCCGGCGTCGCGGTGGACTCGGGCTCGGGCAGCGCGCGCCGGTCCAGCTTGCCGTTCGGGGTCAGCGGCAGAGCATCGAGGGAGACGAACGCCGCCGGCACCATGTACTCAGGCAGCCGCTCGCGCAGGTGCGTCCGGAGGTCCTCCGGCCGAAGCTCCGCACCGGTGGCGGTCTGCAGGTAGGCGACCAGACGGGGGCCCTGCGCCCGGTCCTGCCGGACGATCACGGCGGCCCGAGTGATTCCGGGGTGCTCGGCGAGGACGGCCTCGATCTCGCCGAGTTCGATGCGGAAGCCGCGGACCTTGACTTGGTCGTCGGTGCGGCCGAGGAACTCCAGGTTTCCGTCCGGGTTCCATCGCACCAGGTCACCGGTGCGGTACATCCGTGAGCCGCCGGGACCGAACGGGTCCGCGACGAACCGACCAGCGGTCAGACCCGGCCGGTTCAGATAGCCCCGTGCCAGGCCCGTACCGGCGATGTACAGCTCACCCGGCACATCCGCGGGCACGGGCCGCAACGCGGCGTCGAGTACGTGCAGCCGGACGCCGCCGAGAGGTCGGCCGATCACTTGGCACGGACTCGACTCCAGGCGCGCGACGACAGAGTCCACGGTGCACTCGGAGGGCCCGTAGTAGTTGAGCGAGAGCACCCCGTCGGCCGCCCGCAGCCGCTTCCACAGCTGGTCCGGAACGGTCTCCCCGCCCAGCGCGACCACCGAAGGACACCATCGCGGGTCGTCCAGCAGACCGTGCTCGATCAGCACCTGCAGATAGGAAGGGGTGCCGCCGACAGTGTCCAGCCCGGCCCGCACGGCGTACTCGAGGTAGGCCTCCGGGTCGGACCAGGTCGCCTCGTCCAGGACGTGCAGCTCGTGGCCCGCGAACAGGGCGAACAGCTGGTCGCAGGAGCCGTCGAACGACACGGATGTAGTCAGCCCCACACGCATCCGCTTCCCCGACTGGAAGACCAGTGGGTTCTGGTTGGCGAAGAGGTTGAGCAGGCTGCCGTGGGTTGCGACCACGCCCTTGGGCCTGCCGGTGGAGCCGGAGGTGTAGATGACGTAGACCGGGTGGCTCGGATCGACGGCCACCATCGGATCGGCCGCCGGGCAGCCCTCCACCAGGGCGGCCGTGTCCGGTTCGTCGAGCACCAGTCGCCCGACAGGACCACCGTCGGGCAGCCGGCCCAGGGTGCGGGTGTCGGTCACGGTCAGGACCGGGCGGGCGTCTTCGAGGAGGTAGGCGATCCGGGCCGCCGGGTACTCGGGGTCGACCGGGACGTACGCCGCGCCGGTCTTCAGCACCGCGAGGATCGCCACCACCAGCTCGGCCGACCTCGGCAGCGCCACCGCCACCAGCCGCTCGGGCCCCGCACCCCGTGCGATCAGCGCGTGTGCCAACCGGTTCGCCCGCACGTCCAACTCCGCGTACGTCAGCGACACGTCGCCGCACACCAGCGCGACGAGGTCCGGAGTCGCCCGGACGTGCTCCCGGAACAGCTCCGGCAGGCTCTCCGTCAAAGCCGCCGCCGCCGGCCCGGTACCCAGCTCCGTCAGCTCACCGCGCTCCTCGGCCGAGAGCAGGTCGAACCGGCTGAGCGGCCGCCGCGGGTCGGCGACCGCGGCGCGGAGCAGCCGCTCCCACCGCCCGATCATCGTCTCGACGGCTGCCGGGTCGTACAGGTCGCAGGCGTACTCGACGGACCCGTCGATCCCCTCCGGGGAGCCGTCCTCCGCGTGCCGCTCGGACATGGTGAAGATCAGGTCGAGTTTGGCCGTGGTGGATGTCGACGGCATGTCGTCGACGCGCAGCCCGGACGGCGCGAAATCGGCCCGGGGCGCGTTCTGCAGCACCAGCATCACCTGGAACAGCGGGTGGTGCGCCAGCGACCGGGACGGGTTCAGGACCTCGACCAGGTACTCGAACGGCAGGTCCTGGTGGGCGTATCCGGCCAGCGCGGTGTCCCGGACCCGGTCCAGCAGCTCGGCGAACGTCGGATCGCCCGAGGTGTCGGTACGGAACACCAGGGTGTTGACGAAGTAGCCCACCAGGTCGTCCTGCGCCTGGTCGGTCCGGCCGGCGACCGGGCTGCCGACCGGAATGTCGTCGCCCGCGCCGAGCTTGCTCAGCAACGCCGCCAGCCCTGCCTGGAGCACCATGAACAGACTGGTCCCGTGCGCACGGGCGAGCTCACGAAGACCGCGGTGCAGCTCAGCGTCGAGACCGGCGAGCACAGAAGCGCCCCGGTGCGAGGCGACCGCCGGGCGGGGCCGGTCGGAGGGCAGCTGGATCCGCTCCGGCAGACCGGCCAGCTGCCGGGTCCAGTAGTCCGCCTGGCCGGCGAACAGGCTGTCCCCGTCAGCGGAGTCGCCGAGCAGTTCGTGCTGCCACAGGGTGTAGTCGGCGTACTGGACAGGCAGGGGGGCCCACTGCGGCTCCTGGCCGCGGCAGCGTGCCGTGTAGGCGGCGGTCAGTCCCTGCGCGAGCGGGCCCAGCGACCAGCCGTCACCCGCGATGTGGTGGAGCACCAGCTGGAAGACGTGCTCGTCCGGCGCCAACTCGAACAGCCCGGCCCGCAGCGGCACATCGGCAGCCAGATCGAACCGGCGGTCCTTCGCCGCCGTCATCAGAGCGGGCAGCTCGGCCTCGGTGGTCCGGTTCACGAGCAGCCGCGGGCGGGCCGCCTCCACGTCCAGCACCTGCTGGTGCGGCACCCCGTCCACCGCCGGGAAGACGGTGCGCAGGCTCTCGTGCCGAGCCGTCACGTCCGCCACGGCGGCCTCCAGGGCACCCCGGTCCAGATCACCGGACAGCCGCCAGGCCAGGGAGATGTGGTAGTTCGCGCTGACACCCTCCAGCTGGTGCAGGAACCACAGCCGCCGCTGCGCGAACGACAGCGGGATGACCTCGGGGCGCTCGCGCCGGACCAGGGCGGCCTGCGCCGGCCCAGCCGCTGTCAGGGCGGCGGCCAGACCCGCCGGGGTCGGCGCCTCGAACAGGGTGCGCAGCGGCATCTCCACGCCGAGCGTCGCGCGGATCCGGGCGGCCAGGCGGGTGGCGAGCAGCGAGTGCCCGCCCAGATCGAAGAACCCGTCCTCGACGCCGGCCGACGCCACCCCCAGGACCTCTGCGAACAGCCGGCAGAGGATCTGCTCCTGCGGGGTGCGCGGCGCACGGCAGGTGGCCGCCGGGGTGAGGTCGGGGGCGGGCAGGGCCCGATGGTCCAGCTTGCCGTTGACGGTCAGCGGCAGCGCGTCCAGCATGACGAACGCCGACGGCACCATGTACTCCGGCAACCGCTCGCGCAGGTGCCCCCGCAGGTCGGCGGTGCTCGGTGCGGCGCCCGCGGCCGGCACCAGGTACGCGGCAAGCCGGGTGTCGTCGGACCGGTCCTGCCGTGCCAGGACGGCGGCCTGGGCGATGCCGGGGTGCGCGGCCAGCGCCGCCTCGATCTCGCCGAGCTCGATCCGGAAGCCGCGCACCTTCACCTGCTGGTCGGCCCGGCCGACGTAGCGCAGGCTGCCGTCCGCCGAGCGGCGCACCACGTCGCCGCTGCGGTACATCCGCGATCCCGGTAGCCCGAACGGGTCCGCGACGAACCGCCCCGCGGTCAGGCCGGGCCGGTTCAGGTAGCCGCGCGCCAGGCCCGCGCCCGCGACGTACAGCTCGCCGGGCACGCCCGGGGCCACCGGCCGCAGGCCGTCGTCGAGCACGTACGCCCGCAGGTCCGGGAGGGCCGTGCCGACCTGGCCGGCGGCGGTCCCGGACCGGTCGAGGGCCGCGTACGTGACATGCACCGTGGTCTCGGTGATGCCGTACATGTTGACCAGCCGCGGCGCGTCCTCCGCGTGCCTCTGGTACCAGCTCGCCAGCCGGGCGTGCTCCAGCGCCTCGCCGCCGAACACCACCGTGCGAAGGGCGAGCCGACGGCCGGTCTCCGGGGCCTCCGCGTCCGCCTGCATCAGCTGGTAGAAGGCGGACGGCGTCTGGTTGAGCACCGTCACCCGCTCGTGGGCGAGCAGTTCCAGGAACCGGCCGGGCGAGCGGCTGGTCTCGTGGTCCACGACCACCAGACGGCCGCCGTGCAGCAGCGGGCCCCACAGTTCCCACACCGAGAAGTCGAAGGAGTAGGAGTGGAAGAGGGTCCACACGTCATCGGAGGAGAAGCCGAACAGCTCCCGTGTCGTGTCGAACAGGCGCACCACGTTGCGGTGCGGGACCACCACGCCCTTGGGGTTGCCGGTGGAACCGGAGGTGTGGATGACGTAGGCGGCGTGGTCCGGGCCGACGGCGACCTCCGGGTCCGTGTCCGGTAGCCCGTCCAGGTCGGCGGTGTCCAGCAGCAGCCGGTCCACGTGCTCCGCTCCCGGCAGTTCTCCGGTCCGGCTCGTCGTCACGAGCAGCGCGGGCCGGGAGTCCTGGAGGAGATAGGCGATTCGGGAGGCCGGGTACTCCGGGTCCACCGGTACGTACGCGGCGCCGGTCTTCAGTACCGCGAGCACCGCCACGACCAGCTCCGCCGAGCGTGGCAGGGCCAGCGCCACCAGCTGCTCCGGCCCCACCCCCCGGTCGATCAGGGCGTGCGCCAGCCGATTGGCACGCGCGTTCAGCCGACCGTACGTCAGAGTGGTCTCGCCGTCGGTGAGAGCGGTCGCGGCAGGGTTCGCCCGCACCTGCCGCTCGAACAGCGCGGCCAGGCCGCACTCCGGCAGCTCCCCGCCCTGGTCGGTGCCGGTCGGCAGCAAGGCCCGGAGCTCGTCGGCGGACAGCACGTCCACCTGGCGGATCCGTCGGCCGGGGTCGGCGACGACGGAGCGCAGCAGCCGCAGCCACCGCTCGACGATCCCGGTGACGGTGGCCGCGTCGAACAGATCGGTGCTGTACTCCACCACGCCCGACAACCCGTCCTCGCCGGGCTGTTCGGCCAGGACGAAGGTCAGGTCGCACTTGGCCGTTCCGGTGGGTACCAGGTCGGTCGCCACGCGCAGCCGCGGCAGGTCGAAGGTGCCGAACGGAGCGTTCTGCAGGGTGAGCATGGTCTGGAACAGCGGGTGGTGTGCGAGCGTCCGGGTCGGGTTCAGCGCCTCCACGAGGTGCTCGAACGGCACCTCCTGGTGCGCGTACGCGGCCAGCGCGTCGGAACGCACCCGGCCCAGCAGCTCGATGAACGACGGATCGCCGGACAGATCGGTGCGCAGCACCAGGGTGTTGACGAAGAAGCCGACCAGGTCGTCCAGGGCCTCGTCGGTGCGTCCCGCGATCGGTGTGCCGATCGGGACGTCGGTACCGGCACCGAGCTTGCCCAGCAGGGCGGCCAGACCGGCCTGGAGCACCATGAAGAGGCTGGCTCCGCCGTCGCGGGCGAGCTCGCGCAGGCCCTGGTGCAGCTCGGCGTCGATGCGCACCGGAAGGTGGGCGCCCCGATAGGACATCGCCGCCGGCCGGGGCCGGTCGAAGGGCAGCTCGACCTGGTCGGGCAGGTCCGCCAGCCGTTCCCGCCAGTAGGCGAGTTGGCCGTTGAGCAGACTGTCCGGGTCGGCGCCGTCACCCAGCAGCTCCTGCTGCCAGAGGGCATAGTCGGCGTACTGGACCGGCAGCGGCGGCCACTCCGGCTTCGCCCCCTCGCTGCGGGCCGCGTAGGCGGTCGCCAGATCCCGCGAGAGCGGGCCCGTCGACCAGCCGTCACCGGCGATGTGGTGCACCACCAGCAGCAGTACGTGCTCCTCGGCGCCGAGCCGGAAGAGTTCGGCGCGCAGCGGCGATTCCCCGGAGAGCTCGAAGCCGTACCGCGCCGCCTCCGCCAGCCGGTCCGGCAGGTCATGCTCGTCGGCCTCGGTCACCCGCAGCCGCGGCCGTACCGCGTCGATGCCGAGCACCTGCTGGCACGGCACTCCGTCGACCACCGGAAAGACGGTCCGCAGGCTCTCGTGCCGCTCCACCACGTCCGTCAGGGCGGCTTCCAGGGCCCGCTGGTCCAGGATTCCGGACAGCCGCAGAGCCAGTGGAATGTTGTAGGTGGCACTCGGACCTTCCATCCGGTGCAGGAACCACAGCCGGCGCTGCGCGAAGGACAGCGGAACCGTCTCGGGCCGCTCGCGCCGCCCCAGCGCCGGGCGCGCCCGGCCCGCGGCGTCCACCGCGGCCGCCAGCTCCGCCACCGTCGGCGCGTCGAACAGGTCGCGCAGCCTCAGCTCCACGCCCAGCACGGACCGCGCCCTGGCAATCAACCGGGTGGCGAGCAGGGAGTGCCCACCGAGGTCGAAGAACGAGTCGTCGACACCGACCTGCGGCAGTCCCAGCACCTCGGCGAACAGCCCGGCCAGCAGGTGCTCGACAGCGGTGCGCGGTGCGCGGCCCGGCGCGGCGGGCTGCTGCTCGGGCGCCGGGAGGGCGCGCCGGTCGAGCTTGCCGTTCGGGGTCAGCGGCAGCGCGTCCAGCACCACGATCGCCGACGGCACCATGTACTCGGGCAAGCGCTCCCGCAGCCAGGCCCGCAGTGTGTCCGTGTGGACGACCTGCCCCGCGGCAGGTACCGCGTAGGCGACCAGCAGGGGTTCCTCGTCGGTGCGCACCGTGACGGCGTTCCGAGTGATCCCGGGGTGCTCGGCGAGGACGGCCTCGATCTCGCCGAGTTCGATGCGGAAGCCGCGGACCTTGACCTGGTCGTCGGTGCGGCCGAGGAACTCCAGGTTTCCGTCCGGGTTCCATCGCACCAGGTCACCGGTGCGGTACATCCGTGAGCCGCCGGGACCGAACGGGTCCGCGACGAACCGACCAGCGGTCAGACCCGGCCGGTTCAGATAGCCCCGCGCCAGGCCCGCACCGGCGATGTACAGCTCACCCGGCACACCCACGGGCACGGGCCGCAACGCGGCGTCCAGCACGTGCAGCCGGGCGTTGGTGACGGGCCGGCCGATGACCGGACGAGGGCTCGATGCCGTGGGCGCCGTCACCGAGTTGACGGTGCACTCCGACGGTCCGTAGAGGTTGAGGCAGGAGGCCCCGTCGAAGGCCCCGTCGGAGGCCCGCAACCGCTCCCAGAGCTGCTCGGGGACGGCCTCGCCGCCCGCCGCGACGAGCGCGGGACGGCGCTGCGGATCGTCCAGGAGTCCATGGGCGACGAGGACGTGGAGGTAGGAAGGGGTGGCCTCGACGTAGTCCAGCCCGTGGCACGCCGCGTAGTCGACGAAGGCCTCCGGGTCGGTCCAGGTCGCGTGATCCAGGACGTGCAGCTCGTGGCCCGCGAAGAGGGCCATCAGCTGGTTCCAGGAGGCGTCGAACGACACCGAGGTGGTCAGCGCCACCCGTAGCCGCCGCCGGTCCTCCAGCAGGGGTGCGAACTGCACCAGCCGGTGGTCGGTGAGCAGGTTGAGCAGGCTGCCGTGGGTTGCGACCACGCCCTTGGGCCTGCCGGTGGAGCCGGAGGTATAGATGACGTAGACCGGGTGGCTCGGATCGACGGCCACTGCCGGATCGGCTGCCGGGCATCCCTCCACCAGGGCGGCCGTGTCCGGTTCGTCGAGCACCAGTCGGCCGACAGGGCCACCGTCGGGCAGCCGGCCCAGGGTGGGGGTGTCGGTGACGGTGAGGACCGGGCGGGCGTCGTCGAGGAGGTAGGCGATGCGGGCGGCCGGGTACTCGGGGTCGACGGGGACGTACGCCGCGCCGGTCTTGAGTACCGCGAGGATCGCCACCACCAGCTCGGCCGACCTCGGCAGCGCGACCGCCACCAGCCGCTCGGGCCCCGCACCCCGTGCGATCAGCGCGTGTGCCAACCGGTTCGCCCGCACGTCCAACTCCGCGTACGTCAGCGATACGTCGCCGCACACCAGCGCGACGAGGTCCGGAGTCGCCCGGACGTGCTCCTGGAACAGCTCCGGCAGGCTCTCCGTCAAAGCCGCCGTCGGCCCGGTGCCCAGCTCCGTCAGCTCACCGTGCTCCTCGGCCGAGAGCAGGTCGAACCGGCCGACCGCCTCGTCCGGGTCGCAGTCCGCGACGGCGTCGAGCAGGGCCAGCAGCCGCTGTTGGTGCGCGGCGAGGTCGTCGTCGCCGTACGCCTCCGGCGCGCCGTGCAGCCGGAGAAGCGGGGGATTGCCGTCCCGGTAGTCGAAGAGCCAGACGGCCAGGTCGGTGGTCGACCCCGAGACGAAGTGGTGCACCGAGGCGGAGTGCCCGGCGAAGCTCGGCCTGGCGTTGAAGGCCATGATGTTGACGATCAGCGGGAACGCCGTTCCGATGCTGCCCGGCGCGCCCAGGTCGCGCAGCAGGTCCTCGCTGCGGTAACGCTCGTGCGCGACGGCCGACTCGACCTCCCGCGCCACCTGGGCGAGGAGAGCGCCCCACGGCATGTCCGGTCGCACGGTCAGCCGCAGCGGCACCACGTTGGACATCGTGCCGGGCACCGACATCAGGTCCCGGTCGGAGCCCCGACGGGCGGTGACGGGCAGGGCGAGCACCACGTCCTGGGCGCCGCTCAGCCGGTGGGCGTAGAGAGCCGTCGCCGCGATCACCACCCGGGACCACCTGACACCGGCCCGGCCCGCCGCCGCCCGCAGTGCCTCGGGGCTCCGCAGCTCCAGCTCCCCGGCCACGCGCAGAGTCCGGTGTGGGTCGGTCACGGAGGTGTCGGTGAGCCGTGTCGGGGCGGGCAGATCGGTGAAGCGCTCGGTCCAGTAGGAGCGGTCGGCGGTGAAGTCGGCGGACGAGCGATAGGCGGCGTCGCTGTCGACCAGGTCCCGTAGCGAGCCGAACGGGCAGGGCGGTACAACACGGTCCTCGGCCAGCGCCGAGTACACCTCGCCGACCCGCTGCCGGACCATGGAGCTGCTGATCGCGTCCAGCACCAGGTGGTGGTAGTTCAGGTACCAGAGGAACTCCGTCGGCGACAGCCGGATCAGCGCATGGCCGAACAGCGGATCACGGGCGAGGTCCAACGGACGGGCCAGGTCCCGCTCCATCCAGTTCATGGCCGCCGCCCGGGGATCCGGCTCTGCGCCGAGGTCGAGGTGGACGGGTGCCCAGTCCCAGGTCTCGCGGAGGATCTGACGCGGGCCTTCCCCGTCGTCGACGAAGGTCACGTGCAGGGCGTCGACCTCGTCGACCACCAGGCGCAGCGCGGCTTCGAACAGCTCCGGGTCGACCGGCCCGTGGATCTCCAGGCATTCGCCGACGCGGTAGCCCGGGATGGGCGTCCGGGAGTGCTGCTCTGCGAGCCAGATCTCCCGCTGGGCCGCGGTCAGGGGAAGGACGTCTCCGTCGCGACGGGACATGGGGGTACCTCCAGAAGTATGGGCGGGCATGCGCGCAGGACGTGCCGGGCCGCGCCGACCGCGGTGGTGTCACGCGATCGGCGGGCGGAACGGCTTTTCTGCGGTCAGGCGGCGAGTTCGCCGGCCTGGAGCTGCCAGAGAGATGCGTAGAGGCCGTGCTGGGCCAGGAGTTCGTTGTGGGTGCCCTGTTCGGCGACGATGCCGCCCTTGTCCATGACGTAGATGCGGTCCGCGTGGCGGACCGTGGAGAGGCGGTGGGCGATGACGACCATCGTGCGGTCGGCCGCGAAGCCGCGCAGTGTGCGCTGGATGGCGGCCTCGGTCTCGTTGTCCACCGCGGAGGTGGCCTCGTCGAGAATCACGACCGGCGGGTCCTTGAGGATCGCCCGAGCCAGGGCGATCCGCTGCCGCTGGCCGCCGGAGAGCGCGGCACCGCGTTCACCGATCAGGGTGTCGTAGCCGTCCGGCAGCGTCGCGATGAAGCTGTGCGCCTCGGCCATGGCGGCGGCCTGGAGTACTGCCTCGTCCGAGGCGTCGAAGCTGCCGTAGCGGATGTTGTCGGCGATGCTGCCGTCGAAGAGGAACGGGTCCTGGGCGACGAAGCCGATGGCGTGGCGCAAGCTGTGTCGTCGCAGGCCCCGGATGTCTTGTCCGTCGATCAGCACCCTTCCGGACTGGGCGTCCTGGAATCGCATCAGCAGTCTGGCGATCGTCGTCTTGCCGGAGCCGGTGGCGCCCACCAGGGCGGTCACCTGCCCGGCCGGGACGGTCAGCGAGAGATCCTTCAGTGCCGTCGATCGGCCGGGGTAGGCGAAGGTGACCCGGTCGAGGACGATCTCGCCCTGCACCGCGGCGAGGTCGAGCGTCCCGTCGCCGTCGCCGTCGCCGCCGTCGGCCTCGACGGGCAGGGCGCGCAACCGCTGGACCCGGTCGTAGGAAGCGAGGGTGCGCTGGTACTGGTCGGCGATGCCGCCGAGTCGGCTCATCCGCATCAGCAGCATCTGAGGCAACCCGATCAGCGGGCTGAACACCTCGAAGCGCAGGGTGCCGTTGAGCACCGAACGACCGCCGATCAGCAGGGTGCCTGCCATCGATGCGGTGGTGCAGGACCGGATGGTCTCGGCGTGGCGGCCCGTGCTCCGGTCGGTCTGCCGGTTGCTCTCCTGGACCGCCTCGCTCAGCTCGTCGATGCGTTCGGCCTCGTAGTCCTCGGTGCAGAAGCTCTTGACGGTCGCGCCGGCTTCCAGCGAGTTGATCACCTGGCTGCCCAGCCTGGCCCGGGACTCGCCGGTGACGGCGTACTCTGCCGCAGCCTCCTTCTGGTGGTGCAGCGACAGCCAGGCGATGACCGGGATCGGCAGGAACGCGATCCAGGCGATCTGCGGTGCCAGCAGGAGGAACGCCGGCACCAAAAGGGCCAGACTGGTCGCGAGTTGCAGCACGTCGTTGGCCGGGCCGGCGAAGAAGGCGCCTAGCTGGCCGACGTCGTTGGTGAGCACGCCGGCCACCCGGCTGGTCCGCTCACCCTCCAGGTGCCCCAGTTCGAGGTGCTGGACGTGTCGGTACGTGCGGCCCCGCCAGTCGTGCTCGATGTCCTGGCCCAGTCGGCGCCACTGGAGGGTCGAGGCGTAGGAAAGGCCCGCCACCGCGGCACAGGCGGCGGCCACCAGCCCGGCCAGGCCCCACAGTTGAGCGGAGGCCGTGGTCAGGCCGAGGCTGACCAGCGGAGCTGCCTCGCCCTTGATGAGGACCAGGCCGGTCCATCCGAGGAAGGTGCCGAGCGCCATCTCCGCGGCCTGGCAGGCGACGGACAGGGCGGCGGCGCGGTAGAGGCGGCGTCGGTGCGGACCGACGATCTCCAGCAAGGCGTGGCGTTCGGCACCGGGCCCGGCCGCGGCCCGGGACGTGTCGACCGTTCCGCGCCACGCCTTCCGGAGGACGACCGCGGTCGCGGCGGCAACGCCAGCCGCGGCCACGAGCTGCCTGCTCAGCGCCGACCCCTTGATCAGCGCGACCCCGGCCGCGACCCCGCCGCCGACGGCGAGTACCGGGCCTACGACCAGGCCGCTGCCCGCCCGCGGGGCCGGCGCGGGGGCGGGGCGGGCGGGTGCCGGACGTCCCACCCCGGTCGGTTCCTCCGCAACCCGGGCGACGGCTCTGCGGACGATCCGGCCGATGTCCGTGGCGCGCAGCCGTGCGTCATGCCGGATGAGCATCCCGCCGGTGACCGGGTTGGCCTGGGCCTCGGTGATCCCGGGAATGCGGCGCAGCGTAGCGGCGAGGACCTCGGCCGTCCGGGGTCGTCCGAGAATCAGCTTGACGTCCCAGCGCTGGCGGCCCGGTGTGACCGAGCGTGGGCTTGCACCCAATTCCACGGAGCGGAATCCGGATGCGGCACCCAGTAGCGATGGCATGTGTACGATCACCTGTTTGCGGAGGTCGCGGAAACCGTCACGGACACGACGGAATTACGGCGACGGAGCGGGAAATTCTAGGCGGCAAATCTCTGCGGCCGAACGGCCTGCGAACGGCCGCCGCCCGGGCGCATTCCGCCGAATGTCGATCGGCATACGCGCCTGGCGGCGGCCGTGAGTTCCTACGGGTCGTCAGTGCGCCTTTCCGGCGGCGCTACCGGTGGACGGCGTGCGAATCTTAGGGGTCCTCGCTTCCCCCTTGGTTTCATGCCCATTGGCGCGCTGGCCGTCACCGGAAGGTCCTCCGGTTTCCCCGGCGGCGATTTGGGCGGCCATGACGTCGGCGGCCACTTCGGCCGCGAGGTCATGAATGTTCTCGCCGGCCTCCTCTGCCGCCTTCTTCACCTCCATCGCGATGCCGACGGATGCCCTGACGACTCCACTCACCACTGGCTTGAGCAGGCGTTTGGCCAGCGGCGCGACGATGAGGCCGACCAGGAAGGGCGGGACTAGGGGCGGCAGCATGATGCTCCATCCTCTCCACGATAGGTATGGCAGGGAACCCGGGTACGGCGACCACCGGAGCAGCGCACAGCCGGGTGGGTGAAAGCATTCCATCGCGAAATCCGGGATTCACCTAACGAAGCGGGTTCCCAGAAATCGGAACGCGCCGTCCGATCCCGTGATCACCGTAGTGGAACCATGCCCGCCTGGGCCAAATGGATGCCTCTGAGTTCACTCTTGTGAGTGTTCAAGACCATCCTGTGCGACCTGAATTCCCGCATGTTCGTACATGAGTTCATGCAATGGCTTGATTACGTACCCCTAGATTGGCCACATTATCTCCGGGCATTCGAACACCCGCGCCTCACTCTTTGGTTGACTTACCACCGCCAAGCCCGGGTGGCAGCATGACGCCATGCTTCGACGCCCCCCTACGGTCGCCCTCGCGGCCGCCCTGACGGCCTCGGCCGTCGCGCTGACCGGCTGTGGTGGTGGCGCCGTCTCCTCGACGACCACCCCCCTGGTGGACCACGGCACCGTCCGGATCGCCGATTCGAGCGAGACGCCGAGTTTTGACCCGTACTCGACCTTCGGCGCCTCCCAGGCCCGCTACGCCTACGACTCCTTGGTCAACCTCGCTCCCGACGGCACCCTGGTCACCGGCCTGGCCTCCTCCTGGCAGGCCACGGCCACCACGGCCACCTTCACCCTCCGCCCGGGCGTCACCTGCTCCGACGGCACCCCCCTCACCGCCTCGGCGGTGGCCCGGGCACTCACCTACGCGGGAGACCCGGCCAACCAGCTGGCCGGTGCCCGGACCGTCCTCCCCAACGTCCCGTTCACCGCGAGCGCCGACGACGGGACCGGCGCGGTGTCGGCGACCGCAGCCGCTCCCTTCCCGTTCCTCACCCGCACTCTCGGCCTGCTGCCGATCGTCTGCCCCGCCGGCCTCGACCGGCCCGATTCACTGGACCGCACCACCCAGGGGACCGGCCCCTACGTACTGACCCACTACACCCCGGGCGGGCCGTACGAGTTCACCGTCCGCGACGACTACTCCTGGGGACCCGCCGGGGCTACGACAACGGAACCCGGTCTCCCCGCGCACATCGTCATCTCGGTGGTGCCCCAGACCTCCACGGCGGCGAACCTGCTGCTCACCGGGGGCATCGACATCGCGCGCGTGAGCGGGCCCGACCGGGCCCGGCTCACCGGCCGCGGTCTTGCCACGGCCGACGTGGCGACCGTAGTCGGGCTGACCTTCTTCAACCAGCGCCCCGGCCGGGTACTCGCCGACCGGGCGCTGCGCCGTGCCCTGGTCTCCGCCCTCGACCGCCGGGGCCTTGCCAACGTCGCCGTCGGCGGCACCGGCATCCCCGCCACCGACTTCGGCGCCGAAGGCGCCGTCTGCCACGCCGACCTCGCCGACGCCAACCTGCCCGCGCAGAACGCCGTCGAGGCCCTGCGCTCCGCCGGCTGGACCCGCTCCGCCGACGACCCGCTGACCAAGGACGGCCAGCCGCTCCGGCTCCGCCTGATCACCAGCCCCGACCTCGGCCCGACCCTGGCCTCCGTAGCCGAGCTGATGGCCCGGGAGTGGACGGCGCTCGGCGCCGAGGTCCACCTGGTCAACGAGAGCCTGCCCGCCCTCGTCAACGCCATGTACCAGAGCGCTGACTTCGACGTGGTGGTCGGCAGTACCCCGGGTTTCGCCTTGCCGGCCGGTTTCATCCCCTTCTTCTCCGGCTCCACCCCCGCCCAGGGCCTCAACTTCGCGGGGGTGACCAATCCCGAGTACGACGCCCTGGTCGCCCAGGCCCTCCGGGAGACCGACACGACCGGATGCGGCACCTGGAACCGGGCTGCCGCCGCGCTCTTCCGCTCGGCCGACGCGCTGCCGATCGCCGAAGGCCGAAGCAGCGTGTACGGCTACCGCACCACCTTCGCCACCACCTTCGGCGGCCAGCTCGTTCCCACCAGCATCCGCCTCCACCAGTGACCTGGGGCCCACCATGTCCTTACCCCAGCTGCTGCGTCACCCCTGGACGGTGTTCCTCGGCCGCCGCAGCCTCCGGCTGTTCCTCTCCCTCGGGGTCGTGATCACCGCGTCGTTCGCGATGATCCGCCTCATCCCCGGCGATCCGGTCCGGGCCGCGCTCGGTGTCGACGCCGCCCCCGACCTGGTGGCCGCCCGCAGGCACGCCCTCGGGCTCGACACGCCCTTCCTGTCCCAGTACCAGCACTACCTCGGCGGCCTCCTGCACGGCGACCTCGGTACCTCGCTGGTCACCGGGGCACCGGTCGCGGAGCTGGTGCGCACCCGGTTGCCGGCCACCCTGGAGATCGCCGGCCTCGCCTTCCTGGTCACTCTCGCCGTCGCCCTGCCCGGCGGTCTGCTGGCGGCAGTCCGCACCCGCGACGGCCGCCGTCCGCGCACCGAGCTGGTGTTCGTCGCGGTCACCGCCGGTCTGACCGGAGTGCCGGACTTCGTCCTCGCCGCCGGACTCACCGCGCTGCTGGCCGTCGGCCTCAACCTGCTCCCGGTGGCCGGTGCGGCGGGCGTCGGGTCCTTCGTCCTGCCCGTCCTCGCGCTCTCCCTCGCCCCCACCGCCGTCCTGCTTCGCATCATCCGGGTGGAAGCGCTGAAGGTGCTGAACGAGGACTACCTGCGCACCGCCCGGAGCAAACGGCTGTCCTCCGCACGCCGCTACCTCCGGCACGCGGCACCGAACATGGCCTCCGCCGCACTCACCGTCGCCGGGAGCCTGCTGCCTGGCCTGATCGCCGGCACCGTGCTGGTCGAGAAGGTCTTCGCATGGCCCGGCATCGGCTCCGCCATGGCCCAGTCCGTGGTCGCACAGGACTACCCGGTGGTACAGGCCATGGTGCTGGTGCTGGGCACCACCGTGCTGCTCACAGGCCTCCTGGTCGACATGCTGCTCGCCGTGCTCGACCCTCGTTCGGCGATCCGGGAGATGTGATCATGAACGTTCCATCCGGCCTCCGGCGCTCGCCCATGGCCTGGGCCACCGCGGCCATGCTGGTGTCGCTCGTCGCGCTCGCAGTGTTCGGCCCGCTGGTCTGGGGGGCGGCAGCACACCGCCCGGACCCCTCGGCCGTGCTCCAGGGCCCCTCCGCGGAACACCCGATCGGCACGGACAACCTCGGCCGGGACCTGCTCGCCCGAGTCCTGACGGCCGCCCGGCCCTCCCTGCTGCTCGCGCTGGCGGCGGCACTGCTCAGTGCGACCGCGGGAGTCCTCCTCGGGGCCTGCACCGCCGTCCTCGGCCGGCGCGGCCGTCGGCTGACCGCCGGGCTCATCAACCTTCTGCTCGCCTTCCCGGCGCTCCTCGTCGCGATGTTCCTCGCGGTCGTGTTCGGTGCCGGCGCCGCCGGGGCGGTGCTGGCGCTCGCAGCGGCGGGCGTCCCCGGCTTCGCCCGGCTCGCCCAGACCCTCGCCGCAGGCGTCGCCGGAACCGACCACCTGGCCGCGGCCCGGGTCCTCGGCCTGCGCCGCCACCGGCTGCTGTGGCGGCACGTCCTGCCCAACATCGCCGAGCCGCTGCTCCTGAGCACCACCACGGCGGCGGGCACCGCTCTGGTCGCGCTCTCCGGGCTGAGTTTCCTCGGCCTGGGCGTCCAACCGCCCGGCTACGACTGGGGGCAGCTGCTCAGCCAGGGGCTCGACCGGATCTACGCCGAACCGCTGCCCGCTCTCGCCCCGGGCCTGGCCGTCCTCTACGCGGCCCTGACCTTCCAGCTGCTCGGCGAGGTCCTGGCCGGGAACGTCGCGCGCCGCGGCCCGTCGCCGCGCACACCCGTGCCGGCACCCACCCCGAGCGGCCCCGCCGAGGACGGGCTGGTCCTCCAGGTCGAAGACCTCTCGGTCGAACTCCCCACCCCGTACGGCACGATCCGGCCGGTACGCGGTGTGTGCCTCTCGCTGCGGCCGGGGGAGATCGTCGGACTCGTCGGCGAGTCGGGGTCGGGCAAGTCGCTCACCGCGCTCGCCATCGCCGACCTGCTCCCGTACGGTGCCCGGGTGTCCCGGCGCACTCTCCGCCTGCTCGGAGCCGACCTCGCAGCCCTGACGTTGAAGGAGCGGGACCGGCACCTTGCGACAGGCCTGTCGGTGATCTTCCAGAACCCGGCCTCGGCGCTCAACCCGTCCCTGCGGATCGGCACCCAGCTCACCGAGGCCGTCCGGGCCCACCGAGGTGCGAGCCGGGCACAGGCCGCTGCGGAGGCTGCCGACGCCCTGCGCCAGGTTGCCCTGCCCCCGGCACTGCTGCGTTCACGTCCCTACCAGCTCTCCGGCGGCCAGCGCCAGCGCGTGATGGTCGCATCCGGGCTGATGGTGCGACCGGGGCTGATCATCGCCGACGAACCGACCACCGCGCTCGACGTCACGGTGCAGCGCCAGATCACCCGGCTGCTCACGGACATCCGGCGGGACACCTCCGCCGCGATCCTGTTCATCAGCCACGACATCGCCCTCGTGGGCGAGTTCTGCGAACGGGTGCTGGTGATGTACGCGGGCACCATCGTCGAGGCCCTGCCCGCCGACCGCCTCGCCGACGGCGCCCAGCACCCCTACACCCAGGCCCTGGTCGCCTCGGTGCCGAACCTCGACGCCGACCGCGGCCGACCGCTGCCGACGATCGAGGGCGCACCGCCCGACCCGCTCGCACTCGCACCAGGATGCCCGTTCGAGCCCCGCTGCCCGCGACGCCAGGACCGCTGCGCCGAGCAGGCTCCACCACTGGAGGACCTTGATGCCGACCACCGGGTCGCCTGCTGGCATCCGGCACCGGTGGCAGGGGTCCTGGAGACGGTGACCGCGTCATGACCACCCTTCAGGTGACCGACCTCACCGTCCGCCACCCCGGCCCCCGCGGCTCCCTCGCCGCCGTGGACGGTGTCTCGCTGGAGATTCCGTCCGGCACCACGCTCGGTCTGGTGGGGGAGTCCGGCTCCGGAAAATCCAGCCTGGCCGGCGCGATCGTCGGCCTCGTCCCCGTGCAGGGTGGCCGGGTCCTGATCGACGGCCAGGAGGTCCGCACCCGCACCGTCCGCGACCGGCGTCGGCTCGGCCGCCGTGTCCAGGTCGTCCTCCAGGACCCGGACACCGCGCTCGACCCCCGGATGACGGTTCGCCAGACTCTCGTCGAAGCCGCCACGGTCTTCCGCCGACTCGACAGGACCGCCCGCGCCGAGCGCGTCACCGAACTGCTCGGCCTCGTCGGCTTGGAGCCACGGCTCGCCGATCGCCTGCCGCGGCAGCTGTCCGGCGGCCAGCGCCAGCGGGTCTCCCTCGCCCGCGCCCTGGCCGTCGACCCCGGCCTGCTGATCGCCGACGAGATCACCTCGGCGCTCGACGTCTCGGTGCAGGCCTCCGTCCTCAACACGATCCGCGAACTGCAGCGACGGCTCGGACTGTCCATGCTGTTCATCGGCCACAACCTGCCGGCGGTCTGCCATGTTTCCGACATCGTGGCGGTCATGCGGCACGGCCGGATCGTCGAGACCGCCCCGACCGAGACGATCCTGCGCACACCGCGGCACCCGTACACCCGAACACTGCTCGCCTCCGTGCCGTCCCTGCGCACGTCCCCGGGCGAGGAGAGGCCGTTATGAACCTGGATTCCTCGTCCCGCCGACGCCCGGTCGGGCCCGACTCCGCGGGGATGGTCAGGGGGCGGTGGCGCGGAGTTCCCGCACCAGGTCCCCGACCACGCCGACCACGAACGAGGGAACCTCGTGCGGAAAGTCGTGGCCCGTTCCCTCCGGTGTGTGCACCAGTCGTGAGGACGTCGACGTCGCCAGATACCGGATCCTGCTCCGGAGGTAGAAGCGGCTGATCCGCTCGGCCTCGGCAGCGTCCCCGGCGCCGGCCAGCACCGCCTCACCGCCGATGAGATCCCGGGGTATCACCAGCACCAGCGGCAGGTCCCCGAGATCCCCGTCGTACACCACTGTCTCCCAGCCGACTCTCGCCAGCCCGGACGGCGACAACTCGGCGAAGATCGACGCTGCGGCGCAGCCCTGCCCGGCCCGGCTCCCGGTGCCGCGATGGGCACCGAACAGATCCCGCACCGCCGTCAGCAGGAAGCCGCGACGTATCCGTGCGAGCTGCCGACTGCGCGGCGCGAAGGCGACAACCTCCGGGGGCGTCGGATCGAGCAGGACGAGACCGGCCACCAGATCCGGCCGACGCCGGGCCGCGTTCGCGGCCAGCAACCCTCCGAAGGAATGACCGACGAGCACGAAGGGCGCCTGCTCCCTTGCTCCCTCCAGCGCTGCCCAAAGCTCCTCCGCCTCACCCGCCGTCGTTCTCGGGAAGGTCCCGACATCGCTCCAGCCCGAACCGAACCGGTCGATCAGCACCGACCGGGCTCCGGCCGACAGCATCGTGTGCAGTTCCCGGAAGTCCTCCCCGGGGGCGTGCCCGCCGGGCATCCAGACCACCGTCGGCCCGCTCCCGGCCTCTCCCTCGGCGAGGAGGTGCATCCTGTGGCCGCCCACATCGACCAGCCGCCCCGGCGGCGGGTTCTCCCGCCGCTCGCGGGCCATCAGCACCAGGTGACGAACGGCTCCCACCGCCAGCAGCACACCGACAGCCATGACCAGGGCACCGAGCACCGTCGCCCACCCCGCCCCCGCTCCGGCCAGCCCTCCGCCCGCCCCCGCCATCAGTACCGCGACCGGCACCCCGATCCAGTCCCGGCTCAACAGCGCGAGCAAGGAATCCGCAACTCGTCCGTCCCGCCGGTCCCGTCGCATCGGCCCCTCCGCGCAGGTATTCGAAAATCGATCACGGCCAGTATCCGCCCCCCGCCCACTCAGAGCACGGCGAAGCCTTTCCAGTAATGCGACGTCAAGCAGTCGTATCTTTCTGCACTCTTATTGATTAAAGGGCGAACTTCAGATCCGTGCCCCGTGAGATGCTGCGGCGGCGTTGCAATACGACGGACCTGGCAGTGCCGGGCATTCGTAAACCGATATCGAGGACGGAATATGGGAATTCTTCGAGGTACCCCGAACGCGCCCGAGGGGAGCACCGCCGAGTGACCGTCGCCCTGGATCGGACCCTGTTCCACCAGACCGGTGCCGGCCTGCCCGTGCCGTTCGCCGTCGCCGGAACAGGGATGCACCTGCCACCGACGGTCGTCACCAATCAGGAGCTCACCCGCACTCTGGACACCAGCGATGAATGGATCACCAGCCGTACCGGCATCCGCGAACGCCGCCGTCTGGAGCCGCATCTGGCGACCTCCGATATGTGTATCGCGGCCGCCCACCCGGCTCTGGACGCCGCCGGCATCGAGCCCGCACAACTGGACGCGGTCATCGTCGCCACCTACACGGGGGACCAGCCGCTCGTGTCGACCGCACTGATCGTCAAAGACGCCCTCGGTGCCCACCGCGCTCTGTCCCTGGACGTCACCCAAGCCGCCTGCGCCTCCGGCGTCCAGGCCATGCTGATCGCCGCCCACCTCCTGCAGAACCCCTCCGTCAGCACCGTCCTGCTCCTCGCGGCCGACTGCGCCTCCAGGGTCACCGATCCCACCGACCGGACCACCGGTGTCTTCTTCGGGGACGCCGCCGCGGCCGTCGTCCTCACCCGTGCCGACACCCCTGGAGCGGGCCTGCTCTCCTACAGCCTGGGCTCCCAGCTTTCCTACGATGTCCAGATCCCCGCCGGAGGCTCCCGGCTGCCCGCCAGCAGCGCCACCGTCGCCGCCGGAGACCACTACATGTCCATGGACGGCCGCGCCGTCTGGAACGCCGCGACCACACGCCTGCCCGAGAGCATCACCAGCGCCGCCGACCGCGCCGGCGTGCCGATCGACCAGGTCCGGTACTTCTTCCTGCACCAGGCCAACGTGAACATCCTCACGGAGGCCATGGCCGCCCTGGGCGTTCCCCGCGAGCGGGCACCCATCACCATCGACCGACTGGGCAACACCGGATCGGCAGGACTGTTCACCGCACTGCACACCACCGTCGCCGAGGGCTCCCTCCTCCCGGGAGACACCTACGTGTTGTCCGGGATCGGCGCAGGCTTCCAGTGGGGAACCCTCTGCCTCCGGCACGCCTGACCGATCCACGGAACTGATATGCCCCGAGGTGGATTGTCGAACCTCGAACCCCGTCGATCCCGGCCGACGCGAGCCTCCGGAATGCGAACCCCTGGGCACAGGGAAGGCGCTGTGTTCCACGGTCGCTTTCCGTCCCGTGGCTCGTCTCTGCTCTGTCCGTTCACGGACGAGTGAACTCTCGGCAATTCCTGACGCACCCGCTGTCGCGAGCATCAGCATGGGTGGCATGACCACCACACGCTCCCGGGCCGAACGGGCCGCACAGGCCCGGGCAGCCGAAGCCCAGCTCGCTACCGACGGAATCGACGGGGTGGTGTTCGGCTGGGTCGACAACGCCGGGCTCACCAGGGTGAAATCCGTCCCGCTCGCCCAGCTCGAACACGCCGCCCAGTACGGTGTCGGCGCCCTACCCTGCTTCGACGTCTCCCTGATGGACGACTCTTTCACCACCGCGCCTTCGAGTGCCGGCCCGATGGGCGACCTGCGGCTCGTCCCCGACCTCGACCGGCTCACCCCGCTCGCCGCACAGCCCGGCTGGGCCTGGGCCCCGGCCGACCGGTACGCCCAGGACGGCACCCCGCACCCCGGCTGCCAGCGCGGCTTCGCCCGCCGGGCTACCGAGGCCGTCGAGCGGCGCGGGCTCTCGGTGCGCGCCGGGATCGAGATCGAGTGGGTGGTGGCCGATGCCGCCGGAAACCCCGCAACGGTCGGGCCCGGGTATGGGATGACCCGCTTCATCGAGCACTCCGACTACCTGCGGGAGGTGCTGCGCGCCCTCACCGGGCAAGGACTGGACGTGCTGCAGCTCCACCCCGAGTACGCTGCCGGCCAGTTCGAGGTCTCGGTGGCCGCCGAGGGGCCGGTCGAGGCGGCCGACACCACGATGCTGGTGCGCCATACCATCCGGGCCGTATCCGCCCGGCACGGTCTCCGTGTCTCGTACGCGCCTGTCTTCACCGAGGGTGAGATCGGCAACGGTGGCCACCTGCACCTCAGCCTCTGGCGACAGGGCCGAAACCTCGGACACGGCGGCACCGGCCGCCACGGGTTGCACCCTGACGCCGAGCACTTCTTCGCGGGCGTACTGACCGAGTTGCCCGCTCTGCTCGCCCTCGGCGCTCCCAGCGTCGCCTCTTACCTGCGCCTGGTCCCCTCCCGCTTTGCCGGGGCCTACCGCTGCTGGGGCCTGGAGAACCGTGAGGCGGCGCTGCGCCTGATCGCCGGCTCCACCGCCGGGCAGGCCAACGCCGAGTTCAAGTGCTTCGACGCCACCGCCAACCCGTATCTGGTGATCGGTGGCGTGCTGGCCGCCGGACTCGCCGGTCTCGACGCCGGCCTGCCCCTGCCCCCCGAGACCCGGAGCGACCCCGCCGCCCTCGGCAGCGTCGAACGCCTCCCGGCGAGCCTGCCGGAGACGACCGACGCGTACGAGAAGTCCACTCTGCTTCGACAGGCACTCGGCGCCGAACTGTACGAAGCCGTGCTTGCCGTCCGGCGGGCGGAGGCAGAGCTGTTCGCGACGCATACCGACGCGTACGTCATCGAGGCGGCGCGCTGGCGGTATTGACGCGCGAATCACGCAACGGCCCAGGGTCCGACGGCTCGGCAGATGATCGCCAGGCGCGCCAGGCGCGCCGGGCCTGCCGCAGCCCAGTGCTGCTTCGGACCGACAGGTGGCCCGGCGCACCCGGTTGCCCATGGTGCGCCCAGTCGTTCGAGATGTGCGACGGTTACCCGGAAGCCCTGGTGGCGTACGGGAACCCGGAGAGGAAGGACAGCGCCCTGGTGGCCGGTCGGGATCGGCGGAACACGCCGGGGACGGGAACATCCGCGTCAGCCCGCTTCGGCTCTGGAAGAGAACCCGAGAGGCGGCTCGTGACAGCGATTTCCAGGGGCTTCGTCATGTAGACCGCCTCGGCGCCGTAGCTCGCGGGCAGCCCGATCCCGGGCTGGGTGCGGTAGCCCAGCGTGGTCCACAGCACTTGCGAGCCGTTCACGGCGACCAGAGAGAGTGTCTGGTAGGTAGCTGCCCGTCCGGTCTCTTCCAGGTGCTCTTGCATCCGGTGAGCCAGACCCCGACCGCGCGCCCGCTCGGCGATCACCAGGTCGTGGAGGTGCAGGTTGCTCCCTTGCGCCGCGCCTTCCTCGGCCAGGCTCAGGTCCGGGCAGCGGAAGAGCGGGTACGGCAGTGCGAGCAGGTAGCCACCGAAGCCGCCCGCGTGCTCCAACACGAAGCAGGTCGAGGGCGAGGCGCGGTACCGGGAGCGCAGCGCCGCCTCTCCCTCGGACAGGCCGCTCGCCGCGTAGGCGCGTTCCTCCAACGTCACCAACTCGTCCCAGTCGTCCTCCTGGAGCAGCCGGATCCGGGTGTCGGTCATGCGCCGTCTCCTTCCGGAGCCGGGCCGCCGATGCAGGTGTACGGCAGCGGCGAGAAGCCGTTGAACCCCTGGGAGGCGTAGGCGGCGGCGTACGCACCGCAGGAGTGGACCCAGACCGGGTCGCCGGACGCGATCGTGCGCGGGACCCGCACCATGCCGTCCTGTGCGTACGCGTCGTCACTGTCACAGGTCGGACCGGCCACCACGGCGTTGACGAACTGCCCGCCGGGGCGGGTCGGGAACTCCAGCCGGTACTGCAACTGGTCCATCTCGTAAAGGCCGTTGAACTTACCGCAGCTGAGGTAGAGCCAGTCCTCACGAGTGCCGTCGAGCCGATGGCGGGAGGTGAGCCGGGCGACGTGGGCACGGATCGCGCCGTGGTCGGCGACCAGGTGACGGCCGGGCTCCAGCAGGAAGTTCAGCGGAGCGGCATTGACGGCGCGCAGCCGTTCCATGCCTTCGCGGATCACCGTGAACATCTTGTCCAGCGGTGGTTCCAGTGGCCGGCCGCGCCGGTCGAGGACACCGAGGGCGGGCAGCCCACCACCGAGGTTGATCCGGTCCGGAACGACGCCGTGACGGTTGAGCTTCTCCAGTAAGGCGGCCAGTGTCTCGATCGCCTCACCCCAGGCCTCGGCTGTCATCTGCTGGGAGCCGACGTGCACAGACAGACCAGAGGGCACCAGCCCGGCGGCCCGGGCGGCACCGAGCACCCGCAGGGCATCCTCGGGTGAACAGCCGAACTTATGGCTCAGGCCCCACAACGCGCCGTCGCCGGTCGTCGCGATCCGGCAGAACACCCGCGACTCAGGGGCGTGTTCGGCGATCGCGGCGACGTCCTCCACGCTGTCGGTGGCGAAGTCGCGCACGCCCAGCCGGTAGGCCTCGGCGATGTTGCGGTCGGACTTGACGGTGTTGCCGTAGTGGATCGATTCGGGGGCCACCCCGGTGCGCAGTGCCTCGGCGATCTCCTGCGGGCTGGCCGCGTCGAAGCCGGAACCGAGGCGGGCGAGGTGGTCGAGCACCTCGCCCACGGAGCAGGCCTTCATCGCGAACCGGATGACGACACCAGGCAGTTCGGCGCACAGAGCGGTGTACTGGCGACCGATGCCGTCCAGGTCGTAGATGATGACGTCCTCGGCGGCGGCGGCGAGGGCGGCGCGCAGGGCAGGACGGTCGTGCGGGCCGAGACGGCCGTGCCGGCCGGGGTGGCAGGCGGTGGGCTCGTGCACTGTGGCCGACGCGGTCAGGGTGCGGTGGCCGATGCTGCTACGGTCGGCCGTCCGGCGCTGCTCGGCGATATGACGCGTGTCGGTGGCCTGAGGCCTCACGTGTGAACTTCCAATCCGATGGGATGATCGATGCCAAGGACTTGCTGGCATCCACAGGGGAAACGAGACGGGCGAAGGTCGGTTATGACGCCTGACCGGCTTTTCTTCTCGCCGCGCTCCCTGCGCCATCGCGTCATTGAGATCGCGCTCGAACGGGGAGGAGGCCTCGGCTTTCGTCGGCGGCGAGCGGGTTGAAGCGGCGGGTCGAGAGGTCTCGTTGCGGGCGACATCGCGACGGACCTTCTCCTCGCGCATGGCGTGGTCCTGCCCGGTGGAGCGGTTCTTCCGCACGCTGCGTGAAGGGCTCCTGGAGGCCCTGCCCGGCTACAAGGGCCCGACAATCATTCGCGCGGCGAGGATCCGGAAGGCGATGCGTTCTTCCTCGACGAGTTGGAGGCGGTGATCCGGGAGCGGACAGCCGTGATCTACCGCTGCCGCCCCATGCCGGTCTGGTGGATTCGGGCCTGCCGGGGCTGCGGATGTCGCCGGCTGCGATGTTCGAGCATGGCATGGCGCGGGCCGGGTCCATCGAGGTGCCCAGGGATCCGGACTCGCCTTCGACTTCCTTCCGATTCCTTCCGAGGAGGCTGCCGCGGCCGGCGGCTGAGGGGCGGGAACGCCATGCGGTGATCGCCTGGCACCGGCCTGCGGACGCTCTCGACGAGGGGTTCGACTGGCCTATGCCCTGGGTTCTCTCGGCTGGCCCACGTCCGGCGGCGAGGCTCGGGTGCCTTCCTCCTGGGCCGGGTTGAGCCTGCGGGCGCGGCCTGCGGTGTAGCCGCCGGCTTGCGCGGGGCTCGATCGCTACGAAGGGTCGATTGCGTCACGATCAGTGACTGTCCTCGGCGCATGCCATCAGGGCTACGGCCAGCCGAAGCGAGCACGTCCGTGTCCCTTGTACACCACTTCCAGGCAAGTGCGGGGACGATTCGGTGTCGCCACACCGTAGGAAGACGCAGGTCAGGGTCGTATGTGGTGGGACATCATAGTTCGGATGGGTCGTGTGCGCCCGGCCTCCATGGCCTGCTGTTGCGACCCTGCCGAAGGCCCGAGAGGGGCCGGGAGAGAGGCTGTCCGGTTGCACTGATCGGGCACGTTTTGGTGGTGCGGTGCTGACTCCCGTGCTGGTTTGGTACTGCCGGTGCCGGCCTGGCTTCAGGGGCGGGGCGGGCAGCCCGAGGGCTACTGCCATCGCCAGATGCTGGACGCGATCCGCTACCAGGTCGCGGGCGGGATCTCGTGGCGGGCGATGCCTGCGGACTTCCCCGGCTGGGGCCGGGTCCACGCCTCCTTCTGCCGCCGGCGCGAGCACGGGCTGATCAACGAGTTCCACGACCGGCTGCGCGGGAAGGTCCGTGAACGCGAACGCCCTGAGGCCGAGCCCACGGCGGGGATCACCGACGTGCAGTCGGTGCGGGCCGCCGCGACGGTGCCAACATCCTCACGCGGCTACGACGGCGGGAAGAAGGTGCCGGGCCGCAAACGGCACATCGTGACCGACACACTCGGTCTGCTCCTGATCGCCGCGGTCACCGCCGCGAACATCGGCGACCGGGACGCCGCGGTGGGACTGCGGACCCGGCTGCACCGCCTGCACCGCCTGCACCGCGACATCACCCTCGTCTGGGCCGACGGCGGCTACACCGGCGGTCTTGTCGGCTGGTGCCGGGACAAACTCGCCCTGACCTTGGAGATCGTCAAGCGCACCGACGACATGACAGGGTTCGTGGTATTCCCCAGACGCTGGGTGGCGGAGCGCACGTTCGCGTGGCTGATGAACTCCCGCCGTCTGGCCAGGGATTACGAGACTCTGCCCGCTTCCAGCGCGGTGGTGGTCCAGTGGTCGATGGTCACGCGGATGAGTCGACGTCTGGCACGCCCGGAATCCGCTGGTAGTCCGGCGCAAGCACCGTCACGGGCAACCCTTCGCACCAGGGTGGCACGATCGAGCCCGGCACCGGCGCGGGTTCCTGCTCCGCGGCGGCCTGAGGCCTTGTCGGCACATCAATCCCACTGCCTGATCCGTTGACTTACTGGCGTTGGTGCTTGACCGAGCAGTCCGCGCGGCTGTCGCCGACGCAGTCGACTTCGGCGAGGCTCCCGTCCAGCAGCACGAAGTCCGGGTCGCTTTCGCGCAGGGCCTTTAAGCAGGCCCCGGGATCGGTCGGCGAGCAAGCCGACGACGGCTGTGACGTAGGTGTGTGCGGTGCCGACAGATATTCCGAAGCCGGCCGCGATGCGGGCGAGGCTGTCGTGACGGCGCAGGTACACCAGCGCGACCAGTGCGCGCTGGTGCGGTCGCAGCTTGCAGCGCCGGTCACCCTCGCGGGTGACGTTGAGCATGGTGACCCACTCGACCAGAGCGTGCGGCAGGTCGAGTGCGGCAGGATAGGGAACCAACGAGGCTCCTGCGCCGACGGGTTGAGACTTCGAACACCTCCCCCCAACGGCGCGGGAGCCTCGTGCGTTGCGGCTGTCCCCGCAACCCGCCGCAGTCACCCGATCGGTGGCCACGCTGACAAGGCTCACTGGGCGGACGCCGTCGGCCGGGCCGGCGGTCCCGCGAGCGCGTCGCGCATCGCGAGCAGGAAGTAGACGCCGACCGACCCCTCCGACGCGCAGAAGTATTGCGCCGCGCCTTTCTCTCGCCCTAGCCTTCAGGATCGTAAGTTAGAAAACTTTCCTAACTTACAAGTGCGTTGCCACCCCCTAAGCCGAACCAACAACACCGACCGATCTCCCGTCTCAACAGAGGAGCGTCATGTCCCTGAAGAGGAATCACCGCCGTGCGGTTGCCGCCGGAGCTGCCGTCGTCGCGGGCGCCCTGCTGCCCACCCTGATCACCCTCACGCCCGCCACCGCCGCAGCCGGTAACCTCGCCCTCAACAAGCCGGTCACCGTCTCCTCCACGGAGGCGAGCACCTTCGGCGGCGCCAAGGCCCTCGACGGCTCGACCTCGACCCGCTGGGCCAGCGCCGAGGGCGTCGACAACCAGTGGATACGGATCGACCTCGGCGCGGGCACGGCCGTCAACCGCGTGGTCCTGAAGTGGGAGGCCGCCTACGCCAAGGCCTACCGCGTCGAACTGTCCGACGACGGCTCCACCTGGCGTCAGATCTACACCACCACTGCCGGCGACGGCGGTACCGACGACCTCACGGTCAACGGCACCGGCCGCTACCTCCGTGTCTTCGGCACCCAGCGGGGCACCGCGTACGGGTACTCGCTCTGGGAGGTCGAGGCCTATGGCAGCGGCGGCCCGACCACCCCGCCGCCGTCCACCGGCACGAACCTCGACAACGCGGCCAAGAAGGAGGTCGCCATGAAACTGGTGTCCTCCTTCGAGAACTCCTCCCTCGACTGGCGCGCCCAGTTCACCTACATCGAGGACATCGCCGACGGTCGCGGCTACACCGCCGGCATCATCGGTTTCTGCTCCGGTACGGGCGACATGCTCGACCTGGTCGAGCGCTACACCGCCAAGGACCCGGACAACCCGCTGGCCTCCTACCTGCCTGCCCTGCGAGCGGTGGACGGCACCGACTCGCACGAGGGCTTGGACCCCGGTTTCCAGGACGCCTGGCACGAGGCCGCGCAGGACCCGGTGTTCCAGCAGACGCAGGAGCAGGAGCGCGACCGGGTCTACTTCAACCCCGCGGTCTCCCAAGCCAAGCAGGACGGCCTGCGCGCCCTCGGCCAGTTCGCCTACTACGACGCGGCCGTCATGCACGGCGAGGCGGGCTTCCGTTCCATCCGCGCGGTCGCTCTCTCCCGCGCCGTCCCGCCGTCGCAGGGCGGGAACGAGAAGACCTACCTGAACGCCTTCCTCGACGCCCGCGAGGAGGAGATGCGTACGGAAGAGGCCCACAGCGACACCACCCGGGTCAGTACCGCCCAGCGCAGGTTCCTGAACGAGAACAACCTCGACCTCAACACTCCGCTCTCCTGGAGCGTCTACGGCGAGTCGTTCTCGATCACGCAGTAGTCGGCAGGCGCACGGAACGCTGACTGCCGGATCGTCGGAGGCCCGAGAGGGCAGGCCTCCGACGATCCGGCGCGTCTGCGGCCCGGACCTCTCCGCGTCGCGTCTGCGGTCCGGACCCCTCCGTGGTGCGCCTGCGGTCCGGGCCGCCGACGCACCGCGTGGTGCGTGAACACGACGACGGGGTCGCCAGGCGCATCGCCTGGCGGCCCCGTCGTGGCGTTCAGTGGGTTTCGGTCACCTTCGCCAGAGCGCGCGGCGCATCCGGGTCCACACCGCGGGCGATCGCCAGCTCGTAGGCGAGCCGCTGGAGCGGCAGGATCTGGAGGAGCGGCTGCAGTTCCTCCGGTACCCCGTCCGGGAGGGCGAAGCCCCGACCGACCGCGGACACGTGGTCAGGGTTCCCGATGACGGTCAGGTCGGCGCCGCACCCCCGCAGTCGGTCGAGCACCGGCTGGAGGGCGGTGCCGCCGGCCCCACCGGGCACCACGGCGATCACGGGTGTGTCACGGTCCACCATGGCCAGCGGCCCGTGCATCAGGTCGGCGCCCGAGAAGGCGAGACTGGGAATGTAGCTCGTCTCCATCAGCTTGAGAGCGGCCTCGCGCGCCGTGGGGTAGGCGAACCCGCGCGAGGTGAGCAGGAGGCTGCCCGCGTTCCGGTACCGCTCCGCGAGCCCGCCGAGGCTCCCGCTCAGAACCGTGTGCGCCAAGGCCGGAATGTCTCTCGCGCTCGACGCGCCGTCGACCCCGGACAGTGCCCGTACCAGCAGATAGAGCGTCAGCAGCTCGGCCGTGTAGGTCTTGGTGGCCGGCAGGGCGAGTTCCGGTCCGGCGAGAACGTCCAGGTGGTACTCGCAGACGGCTGCGAGAGGGGATCCCGGGGTGTTGGTGACGGCGAGCGTGATCGCGCCGGCCTCGCGGGCGGCTTCGGCGGCGGCCACCAGGTCCGGCGAGCCGCCGGACTGGCTGACCGTGACGACGAGGCAGCCGGTCAGGTCCGACCGGGCTCCGTACACCGTTGTCGTCGACATCGAGGACAGGCCGGCCGGCTTGCCCAGCATGACCTCGACGAGGTACTTGCCGTAGAGCGCGGCGTTGTCCGAGGTGCCGCGCGCGGTGAACAGGACGAAGCGAGGTCCGCGAGCGACGATCTCCGCCGCGACCGCGTTGATCCGCGGGGTCCCGTCGTCCAGAACGCGCTGCAGCACGTCCGGCTGCTCGGCCAGCTCCTGGGCCATCAAGCGGCCCGGGACGACGTCCACGGATGAGAGGGTCAACTTGGGTGCCTCCAGGCAGTGATGTTCAGGACGGTTTGTTCCACGAGTCATGTGAAGCAGGCGCGGAGGTTCGCGAAGGAGCTCGGCGGGGCGCCCAGCTCGTCGAGCCCGAGCAGCGCGGCCCCCATCACCGGCGGGTCGGTCACCACCAGGGGGACGGCCATCGGGGCGTGATCCGCCAGGCGCCGGCGGATGCCGCCGTCGAGCAGGGGATGGCGCGCGGCCAGGATGCCCCCGCCCAGCACGACGTCGGCCGGCCCGGTCATCAGGTCGAGCTTCTCCAGAGCGGCCGTCGCGAGCGCCACGATCTCCTCCGCCTGGCGGTCCACCAAGGCCCGCGCAACCAGGTCGCCTTCCTCCGCGACCGCGAACAGCACGGGCGGCAGCTCATGGGTGCGCTGTTTCGGGATGCGCTCGAAGTGCAGCGCCTCGATCAGCGCGTACATCGTCTCCAGGCCGAAGTGCGCGGGCAGCGCGCGCGCCAGCTCGGTCGGCTCGCCGCGCCCGTCCTCGGCACGGGCGGCGAACCAGAGCGCCTCCTCGGCCATGCCGCTGCCGCCGCCCCAGTCGCCGGAGATCTTCCCGATCGCGGGGAAGCGCGCGGTCCGTCCGTCGGGGGTCATCCCGACGCAGTTGATCCCGGCCCCGCAGACCACGGCGACCCCGCGGGGCTCCACGGTGCCCGCCCGCAGGAGGGCGAAGGTGTCGTTGCGTACGGCGACCTGTCGGCCCCAGCCACGTCTCTCGATCTCGTCGGCGAGCTCGCCCTCCTCCTCGGGGAAGTCGGCGTTGGCGAGACAGGCGGCGACGTGCAGGGCGACAGGGCCGGGGCCGGAGAGCCCGGCCGCCTCGGCTGCCTCCCGCACCGCCGCGTCGAGCACGCCCACCGCAGACTCGACCCCCCTGGCCGACGGCTGGAAGCCGTCGCCTCGTGCCCTGCCGAGCACCCGGCCGTCTGCGCCGATCAGTGCCACGTCGGTCTTGCTGTTGCCGGCGTCGATCGCCAGTACGGCTGCGTTCAGGCCCATGTGAGGTGCTCCCGGTTGTGCGTGATCAGCCGGTCCGTGAGGCCCTCGGCGTACGCGTACTGTCCGACCAGCGGGTGTGCGAGCAGTGCCTTGAACACCCGGTCGCGGCCGCCGCGCAGCGCCGCGTCGAGGGCCAGGTCCTCGTAGGCGGTGACGTTCGCGATCAGACCGGCGTACAGCGGGTCCACCGGTGCGACCGGCAGCGGTACCGCGCCCGCGGGCCCGACCGCGGCCTGCGTCTCGATGACGGCGTCGTCCGGCAGGAACGGCAGTGTGCCGTTGTTGTACGTGTTCACCACCTGGTACGGCGATCCTCCGCCGCCCAGCAGGGACGCGGCCAGGTCCACGGCGGCCTCGGAGTAGAAGGCGCCGCCGCGCTTGCCGAGCAGTGCCGGCTTCTCGTCGAGCGTCGGGTCCCCGTACATCTCCAGGAGTTCCTTCTCCATCGCGGCGACCTCGGCGGCCCGCGAGGGCTTGGTGCCGAGCTCGCGTACCACTTCGTCGTGCGCGTAGAAGTACCGCAGGTAGTACGAGGGGACGACGCCGAAGCGGTCCATGACCAGGCGTGGCAGGTGCAGGTCGCCGGCGATGGTGTCGCCGTGCTCGGCGAGCAGCCGCGGCAGCACGTCCTCGCCCTGGGGCCCGCCGATCCGTACGCCGGTCTCCCAGGTCAGGTGGTTGAGCCCGATGTGGTCGAGGTGGATCTCGGACGGGGCCACGTCGAGGAGCCTGGCGAACTTCCGCTGGAAGCCGATGGCCACGTTGCACAGGCCGACGGCCTTGTGCCCGGCCTGGAGCAGCGCGCGCGTGACGATGCCGACGGGGTTGGTGAAGTCGATGATCCAGGCGTCCGGGTTGGCGCGCCGGACCCGCTCGGCGATGTCCAGGACCACCGGGACGGTGCGCAGTGCTTTGGCGAGGCCGCCGGCTCCGGTGGTCTCCTGGCCGACGCAGCCGCATTCCAGTGGCCAGGTCTCGTCCTGGTTCCGGGCGGTCTGGCCGCCGACGCGCAGCTGGAGCAGGACGGCGTCGGCGCCCTCGACGCCGGCGTCCAGGTCGGTGGTGGTGACGATCTTCCCGGCGTGTTCCTGCCTGGCGAAGATGCGCCGGGCGAGCCCGCCGACCAGTTCGAGGCGTTCGGCGGCGGGGTCGACGAGGACGAGTTCGGTGATGGGAAGGGTGTCGCGCAGCCGCGCGAATCCGTCGATCAGTTCGGGGGTGTAGGTGGAACCGCCCCCCACGACAGCGAGCTTCATGGTGTGTTCAGCCCTTCACTCCGGTCAGTGTGACTCCCTCGACGAACGCCTTCTGGGCGAAGAAGAAGACGAGGATCACAGGGGCCATGACCAGTACGGTCGCGGCCATGGTCAGGTTCCAGTCGGTGTGGTGTGCGCCTTTGAAGGACTCCAGGCCGTAACTCAGTGTCCAGGCGCCCGGGTTCTCGGAGGCGTAGATCTGCGGCCCGAAGTAGTCGTTCCAGCAGTAGAAGAACTGGAAGAGGGCGACGGCGGCGATGCCGGGCTTCGCCATCGGCAGCACGATCCGCAGGAGGGTGCGGAACTCGCCGCATCCGTCGATCCGCGCGGCCTCGATGTACTCGTTCGGGATGGTCATGAGGAACTGACGCAGCAGGAAGACGGCGAAGGCGTCGCCGAACGCCATCGGGATGATCAGCGGCCACAGCGTGCCGGAGAGGTCCATCTGCTGGGCCCAGAACAGGTACATGGGGATGATCACGACCTGGGGCGGCAGCATCATCATCGAGATGACGAGCAGCAGCGACAGGTGCCGCCCGCGGAAGCGGAACTTGGCGAGCGCGTACGCCACGGGGATCGAGGACACCACCACGAGGGCGGTGCCGAGACCCGCGTACAGCAGCGAGTTCCTCCACCAGGTGAGGAAGCCCGGGGTCTCGAAGACCCTCATGTAGTTGTCCCAGTGCCAGGAGTTCGGCGTCAGGTCCCGGGTCAGCGCCTGCTGGTCGCTCATCAGCGACGTCAGGAGGACGAAGACGAACGGGAGCACGAAGAACAGAGCCGCGGCGATACCGAGCGAGTGCACGGCGATCCAGTGCAGCAGCGACCTGCGGCGGGCCAGCTTCTCGGCGGAGCTCGCCGAGGCGCCGGCCGAGGGGCGGACGGGAGCGGTAGCGGTCGTCATGGTTCAGTCACCCGAGCCGATCAGGCCGCCGCGCCTGCGCATGAGCAGGGCGGTGAAGGCCATGGAGAAGGCGAAGAGCACCAGCGCCACCACGCAGGCCGCGCCGTAGTTGAACTGGCTGAAGCCGAGGCTGTAGATCAGCTGCGGCAGGGTCAGGGTGGAGTCGTCCGGGTAGCCCGGTTCGAAGGTGACGCCCGAGCCCCCCATCACGCCCGAGGCGACCTTCGCCGCCACGATCGGCTGGGTGTAGTACTGCATCGCGCCGATGACCCCGGTGACGACCGCGAAGAGGATGATCGGCGAGATCGAGGGCAATGTCACGAAGCGGAACCGCTGCCAGGGAGAGGCCCCGTCGAGCTCGGCGGCCTCGTACTGCTCCTTCGGTACGTCGAGCAGCGCGGCCATGAAGATGACCATGAGGTCACCGACGCCCCACACGGCGAGGACGGTGAGGGCGGGCTTGGCCCAGGCCGCGTCGTTGAACCAGGAGGGGGCGGGGATGCCGACCGCCTCCAGGAGCGAGTTGACCGGTCCGGTGCCGGGGTTGAGCAGGAAGACGAAGGCGAGCGTGGCGGCGACCGGCGGGGCCAGGTACGGCAGGTAGAAGAGGGTCCGGAAGACCCCCGCACCCGTCTTGATCTTGGTGATCAGCATGCCGATGCCGAGGCCGAAGAGCACCCGGCAGACGACCATGACGACGCCCAGCCAGAGCGTGTTCCGGATTGCCGGCCAGAATTTCGGCAGGTCCGTGAAGACGTACGTCCAGTTCTCCAGGCCCCGCCAGGTCGGCGGGTTGAGGCCGTCGTACCGCATGAAAGAGAAGTAGACGGTCGAGACGAGCGGGTAGGCGAAGAAGACGCCGAATCCGATCAGCCAGGGCGACATGAATGCCGCCGTCCGAAGCGCCGATCGGCGGCGGTTCCGGCGCGGCTCGTGCCGCGCGGCGCGGGTAGCGGCGCGGGTAGCGGCGCGGGTAGTGGCGACCGGGGCGGCCGCCCCCACCGCGGGCAGGATGTCCCTCCTCATCGAACGCGCCCCCGTCACTTCGCCTGGGCGATGTCACGGTCGATCTGGGCCGCCGTCTCCTCCAGCCCCTTCCTCAGGTCCGCCACCTGCCCCTTCTCGAACTTCTGGCTGAAGCCTTGAAGAGTGTCCTGGTAGGCGGAGCCGTTGACCGCGTTGTCCGAGGTGGTGGACTGCGGGTGCTGGGCGATGTCCAGGAAGGTCTTGAAGCGCGCGTCGAACTTCAGGTTCGGGGACTTCAGGGCCTCCAGGGTGGAGGGCACGTTGCCGATGCCGTTGGCGAAGTTCACCACGGCCTCGGTGTCCGTGGTCATGTACTTGACCAGCTCCCAGGCCGCGTTCTGCTTCTTGCTCTGCGGCGCGATGCCCATGATCGTGCCGGAGAGGTAGCCCTTGCCGTACTCGGCGACCTCGTCGTCCGCGACCGGCAGCGGCGCGACGCCGACCTCGAAGTCGACCTTGGCGTCCTTGACGAAGTTCAGCCGCCACTCACCATCCAGCTGCATGGCGACCTGGCCGGTGTGGAAGGGGTGCTTGGCGCCCCACTCGTCACCGAACGTCGTGCGGTACTTGTCGAGCTTCTTGAAGCCGCCGAGGGCGTCCACCAGCGACTTCTGGTACGTCATCATCTCGGCGAACGCCGGGTCCTTGGCGACGTTGGACTTGCCGCTCTCGTCGAAGTACGTGTGGTCCCACTGCGACATGTAGTGGGAGACCACGGTCTCGTAGCCGAGGTAGTTCGGCATGAAGCCGAGCTGCTCGTACGAGTCGCCCTTGGCCTTGGTGAGCTTCTTGGCGACCTCGGTGAACTCGGACCAGGTCTTCGGCGGGGCCTTGATGCCGGCCTTCTCGAAGGCGTCCTTGTTGTAGAAGAGGCCGTACGCGTCGGAGAGCAGCGGCAGCGTGCAGCGCTTGCCCTCGAACTGGGTGTACTCCTGCAGGACCTTCGGGAAGATCGTGTCGAGGTCCAGCTTGTCCTTCTCGATGAAGGGCTTGAGGTCGGCGAGCGCGCCCGAGTGGCAGAACTTGCCGACGTTGGCCGTCGTGAACGAGGAGACCACGTCGGGCCCGTTGGAGCCGCCCGCGCGCAGCGCCTGGCCGAGCTTGTCGTCGTTGATGTTGCCGACGACCTTCACCTTGATGTTCGGGTGGGCCTTCTCGAAGCCGTCGATGCTGTCCTCGATGGCCTTGACCTCGGCCGGCGCGGACCAGCCGTGCCAGAAGGTGATGGTGGTCTCGCCCTGGGGATCGTCAGTCGCACCGTTGTTCGTGGAGCCCGTACAGGCAGAGGCCAGGAACGACAGGGCCGCGACCAAGGTGAGCGCGCCCAGGGGAGAACGGCTTGCGGTTCGCATGGGTGGTTCCTTCCAGGGAGAGAGCGGGATCCAGAGAGAGGCCCGGCGGTGGAGACTGCCGGGCACACCGACACACTAGTAAGGAAAGTTTCCTAACTAGTGTGGGAACGTAGATCCCCTCCCTTGGCGCGTCAATGCGCGGTCGTCGCGCGCAATCAACTCGTTACCCTCCCGATCGTCGCGACGCGTTCGCCAAGCCCGCCATCGTAAGAGTTGTTTACGAAACCCTGCTCGGCACCTGGGGTCCTCCGCTACCCTCTCGCTCACCCCTCACGCCACGCATCGCACGCTGCCTCATTCCCGACTGCAGAACGACAGGTCACGCCCATGCCGCGAGCCATCTCCCTGCACCACGTGAGCAAGGCCTACGAACCCGGGGTCCGGGTCGTGGATGATCTCTCCCTCGACATCGAGCCCGGTGAGTTCCTCGTCCTCCTCGGCCCATCCGGCTGTGGAAAGTCCACGGTCCTCAGGCTTGTCGCCGGCCTGGAGGACATCACGGAAGGCGAGTTGAGGCTGGACGGCCAGTACGCCAATCACGTTCCGGCGCGTGAGCGGGACATGGCCATGGTCTTCCAGAGCTTCGCCCTCTACCCCAGGATGACCAGCAGCCAGAACATCGGCTTCCCGCTCCAGATGCGGGGACTCGGTGAGGAGTCCGCCCCCCGGATCAATGCCGCGGCCGAGCTGCTCGGCATCAAGGACACGCTGGACCGGTACCCGGGCCAGCTCTCGGGCGGGGAGCGCCAGCGAGTCGCCATGGGGCGCGCCATCTGCCGGGAACCGTCCGCCTTCCTCATGGACGAGCCGCTGTCCAATCTCGACGCCAAGCTCCGCGGCCGCCTCCGCGCGGAGATCGCCCGCCTCACTCGTGACCTCGGCGTCACCACGGTGTACGTCACCCACGACCAGTCGGAGGCCATGTCGCTCGGGGACCGAATCGCCGTCATGCGCGACGGCGTCCTGCAACAGATCGCCACCCCACGCGAGGCGTACGCGCTGCCGGCCAATGTCTTCGTGGCCGCGTTCATCGGCACTCCCCGGATCAACCTGCTGGAGGCCGTGGTGCACGCGCCTCCCGGGGGCGGGATGACCATCGAACTCGGACATCAGCGCCTGCCGCTCACGGAACCCCTCAGCCGCGATCACCAGCTGCTCCGTGTCCAGCAGGGCAGACCGGTGATCATCGGACTGCGCTCCGAAGCCATCCGTATCGCCCATCCGAGGCACGCACGGCTCCACGAAGTACCTGCTGAGGGCGTCGTCGAGCACGTCGAGTATCAGGGCCACGAAGGCCTGGTCCATGTACGAACCGGCGCACGGCCGGCCCTCGTGCCCGCATTGGAGGCCGCCCGGCACCGCGACGTTCACAGCGGACGCGCCGGACGGGCCCCCGGCGCGATGCGCCGGCTCCGGACGTATGCCCGGGAATGGAAGCACGGCCCGCGGACGGATTCGTCCGCCTCCGTGTCCGGCACGCGGCCCACTCTCACCTCACCGGACTCGCCGCAGCTGCCCACCGCCGATCTGGTGGTCCGTACGAACGCCGAGTTCGACATCCGCGTGGGCACCCGAGTGCCCCTCCTGATCGACCTCGACCGCCTCTACGTCTTCGATCACCAGGGGCGCCGAATCTGCCCCGCCCCGGACTCCGCGTACGACTTCGCCTACTGAACGAGAGCGCACCGGGCCGATCACCGCCCAACCGATCGGCCGCCCGGACCGTACCTGCATGTAGGCTGCTCGTTCGAAAGCCGGACAGCCTGCGTGCGGAGGACAAGTGACCGACCTCATCCGCGGGACACCGGGGCTCGTCCGCGCCATCAACAACCGCACCACCCTGCACCTGCTCCTCAAACAGGGCCCGCTCACTCGTCCGGAGATCAGCAAGATCACGGGCCTGTCCAAGCCGACCGCCTCCCAGGTGCTGGCGCGCCTGGAAGAGGCGGGTCTGGTCGTAAGCCACGGCGTCAGGAAGGGACAGCCCGGCCGCGTCCCGGAAACGTATGGCATCAATCCTTCCGCCGCGTTCGTCGCGGCCATCGATGTCACGCCGGAGTGGATCGCGGTCCGGGTGGCCGACATCGCGGGGACCGTCGTCGGAGAGGCGGAGGTACCCGCACCCGAGACGTCCACCCGAAGCTCGGTTCTCAAGGGCCTCCGTGCGGCTCTGTCCCAGGTCCGCGTCGCGCAGGTGCCACGCCATGTCGTCATCGGTGTGCAGGGTGCCGTCGATCCGACGACCGGGCGGCTCGAGTACGCCAGCGAGGCGGACATGGCCGGCTGGCTGCTGCCCGATGTGGACCGGGTCCTCAGCGAGGAGTTGGGCGTGCCGGTCCGCGTCGAGAACGACGTCAACCTCGCGGCCGTGGCCGAACAGACGCACGCGGCAGCCGACTGCCCGGACTTCGTGCTGCTGTGGGCCGACGAGGGGATCGGCGCCGCCCTCGTGATCGGCGGAAGGCTGCACCGCGGCTTCTTCGGCGGTGCGGGGGAAGTCGGATACCTGCCCCTCCCCGGCGCGGCCACGGCCCGGGACGCCGGCCGTTTCGGGCGCCATGGATACCAGGAGTTGGCGGGCGGCGAGACCGTGCTCGACCTGCTGCGCACCTACGGTGTGCGGGGCGCCGACTTCCCTGACGCGGTGGTGGAAGCCGTGCGACTGGCCACCGAGACCTCGGGGAGCCAGGCGGAAGAGGCCAGGGCGGGACTGCGGGTGGTGGCGGCTCGACTCGCTGTCGGTCTGGCGTCCATCGTGACGGTCGTCGATCCGGGGCTCGTGGTGCTGGCGGGCCGCCTGAGCGCGGCGGGCGGTGAGTACCTGCGCGAGCTCGTGGAACGGGAACTGCGCGTGTTCGCCCATTCCAGGGCACGGATCCGGCTGTCGGCGGTGGGAGACAATCCCGTCCTGAGCGGTGCTCTGGACCTGGCGCTCGCGGCCGCCCGCAAGGAAGTGTTCGGCGAGGCTGTGCCGGGCGCGGGCGAGGTGTGAACACCGGAGCCGACGGCCACGCGTACGGATGCCTGTCCTGGCGGCCATGGCCGCCAGGACAGGCATCCGGCATGGGGTGTCCGGTCAGGGCGTGACGGTGATGCTGGACAGCCACAACCCTGAGGTCGCCTTGGGGACTGTGTTGTCGGAGTGGACCACGTTTCGCATCGCGACTCCTCCTTCTCGACTGCTTCGAGGCGCGGGAAGGAGAGGGCCCTGCTCACCGGCCTGACGTCACCCGATGAGCAGGGCCGGGTCTGTTACGGAACCCAGTGGTTGCCGGAGGCCGTGATCAACACCTGGAGCTGGATGCTGGCCGAGAAATAGCTGTTGGTGGCGACAGGCGTCGCCAGCATCTTGTTCCACAGCGCGTCCAGCCACGCCTGGCTGCCCGGGTCGGTCATCGCCGCCAGCGTGAACGGGGCGAAGAAGGCGGCCTCGCTACCCGCCGAGATCTGCGTCCCGTCGAGCTTGTAGCCGATGGCGATCTTGTTCGGGTCACCGCCGGTCTTCGCCTTGATCCAGCTGTTCATCTTCCGCGCCGCCGCGAGGGACTGCGCGTTGCCGCTGGTCACGGCGTCATCGGCGATGCGCCACGGGGTACGGCATGCGTTCCACCAGTACTGGCCGTCGTTGGGGTCCTCCAGGACCTGGCCCGGGGCGGGCTTGGGCGTGGTGTTGGTGTTGACGACGAAGTCGGGCAGCAGGCCGGTGTTCGGCGCGTACGTGGACTGCAGGTTGGCGATCTGGTTCTGGTGGGCGGTGCGGATGGTGTCCCAGGCCGCGTCGCCGGTCGCCGTGCGGAAGGCACGGAAGTGGTCGATCATCCAGTCCGAGGTGCGGGTGATGTAGTAGTACTGGTCGCCGGCGCTGGACCAGTCGCCGAGCTTGAGCAGGTTGGTCGTGGCGTTGATCTCGTCCTTCTTGATCGCGTTGATGTGCTTGACCGCGAGATCCTTGTAGTTGTACGTGCCGGTGCTGCCCCACTGCTTGTCGGCGAGGAGCAGACCGTACGCCACGTCCATGTCACCGTCGGTGGCGCCGTCTCCGCCGTTGACGCTGACGCAGTTCACGTCCTGTTCGGCGGCGAGCAGATTGGGGTTGATGGCGGACGGGTGGTCGAGCTTCCACTTCACCAGGCCGTCGAAGATCTTCTTCGCGTCGGGGTCGGCGCCCGCCATCGTTGCCGTGATCACCATGCCGTAGCCCTGTGCCTCGGCGACGTACGGGTGATCGGCGTCGGGCGAGATGATCTGGTACCAGCCGTTGTTGCAGTTCTGCCGGACGAAGGCGGCCTTCCAGCGGTTGTAGTAGTCGACGACCTGCTGATCCAGCGTCGCCGTGGAGCCGGAGGGCTTCAGTATGCCGGCCGCGTACGGCTTGCTGTGGCTGCCGAAGGGGACCGCGGGGCCCGAACCGGGCGCCGGGGTGGTGACGCTGAGGGCGTTGCTCGCAACGGACAGGTTGCCGGCCGCGTCCTTGGCCTTCACCGTGTAGTTGTACGAAGTGGACGCGGTCAGACCGGAGTCGGTGTACGAAGTGCCGGCCGCCGTGCCCACCAGCGTCCCGCTCCGGTACACGTTGTACCCCGTGACCCCCACATTGTCCGTCGAGGCGTTCCACGCCAGCGACACGCTCGTGGACGTGGAGCCGGTGGAGCGGAGACTGCCCGGAGCGCTAGGCGCGGCTGTGTCACCACTACCGGCCGGCGAACCGTACACCTCGAACTCCCAGAGGGAGTAGCCATAGGGGGTGCCGCGCGTGGTCCCGTGCATGCGGACGTAGCGTCCAGTGCCTGCGATGGTCAGGTCGTCGATCGCACCGTCACCCGACGACGTGGAGTAGACGTCGGCCCAGGTCGACCCATCGGCGGAGGTCTGGATCTTGTACGTCTTGCCGTACGCGGCTTCCCAGTTGAGCTTGACTCGGGAGATCGTGTGGCTGGTGCCGAGGTCGATCCGCATCCACTGCGGGTCTACGCCTTCAACGCTGGCCCAGCGGGTGGTCGCGTTGCTGTCAACGGCGCGGCCGGCCTCGAAGCCGGCAGCCTCGACGGAGGAGGCGGTGGCGGGCTTGCCCGCGGAGACCAGGCTGTCGGCCGCGTGAGCCTGCGGCATCAGGGTGAGTGGCAGGCCCAGCAAGCCGGCCGTGACGAGCAGGGAGACGCCTCTTCGGCGCATGACAACTCCTTTTTGTTCAGTGGAGAGCTGTACGGAGGCCCGTATGCCTCGAAGGCCCAGAGGGAGCAGACGTACCGTGCGCCACGCTGCGCGCCGTATACGTACGTAACGGGTGTCGGCGTCCGGCCGGAAGACGAGAGCGGTTTGTCTCATCCCGGCTCCTCGGAGGGCCATGCAGTCGACATCCAGGTGGGGTTGACGGCTGCTTTCGTTAGGAAGATTTCCTAACAGTGATCGGAAGGGTAGGCATCCCGGACCGCTCGCGCAAGACCGCGCACATCCACAGTTCCGTGCGTCTGAACCGTTCCGGGGTCGGTGGAGATCTCGGGCGGTGGTTGCGACCTGGGCTTCGTGGTGCGCAGGTAGTGATCGGCTTCGTATTCGGCGGGCGGGATGTGCCCTGTCTCACTGTGGAGCCGGGTGGTGTACCGGTCCATTCAGCGGTGGCCGGCTCGACCTGGGCGAGGGATCGTCAGGGCCGCTGCGGCTTGATCGCCTCGGTTTCGAAGAGGTCGATGGGGGGAGGGGCCCGGCGTGCGGGCGGGGGCTGGAGCTCATCGCCAAGTTGTTTGTTAGGAAGCTTTACTTGCCTCCTCTCCTGAGGCAGCATGGTCTGTACCTGACAACCTCATCGAGGGGTGACGTATGACGTACGGACGCTCAACGGCGGCCCTGCTGGCCGCACTTGCCCTGGGGCTGCTCGGCCTCGGCCTTCCCTCCGCCCCCGCCGAAGCGGCTCCCGTCTGGACGCTTCGCTGGTCGCCCGATCCGGCCACCCAGGGCCTCGGCGCCTTCGAGACCGTCGAGGATGACCGGGCCGATTCGCACACGGGGGCCGCACCGCACATCAAGGTCGCGAACGGCGCCTATCGATTTGACATGCACATGGTGGATCGGGACACCTCCACCGACCGGCAGCGCCACGAGGTCACCGGCAACCGCACCTCGTCGTCGAACTATCTGCAGTGGCGGCTCGGCGAGACCTGGCGGGTCACGTACTCCATGTACATCCCCGGCTCGCTGATGGCGACGACCAGCTTCACCCACATCATGCAGACCAAGCAGCCGGGCACGGGTACCTCTCCGATCACCGTGACGTCGCTGCGGCGCGTCGACGGCGTCCAGACCATCGAGCACAAGGTCATCGCCGGGGACGTCCTGGTGGGCCGGACGAACCTGGAGCCCCTCCAGAACAAGTGGATCGACATCGAGTACGAGATCAAGATCGGCGACGGGACGGCCGGCGCCGTCCGCTGGGTGGTCAAGAGCGCGGGCACGACGGTCGTCGACGCGACGAAGACCGGCGTCGACACCTTCCTCGCCGACCGGGTCCGCCCCAAGTGGGGCATCTACCGGTCCCTCGGCGACACCTCGGGCTCCCTCCGCGACACCTATCTGCTCCTGCGCGACATGCGCGCCTACCAGCAGACCGGCACCGCTCCGGGCGGTGACACCCAGGCCCCGACCGTCCCGGGCGGACTGCGGGCGACCGGCGTCACGTCCGGCAGCGTCTCCCTGGCCTGGAACGCGGCCACCGACGACGTGGGGGTGACCGGCTACGAGGTCTATCGCGGCACCGCCCTCGTCGGCACCGCCACCGGCACCACGTACACCGACACCGGTCTCGCCGCCGCCACCCCGTACAGCTACACCGTCCGGGCCAAGGACGCCGCCGGCAACCGCTCCGCCGCCTCCGTGCCCCTCTCCGTCACGACTGCGTCCGCACCCGGCACCGAGACCCTGCTCTCGCAGGGCAGGCCGGCCACCGCCTCTTCCACGGAGGCCACCGGCTACGAGCCCGACAAGGCCGTCGACGGCCAGAGCACCACCCGCTGGGCCTCCGCCGAGGGCATCGACCCCCAGTGGCTCCGCGTCGACCTCGGGACCACCGCCGCGCTCTCCCGCGTACGTCTCGACTGGGAGGCCGCCCACGCTTCCGCCTACCGGATCCAGTCCTCCGCCGACGGGACGAACTGGACCGACCTCGCCACCGTCACGGGAGGCGACGGCGGCACCGACGAACTCACGGTGAGCGGCAACGCCCGCTACGTACGGATGTACGGCACCCAGCGGGGCACCCCGTACGGCTACTCGCTCCACGAGTTCAAGGTGTACGGCACCTGAGGTGACTCCCGGAGTGTGGACACACCTGACAACGGATCTTGATGGTCCAGGAAGGTGCAGATCCACATGGCACGGCCCTCGAAGTACAGTCCGAAGCCCGGCACGACGCGATCGCGTTGCGCCGGGCTTCGGACGGCAGGTGGACGTTCAGGGACGTCGCGGCCGATTTGAAGGTCGCCCCCGAGACGCTGCAGTGGTCGAGCCGGCGCAGACGCCACGAGGCAACAGCCCGGCACAGCCACTACCGAAGACGCTCAGCCCATGAAACCAGCGGATAGATCACGAAACCGCACTGGAGTATCAGACGCCGGCGTCCAAGTGTGTTGATCGAAATGACGTGCCCGCCAGGGTCCCCTGACGCACCGGCGCCCCGGCGAAATTCTCGCCGGGGCGCCGATCCTATGCATTGCGTGGTGAGCCGTCCGTCAGTCCCACCAAAACGTCCATACGGAACGCCGGACCTGATCGCCGGCGATCGCCGCGTCACCGAGATCGGGGCAGTACGCGTACTGCTCCACGGCGGCCCGCGCAATCTCCAGGAGGTTCAGGGGCGGGCGGCTGACGGCCAGTTCCAGTGTCGACGAGTCCGCGAAGCAGAACTCCGCTCCGTACCGCTCATGCCAATGACGGAGCACCGCGACATGATCGGCGGGGAGCAGCTGCCGGTCCTGATGGCCCGACCAGTTGGGCGTCCGCACGAGACCAGGGAAGAGCGCCGGGAGCTCGTAGCCGGCCTTCGCCTCCACGAAGTTCAACCACACCGGCTCCCCCGCGAGCCCGGTCCGAGCTGTGGACTCCGGTCCGGGCTCGGGGCGGGCAGCGATTTCCGCCGCGACGGCTTCCGGGTCGAAGAGCAGTTCGCACTCCTCGATCTCCTTGCGGTCGGCGTCGTCCTGCGGGGGAACGTAGAGGTCGGTCATCTCCCGCAGCCGCGAGGCACGCAGTTCGGCCATCACCTCGGACGGCACGGCCCGCAGGGCGGAGTCCAGGAGGTCCCTGCTCCCCCCCGACCACGGCTCGTCACCCCGGTCGTGTTCGACCAGGGCGCGCGGCGCGAGGGTGGTGACGAAGGGGACCAGTCCCGTCATGTCGTGCCGGTCCCGCCACCACGTCCACGCCGCCCGGACGGACCGGCGCTCCGCGCGGAAGCCGTGCACGGCGATGCCGGACGCGGAGACCGCGGACTCCACCGTCACTGGACCGGGAACGAGACCGGCGGCCTCGCTCTCGGCGGCCAGCATCCCGGCTGCGGCTGCACGCTCTTCCATCATGGTCCTCTCTCGCTAGCGGAAGTTGATCTCTTCGATGCCGTCTTCGTGCACGTAGAAGATCGTGCTCAGTTTGACGGTCCGGCGAGGGTCCTTGGACCACTTCTCGATCATTGCCCTTCCCTCGTCCTCACCGATGTTCTTCAACTTGATGTAGAGACGGTCCGCGCCCTTCTTGTTCGCGTCGGACAGCTGATCGAGCACGCCCTTCTCCTTCTCGGTCGGAAGGATCTTGAACTCCGAGCGGATGCCGTCGACCCAGGCGTCGAACCTCTTGTTGCCCTCGGCGCCGGGGGCCGCGATGTTCTCCCCGCGAGACACCACGGTGTGCCCCTCGCGGGCCAGCTGGAACGCCAGGTCGAACTCGTCCTCCGTGAAGGCGTCCTGGCCGCCGTCCTTCCAGCCTTCGTCAATCCTGTCGAGGTCGTCCCCGAAGAGCTTTTCCGCGAACATCTCGCGCTGGGACTGGGAGATGATGCCGCAGAAGGCCCTGCCGAGCCCGCGCATCTTGGCGCATTCCTTCTGCTGGAACCGGACGAGCACATCGACCTCGTCGCTCTGAGCCAGATACGCCAGCCGCTTCTTGCGCGTCTTGTCGCGGACCTTCTTCGACCAGTGCGTCTTGCGCTCCTCGTGGTCCTCCTTGGCGTACTGCTTCGTGTACCCGTTGTACTCCTGGGTGTAGTCCTTCTCCTCGACGGACCAGCCGCCGCCACCGTTGTACTTGCAGGTGTAGCCGTGCTCCATGCACTCGATGGGCTTCAGACCGGACGGGTCCGAAAGGCTGACCGGGTTGTTGTTGGAATAGGTGTAGCCGTGTGTCTGCTGCGGATCCGACAGGTCCATCAGCGGGTCGACGGAGACGAACCGGCCGATGGCGGGGTCGTATTCACGGGCGCCGAGATGGGTCAGACCGGTGTCCGCGTCCTTCGTGCCGCCGACGAACCCCTTGTCGCCCGCCCAGCCGGCCGGTTGGGCGCCGCGTTCCTCGCCGAAGATGCCCGTCTTGCGACGGACCACGGTCTGGGCGGCGTCGGCGGACACCTGGGTGGTGCCGGTGCCGTGGTGGTCGCCGATCACGAAGGTCAGCTTGCCGCCGGTGCGCATCGCGACCGTCTGCCCGGCGACGCTGTAGTAGCGGGTGCCGGTGACGGTAGTGCCGGCCTTGTCGAGCTTGAGCTCGTTGCCGCCCGGCAGGGTGAGGGTGGTGCCGGTGGAGTCCCGGTGGATCAGCCGCTCGCCCGCTGTGCCGTACAGGTACGAGCTGGTGTTGGTGCCCTGGACGACGGAGCCGAGGTGGCCCTCGTCGTCCCAGGTCAGGGTCTGCTGGGCGGCTGACCCGATCTTGCGGGTCTTGACATTGCCGGAGGCGTCATAGGTGAAGACTTCGTCGCGCGGGCTGGTGCCGGTCTGGGTGACCTTCGGCAGGTTGTGCTTACCCGCCGCCGGGGCCGCGTAGGTACGGAGCGTGTCGTCGGTGGGACCGGAGGCCGTCTTGTGCTTGGTCTCGGTCTTGCGGTTGCCGACCGCGTCGTAGGTGTACGTGGTCCAGTACGCGTCCGGTCCCCCGACGGCCGAGGTGGAGGGTGCGCCGGCGCAGGCCGTGCCGGTGTTGGTCCAGGCCTCGGTGATCCGGCGCAGCTCGTCCAGGGCGAAGCACTGGGTGTCGGTGGTCCGGGCGGAGTCCTGGCCGAACGCCGAGGCGATGGACGTGATGTTGCCGAGTGCGTCGTAGGAGTAGGAGACGTCCTCGATCCTCTGCGGCGCCGCCTCGCGGTCTATGTAGCTGCGATGGAGCGCGCCGGTGTGCTCGTCGTACTCCTTGCTCACCCACAGGTGCTGGGCGAACTCGCCGAACTCCTGCCGGACGTTTCGGCCGTAGTGGTCGTAGGTGTTCCCGGAGATGATGGCGTCGGTGCCGGCGTAGACCGTGCCGAGCAGGCCGGATCCGGCGGTGTAGGTGTTGTTGACCTTCTCCTGCGGCAGCCCGCCCGCAGCAGGGTGCTGTACCCACATGACCTGGCCGGTGTGGGCGTTGTACGAGTTGATCCACTTGTACGTACCCGCCAGCGCGCCTTCGCTGTCGGGGATGGTCACCTGCTGGCCGACCGGTTGGTAGCGGCTGTTGTACGAGGTGATCGCGCTCTCGTACGCCTTGCCGTTCGCCCAGCGGGTCGACTTCGCTGCGTGGCCCTTGGCGACGGTGTCGAACTCCCACGTCGCGAGCGTGGTGGTGCCCTTCTTCAGGACGGTGCGCCGGCCCAGCTCGTCGTAGTCCGAGTGCAGGGTGACCTGCCGGGCATCGGTGATGTCGGTGATCCGGTCGCCCTGGTCGAACACGGACTTGGTGGTGCCCTCGTCCGGGTCGTCGACCTGGATCTGGCGGCCCCGGACGTCGTAGGTGTACGTCCACTTGGCGTTGGACGGGTCCGTCACCTGCGCCAGCTTGCCCACCTTGTTGTACGTGTACAGGGTGGACTGGAACGCGGTCCGGGCGTCGTCGGTGTACTGCCTCTGCTCGACAGTCCGGCCGAGCGCGTCCGCGACGGCGGTGACCGCGGTGCCTCCCTGCGGCGGGATCACCGTGGTGCTGTCACCGGCGTACTGGGTGGTGGTGCGCTTGGTCTCGTCGCCGAACCTCTTGGAGATCACGGCCGTCACCCGGCCGGCCCCGTCGTACTCGGTGTCGGTCGACGCCGGGTACTTCAGCTCCTGACCGGTGACGAGGACGGGCTCGGCGGCACCGGTCGCGAAGTACGAACCGGACGTGCGCCAGGCCAGTCCCCGGGTGTCGTAGAACGTCTCGGAGACGATCCGGCCGGCCCCGTCCTGCGAGGGCTCCTGGGTCTGCCGCGTGCGCAGCAGCCCGTCGGCGAAGGCGTACGCGGACTTGTACGTGGCGTCGTGCGTCAGGACCTTGCTGGTCGTGACGATCGGGCCGTCGTTGCGGACCAGGTAGTCGAAGACGTAGTTCGGCGAGTCCGGGTAGGTGGTGGCCGAGCGCGTCGGCAGCCACACCTTGGAGACCCGGCCCAGCGCGTCGTACGCGCTGGTGGTGATCTTGCTGTTCGCGTCGGTGGTCTGGGTCGCCTGGCCGCGCAGCGGTTCCAGCACCGTGGTCGTCGCGTGGCCGCGGGGGTTCGTCGCGACCGTGCTCGTCGGCGCCTCGCCGGTGGCGGGGGTGTACGCGGTCGTCGTGATCTTCCCGTAGGCGTCGGCCGCCTTCAGGACACGGCCGTGGACGTCGGCGCAGAGCTGCTTGCCGTCGGCGCCGCAGAGGCTGGGGACCTCGGCCTGGACGTCGTATCCGTCGCCCTTGCCGTTGATCCGCTCGGTCCTGGTGACCAGGCCCCGGCCGGGCACGGTGCCCAGGGCGCCCTTGTCGTAGTACGTGCGGACGTCGTCGACGATGTCACCGGGACGGCTGACGGCCGCACCGCAGGCCACGGCGACGCTCTCGACCCGGCTGACCTTGTTCAGGATCCCGGTGCCGGTGTCGCGGGCGTACTCGGTCGTGGTGCACGACTCGTCGCCGGCCTTGTCCTTGTCACCGGTGGACGACTCGCTGGTGACCATGCCGTAGCCGTCGAAGGTACGGAACCTCTCGACGGTCCGGGTGCCGCCGGCGCCGGGGGTGCGGACCGACTCCTGCTCCGTGCCCGTCTGGTAGGAGACCAGGTCGGGCAGGCCCGCACGGGTGCGGGTGGCCACGGCGGACGAGCGCCACGGGGTGTAGGAAGTGGCGCTGACCAGCTTGGCGGTGTCGTCACCGTTGTACGTGGCGGTCTCACGGGTCATGCCTGCGAACTGCTCGCGATCGGTCACGGCGGCGCCCGCCGAGTCCCGGACCGCCTGGCCGTCCAGACCACGGAAGTACCGGGTCTCGGTGAGGGTCCTCGGGTCGCTCGCGGCACCCGTGCGCGTCTGTACGCGCTCGTAGCCGCGCGCGACGGAATGGACCCGGTCCTCGGCCTTGGTGAACTCGTCGGTGCTCTTCGCCCAGGCAGCGCCGTCCAGGTAGGAGTACGAGATCACCTTGTCCGGGGATTCGGCCAGGTTGTCGCCCTCGACGACCTGGTCGACGGTGTAGGTGTTGAACCAGTCGAGCTTGGCGGTCTCGCCCTCGTACGCCCACTTCACGGGGAAGCAGCTCGTCTTGTTCGAGCCGTCGGGCGTCGGCAGGGTGGTGCTGGTGCACCCCGGCTGCGAGTAGGTGGCACCGATGGTGCCGCCGGTCTCGGTGGTGATCTGGTACATCCGCAGACGAACGAAGGGCGCGAGCCCGTCGCCCAGCTTGTCGACGCGATTGGCCCGCTGCTCGCCTGCGAACGTCACCGGGGGAGTGGCCAGCGTGCCGCCCACCAGACCCGTGTGCTGGATGGACTTCAGCCACATGGGTGTGGAGATGCCGTCACCGGAAGCGGGGAAGTCCTGCTCCAGCGTCCAGGAGTCGACGTCCTTGTACGTCCCGCCGGTCAGCAGCTTCGTCGTGATCTTGGCGAGGCGCTTGCGGGACCAGAAACTCGGGGAGTACTGGTCCTTGCACTCGGTGGCGCCGTCCTTGCAGTACAGGTCGAAGGGGACGTCGGGCCAGTTCTTGGCGTTGGCCTCGTCGAAGGTGCCGCAGTTGGTCAGGCAGCGCTCGGTGACGTCGAACTCGACCTGGCCCATGGCCTTGCCCGTGTACACCGCGTCGGAGCGCAGACCGTAGTCGATCCGGTCCAGCCAGCCGCCGCGGACGTACGTGGTGACGGTCGCCTTGCCGGTCGTCTCCGAGACGTTGCGGCCGTAGTTGTTGGACTCGGTGTTCCAGTAGTACGCCATGGCACCGCCGCCGGGGGCGACCACGTAGTCGAGCTGCCAGCGCCAGGCCTGCTGGCACCAGCCGTTGGCGAAGGCCGCGTTGTAGCAGGGCTCGCCGGACTGGTTGCCGAACACCGGCGCGGTCCAGGCGGAGTTGGTCACCGGGTCGTCGGCCGCGGCGCCGTTGTCCTTCCAGCCGGGCAGGCGGTTCAGGCCGAAGAAGTACTGGGTGCCGTCGGGCGTGGTGACCTTCCAGTGCTCACCGACGCCGTCGACGCCGGCCGTGCCCTGGTCCCCGTTGGACGCACCGGTCAGCTTCTCGATCTTCTCGGCGCCGTTGCCCTCGGTGTGCCAGCCCTTGCCCGCCTGATACACCAGCTCCGTGGACTTGCCGCCGAGGTGCAGTGTGGCGTTGTCGTTGAACCAGCACTGGTCGCCGACCTTGGTGGTGTTGGTGCCGCCGGTCTTGTCGTCGTTGCAGGACTTGTACCTGCGCTCGACGAAGCCCGGCTCGTAGGACCATCCGTCACCGAGCCAGGAAGGCTGGTTGTTCGAGGCCGCGGTGAGTCCGTCGACCGACTGGGAGCTGTAGCCCAGGGTGATGCCGGGCTTGAGGTCCTCGGGCACCGCCGGTACGTCGATGGGGTAGGACCAGTTGAACGAACCGGTGACCCCGCCTGCGCTCCACGAGCCCGAGGGCTTCAGCGGCGTCGCCTTGTAGTCGCCCGACTGACCGGAGGGCCCGGCCGTCGCGGCGAGTACGGTCGCACCGGCCGGATCCGCTGCTGCGAGGGCGGACTTCGCCGGTGCGAGGGCGGACTTCGCCGGTGCGCCGGCCGGCCTGGCCGTCGGCTCGGACGCCCCGGGCATGCTCACCTGGGCCGACAGCTTGCCCGCTCGCGTGTCGTTGCGTGTCGAAAGAGGCTTCTGCGTACGGCATTTCGGGAGCTCCGGCTGCGTCATCGCGCACGCCGGGAGTTCCACGAGGCGGAGCCGGGACGCGTAGTCGCCGCCGTAGGCGCCGCGGAAGGAGGTGTAGTCCACCTCCACCTGGGCGGCTGCGGCACGCTGCCCGCCGTCCGAGCGTCCCACCGACAGCAGGACACCGTCGATGCCGGCCTTGCGGGCCGCGTCCTTGCCGGCGAGCGTGACCTTCACCTTCGAGGGGGTCTCGGCGGCCTCTGCCTGAAGCGGACGCACCGAGACGGGAAGCATGCCTGCCCGGCCCGCGCCCGGCCCGGCGGCCGGTATCCGGGCCTTGGCCGAATCCGAAAGGAAGGAGTTCGAGACCGCCGTCGAGGCGAGGTACACCTCCGCCGAACCTGCCGCCGGCCAGGCGACCCTCCGGTCCTTCCAGCCGGTTGCGGCCGCATCGGTCTTCTTCGCCCCACCCGCGCGCATCGGAGACACCGGAACCGCCGTCGGCTGCTTCAGCTCGGGCAGCCGGGGCCGCTCCTCGCTCGCCGCTACGGCCACAGCCCCCGGCAGCATGCCTGAGAGAACCGCTGCGGCCAACGCCGCAGAAAGCCCTCGCATGCGAAATCTTCTCACATCTACTCCACTTATCCGTGCAAATTCAACCGGCGCAGGCTAACAGCCGGATTTCATGGATTTGGAAGCTGGGCTGCGATTCTGATTCGCACAGTGCTCCGGAAATTGTGGCAAAGATGATCTTGCTGCCCAAATGGGGCGCCATGTTCCAGGTCGTCGGCTGGGTTGCCGCGCTCGGCCGGGGTGAGGTGCAGGTGGGGGCGGTCGCCGAGGGATTTTTCGGAATTAGGCATTCCTCTTGGGCCTCTGGCTCGACAAGGTCCGCAAATGTCCGGTACGGGGAATTTGGCATCGCTGATCAGCGGCTACAGTCGGCGCGACGAAAAATGGCGGCCAACAGGGGTCACGAGAGTGTTGAATACGAAAGTCCGCAGGGGATGAGGGTCTTCTCTCCGAAGAGCCGTCGCCCTTGCCGTTGTCGCCGGCGTGGGGTCGGGCGGCATGGTGGCATCGATGGGACCCGCCGGCGCGCTCGCCCGCCCGGCAGCCGTCACGGCGGAGGACGACGGCAGCGTCAGCCCCGAGGACAAGGCGCTCCGGGACGCGCAGGCCGGCGGGAACCCCGTGGAGGTGGTCTCGGCACGCACCGAGGCCTCCGACACCTGGGTCCGGCCCGACGGCAAGTTCGTCGTCAAGAAGTACGGCACGCCCGTGCGCGTGCTGCGCGACGGCGCGTGGGTGGACACGGACCCGACGCTGGTCTTCGCCGCCGACGGATCGGTGAAGCCGAAGGCCACTTCCGTGGCGGTCACCTTCTCCGGCGGCGGCACGGGACCGATCCTGAGTGGGGTGAAGGACGGCCGTACGCTGGCGCTCTCCTGGCCGACCGCCCTGCCGAAGCCGACGCTGAACGGCAACGTGGCGACGTACGCAGAGATCCTGCCCGGCGTTGACCTGCAGCTCAAGGCCGAGGTCGAGGGCTTCTCCCAGCTCGTGGTCGTCAAGACCCGCGAGGCGGCCGCCAACCCCCAGCTGGCCACGCTCCAGTACACGATGTCCACCGTCGGCGTCACGGTCGCCACGGATCCGGCGACCGGAGCGGTCACGGCGACCAACCCGGCCGGACAGCTGGTGTTCACGAGCCCGTCCCCCGTGATGTGGGACTCCACCACGGCCACGAGCGCGCAGTCCTTCGTCGCCACCCAGACGTCGTCGCAGGCCGTCGCCGCGGCGATCGAGGCCGCACCGGGCAGCTCCTTCGAGCAGCCCCCGGGCGCCAAGGAAGCGGTGATGCCGACCACCGTGAACGGCAGCACCCTCCAGATCACCCCGGACCAGGGCCTGCTGACGGCTCCCGACACGTCCTACCCGGTCTTCATCGACCCGTCGTGGGCCTGGGGCATCCGCAACAACTGGACCCGGATCTCGAAGAAGTACCCGAACAAGAACTATCTGAACGCCAACGAAGTGGCGCGGGTCGGCTACGAGAACGAGACCAACGGCCTGTCCCAGTCCTTCTTCGAGGTGGACACCGCGAACCTCCGCGGGACCAAGGTCATCAGTTCGACCTTCCGGATCAAGAACGTGTGGTCCTGGTCCTGCCAGGCGCGGGCCGTGGATCTCTACCAGACCACCGGCATCGGCAGCAAGACCACCTGGAACAACCCGCCCAGGAGGATCGGCGGGCTCGTGGCCGGCGTCAACCAGTCCAAGGGCTGGTCCAGCGACTGCGCCGCCGGCAACCTCGAATTCGACGTGACGAGCAGGATCCAGAGCGTCGCTGCCGCGGGCAGCGCGAGCGTCACCCTCGGCCTGTACGCGGCCGACGAGAGCGACACCTTCGCCTGGAAGAAGTTCGACGCGAAGTCCGCGGCCCTGGAGACCGTCTACAACACCCCCCCGGCGACGCCCACCAGCCTCGGGACCAACCCCCGCACGCACTGTGCCACCGGCGGCCTGATCGGCAACACCTCGATCAGCCTGTACGCGCTCGTCACGGACCCCAACGCGGGCAACCTCTCCGCCCAGTTCCAGGTCTTCCGCGGCACCACCCTGGTGGCCGACGAGTGGATCCCCGGCCTGCGCGACCGTATCTCCACCCTCGTCGTTCCCGACGCGAAGCTGCCGACCGGCGACTACACGTGGAAGGTGCGGGCCTACGACCAGAGCGAGTACTCCGACTGGAGCGCCACTTGCAAGTTCAGCGTCGACCGCACCAGGCCCGCTGAGGCCCCCGCGATCGGCTCCATCACGTTCCCCAAGGGTGACAAGGGCTGGCCCGCCACCACCGGGCCCGCCCGCAAGGCCGGCGCGTTCACCCTCTCGCCCAACGGTTCCGACGACGTGGTGTATTACCACTACTTCACGGACTGGGACCCCGACGTCAAGACCGTCAAGGTGGCCGCGGGAGCCTCGGCCGACATCCAGCTGACCCCGCCCGCCGTCGGTCCGCACTTCCTCCATGTGTTCAGCCAGGACGCGGCCGGCAACCGCTCGGACACCGCGACCTACCCCTTCTACGCCGCAAGATCGACATCGTCGGCCGCACCGACAAGAGCGAGCTGTTCCTGTACCCCAACACCACCACGACCGGCGGTCCCATGACCTTCGGTGACCGCTCGCTCTACGGCAACGGCTGGTGGGTCGGCTCCTGGAACCCCTTCGTCAGCGATCTCGACAGTGACGGATCTGCAGAGCAGGTCGGAACGGTCAACGGGGAGCTCTACGATTTCGTCCCCGCCGGCCGCACGCTGATCGGCACCGGCTGGGGCGCCCTGGACGTCATTCTCTGACGCCCCGGCAGACCGGCACGCCCCTCTCGGCCCTTCGTGGGCTGGGAGGGGCTTCGTCGTGTCATGGGGGGCCGGCCTGCGGTTCTGCGGGGACTGCAAGTCGTTTACAGCCCCCGCGAAACATCATGTCGAATCCTTACGGCTTCAGGTGGTGCGGCATGTCTGCCACGAGGCGCACGGCAAGGTGGCGCCGATCGCGGCCACCAGACCGGTGTGGGCGTCGGAGATGACGAGCTGGACGCCCGTGAGGCCGCGGGCGATCAGAGAGCGGAGGATGGCCGGCCAGCCGGCGCCGTCCGCTGCGGTGGCGACGTCGATGCCGAGGATCTCGTGGTGGCCGTCGGCGTTGTCGCCGACCGCGATCAGCGCGTGGACGTTGCTGGTGCGGCCGCCTTCGCGGGCCTTCTGGGTCAGGGCGTCGACCCAGACGAACGAGTACGGCCCGGCGTCCAAGGGCGGGTTACGGAAGGCGGCGAGGCGAGTTCGCCGGTGCTGCGGTTACGGCGGATCAGCAGCTGACGACTCCCGGGTCGGGGGTCGGCGAGGTCGATGACTGCCCAGTCGTAGAGACGGTGGCCCTTGGCCCCGGCCCCTGTGGAGAGCTTCTGCCAGGCCCGCTTGGGCACCTTCTTGGCCAGGGTGTCCACACGGAACCTCCCCGCCCCGGTGGTGACTTCGTGCGAGCAGGCCACCGCGAGGACGTAGCCGGTGCCGCGTTCCTCCAGCGCGGTTCGCAGCCTGGGGTTGCCGCCGTAGACCCCGTCGCCGGCGACCCATGCGGCCTGGTGGCCGGCGTCCAGGAACCGGGCAACCATACGAGTGGCCGGTTCCGGCTTGGTGGCGAAGGCGTTGTCCTGGTCGAGTCCGGCATCCCGGCATCCCGGCAGCGGTCAGGGTCGGAGGTCCATGAACGCGGGACGTACAGTTCCCGGTCCACTGCTGCATGCCGTCCGGGGTCCTCTCCCCGGCCCATTCGGCGATGCTCCAGCAGTTCTTGCGCGGCAGGTCCGACAGCAGTCCGAGCACCAACTTCCGGACTCGGAACCGGGGTTCGACCCGTGTGAACCGTCCCGCTATCCGGCTCATCAGGCCCTCGAACGCCTCCTGTCAGCGGGCAGGGTCTACGCTGTGACCTGCGGCCACCGCGTGATCGTTTGTCTTCACACACCGATGATCAACGGGTGGCCGCACCCGTCTCCACAGCGCGTCGGGGTCGCGCAGCGTCCGCCCGCCGTTCCTGTGTCAGGAGGACATGTGCAACGTGGCGAAGTCTGGTGGGTGGAGTTCGACGAGCGGCGACCGGTCGTGCTGCTGTCGGGAGACGACGCGTCCGGGATCCGGGTGATGCAGGTCGTCGCTCGGGCGGGTGTCGACATCACCGGTCTGGGCGTCGAAGTGGCAGTAGGCGCCGTGGAAGGACTGCCCTTTGAAGGCGTGCTGCGGTTCGCGTTGCCGCGTCCGGGCTTTACCCCTTGCACGTGGCTGACCACCGTGTCCCGGGACGACCTGATCGAGCGAGCGGGCGTTCTGTCCTCCGTGAAACTCAGCGAGATTGAGAACGCCCTCCGTCTCGGTGAGCAGGCGAAGGAGTGGACCCCGGCGACGACCGCGAAGCTCAGCGAGATAAGGAACGCCCTCCGTCTCGGTGGACTCGGGTAGGCGGAGAAGGAACGGACGCCCGCGACGGCGTGGTCGGTCTCGTCCAGATGATCGACGCTGCCGGCTGTCTCCTCGGCGCCCCTCACGATCGAGATCATGAACTACGGCTGGAGTACTAGGTGCTTGGCCATCGCACTGACCTGTGACTTCGACAGCCGCGTGACGCCGAGGGACTCGGCGAGCTTCTCGACCCGGTGGGTGGAAACGCCGAGCAGGTAGGCGGTGGCGACCACCGAGATCAGGGCCTGCTCGGCCCGGCGGCACCGTTCCAGGAGCCAGTGCGGGAAGTAACTGCCCTACCGCAGCTTGGGGGTGGCGAGTTCAACAGTGCTGGCGCGTGTGTCCCACGCGCGTGGGAGGTATCCGTCGCGGTGAGGGAACCGGGCGGGGCCGGGGAGGGTGTTGCGGCGGCCATGTGCACCACTTCCAGGCAAGTGCGGGGACGATTCGGTGTCGCCACACCGTAGGAAGACGCAGGTCAGGGTCGTATGCGGTGGGACACCATAGTTCGGGCGGGTCGTATGCGCGCGGCCTCCATGGCCTGCTGCGGCGACCCTGCCGAAGGCCCGAGAGGGACTGTCCGGGTTGCGCTGATCGGGAACGTTTTGATGGTGGGGTGCTGACTCCCGTGCTGACTTGGTGCTGACTACGCAGCGTTGAACTCCGACATCTGCGACAGGCCGGGTTCCGATCCGGGCGCGGGTGGTGCGATGCGGCGGACGACGGTATTCGGGCGAGCGCCGCATCGTCGGCTTGGGGCGCCTGGTTCGGCGGCGGGTGAGACCACAGAGCGGCGGGTGAGACCACAGAGCGGCGGCTGGGCCACAGGCCGGCGGCGCCGTTCCCGTCGAGGTCGCCGGACGAGCCGACCTCGGGGTGCTCCGGCTCAAGCGGAGCGGAGAGGTCGGACAAGCTCGGCAGGGAGCCCGTCAGACCGACCGCGAGCGCGGCGATGGGTGAGCCGGCGGATGCGGCTGGGTGCGTGATCTCGCACGTCTTGCCTCGGGGGTGAAGGTGCTGACGCCGTGCGGCCCGGTCACGGGCGATGGCGGCGGAGCACGGGAAGCCATGACCGCGGCGCCTGGCGGGAGGTGCCGCGGTCATGGGGTTTCGGGGTTACTTCAGGCCGAACGCCCGGATCACGTCCTGCTTGATCCACAGCCCGTCCGGGCCCTCGGCGGACGCTCGCAGCGACACGGAGCCGCCGGGCGTGCGTGGGGTGCGGAGCTCCGCGGACCAGCGGCCGTCGGCCCGCTTGTCCAGCTCTACCCGCTGCCAGGTCGCGCCGTCGTCGTACGACACCTCCAGCGCGGCCTTCGTGGCCTTGATCCCGCCGGGGTAGGTGGTCGAGCCGAGGTCCAGGTCCACCCGCTGTCCGGACCGCACCGAGCCTTCGAGGTCGGTGTCGACGTCATAGGTGAGGTTCAGCAGCTCGATCTCCTTCTGCCACGCCTCCCCCTCGGCCGGGTACTTCGAGCCGAAGCCCAGCTCGGTGTGCGTGCTAAGGGAGGTCGCGAACTCCTCGGCGGGCCGGGTGGCGTCGATCACCAGGCGGTACGGTAGTTTCTCCGGCCGCAGACCGAAGGCCGAACCCGACTGGCTCGGGGTCGACTTCAGCAGCGTGTCGCCCTGGTACAGGGCGCTGCTGACGCTGCCGTCGTACTGGGACGTGGCGCTGGCGGCGTGGCCCGCGCCACTGCCCGACCAGAGCGGGACGTTCCACTGGACGGTGTTGGACTTGCCGCGGAACGGGACCCAGTAGCCCGAACCGAGGCGGGGGGCCTGCACCGGCTTGAACCACTCGCTCCGATAGCGCCGGCCCGCCTGGTAGGTGAGCTTGGGGCTGCGCTCGTCGAGCAGGTTGCCGGGGCCGTCGGTGCGGGCCAGCCAGAACCCCTCGTACCAGGAGCTGTCCTCGGGGGTCTCGCTGACATAGCTCGTGCCGGTGTACGGGTAGCTCTGGTACTCGTCCAGGCCGACTCCGGGAGCGCCACCCGGCAGGAAGTAACGGCCGCCACCGCCCAGGGAGTTGCCCTTGACGGCCTGGTAGAAGGTGCTCTTCACCTCCGCCAGCTCCTCATGGGACGGGGCGTAGCGCAGGGCGCGGTCCGGGACGCCGCCCGCGTACGACTGGAGCAGGTCGTAGCGGTAGCCGGGGACCAGCTTCTCCTTGATGTGGAGCACGCCCAGGCCGCTCTTGGCCTGCCGGATCAGCTCCTGGCCCTGGCCGTTCATCACGCTGGCCACGGACAGGCCGTGGTCGCCCGGGTAGCCCTCGTACAGCCGGCCGCGGCCGTCGTTGACGACGATGAGCATGGCGGCGCCGGCTTCGGCGGCTGCCTTCGCCCTGTCGAGGGGCTTGACGGCGTCGGTCCGGTCGACGATGACGGCCTTGCCCTCGGCGTTGAGGCCCGCGTAGTCGGCGGGCGCTCCGGCTCCGGCGTAGACGGTGCGCAACAGGCGGGTGCCGTCCTTGCGGACGCCACCGCTCTGCGGCGCGATCTCGACGGAGCCGCCCACGCCGGTCGTGGCGTCGAGCGACTTCTCACGCATCCGCCAGTGCGTGCTCAGCCGGAGGGTGCCGACGGCCACCTCGGGGACCGCGCCGAGGTAGACGCTGTCGTAGGAGGGCGTCACCACACTGGACTCGTTGATGCCGCCGCGGCCGCCGGCATAGCTGTACTGCTGACGCACGATGGTCTGGGAGACCTCGGTCTCCCGCGGGGTGACGGCGTAGGACCGGTTGGTCTTCGAGGCGTCCAGCTCGGCGGTCGCCGGGCCGTCGGTCATCACGGTCTCGGGGTCGGAGACAATCGCCAGGCCCTTGGAGTCGGGCTTGTCCCCGGGGACGTCCATCCAGGCCCAGGTCGAGTACGTGCCGGGGGGCAGGCGCAGGGTGCGCTCGCCATCGACGGTGATCTGCGCGGGGATGGTGTTGCCCGCCCAGGTCAGGGCCACGGTGTCCGTGACGGGCTTGCCGTCCCGGCCCTTCAGCTTGATCGTGAAGTCGTACAGCTCACGCTCCTTGTGGAGCGCGTAGCCGGTGTGCGCGGCGACCTTGCCGGTGGCGGCGTCGGTGGCGACGACCTGGCCGGAGAACGACGTGTCGGCCGCGACGTTCGTCGGGTCCAGCGTGAGCCTTACGTCGACGGTGCCGCCCGCGGGGACGGTGACGGACGAGGCGGAGAGCGTGTACGCCGGGCTCGGGGTGCCGGTCGTCAGATGGAGGGTGACGTCCGCGGTGCCCGTGTTGCGGTAGGTGAGGGAGCGCTCGGTGGGCTTCGCGGCGGCGTGCGGCCACTTGTAGACGGCGGCCGGGACGGAGCCCGTGGCCTCGATGGTGGAGTCCAGGGCGTTCACGAGGTCGACGCGGCCGGTGCCCATCGAGTACGGCTTGTAGGCGTCCAGCTTCTTCGAGCTGGACATCAGCGCGTCCTTGATGCGAGCCCCGTCCCAGTCGGGGTGCGCCTGCTTGACGATGGCCGCGGCGCCGGCGACGTGCGGCGTGGCCATCGAGGTGCCGTTCATCGAGCGGTACATGCCGCCCGTCCAGCCCGGCACGGACTGCGAGGCGGCGGCGGAGATCGCGACGCCGGGCGCGGAGATGTCCGGCTTCAGGCCGTAGCTGTTGGTCAGCGGGCCCTGGCTGGAGAAGGAGGCACGCACATCGGACTTGTCGACCGCGGCGACGGTGAGCGCGGAGGCGGCGGCGCCCGGGGCGCCGACCGTGCCCGCGCCGCCCGCGTTGCCGGCGGCGATGACGTACAGCGGACCGCCGTTGGCGGACAGTGTGTTGACGGCCTGCGAGATGGGATCGTTGCCGTCGGAGCTGCCGCCGCCGAGGCTCATGGAGACGATGTCGGCGCCCTGTGCCTTCGCCCACTCCATGCCCTTGATGACACCGGAGTCCGGGCCGTAGCCGGAGTTGGAGAGCACCTTGCCGATGATGAGGTCCGCGCCGGGCGCGACGCCCTTCTTGGCGCCGGCCGAGGCGGCGCCGCTGCCGGCGATGGTGGAGGCGACGTGCGTGCCGTGGCCGTTCTTGTCGTCCGCCTCCTCGCCGGTGATGAAGCTCTTGCTCGCGACGATCCGGTCTTTCATGTCCGGGTGGGTCGCGTCGATGCCGGTGTCCAGCACCGCGATCTTGACGCCCCGGCCGTCGAAGCCCTTGGCCCAGGCCTGCGTCGCGCCGATCTGCGCGACGGACTCACTGAGCGAGGCGCGCACCCGGCCGTCGAGCCACAGCTTGGTGACACCGTTGTCCAGCGTCCTGGCAACGCCGGACGCGGCGGTCGGCGCCAGGTCCCGCCAGAAGGCGCGTGCCTCGTCGGACTCGGCCTTCATGGCCTTGGCGTTGATGCTGCGCAGCTCGCGCACCCGGCCGCTGCCGACGGGGGCGGTGAGAGGCTTGGCGGAGCGGGCGGTGGTGCCGGTGGCGATCACCGGGATGCCGCCGGAGCGCTTGTCGTCGTACCCCATCTCGACGAGGGCGGTGACGTTGAACAGCCGCTGGTCGAGCTTGTCAGCGGCGAGCAGGGACATCGCCTGGCGCGGGATGACGTAGGTGTCGTCGCCGTTGCGCTGGACGTGGACGGCGCCGGTGCCGGGCGCGGGGTCGACGGTGACCACGTCGTCGGCACCGGGCAGGTCCGTGTAGTGGACCTTGTCGCCGGTGACCAGGGTGATGTCGTACGTAGGCGCGTCGGCGCCTGCCTTCGCCGACGGCTGCGCGGTCGCCTCGGCGGTCGCCGCGGTGGGAGGCAGCAGCAGCCCGCCGCTGATCGCGAGCGCGGTGGCGGTCGCGGCCAGCACGGAGCGGCGTCTGGGTATCAGGTTCATGCCAGCGGTCTACCGGAGTCACCGCCTCCGCCGCACCCCTGACGCGGTGTCGTACTTCCGACACGTCGGAAGTACGACACCCAGGTGACGGCGGAGAGGTGGCGATCGGACCGCCTGTGACCGGAGCGGGACGCTCGGTGGAACCGCGGTCAGGTGCTGCTGTCCGAGTTCGGGATGCGGGCATCGCGACCGGGTACGGCCGCGTACGGCAGTCCCGGGCCACGTATCGGCTCGGCCCCCGCCGGGGTCGCGCCGCGCGGGGGCGTCGGCCGCTCACCGTCCGCCGGTCGCCGAGGATCCGTACGAGTCGGTGTGCCCGGAAGGTGATCCGGTCGCCGAACACCGCGTGCGGAGCCCTTCAGACCCAGTCGTGATGCCGTGCGTGCCAGCCCAGCTGCATGCGCGTGGTCGCGCCGGCCTGGGCCATGAGGACCTTGAGTCGGCGCTGGAGAGTGCGGACCGACATGTCCAGCTGGCCCGCGACCGCCGTGTCGGTCAGTCCGGCGAGCAGCAGGCGGAGAATGTGGACGTCCGACGGGTCGATCGCCGGGTCCGGATCCTGGTAGGGGTGGGCGCGTTCCCACACCTGCTCGAACAGTTCGCGGGCGACGTGGGCGAGGCCACCGCGCAGCACGACCGCCGGGTCCACCTCGACGCCTCGGCCGGACAGCGGCAGCATCGCCACCTCGCCGTCGGCGACGATGAGTTTGCACGGCACCTCGGCGACGGTACGAACATGCACGCCGTCGGCGAGGGACCGGTTCAGATGGCCGGCGGCTCCGGGCAGCTTGAGGAACCCCTGGTCGACGACGGCGCGCACCCGCACGTCGCGACTCATGACGGTCACCTCCTCGCTGTCGTCCGGCGTGACCGCACGGGGTTCGCCGGCAGACAGGATGTCGAGACCCTCCCGGGCCGAGAGCTGGATCTGGAGATAGCACCTGCGAATGGCTTCGGTGCCCTCGACGACCTCCAGCAGCTCACGCTGGACCCGGTCGACAGAGGCGGCACGGTAGGTCTCCACGAGCTGGGCGACGGTCAGCTCGGCGTGCTCCAGGCGTTCGCGATGCGCGACGAGCTCGCCACCGAGGGCGACGGCCGGATGGGCCGCCGCGAACCGCCCGTCCCCCTCACCGCCAAGAGTCACCATGCCCCGGTCCAGCAAGGAACTCAGGGCCCCGTCGGTTCGCTCCCGGGGCAGTCGCGCCGCGTCGGCGACATCTGACCCTTGCGCCGAAGGAACGGCGACGAGCGCACGGTAGACGGCAGCCTCTTCCGCCGTGAGTCCGAGCTCTTCCAGTCCCACCGTCGTCTCCTTCCCGGTCCCGCGATGACAGCGCAGTCAGCAGTGTGACAAACGCTGACGCCCTGCTGGCGGGCGCCCCCGGACGCACCGGACAGAAATGCGATGTCGGGCAAGCTGTCGCCTTCCTCGCAGGCCGTGTGCGCTCCCGTCCGTGGCAGGAGGCCTTCGGTTGCCATCGGCTCCGCGGGGGTCGTGGCCCGTGTCGCTGTCGGGCCCGTTCCGTATCCTGGCGGCATGCGCATGCGCCCCACTCTGAGCTGGACTCCGCCCCAGGATCTGCCGCCAGGCATCACGGATCCCGAGCCGGTCGCCGAGGTGCTGAGGGCCGGCGGTGTGCTGGTGCTCAGCGGGGCGGGCATGTCCACGGAGTCGGGCATCCCCGACTATCGGGGTGAGGGCGGGAGCCTGCGGCGGCATACGCCGATGACCTATCAGGAGTTCACGGCCGGCGCCGGGGCCCGGCGCCGGTACTGGGCGCGCAGTCACCTCGGCTGGCGCACGTTCGGCCGGGCGCAGCCCAACGCCGGGCATCGGGCTGTGACGGCGTTCGGGCGGCACGGTCTGCTCTCGGGTGTGATCACCCAGAACGTCGACGGCCTGCACCACGCCGCCGGCAGCGAGGGCGTGGTGGAGCTCCACGGAAGCCTGGGCAGGGTCGTCTGCCTCTCCTGTGGTGCCTCAGGCTCGCGCCGGGAACTCGCCCGGCGACTGGAGGAGGCCAACCCGGGGTTCGCGCCGGTGGCCGCCGGACTGAATCCGGACGGCGACGCCGACCTCACCGACGAGCAGGTCGGGGACTTCTCCGTGGTGCCCTGCTCCGCGTGCGGCGGCATCCTCAAACCGGACGTGGTGTTCTTCGGCGAGGCCGTTCCGCCGCAGCGGGTCGAGTACTGCCGAGAACTGGTCGATGCGGCGACCTCGCTCCTGGTCCTGGGCTCCTCGCTGACGGTGATGTCCGGGCTGCGGTTCGTCCGCCAGGCGGCCCAGACGGGGAAGCCGGTGCTGATCGTCAACCGGGACCCCACACGGGGCGACCGGCACGCCGTCGCCCGGGTCGCTCTTCCTCTGGGGCCGACCCTGACCACCCTGGCCGGCCGACTGGGTGTCCCCGTGGACGGCGGGGCGCCGGCAGTCTGAAGCCGCGCTTCCTCTGCCGCGTGGCCGGAGCGGTCCTGGCGCCTGGTGCAGGCGGACGGGTGGTGAGCGGGTGGGCCTCGATCCCGTCGCCAGGACCGGACCGGCCGCGGTTGTCGGGCGCTCCCACCGGTCCGGAGTGGTGAGGGACGACCGCCCGGCGAGGAGCCGCGGTTGGGCGGTGCCACCCAGCCTCGGCTCCGTGTGATCCGCCGCTCGAACGGGCGTGAGCGGAGAGGCATCCGGGTCGTCCTTCATGGCGTACGGGCTCGTATCGGGAACCGCGCCCGCCGCGCGGATCTCACCGGCAACGTGTTCGTCGTACGACCGCTCCTGGGGAGACGCAGGTAGGGCGTGGAGTGCCGCTGGGGTCAACTGCCGTGCCAGGCAGGCCAACGGGCCCATCTCCGTCGGGATGTCGTACAGGGGGACCCACGAGGTCACCACCGCGGGGGAGTCCAGGGGACAGTGGTCGCCGTCACGATGCCGGGGGGTGCGGCCACAACCGGGCTCTTTGGACAGGATGTTGTCGTGGTAGAGGCGGACCGCTTCGACGCGGAGCAACCGGGCCGCGATGTCCCCGAGGCGGCGGGACAGGGCCCGGCGCCGGCGCAACGGATCGAAGGGGCGTGACCGCGGCGGAGGGCAGCCCCGGCCGTCGTGTGGCGGAGCGAGAACGTGCCCATTTCAGGCAGGAGTTCGCCAGACGGCGTGTGCGGCGTGGAGAGGATGCGGAGAGATCATTAAGAAACGTTGCTGAATAAGTCCGAACCCCGGGTTCGCTCTTGATTTGCTCCTGCCAACCCGCACAGGGTTCTCTCGAACGTTTGACGCCCCACACGTCAACACGAGGAGAGATCCCCTTTCATGGCAACTCACAAGCGATCCCACGGTCTTCGTCACGCGGCCATAGCCGCTGGTGTGGCAGGCACTGCCACTGTGGCGCTGTTCGCGAGCAACATTGCCGGGGCGGCAGCCCCGGCCGAAGGGACCGTGCACGGTCTCGGCGCCCCGGGTGCCGTCGCCGGCAGCTTCGTCGTCATCCTCGACGCATCCGCGAACAAGGCGGACCTCGCGAAGAAGTACGGCGGCACACTCGTGCGCTCCTACGGCTCCGAGGTCAACGGCTTCTCCGCGTCCGGCCTCAGCGTCGAGGAGGCCAAGCGCCTCGCCGCCGACCCCGCCGTCGGGACGGTCGTCCAGAACAAGCGGTTCAGCATCAACGAGACGCAGGAGAAGCCCCCGTCCTGGGGCCTGGACCGGATCGACCAGGCCGACACGGCGGGCGACCAGAAGTACACCTACCCCGACAACGGCGGCGAGGGCGTGACCGCCTACGTCATCGACACCGGCGTACGGATCTCGCACCAGGACTTCGGCGGCCGGGCCGTCCACGGCTTCGACGCCGTGGACAACGACAACACCGCCGACGACGGCAACGGTCACGGCACCCACGTCGCGGGAACCATCGCCGGCACCTCCCACGGCGTCGCCAAGAAGGCCAAGGTCGTCGCCGTTCGCGTCCTGGACGACAACGGCTCCGGCACCACCGAACAGGTCGTGGCGGGCATCGACTGGGTCACCCGGAACCACTCCGGGCCCTCGGTCGCGAACATGAGCCTCGGCGGCGGCGCCGACGAGGCGCTGGACGCGGCGGTCAAGCGGGCCATCGACTCCGGTGTGACCTTCGCGGTCGCCGCCGGCAACGAGTCCTCCGACGCCGGGCAGGGCTCGCCGTCCCGGGTACCGGAGGCGCTCACCGTGGCGTCCAGCACCAAGGACGACGAGCAGTCGGACTTCTCGAACTTCGGCGCGGTGGTCGACCTGTACGCGCCCGGCTCGGACATCACCTCCGCCTGGAACGACAGCGACACCGGCACCAAGACGATCTCCGGCACATCCATGGCCGCCCCGCACGTGGCGGGCGCCGCCGTCCTGTACCTGGCGGCCAACCCGTCCGCGACGCCCGCCGACACCGCCGCCGCGCTGACCGGGGCGGCCACCGCGGACGCCATCAAGAACCCCTCCTCCGGCACCGCCAACAAGCTGCTGAAGGTCGCCCCGTAGCGACACCGTCGCACCACTGGGCGGTGGTGCGGCCCGGACCCCAGGCCGCACCACCGCCCGCACCACATGCCGTATCACGGCTCGCACCACCGCCCGGCGTGACGGCCGCACGCCGGTGAACCACCGGGAGGTGGCCCTCCGCGCCAGGGGAGGGCCACCTTCTTCCGTGCCGACCGGGCGACGGCAGCCTTGGGGTCGCGCTCTGTGTCGTACCCGATTCACGGAGGGGCACCCGACGTCAGGGCCCCTCCGCCGTGCTCAGCCCCGCAGCAGGCCCAGGACCTTGGTCCCGAGCTCCAAGGCCTCGTCGGGCGAGTCGACCGACTGCTGGAGGTCGATGAAGCAGCCGTCGGCGCCGGTGTCCCGCACGCCCGCGAGGACGGCGGCGATCGCGTCCGCCGTGGCGCCGGGCGCGGGGTTGTGCCGGATCTGCCGACGCAGCGTCCCCGGGTCGCGGCCCGCCTCCTCGGCGGCTCGCCGCGCCACGTCCCACAGGCCCTCGGCCGCCCCCGGCGGCAGGACGGCGCCGACCCAGCCGGCCGCCCGGCACCCGACCCGGCGCAGAGCCGCCGGGCTGAAGCCGCCGAGATAGACGGGCGGTCCCGCGGGCTGGACGGGGCGAAGGCCGACATACGAGACGGGGATCGTCCAGTGGGGTCCCTCGTGGCCGAACTCCGCCTGGGTCCAGAAGCCGTGGAGGACGTCGAGCAGCTCGTCGAGGAGAGCGCCGCGCCGGCCGAAGTCGGCGCCGACGGCGGTGTACTCGTCCCGCAGCCAGCCGATGCCGAGGCCGACGTCGAGGCGTCCACCGCTGACCTGATCGAGCGAGGTGAGGGAGCGGGCTAGCAGGGCCGGCGGATACCAGGGGCCGTTGAGGGTGCTCATGCCGAGCCGGGCGCGGGAAGTCGCGCCGGCGGCGACGGTGAGCACGGTCAACGGGTCGAGGAAGGTCTTGTACTGGTGGGGGTACGGGTTCTCCGGGGTGTGTCCCGGATAGAGGTCGCTGGGGGCGACCGGGGTCAGGGCGCGGTCGCCGACCCAGAACGCGTCGAACCCGGCGTCCTCGGCGTCCCGCGCGAAGGCCGCGATGCGGTCGGCGCGGGCGTGGGTGCCGTACTGGGGCAGTGCGATGCCTATCTCCATGACCTCATCCTGGGCATCGGGACGGCCCGCGACACGAAGGGGCCGACGTGTGACCCCCGACACATGTCGCTGCCCGGCCCATGCCTTCGCGTGGGTCCCCGCGGATGTCGGAGACCGCTATCTCGGCTGCGCCATGTCCCGGGTCTGCTGGGCGATGTGTTCCAGGACCGTCTTCGGGTCGGCGGAGGGATCGACGGCCTTGCCGATGTTCTGCTTGATGGTATTGCTGACCTGCAGCCAGGACGGGTCGTTGACCGGGTAGAGCTGGGCAGTGCGCAGTGCGGTGAGGAACTGCTCGGCGCTGGGGTCTGCTGCCGCGTACCGGGATGCCTGGGTGGCGGACACCGTCGACGGCAGCAGGTGGTAGCGCCCGGCGAACTCGCTGATGTTCTTGTCCTGGTAGACAAAGTCCAGGAACGAGCCCACCGGTTCGCGATTGCCGTCGTGCTTGAAAGCCATCATCCAGTCGGCGACGCCCGCCGCCGGCGGGGTCTCCCTGTCATCCAGTGTGTCCGACACCGGCATGGGCAGGGTTCCGACCTTCATGCCCCTCGCCCTCGCATCGTGAAGGAGCGAGGGATAGCCGTTGACCATACCGACGTCGCCGCGCAGGAAGGCGGCGAAGGCGTCCTGCCGGTTGAGCTCGGCCGGCGGGACCGGGCCGGTAAGGGCCGGCACGACCAGGTTGGCCTTGATCCAGCGGAATGTCTGCGCGTTCTGCTCGGACGCGATGCTGTACCCGCCGCTGCTGTCGGTGTACCCGCCGCCGTTGCTCAGTTCCCAGATCAGGGCTTCGGCGTGCGCCTCCTCGGGGCCGAGCGGTAGGGCGTACGGGTAGAGCACGCCCTCCTTCTTCAGCGCCTTGGCCGCGTCCTTCAGGTCCGACCAGGTCTTCGGCGGCTTCGCGCCTGCTTCGTCGAACAGCTCTTCGTTGTAGAAGAGCAGCCGGCTGCTTGCCACGAAGGGCAAGCCGTAGAGGTCGCCGTCGACCGAGCCGGCCTCCGCGAGGGGCCGCAGGAAGTTCGCCTCCGTCCTGACCGACATCACCTCGCCGGCGGCGTAGAGGCGGCCCTGTGCGGCGAAGTCGGAGTACGCACCCATCAGGGCCACGTCCGGGGCGTTGTTCTCCTCGACCATGCGGGTGACCTTGCGGTCGATGTCGGCCCACGGGTAGAGCGTCACCTCGACCCTGATGTCGGGGTGGGCGGCGGTGAAGGTGGTGGTCAGCTCGTCCCAGTACGCCTTGGAGGTGGTCGTGGGGCCTGTGCCGTACTCGGGTGCCACCAGGCGCAGCGTCGTCGGTTCGCTACCGGACGAGCCGCAGGCGGTGACGAGGGAGCCCAGTAGTCCGAACGCGGCCACGGAGGTGGTCATGCCGGAGAGTCTTCGTCGCATGGGTCTTTCCTCTGGTTCTTTTCAGACAGTGCGTCCGAAATTCTCTCCCGGCTAGGGGCTGAATTGTGCCCCCTGTCGAACGTTGTGGTCGTAACTCCAAGCGAGAAGAAGCCGCATGGTGTTTTCCGATATGCCGAGGCCTATTCGACGCGCGTAGAAACCTCGACGCCCGACGCCCGACATCCGGCAACGGCGGCGGTTCGTCGTCCTTCTCTGTGCGGACGGACGACGATCCCGAGCGCCCGCGCGCATCGGGCTGTCACGCATCGGGCCGGGAGCACCTCACACGTCGTGTTCGCTCCCGACGGCGGGTTCCTCGGCGACGGCGGGCACACCGGAGGAGGGAAGCAGCTGCGGGATGCCGTCGACGATCGGGTAGCGCCGGCGCAGGCGCGGGTTGTAGAGCGCGCCCCCGATCTCGTCCAGGATCAACGGCCCCTTGTCGAGCGGGCAGGCGAGAATCTTCAGCAGCGGGTTGTCGGACTTCATGACCGGGTTCCTTCGGGAGTGGGGGTGTTCGCCTCGTGTCGCGGCAGGGTGAGCAGGACCGTCAGCGCCAGTACGGTGCCGCCGAGACGCAGTAACAGCCGCAACGGGTCGTCGGGCAGCGGCTCGTCGAACGCGATCGTGCCGCTCACGATGGAGAACACGCAGCTCACCGTCGAGCACACCGGGACGATCAGGGACGCCCGGCAGCGCTGCAGGGCGGTCTGCGACAGCACGAGTCCGCTGACGCCTGTCAGCAGCAGGAGGTACGGGTACGGGGAGGCCAGCACGGCGGGCACGGAGCCCATGAGGTCCTCGGTGTCCAGGTGCCCGGAGACGCCCTTGATCGCGAGCGAGCTGACGCCGTAGATCAGACCGACGGCGACCGCGTAGGCCACTCCGGTGGTCGGCTGCCGATGCCGTCGGCGGGCGCGCCGCTCCGCGGCCGCGTAGAGCACGAGACCGGCGGCCAGGGTCGGCAGGCACAGGGCCAGCAGGATTCCGGTGGGAGCGGTACGGCTGATCTCCTCGCTGGTCTCGTACAGCGAGGCCACCACCATCACCAGCGCCAGACCGATGACGGCCACCGCACGCCGCTCGCGGCCGGAGGGCCGCTCGCCGAGCACCACCGACGAGAGCACGAGCAGGAGGACGAGACCGGACAGGAACAGACCCTGGGCGGCGGCGATCGGCAGGGTGCGGTAGACGGCCAGCTGCGCGGCGAACCCCAGGGCGAGCGCCACGGCCCCGCAGATCCACAAGGGCCGGCCGGCCAGCAGCAGGAGGGCCCGGCCCGGCTGTGCGGCGCTCAACGGCGGCATGCCGGTCAGCGCCCGCTTCTCCAGGACGAAGCCGGTGCTGTACAGGACGTTCGCCACCAGCGCGGCGGCCACACCCCACACCACGGGCTACACCTTTCTCGCATGCACGAGGAGGATGGACGCGAGCGACGGCGCCCCGCAGGCCAGCCGGTCCAGCGGCCGGAGCGGGCGCGGGACTCCGTGGAACGGCGCGCCGGCGAGCTTCACCACCTCGAACCCGGACGCGGCCACGAACTCGCGCAACGCGCGCGCCGTGTACAGCCGCAGATGGCCCACGACCTCGCTGCCCGGTCTGCCGTGGATGCGCCGCAGACTCACCTCGGAGAACACCGGCTGGACTCCCGCGAGCAGCAGCGCGCGGTTGTACCAGGCGCCGAGGTTCGGCGTGGAGAGCATGAGATGCCCGCCGGGGCGCAGGACCCTGCGCAGTTCGTCGAGGGCGCTGTCGGGGTCGACGAGGTGCTCGACGACCTCGCTGAACAGGACGGCGTCGGCGCTGTCGGAGGCGAACGGCAGCCCGCTGCCGGTCAGCTCGCCGCGGACGACCTGGCTCAGGCGCGGGGCCGCCCGGCGCAGGGCGTCCTGCGACCAGTCGATCCCCACGACGCGGTGCCCGCCGAGTACGCGGGCCGCGATCGCGCCCGCCGAACCGTCCCCGCAGCCCACGTCGAGCACGGTCGCGGCGGGGCGGCCGGGCCCCACGGGGCCGAGCGCGTCGGCCAGCATCCGGGCCTGCCGCAGTGTCCGGGCCTCCCCGGAGGCGACGGGAACGGTGGGGTTCTCGTAGAAGTCCCGCAGCCCGGGGGCGTGCGGGGCCGGTGAAGTCGCCTCTGTCGCGGGCGACTTATCGGCAACTTCCGAGCCGGTGGCTGCCGGGTCGGCTACTTCCGAGCCGGTGGCTGCCGGGTCGGCTACTTCCGAGTCGGTGGCTGAGGTGGTCATGACGGCCTCTTGTGGTTGTCCTGGGTGGAGCGGGTTCCCACCGGTGTCGTGTCCGGGCGCGGTGTGTCGTCCCCGGCCTGAGTGAGAGACGTCGTCGACAGTGACTCCGCGAACAGGCCGGCCAGTTCCGCGCCTGCCGTGTCACCGAGCAGCGCCCGCGACCAGCGCAACGTCACCTGCAGTCGCCCGCCGGTGGACGCCGCCGCCACGCTCAGCCCCCGCGGCATCCGCGCCGGTGCGGAGAACCACACGGCCGTCGCCCGTCCCGCGTCGCCGAAGTCCAGCGCGTACGGCACGCGTCCGATGTTGGTGACCAGCGCCGTCGACGTCCAGGACGCCGCCGCCCGCCGTGCGCCACGGGTGAGCACGCCCCGGACGCCGACCGGCAGCAGCGGTGCGGTCAGCAGGTTCGCCCCCGCACCCATGGGGGCGCCGTTGGCCGACTTCAGCGCGCGGGTGCGCCGTGCGGTGGTGCGCAGCAGCCGGGCCACGGCCTCCGGGTCCGGCCGCTCACCGAGCAGCAGCTCCGTGTCGCGCGGGTCCTCGGAGGTCATGGCCACCTCGACGAGCCGGGTTCCGTTGCCCATCGGCATGTCCGTGCCGCGCGGACGGTCGTCCACGGGCATCGTGAGCCGTACCGGACCGGCCGGCCGGCCCTGCGAGACGTTCCAGCGCCCCACCATCAGTGAGGTGGCGACAAGGAGTTGGTCGTTGACGGTCCAGGGCGGGAGGCCTCCGTTCCGCGCCACACGCCGCGGAACGGGCAGGTCCGCCTGGACCATGCCGTTGCCCACGGCACGCGCGCGCACCGGCCCGGGGCGGGAGTCCGGCGCGACCCGTACGGGACGCGCCCGTACGGTGCGGCCGGTGGCACCGGTCCCGCTCGGAGCCGGATCCGAGTGCTCCGGCCGGACCCGCCCGGGAACCGGGAGGGCTGCCGTGCCGCCGTACTGTTCGGCGGTCGTGGCGAGCACCCGCAGCCCCGACGGGGCGTCGAGAGCGGTGTGATGCAACGTCAGCAGCAGCACGGTCCCGCTCTCTTCCCCCTGGACGACTTCCAGGCGCATCGGCGGCACCAGGGTGAGCGGCGGGCATTCCGTCAGGGCGCGGGCCCGGGCCTGCGTCAGGGCGTCGGGTCCCGGCCCCACGAAACGCACCGGATCGCCGTCCGGTCGACCGGTCAGCTCCCACGCGAAGGACCGCCGGTGCCCACGCCCGGGCACTTCTCGTGCCAGCACCCGGGGGTGGGTGAGGAGGGCCTGCCGGAACGCGGCCCGCAGCCGTACCGGGTCCAGCCTGCCGGGCAGATGGACCTCGATGTGTACGCTCTCCGGTTCGTCGTCGCTGAGGCAGTGCCGCGACACCTCGTCGACGGTCGGAAAGGGAATCCGGACCTTGCCGGGAGGGACAGCGGTCCCCCTCCCGGCGGCGGTCTCCTTCTCGGGGGCGGCCCCCGTCCCGGGCGCGGCCCCCGTCCCGGTCGCGGTCTCCTTCTCGGGCGCGGTCCCCGTCCCGGTCGCGGTGCACGGCTCGGTCACGAGGGGCCACCGCCCTCCGGCCGCCAGACGGGCTGCTCGGGCCGGTGCCCGTCGCCGGTGTTTCGCGGCCTGGCCGTGACCACCGGTCCGGCTTCCGGCGCGGCGGAACCGCCGTCGCCTTCATGCCCGTCGCCGTCTGCCCATCCGTCGTCGCCTCCGTGCCCGTCGTCGTCCCCGCGCCCGGCGGCCGCGGCCGTCGGCCGCACCGCCGTCACCAGCGCGGCGGACAGGGCCACCAGCGTGAGCACCTGCGCCAGGCCGCTGAACGCGCCGGCCCCGTCGGCGACCGGATCCCCGGCGCCCAGGGCCGCGACGACGCCGGCGCCGCCCATCGCCACCGCCGCTGTCGGCACCAGCACACCCGGCCGGAACCGCGCCGCCACGGCGAGTACGGGCACGATCAGAGCCGGCGGCCCCGCCGCCACCGCGACGACCGCGGTCAGCACCAGCGTTCCGAGCAGCATCCCCGGGGCCGCCGGTTCGGGCAGCGTCTCGTCGGTGCCACCGTCGTCGCGCCGACGGCCCACGAAGGCCAGGGCGGCCAGGGCGACGAGCGCGAGCGCACCGCCGACCAGGGCTGTCCGGTACGAACCGGAGGGCTCGAACTCCATGGTCACCGTGCCGGAGGCGCCGGCCGGGATCACCCAGGCCTGCTGCCAGCCGTCGAGGCGTACCGGCTCAAGGTCCGTGCCGTCCAGGGTGGCCTTCCAGCCGTCGTTGGCGTTCTCGTAGGTCCGCAGGTAGGCGGCCTCGCCCGCCGACACCGAGACGGTCCGGCTGTCGTCGGCCCACCTGGTGACGGTGGCCTCGCGGCCCGCCGCTCCGTCCATGGCCCGCGGGGTGCCGAGGGTCAGCGTGACGTCGGTGATCGCCAGCGGGCCCGCGTCACTCGCCTCCACCTCGTGATCGCCGGACGGAAGCTCCAGGGTGCCGTCCTTCTCCTCGCCCGCGCAGAGGGTGACGGTGACGGGGCGTCGCTCGGTGAGGTCCCGGACGAGCCCGGAGGCCTTCGTCTTGTGCAGGACACCGCCCACGGCGAGGTCCGGGCCCTCACCGCACGGCAGCGAGAAGCGGGCGGACGGCTTCGGCCGCGGCACCCGCAGGTCGGCCAGCGCGGGAACGTGCACCTCGCTCAGCCCGACGGGCAGCTGCAACTGCGCGTCCGCCACCGGGTTGTGGACGGTGAGCGGCGCGACCCTGGTGATCGTGATGTCGAGCCGGTTCGTCTCGATCGCCGGGAAGCGGACCCGCCCGTTCTCGTCCACGTCGGCCACCGCGGCGCCGTGCGGGGAGCTGATCATCACCTGCTCGGGCCGGGTGGACACCCCGCCCGCCGGCGCGAGGATGATCTCGTCGATCTTCTTCATCGCGGGCCAGCCCAGGTGGACGACCGGCCGGTCGCCCGCTATCCAGGCGGTCGTCAGATCGCCGTCGACCAGGTTGCGGGCGCCGAGTGACGTGCCGTTGCGGCTGGTGGAGTCCACGGCGGCCGTCAGCCGGTTCCTCGATCCGGGGGCCGAGCGGTCGAGCAGTTCGTCCAGCGCGCCGCCGGGTACGGCGACGGCTCGCGCGGACACCCGGTACTCGCCCGACTCCTTGGTGCCGAACTGCCGGTGCAGTCCCACCTCGGCCGATGCGGGCGACAGGCCGCCCGCGTCGGTACCGCGGTGCAGGGAGTACACGGTCGCCTCCGCGTCGGTGTTCTCCGCGTCGGCGGGCAGCTCCAGCAGGCGCGTCACCTGCACGTCCGGGATCGACACCTCGGAGAATCCGGCGCCGGAGAGTCCCGGGCGCGCCTGCTGCGCGGCAAGCACGGTGATCTTCATCCAGGAGGCCTCGCCGACGGGAGCCTTGACGGTCTGCGGCAGGCCGTCCGTCCGCAGGGGGCTGTCGGCCGAACCGCGGTCGGTCTCGATCCGCACCTGGGTGGGCGCCGCGCGCATGGCGTCGCCCGGCAGGGGCGTCAGCTGGAGGGAGGCCGGGATGTCGGTCGGCCGGGAGAAGTCCACCCGGAGCCACTGTCCGACCGGCTCGCCCGGGCTGCCCTCGGCCCACGCGGTGTCCGGGTTGCCGTCGAAGGCGTTCACCGGGTCGTACTGCGGCAGGTGGAACAGCCAGTTGCCGCTGCTGGAGGCCGTCACGGCCTGGGCGCCGCGCAGCACCGCCGTCGTCTGGTGACCGGTGCCCTCCGACGGCAGGATCTGCTGGGGCTTCTCGCCCGGGTTCTGCAGGCTGCCGGAGTGATTGCGCTCGTCCGCGGTGTAGGTGTACGAGGTGTTGTTGTTGACCAGGCCGAACCGGGTGTCGGCCCGGCGCAGCCCGTCCGCGACGGCCTTCACCGGTGCGACGACGCCCTGGGGAAGCGTGTCCCCGGCGAGTACGGCCGGACGGCCGGTCATCGAGGGATCGGCGGACAGCTGGAGCAGCGCCTCGGGTCCGCCACTGACCACGGCCGTGTCGGCCACGGCCGAGACACCGACCCTGCCGGGCCGCTCGGTGTCCTGCGGCTGGTAGATCTCCACGGCCTGGAGCCGCGGGTAGAGCCCCTGCACCTGGAGCGGGGTGCCGGCGGCGATGCGTCCGCCGGTCACCAGCGGGCCGAATCCGGTGACCTTGTGGTAGCCGGACGACTCCAGGGTCCGCTTCACCGTCTGCGGCGGGACGTAGCCGATCTGGTCGGGGTCGAGGTCGTTGCGGACGACCACCTCGTGCATACCGGCCCGGGCGAGGTACGCCCGGAGGCCCGGGACCTCGGCGCCGGACAGCAGCGCCTGCTCGACGGCGTCCGTCATGCGGCGTGCTCCGGGGGTGCCGAAGGGGACGAAGTCGCGCTGTGCCCAGGGGGTCTCGGCCAGCACGTCGAACGGCTGGTCGATGGGGGAGCCCCAGGTGTAGATGCCGTGCGCCGTCGCGGGGACGACCAGGGCCCTGCTGTCCCGGGCGTTGTCCTTGAGCCAGCCGGCGGCCTTCTCCCAGTGGGTGGGCAGCTTGGTGAACGCCCCGGGCTGGAGGATCGAGCCGTTGACGTACGGGAGCGCCAGACCGGGCAGTACGAGCACGGCCGCGGTCGCGGGCACCCAGCGGCGACCGCGGAGTGCGCGAGAGCCTCTGCTCTCGGACAGCACGGCCGTCAGATGGGCGAGTCCGAGGACGAGCGCGAGGGCCAGTCCCGGCTGGAACTTGTAGATGTTGCGGAACGGCTTCAACGGCCCGTTCAGCCAGTCCTGGACGGCGCCGTGGAAGGGACCGCCGAAGGATCCGGCGTACCCGGCGAGCGCGATCAGGACGACGGCCAGGACGGTCAGGAGCAGCCAGCGGCGCTCCGGCAGGTCCCGCCGTGCCAGGCCGGCGAGGCCGAGCGCCGCGGCGAACGCCGAGCCGAGGACGGTGACGACGGAGGTCGCGACGGTCCAGCCGGCGGGCAGCCATGCCTCACCGAAGTGCAGATAGGCCACCCAGTTGCCGGCGCCGCGCAGCAGCTCGGTCGCGGACATGGTGGCGGTGGTGGTGTCGGCCTGCTCGACGTACGGCATGAAGTTCTCGCCGTACGCGCCGAGCAGGAGCAGCGGCACCACCCACCACACGGTGGCAAGCACGACGCCCGGTATCCACCAGCCGAGCAGCGCGCGCCGGCGCCGGCCGGGCGGGCGGCTGAGGAGGTACAGGCCCACCGGCAGCAGCGCGGCCAGTGTCGAGGCGGCGTTCACGCCGCCCATGAAGGGGATCAGCAGGGCCGACCGTGCGGCGGCCTTCCGGGGGCTGTACGCCGCGGAGGTCAGCGGCAGCAGCACCCAGGGCAGCAGGGCGCCGGGCAGCGCGGCGGCGGAGGTCGAGCCGATGACGATCGTGAAGGTGGGCCACAGCGCGTAGGCCGCGGCGCCGAGGACCCGGGACGCGGGCGTCCCCACGCGCAGCCGCTCGGCGAGCCGGAGCGCGCCCCAGAAGGCGGCGGTCACGATGACCGAGAGCCAGAGCCGTTCGGCCAGCCAGACCGGCACGTGCAGCAGGTCCATGAGCCCGTAGTAGGGGAGTGCGGGGAAGGCATAGCCGACGTACTGGTTCGCTATGCCGCCGAGGCCGACGTTCCCGTTCCACAGCGACCCGAGGTCGCCGAGGAAGCGCCAGGGGTCGAGGGCGACGCCGAGTTTGGTCTCGAACGTCATCTTCCCCGGTGACACCGCGAGGAACGCCACCAGGACGAGGGCCCAGAAGCCGAACAGCAGGCGGCGTCCGCGCGGTTCGCCGGACGCCTCCGCCGGCGTCGGGCCGGGCTGCGGCACCCAGGTGGGCGCCTGGACCGTAGTGGTCATGACCGTTCCTCGCTTCGCATGCTCATGGGCTTCGCCTGAGAATCAGCAGCAGATTCCAGGTGGCGATCTCGCGGAGTCCCGGCACCCGGGTGATCGTGCTCGCGAGGAACGGCCAGTAGCGTGACCGCGCTGTCACGACCTGCACGTCGTCGCGACCGCGGACGTGCCGCAGGGTGGAACCGATGTGGACGGGGAAGAGGTTCTCCCCGAGCGTGTGCTTGGCCGCGCGGCCGGTGCGGCGTTCGTAGCGCGCGCGGGCCCGCTCCGCCCCGAGGTAGTGCCACGGCGCGGTCTCGTGACCTCCCCAGGGCGAGAGCCAGTTGGTGAACGACAGGTAGATCAGCCCGTCGGGGCGGGTCACCCGCGTCATCTCGCTGATGAAGGTCTGCGGATCCGACACGTGCTCGAGCACGTTGGACGAGAAGCACACGTCCGCGACGCCGTCGGCGAGCGGCAGCAGGTATCCGTCGGCGAGGACCGCGTCCTCGGTGGTACGGCCGCGGGCGTTCAGCTCCCGCGGGTCGGGCTCGAAGAGGTAGCTCTGTGCGCCCCGGCGGCGGAACTCCTCGGTGAAGTGGCCGCTGCCGCCGCCGATGTCGACGACGATCTTGCCGGCCAGGTCGACATGGCGTGCCACCTGGGCGACCGAGTCACGGGCGAGCAAGGTGTAACACCGCTCGGGATCGGTGGGTTCGCGCATGAACGCCCGGAAGAGGGCGGCCGACCGCCTCAACGACGGGTCCTTGAAGCCGTGTTCGGCGGTGCCCGCCGATGGGTCGTCGAAGCCGTGTGCGGCGTCGTCGGCCGACGGAGCTCCGGGCTCGCGTTCCGTGGTCTCAGCCATGGACGCTCCTGCCGCGTCCGGTTGACGCGGTGCGGGCCACGGCCTCGGCGGCGACCGCCTGGAACTGACGGACCGTCGCGCTCCAGCGGAAGCGCTTGGCGCGCAGCACCGCGGCACGCCCCATGGCCGCGCGCCGGTCGGCGCTGAGGGACAGGGCACACCACGCGGCGGCGAACGAACTCTCGCCCCGGGCGAGCACCCCGGTCTCCCCGTCCTCGATGGAGTCGCGCAGGCCGGGTATGTCGAATCCGATCGCGGGGGTGGCCCGCGTGGCCGCCTCGGTGACGACCAGGCCCCAGCCCTCGACGAGGGAGGGGTGCAGCAGCAGCCACGCCTCGCACATCAGCCGGTGCTTCTCGGTTTCCGACACCCGGCCGGCGAACGTCACCGAGGGGCCGGCCATGGCTTCGAGCCGCTCCCGTTCGGGGCCGTCCCCCACGATGACGAGCCGGCCGCCGGTGACGGGGCGCACCCGCTCCCACAGCCGTAGGAGCAGGTCGACGCGCTTGTACTCCACCAGTCGGCCGACGGCCAGGAACAGCGGTTCCTTCGCCTCGGGCAGCAGGGGGGCGGGCTCTTCGACGCCGTTGTTGACGATCCGGATGCGGTCCGGTGCCACGCCGATGGCGCGCAGCTCGGCGGCGGTCGACTCGGAGACGGCCACCATCAGGTTGTCGCGATGGGTGCCGGCCAGTGCCCAGTGCTCCAGTCTTCGTCCGAGCCGTGCCGCCGGGCCCGGGTAACGCATCTGCCAGAGATCGGTGTGCACGTGGTTGACCAGGCACAATGTGGGCCCGCGGTGCCACAGCGGCGCCAGGTACGGCATGCCGTTGCACACTTCGACCAGCAGGTCGCAGGTGCCGACCTCGCGGGCGAAGGTCGACCTGGCGTGCAGGAAGTGACTCGCGTCGCCTCCCGCGGAGACCACCCGGTAGTCGCGTGCGGCGGCCGGGCCTCCGCACACGAGCGTGACGTCGTGGCCGTCGGCGGTCAGACCGTCGGCTATCCGGTCGATGAGCAGTTCCGATCCGCCGGCGGCCCGGTTGGCCAGGTCGCGGCGGGCGAGGAAGGTGATCCGACGCGGCACGGGCGCCCCGGGGGACGCGGTGTGCGGGTCGAGGGCGAGCGAGTCGGTGACGGGGCTGCCGGTGCGTGCTTGAGCGGGGACGGAACGGGAGTCCTTCTGGCCGGGGGCCAGAGCGGACGAGCGCTGGGGCATAGAGGTGCTCCAACTCGGCGGCTGCGGGTGGGATGCGTAGGGGGATACGCATGAGGGTGTGCCGGGCTTCCGGGGATGAAGCGCTGGGCTGGCTCGTACGGGGTGCTGCGGGTACGTGTACTGCGGGCACGGGTACTGCGGGGTACGGGACTGCGGACACAGCGGTGGCAGGCAGCCGAGGGTGGCGGCCGGTTCAAGCGGAAACGTTGGCCTTACCGCGGGGTAACATCAGTGTTCGTTCAAGCATTCGTTCCGGCTACTCACGCCGATGACAATTTCGGGACTTCGGGCAGGCCCGTTTTACTCACTCCGCTGAGTGTTCGCCCCGCCGAGGGCCGCGGATCAGCAGCACGGCGCCGACGACCGCCAGCAGACCGCCCGCCACGCCGCCCACGAGCGGCGCGGTCTCGCCGAGCAGCTCCAGCCGGCCGCTGTCGTCGGAGGCCAGCGCGACCTGCTCGCGACGGGTCGCGTCCGTGAACTCCAACCCCTCACTGGCCAGCAGGGTGACCGCGTCCTTCTGCGAACCCGGGGCCCGCAGCGTCTTCTTCGGCGCGATCAGCGCGTTCATGATCCGGCCCGTGCGCTGGTCCACGGTCAGCTCGATCCTCGCGTTGGAGTACCACTCCTCCGCCAGGATCTGGCCCCCCTTCGAGCTGCCCACCAGCACGCCGGGCACCAGGCGGGTGCCGGTCGCGGTGGCCTCGACCTTGCCGACGAAGCGGTAGCCCTCACGCCCGTTGACCTTCGCGACCTTCTCGAACTCCAGCGGCACGGTGGCGCCCAGGGTGCTGTCCCACCAGGAGTAGGCGCGCTTCTCGACGTCGAACGGGAACTTCAGATAGGCCTCGCCCTCGAACTCGGGCTTCTCCTCGCAGCAGCGCACCGGCAGGTTCGTCCGGCGGTCGGTCACCCAGCGTTCGGTGGTCCACTGCAGGGATTTGCGCGGGTCGCCCAGCGCGAGCGTCTTCGGCGAGTCGATCTGGGTCGACACGTCCCAGATCGCGTTTCCGCTGCGCTCGCCGGCGGCGACGTCTCCCAGGACACGACGGGTGATCGTGAGCGTCTGGCCGTCCACGGCGGAGACGGACCCGGTGTCGAAGTAGCTGCCCTGACCACTGAAGACCGTCGTGGAGTCCACATCGGTCGGTGTGCGTTTGGCGCGCGGTTCCACGTACCAGACCAGCAGCTGGGTGAGCACCAGCAGGAAGACTCCGACACCCAGCAGAATCAGGGACAAAGGTGATGTTGAACGACGCATACGGGTACTCCAATACGGGCGCGACGTGCGAGGGGGCTCGTGGGCCGTGTGGGAAGGAGGCGCACACATGGGGTGCAGCCTGACCGGGGCGAGAATGCGTACCCGGGAGTAACAGTCCTGTGGCGGCGAAATTAGGCGGCTCTTGACCACCTGTCAATGCGCCTCTCATACTGGCGGCGCCGGACCGGGCCGGTGCGCTGGGTGACAGACCTCGATGACCGAGAGGCCGATCATCCCCATGCCCAGACTGCTTGCCGCCTTCCTGACCTGCGTCGCCGCCGCCCTCCTGGCCGCGGGCGCCGCCTTCGGAATCGTCACCGCTCTCGACGCCACACCCGAGCAGCAGAATGTGCCGCTCGTCACGTTCCCCGAACCGCCCGCGGACGACACATCCGGCACGGCCGGCTCCGGTGCGGGCTAGGTTGGAACATGAGGCCCGCAGACCGAGTGCGTACGAACCGGACGCCCAGGAGCGGTGTGGTGGAAACGTCGTCAGCGTGGCACGACGTGCCACGAGAACGGATTCGGCAGTTCGCCGACCGCGCCTTGGAGCAGGTCCCCGAACTGGCCCAGGACATCCTCGCCGAGATCCGTCGGGAGTATCCGGGCCTGGTGCTCCTGCCCGACGAGTCCGGAGAACCGAAGGCCCTGGTGGCCATCCGGCACGCCCTCGAGCTCTTCGTGGAACAGATGACCACGGGGTCGGACCGGCCGCGCGCCCTTCCGGAGCTGTTCCGTGACTTCGGGCGCGGCGAGGTCTCCCAAGGGCGCAGCCTGGATTCCTTGCAGGGGATCTACCGGCTGGGCGTCCGCCTCTCCTGGCGGCGCATGGCGGAGGTCGGCCAGCAGGTCGACATCCCGCCGTCGGCCATGTACGAACTGGCCGAGTCGGCGTTCGAGTACCTCGACGTCATGGTGGCCCAGTCGGTACGCGGCTACGCCGAAGCCGTCGCCCGCCAGGCCGGGGAGCGCCTGCGCCTGCAACGGCTGCTCGTCGATCTCCTGCTCACCGAACACCGCACGGATCCGACCGCCCTCCTCGCCGACCGCGCGGCCGACCTGGGCTGGCAGCTGCCCGGGAAGGTGGCGGTCGCGGTGCTGCTCCGCCCTGCCCAGGAGGCCGTCGCCCCTGCCGTGGGCGACGAGATGCTGCTCGACATGGAGGGCGCGCAGCCGCGTCTGGTCGTACCGGACCCGGACGCCCCGGGACGCGCGGAGCTGCTGGACCGGGCGGTGACCGGCTGGTCCGGGGCGATCGGGCCGTCGGTCCCGCTGGCGGAGGCCGTCACGTCACTGCGCTGGGCGGAGGCCGCCGTCGGGATGATCGAGCAGGGTCTGCTGCCACGAGGGCGGCTCCTGCACTGTGGCGAGCACGTCGAAGCCCTGGTGCTGCTGCCCGCTGGTGAGCTGATCGACGATCTGGCGCGGCGGCGGCTGGCGCGGCTGGACGAGGCCGGCGGCCCGGCGCACGCCCAACGACTCGCCGAGACGCTGCTGGCCTGGCTGGAAACGCGGGGTGGTGCTCCCGAGGTGGCCGCCCGGCTCGGAGTCCACCCGCAGACCGTGCGCTACCGCCTGAGGCAGCTCCGTGAGTTGTGGGGCGACGACCTGGACGACCCGGACCGCCGCTTCGAGCTGGAGCTGGCGCTCCGCACCCGGCGGCTGCGCGGGGATCTGGCCCCACCGCCCGACTGACCTCGGGACGGCGAAGGCGAAGCGGGGTGCCCGGGATCCCCTGCGCGAGGAGCGCCGCGGGCGGTGCATCACTTCCTGCCGGGCGCGGACCGGCCGGCCGTGTCACGGGGACGATCCCCGGCCACGAAAGTATCGCGAGCGGAAATTGGCCGATCGCATTCGGCCCCCTATTCGCCGCGCATATCCAGTGCATCGGGTCGCGCATACGACCGCGCACGAATCCGCCGGGAAATGAACTGCACCAAGTTGCCAGCGCCCTGGCAGGATTCGGCCACATGGCATCGAAGCTGCAGCTCAACGGTGTCACAGGGGGCTCCCGCAGCATCACGGGAAACGCATTTCAGTGACCCGTCGGGCAACCGATGGGTTGTGGACTGGCTATCGACGCGCATAGCTTTCCCTCGTCGCTCAGCCGGGCGACGAGCCATGGGCCGAAATCTTTCCGCAGAATGGCCCATCGGGTATATGCGGCCGGATTGGATGTGAATTCACATGAACAACTTCGACGGTGACATCTCGCTCATCGAGGAGATCGCGGAGCAGGACTTCGACGGCGTCGCCTATGGCGCGTGTTCGACCAACACGTTCTCGCTGTCCGACTTCCTCGGCAACCAGGGCGGCTGGTGCACGCTGACCAAGGAGTGCCAGCCCAACTGCAACTGAGCCCGAAGGCTGGGCATGGACCGGGGGCGGGGAGCGGCTCATGCTCCCCGCCCCCGGCGCAACGTGGAAATCTATCATCTTCCGCGCAGGGAGCCGGAGCATTGATCTCGCCCGCGAATCTTTACCCAGAACTCGACAGCGTCGAAATCCGCGAAACCATCGAGCCCCTCGGCGTTTTCGCGCCCGCCGTCCACGTCAAGCTCTCGGCTCCGTCCGACGTCGCTCCAGAGGCCCCCTCGCCGGCCGCGCTCGCCTGGTCGCTGGAGCCGGAGGAGTACCCGTTCCAGCGCGTGATCCGGCAGCTGGCACTGCCGGCTGCCGGCAGGCTCCTCCCCGAGGACCTCACGGAGGCCGTCGCCGACCTGGACGCCTTCACGCTCCAGGTACTCGGCCGGGCCGAGGCCCGGCTGCGCGACGTGGCGACCCGTACATTGGTCGCCGCGGTCAACAAGGCCTCCACCGACGGGCTGTTGCGGGGGGCGACCCCGCACGAGCGCTACCAGGACTTCGTCACCCGGGCGTGGAGAGACGCCCTGGAGCCGTTCCCGGTGCTCCGCTCCGCGGCCGGCCATGTGGTGCGCAACGCCCGCGAGACCGCGCGCGAACTGGTCCGGCGCCTCCACGCCGACCGGGACGAGGTGTTCCGGTTCTCCCGCATCGCCCCCGGCGACCCGCTGCTGTCCATCGGCCGGGCCGACGGCGACGCGCACGCCCACGGCAGGGCGGTGAGCATCCTGACGTTCGCCTCGGGGGCCCGCCTGGTCTACAAGCCCCGCGACGTCTCCTGTGAGGCGGCCTTCGAGACCGTCGTCGAGCGCGTCAACGCGGAGGCCGACTGCGCACTGCCCGCCGCCCGCACCCTGGTGCGCGACGGGTACGGGTACGTCGAGTACGTCGAACAGGAGGACATCGGCGGATTCAGCGTGCCGTTCATGCGGGCCTGCGGCCAGTTGGCCGCCGTGTTCTACCTGCTGGACGCGCGGGACATGCACTTCGAGAACATCCTGCCCACCCGCCTGGGCCCGGTGGCCATCGACCTTGAGACGCTGCTGCACCCCTCCCGGGTGCACACCGGCCCCACCCCGGAGGCCGAGGGCAACGCGTACGACGAGATCGGCCGCAGCGTCTACGGCATCGGGATCCTCCCGTTGGTCCTGGCCGGCAAGAACGAGGACTCCGGCTACGTCGACCTCGGTTTCCTCGGCGGCGACAACCAGGGCGTCTCCCCCTTCAAGACCATGGTCTTCGAGGACCCCTTCACCGACCGGATCCGGGTGCACCTCCAGGCCCGCACGTCCGAGCAGCGCTCCACCGTGGTCCGGGAGAGCACCGAACAGGAGATCCACGGGCTCGCCGGACAGATGGCCGACGGGTTCCGGCAGGTCTGCGAGGCGGTGATGCGCCGGCCCTCCTGGTGGACCACCCTGCTGGAGGAGCTCGCTCCGGCCATGCGCCTCCGCTACATCCACAACCCGACGTCGCAGTACGCGCAGATCCTGCGGATGGCAGCCTCCGCCGCCGCGATGGCCGACCCGGCGCTCGCCCAGGCCCTGCTCCACAGGATCGCCATCCCCTCCCGGTTTTCCGACCGCAGGCTGGTCGGCTCGGAACTGCGGCAGATGGCCGAACGCGACGTCCCCTACTTCACCGTGCCCGCCACCGGCACCACCGTCCACGACTGCGACGGCGAGGACACCGGCGTCCGGATCGACCGCACCCCGCTCTCCCGGGCGCTGGCCAAGGCCGCGGCGCTCGACGAGCAGGCGGTGAGGCGGCAGCTACGGCTGCTCCACTCGGCCTTCTGCTCCCGCTTCCCCGACAACCACCTCTCCGGCGGGACCGCCTGGAACGGCCGGGCCTCCACCGGAGAGCGCACCGGCCTGGAGCGGCTCGCCCGGTCGCTGGCCGACGCCCTGACCGCGGGCAGCCTCCCCGACCAGTACGGTCATCTCCCCGCCACATGGATCGGCCCGCTGGCCTCCGCGCAGGCCGCCCGGCCCTGGCCCTCCGGCGTGCTGGGGTACGACCTGTACACCGGACGCACCGGCCCCGCGCTGGCCCTGGCCGCGGCCGCGGCCCACTTCGGCGACGAACGCTACGAGCGGGTGGCGCGCCAGGTCTTCGAGCGCAGCGCCGGCATCCTCACCGACGGCGTCTACGAGCTGCGCAGCATCCGGCAGAGCGGTGCCGGCGCCTACACGGGAACCACCGGCCTGCTGTTCGCTCTGTGCGAGGCCGGGCGAATCCTGCGGGAGCCGGGCTGGGTCAAGGCGGCACAGGACGCCGTGCCGCTGGTCGTGGAGCAGCTCGGCCCCGAGAACACCCCGGAGGTGATCTCCGGGATCTCCGGGATCGCCACGATGATCGCCTCGATCGGCGGCGACCACAGCCTCGACGCCCTGGACGGGCTCACCGGCCGGCTGCTGGGCCATGTGGAGGAACCGTCGGGCTCCTGGTGGGAGCAGTCGGGCTTCGCGCACGGCGTCGCGGGAGTCCTGTACGCCCTCGCCACGCTGCCCGACCTCCCCGGACGCCGCGTCGACACCGCCATCGGTGTGCTGACGGACCGCCTGGAGTCCTTCTACGTGCCCCAGGAGCGGAACTGGTCCACCAACTCCGCCTTCCCGGGCCGGTTCTCGACCGGCTGGTGCCACGGCGCCGCCGGCATCGCCATGGCGCTGTCCGCCGTGACCGCCCGGACAGCGGACGAACGGGCCGCCGAGCGCCTGGAGGCGGCCCTCGACAACACCTTCCGGCAGGGCTTCGGACGCAACCTCACCTGGTGCCACGGCGACCTCGGCAACATCGACGTGGTCCGCCGGATCGCCGGCGACGACCAGGAGCTGCTGGAGCGGGCCGCCGCCGTCGAGGCGCGCCGGCTGGGACCCGACGTGATCGCGGAGAAGCTCGCCGACACCGGCTCCCGCTACGCGCACACCGACAGCGCCATGGTGGGCTCCTCGGGTGTGCTGCTGCACCTGCTCGGCCGCCTCGACGACGCGCGGCCCCGGGTGTCGCCGATCTGGCACGGAGCCCTCTGATGGGCCTCCGGGTTCCCTCCGTCACCCAGGTCACCCAGACGGAGTGCGGGCTGTGCTGCTGCGTCGCGGTGATGGGGTACCACGGCCGCACCGAGGACTTCCGGACCGTGCGGGAGGACCTGGAGGCCGGCCGGGACGGTCTCGGTGCCAAGCAGCTCGCGGACTTCCTGCGCTCGAGGGGCATGGAGGTCAAGGCGTTCCGGGCCCGGAGCGTGGAGGCCCTGCGGGGCTTCACGGAGCCGGTGATCCTCTTCTGGGAGGACTACCACTTCCTGGTCCTGGAGCGCTTCGACGGCACGACGGCCTGGGTGATGGACCCGGCCGTGGGCCGCAAGCGCCTCACCCGCGACGAACTGGAGGCCGGCTTCTCCCAGGTGGTGATCGCGGCCTCCCCCGGCCCGGACTTCACCCGGCAGTCCCTCCCCGCTTTCCGGCACTGGCGGTCGCTGCCGCTGGTCCCGGCCCGGGCAGGCCGCCGGATCGCCCTGGTCGCCCTGCTGTCGCTGGGCTCCTACGCGGCTGTGCTGGGCATACCGGCGCTGACCAAATGGGCCGTCGACCGGGACGACGCCTGGAGCGACCTGTCCCAGACGGGGCTGATCGCGGGGGCGGTGACGGCGGCCGCGATCGGCTACCTGCTGCTGTGGATGCTGCGCACCGCCGCGCTGGCGGGGCTGATCGCCGTGACGGGCCATCACCTGATGAGCCATGTCTTCAGGAGACTGCTCTCCCTGCCCTTCAAGTTCTTCGCCACCCGGCAGCCCGGCGAGCTGCTGTTCCGCCTGAACACCGTCAACAGCGTCCGGGACCTGCTCTCCTCGCGGATCGCCCAGGGCGTCCTGGACGTGGGGACCCTGGCCTGCATCGGCGTCTACCTGTTCGTCACCGAGTGGCGCATCGGCTTTCTGGCGCTCGCGCTGTTCCTGCTGAACGGCGGCTTCCTGTGGCTGAGCCGGCACCGGGTGAAGGAGGTGACGGACACCGAGCTCGCGCTGCTCTCCCGCTCCCAGTCCACACAGCTCGACGCCATCGTGTCCGTCCCCACCATCAAGATGGGCGGCTACGCCGGCCGGTTCGCCGACGAATGGGAGGCGACCTACAGCGCCTCGCTGGACGCGATGCGCACCCGGATGCGGATCCAGCAGGGCTGGATCTCCGGAATCGCCGCCACCACGCAGATGTTCGGCCCGCTGGCACTGCTGCTGGCCGGCCTGCACTTCGTGTCGCGGGGGACGGTGACCATCGGCTCGGCCATCGCCGTGCAGGCCGTGGCGGGCACCTTCTTCGCCCTGAGCACGTCCGTCTTCCAGATGCTGACGGAGATCACCGAGACCTCCCGCTACGTGAGCCGGCTGAGCGACATCACGGCGCACGAGAGCGAGCCGGAGGGCGGGCCCCTCACGGAACTCCACGACACCTCGATACGGCTGAGGGAGGTGTCGTTCCGCTACACCCGGCACAGCAGGCCGGTGCTGGAGGACCTGTCGCTGGAGATCCCGGCCGGCGCGAAGGTGGCGTTCGTCGGCGCGTCGGGTTCGGGCAAGTCCACCGTCGGGCGCGTCGTCTGCGGGCTCCACCAGCCGACCGGAGGGGCGGTGGAGTTCTGCGGCCACCCCATGAGCGCCTACCGGACCGACTTCCTGCGCGGGCAGATCGGGTACGTCCCGCAGGAGGTCCACCTGCACAACCGGACCATCCTCGAGAACCTGACCCTGGGCCAGGACATCGACGAGGCCACGGTCCGGGAGTACTGCGCGGCCGTGGGGATCCTCGACTTCGTCGAGGAACTGCCGATGGGGCTGCGGACCCTGGTGTCCGAGATGGGCTCCAACTTCTCCGGCGGGCAGCGGCAGCGGCTGGCCATCGTGCGGACACTGCTGCAGCGGCCGCGGGTCATCGTCCTGGACGAGGCGACCGCCTCGCTGGACACCGCCAACGAGCGGCGGGTCTCCCGGATCATCGCGGAGACCGGCGCCACGCAGATCGTCATCGCGCACCGGCTGGCGACGATCCAGGACGCGGACCTGATCCACGTCCTGGACCGCGGCCGGATCGTGGAGCGGGGGACGCACGAGGAGTTGCTGGCCCTGGGCGGGGTGTACGCGGGGCTTTACGCGGAGCCGGTGGCGGGGGCCGTATGAGGGCCGGTGGGCATGGCGGTCCGGTCACGACTGTTCATGGACGAGAGGTGCTGTGATGATCGAGGTCGAGAACCTCACCAAACGGTACGGCGCGAAGGTCGCCGTGGACGGTCTGTCGTTCTCCGTGACCCCGGGGAAGGTCACCGGATTCCTCGGCCCCAACGGCGCCGGCAAGTCCACCACCCTGCGCATGATCCTCGGTCTGGACGAGCCCACCGCGGGCCGGGCCACCGTCTTCGGCGTCCCCTACCGGAGCCTGGCGCGCCCGCTGACCCGGGTGGGAGCGCTGCTCGACACCAGGGCCGTGCACCCGGGCCGCAGTGCCCGGAACCACCTGCGGGTGCTGGCCGCCTCCCACGGCCTGCCCGCCACCCGGGCCGACGAGGTCCTGGACCGGGTCGGCCTGCTTGCGGTGGCCCGGCAGAGGGTGCGCGGATTCTCCCTCGGCATGGGGCAGCGGCTCGGCGTCGCGGCGGCGCTGCTCGGCGACCCCGAGGTGTTGCTGTTCGACGAGCCGGTCAACGGGCTCGACCCCGAGGGTGTCCGGTGGATCCGGGACCTGATGCGGGGACTGGCCGGGGAGGGGCGGACGGTGCTGGTCTCCTCCCACCTGATGAACGAGATGGCGGTGACCGCCGACCATCTGGTGGTCGTCGCCCGGGGCCGGCTGCTCGCGGACACCCCCGTGGACGCGTTCATCGCCGCGCACTCGGACAGGACCGTGTTGGCCCGGGTGGCCGATCCGGAGGGGATGCGGCGGGCACTGCGGGAGCAGGGCATCGAGTCCGTGCGGCAGGACGACGCGACGCTGGCGGTGAGCGGGGCGTCCGTGGAGAAGGTCGGGCTTGTCGCGAGCGCGGAGAACATTGCCGTTTTCGAGCTGACCGCTTCCGCCGGTTCGCTGGAGGAGGCGTTTATGAAGCTGACCCAGGAACACGCTGAATACCGGGCTTCGACGGGAGGGTTCTGATGAAGCACGCCGTGTCCGCGGAATGGGTCAAGTTGACGACGCTGCGGTCCCCGAAATGGTCCTCGGCGGTTTATCTCGTCCTGATGATCGGCCTGGCCTTCGTCTACGGGATGGTTCCCGGCGAAAGGCAGCTGACGGCGCCGGGGTTCGACCCGGTCGGGCTCGGCCTGTCGGCCGTACCGCTCGGGATGATCGTTCTGGTGATCATGGGGATTCTCGCGGTGACGGGCGAGTACGCGTCGGGGTCGATCAGGAGCAGTCTGCTGGCCGTCCCCGACCGGGCCCGGTTCTACTACGCCAAGGTGGGACTGGTCAGCCTGGTCAGCGGGGTGCTGGCGGTGGTGGGCGTCGTGCCGGCCTTCCTGATCGTGCAGAGCGGTATCGGGGAGCACCGGGCGCCGACGGGACTCGCCACGGCGGGGCATGTGGCGGGGGCGGTGCTCTACACGATGCTGCTGGTGGCGTTCTCCATGGGAGTGGCGACGCTGCTGCGGTCGGGGGCGGCGGCGCTGTCCATTCTGCTTCCGCTGTTCTTCATGCTCTCCACGATCCTGAGCAACATACCGGGGGTCGGGGAGGTGGCACGGTTCCTGCCGGATGTGGCGGGGGGGATGGTGCTGCGCGGCTCAGGGGGCGACGAGGTGCTGGGAGCGTGGTCCGGTCTTGGCGTGCTCACCGTGTGGACGGTGGGGGCGGTGGCGCTCGGGCAGGGGATGACTGTGCGGCGGGATGTCTGAGGGGTCGACGCACCTCACACCCCGTGAATGGGCCCCCACGCGAATGTGTGGGGGCCCGGCGCGTTTTCCGGCGCATTTCAGCGTGTGCGTACAAAGGCGCCAGGTCTATGCGTTCGACGAATTGAGGGCGGACAGACTGGGAGGCGTCCTCCGAAGGCGGAGGGTACGCGTTCCGTATTTCGCCAGACGAGTTCCGGGCGCGTGTCGGGAGAACTCGAAAAGGAGAAGACCATGGAGAAGATGCAGGCCGACGTCCTCGGCGGGTACGACGAGTTCGAGCTCGTCGAGATGGGCGAGGCGGACGTGTACGGCGGTACGACCTGGAGCTGCGCCATCGTCACCGCCGTGGCGACCCTGGTGTCCGCCTCCGCCTGCCCGACCACCAAGTGCACCAGCCAGTGCTGAAGTCCTTGACGGCTCTGATAAGCGCGGCTCGCTGAACCGGACCGCCGCGTCGGTCACGACGGACGGGGTGGGGGTGGGCCGGACCGAGGTCCGACGGCCCGCGCCGGACTTCCCGGTCTCCCGCCCCGTCCGACGGCCCGTCAATGCAAGCCCCTCTCCTTGCCCGACGTCCAACAACCCGGAGGTGCGGTAGCCATGGGCGCTCGCCCGGAATCACGTCGGACCGCGCGACGCGTGCCGGCCGTCACCCAGGTCGCCCAGACCGAGTGCGGTCTGTGCTGCTGCGTGTCCCTGCTCCGTTACTACGGGCGGGACGAAGGCATCTCCGAGGTCCGCGAGGACATGGACGCGGGACGGGACGGCCTGAGCGCCCGGCAGCTCGCGCGGTTCCTGGAGTCCCGCGGCATGCGGAGCCGGCTGCTGAGCGCCCGGAGCATCGCAGCGCTCACCCGGTTCGACTCGCCCGTGATCCTTTTCTGGGACGATCACCACTTCGTGGTCCTGGAGAGCTTCGACGGCGAGCAGGCCGTCGTCATGGACCCGGCCGTCGGCCGCCGCCGGATGACCTCGGACGAACTCGCCCGGCACTTCAGCGGCGTGGTCCTCACCGCCGAGCCCGGGCCCGCGTTCCGCCGGCTGCGCCGCCGGCCATTCGCCGACTGGCGGACGATGCCCCTGCTGCCCGAGGGCGCGGGGCGCCGGATGGCCGGTGTCGGCGCGCTGTCGCTGGCCGCCTACGCCGCGGTGCTGGGGATCCCGCTGCTCACCGAATGGTCCGTGGACCGGTTCTCCGGCTGGACGGAGCTCGGCGACCATCTGTGGGTCATCGGCATGGTGGTCGGCGCCGCCGTCGGCTACTACCTGCTGCATCTCCTGAGGATCCTGCTGCTGTCCTCGCTGGTGTCGGCGCTCGGGCGGCATCTGATGGACCACGCCTTCACCCGGCTGCTGTTGCTGCCGTACCGGTTCTTCACCACCCGTCAGCCCGGCGAGCTGCTCTTCCGGCTCGGCAGCGTCAACGCCGTCCGCGACATGCTCTCCTCCCGGGTCGCCCAGGGCGTGCTGGACGTCGGCACCATGGTCTGCGTCAGCGGCTACCTGCTGCACGTGGAATGGCGGCTCGGGCTGATGGCGCTCGCCCTGGTGCTGGCCAACGCCGGCTATCTGGCCGCCACCCGACTGCGGGTGCTCGAGGCGGTCGACATGGAGATCACCCACCTGGGCAGGAGCCAGTCGCTGCAGCTGGACGCCATCGTCTCCATCCCGACCATCAAGATGGGGGGCTACGCCGACCAGTACCTGGACACCTGGCGCGAGACCTACGCCGCCTCCCTCGACGCGATGAAAGCGCGGATGCGGCTGCAGCAGGGCCAGGTGACCGGTGTGGCGGCCACCATCCAGATGTTCGGGCCGCTGCTCCTGCTGCTCGCCAGCCTCTACTTCGTCGGCAGGGGAACCATCAGCATCGGCGGGGCGATCGCGGTGCAGACCGTCGCCGCCACCTACTTCGCGATCTCCACCTCGGTGTTCCAGGCGTACGCGGAGTTCACCGAGACCAGCCGCTACATGTCCCGTCTGAGCGACATCACCCGCACCGAGCCCGAGGGCCCCGGCGGCGACCGCAAGGAGCTGGCGTCCGCTTCCGTCCAACTGGACCAGGTGTCCTTCCGCTACACCCGGCACAGCGAACCGGTGGTCCGCGACGTCACCATGGACATCCCGGCCGGCGCCCGGGTCGCCCTGGTGGGCGCCTCCGGGTCGGGCAAGAGCACCCTGGCCCGGATCGTCTGCGGCCTGCACGAACCCACCTCCGGCTCGGTCCGCTTCGGCGGTCTGGACGCCGGCGAGTACGACCGGGACTCCCTGCGCCGAGTGATCGGCTACATCCCGCAGGAGGTCCACCTGCACAACCGGTCGATCCTGGAGAACCTCACCCTGGGCCAGGACATCCCCGAGGAGACCGTCCGGGAGTTCTGCCGCGAGGCCGGCATCCTGGACTTCCTCGACGACCTGCCGATGGGTCTGCAGACCCTGGTCGCCGAGATGGGCTCCAACTTCTCCGGGGGGCAGCGGCAGCGGCTGGCGATCGTGCGCACCCTCCTGCAACGGCCGTCCATCCTCGTCATGGACGAGGCCACCGCCTCCCTGGACACGGTCAACGAACGCCGGGTGACCCGGCTGATCGAGGGAATCGGCGCCACCCAGATCGTCATCGCTCACCGCCTGTCGACGATCGAGTCCGCCGACCTCATCTACGTGTTCGACCAGGGGCGGATCGTCGAGCAAGGAACACATTCGGAACTCATGGACGGAGGCAGCGTGTACCGGGACCTGTACGCGGCGACAGCCGATGGGGCCGGCCGGACGGCCGAACTGCTGGTGGAAGGTGCCGGGGCATGAGCGAGAGCATGGTGGCCATCAAGGCCTTCCTCCCCTTCTACTCCCATGTGGTCCCCCGCTCCGCGGTCGAGAAGGAGCTGCGCGAGCCGTTGCTGCGGGCTGCCGTCCCGGACCGCCGCGACAGCGTGCTGGACCAGGCCCACGAGGCCCTGCTGAAAACGGTGGAGACGCAGTCCTACCGGATACTCATCGGCGAGTTCCACGCCTTCCGCGAGCAGCTGGGCCTGCCGATGGAGTCCGGCGGCGACACCGCCCTGCGCCGCTTCACGGCCCGTCTGGAGGAGCCCGGCACCCCGGACGCCCTGCTGGAGAAGTACCCGGTGCTGCGGTCGCGACTGACCGCGATGCTGTCCCACTCCCTGGACGCCTACCGCGAGTTCCTCACCGCCTTCGCCGACGACCACCCGCTGCTGGCGGATGCCGGACTGCTCGGCGAGCCGGGCGACGACGGCCGGCTGCTGTCCGCGATCTCACCCAGCGGCTCCGACCTGCACAACGACAACCGTCAGGTACACATCCTCCACCTGGCCAACGGAACCCGGCTGGTGTTCAAGCCGCGGCCGCTCACCGCGGACGACTTCGTCCGCGACCTGTACCGGGCGGTCGCCCCGTACCTGGAGCACCCGCTGTCCCGCTGCGTCCCCCGGTCGTTCACCGTGGGCACGCACGGCTGGCAGGAGTTCACCGTGCCGGCCGCCATGGAACAGGCGGACCAGCCCGACCGCTACTTCTACCGGATCGGCGCGCTGGCGGTGCTGTTCGGCTCCATCGGTGCCACCGACCTGCACGACGAGAACCTGCTGGCCTGCGGCGAGCACCCGTGCGTCATCGACACCGAGACCATGCTCCGGCCGGACGCCGGGGTGGGCGACGAGTCGCTCCCCGACGCGCTGATGAACCACACCAAGCTGTCCGTCGCCTCCACGATGCTGGTGCCGATGGTGAACCCGACCTCGCCGGTCGACTTCATCATGGCGGGCGTCGGCGTGGCGGGCGACCAGCCGTCGTCCATGACCAGCGCCGTGATCCGCGACCCGGCAACGGACGCCATCGCCGTGTCACGGGAGCCTTTCAACTACCGGCAGGGCGACAACGTGCCCCGGCTGGGCGAGACGCACCTGATCGCCACCGAGTGGTTCGACGCCATCCTGGCCGGCTGCCGTGCGGCCCTGACGGCTCTGCGGGACGGCGTCGTCACCCGCGTCCTGGAGGCCCACCCCGGGGTGCCGGTGCGGCTGCTGCTGCGCTCCACCATGATCTACGGTCGCTTCATCGACGCCTCCACCCACCCGAAGTACCTGGTGGACCCCAAGGAGGCCGAGCGGCTGTTCGGACTCCTGAAGATGCACCAGGACTACCTGTCCCCGGATGCGCAGCGCTTCGCGGAGGACGCGGAGCGCGCCTCGCTGCACCTCGGCAACGTGCCGTACTTCGTCACCCGGGGCGACTCCGACGCGCTCGGCACGGTCAACGGGTCGACACCCGGGGTGTATTCGGCGACCGCGCTGGACTTCGCCCGGCGCGGCGTCGCCCACAACGCGGCCCGCACCGACGCCTACCACCACTTCCTGCTGGAGGAGTGCTTCGGCGAGCTGTGCGGCGAGGACACGCCCGGCGGGCTCTCGGCCTCCGGGGTCTTCGGGGGGCACCTGCTGGCCGAGGCCCGTCCCGGCACCTGGTGGCGGGCGATCGCCGGCCGGATCGCCGAGGTGCGGGTGCCGGTCACCGCTTCCGGCGGGCAAGAGGAGTGCGGATGGGTCGGCGGCATCGGCCCGGACCGCGACGCCTCCACCATCACCCCGGGCAACTTCGTCTCCTTCCACGACTCGGCCGGCGTGGTCTCCTTCCTCAACCGTGCCGCCGCCCGCGACGAGAGCCTGGCCGGTCCGGCCGGCAGCGCCGACCGGGGGCTCACCGCCCTGCTCGCCGAGTACGGCGAGGCGCTGCTGCAGCGCCCCGAGTCGGTGTTCACGGGGGCCGCCTCGCTTCTGCTGGTCCGCCCCGAGGACCCGGAGACCGCGTCCGCCCGGCTGGCCGGCCTGCTCCAGGCCCTCCAGGACCGCGCGGCGGAAGGCGTGCTGGAGACCGACCTCTCCAACGGCCCGGCCGGGCTGCTGATGGTCCTGCTCGACCGTCTCCGCCGCGACGGCTCCTCCTTCCCCGCCGACGCCACGACGGTCGAGCGGCTCACCGACCTGACCCTGTCCCACCTGGGCAGGGAGCGGGACACCCACTGGTCGGACCTGGCCCACGGCGAACTGGGACTGCGCTGGGCGGCCGCCCGGACCGGATCCGTCCTGGGACTGGAGCGCACCGCCAAGGAGGCGGCGGACTGGCTGATCGGCCGCTGGGAGCGGGACGGCGTCCCGGCGGAGCACGGCTGGTGCAAGGGCGCTGCCGGCCTCCTGCTGGCCGGCTCGGAGATCCTCGCCGCGGCGGGCCGGGAGGACTGGCTGACCGAGTCCCGGCTGGCCGATCTGGTCGGCCGGGCGACCGCCCTGGCGCCCGGCCGCGCGGTGGACCTCTCCGTCTGCCACGGCAGCAGCGGCGTCGTCCAGTGCCTGATCGGCGCGGGCCGCACCCTGGGACGACCGGACCTGTTCGAGCGGGCCGCCGTCCATCAGACCGAGGTCCTCGGCCGGATCCGCGAGGACGGCTACTTCACCGGCGCGGCCGGCCGGACCTCACTGATCGGATACATGCTCGGCTGGGCCGGCGTGGGTGACACCGACCTGATGGTCGATGCCCTGCTCAGCGGCGCGGACCCGGACGGTCTGCGCCTCCCGCTGGAACTGTCGGCGCCTTCCCGGAGCTGACCGCCCGCCTGTCATCCGCTCCACCACTCGTCGAAAGGGCTGCCGGGATGCGGCACTCGATCCTCCTCCCCGTCAACGCCACCCGCCCCGAGCAGGTGATCCCCTTCGCCAATCTCGTCAAATGGGGTGGCGCGGCCCGGCTGTGGCAGGGCCAGGGTCTCGTCCTGGACAGCCATCAGATCGTGAGCTGGTTGGCCGGCTCCGGAATCAGGGTGCCCGCCGGGTTCGGGGTGTCGCTGATGCCCTACCGCTCGCCGTACAACGCGGCGATCGAGGCCCGGTCCGTGGCGCTGGCCACCGGGCACGAGGTGGTGGCCGGCTACGGCCCGGGCTCGCTCGCCGCGCAGACCTGCGCCATGGGACGGCCCTACCCCAGTCAGCTCACCGCCTGCCGGGAGTACGTCACCATCGTCCGGGACCTGCTGGACGGCGGGATCAGCGACCGCGAGGGGGAGATCTTCTCCGCCAAGGCGCAGCTCATGCCGTTCCACAAGCCGGAGGTGTCGCTGGGCCTCGGCGTCCTGCGGGAGCGGATGGCCGAACTCGCGGGAGAACTCGCCGATGTGGCCATCACCTGGATGGCCTCGGCGGCGTACCTCGAGGAGTTCCTGATCCCGGCTCTGCGGAGCGCGAAGGAGCGGCGTCCGGAGCAGCCGGTCAAGGTCACCGCCTATGTTCCGGTGGCACTGGCCGGCCCCGACCGGGACATGGCGAAACTGCTGCGGGCGACCTGCGGAGGGCACATCCAGTTCCCCCACTACCAGGCCGTCCTGCGGCGGGCCGGGATCCAGGTCACCGGCGACGGCGGACCCGACGACGTCCGCGCCCTGGTGGACGGCGGGATCTTCCTCTACGGGACGGCCGAGGAGATCCACCAGCGGCTGGACGCCTACCGGGCGCTCGGCGTGGACGAGGTGGTCCTCAACGTCACCGGGGTCGGCGCGGTGCACGGACCCCGGGCCGCCGCGTCCGACCTCTACGAGATTCTGAAGGCCGCACCGTGACCGGGCCGGTCACGGTGCGCCTGAGTCGTCAGGGCGACTGACCTCATCGGCGGATGGTTGCCCGGCCTCGAGCTTCCGAGCCCGCTCCAGGTCACGGGCCAGATGTGCCCGGCGCCGCCCGTTCCTGCGGCGGCTGCGCCGGTCCTCGGGAGTGTCGTACATCAGCTGGGTATGAAAATAGTTGACGTGCTCCAGGACGGCGAAGAGCGTGAAGAGCAGGCCTGGGATGCTCCCGGTCCCGGGGGCGTCGGCCACCGCGAGAACGGTGAGCGGCACGCCGAGCCCGAGCAGCACCAGGTTGACCACCCGAGCGACGGCGAACACCGCCGCCCCGGGTAGCGGCGCGCCGCTACCGGCGGACAGGGCACGGAGCTTGACCGTCCAGTACGCGGCGCCTTCCAGCAGGAGCAGCGTGACCAGTGCGAACCCGAAGAGGTTGGCGGCCGTCGCCGGCACACCGACCACGCCGAACCAGATGGCCGTCTGCAACGGGACGTTGACCAGTTCCCCTACCGCGAGCGACCGAAGTCGCCGTCTGACCCGAGCCCCCGCCGGCCGGATGCCCGCCGTCACTGGCGCGCCATCTCGGCCACCAGGCGGTGCGCCCGCTCCGTGTCCCAGGTGAGCGCGGCGGCCCGGATGGCCTCGACGCCGGGAGGGACGTCCAGGCCCAGTTCGTCGGCGAAGACGGTCCGACATCGCTCGATCACGCCCAGCGCGCCGGCCACGTCGCCCTGCGCGCAGTAGGTGGCGGCGAGTAACTGCCACAGCCGCTGCCGGTAGGGGGCCTCGGCCAGCACGGTCTCGATGCGGTACGACAGCATCTCGGTCCGATGGGTCAGCAGGCAGGCGGTGAAGAAGTCCTGGCAGGCCTCGAAACGGGTGTTGCTGAGGCCCACGGTATGCGCGTGGAACCACCGGGTGGCCGGAAGCCGTTGGCCGAACGGGCCGCGCCACAGGGCGAGGGCCTCGTCCAGGGGGCCGACCGCGGCCCGGTGGTCGCCCGCGGCGAGCAGTTCCTTGCCCTGCCGGGCGAGCTTCAGGAAGCAGGACAGATCGAGTTCGTCCGCGTCGACGCCGAGGGCGTACCCGGTCTCCGCGCCGCGGCTGGTGGTCAGTCGCTTGCTCAGTCCCGGCTGTGCGGAGTCCAGGCCGCGGCGGAGCCCGGTGAGGTGGCTCCTGATGTTGGCCACCGCCGAGCTCGGCGGGTCGTCCCACAACAGCTCGGTCAGCTCGCCCATGCCGACGAACTGTCCCCGGCGCAGGAGCAGCGCGGTGAGCAGCGCGCGGCGGGCTGCCGACTGCGTCTCGGCACCGCCCGCGATCCTCACAGGCCCCAGCAGTCGGAAAAGCATCTGGCTCTGCCACCTCTCGTGTGAAGTGCTGAGGCAGGTACCGGCCCCGGGCCGCAGGGGCCGCCGGCGGCGGCATCCTGTCCCCCTCGCGTCGCGTGGTCAGCACCGCACCTCCCTCCCGACCGAATATGGCAGCGCCCAAGGCGGGGAGGAACAAGGCCTGTTGGCCAGATACGGCCAAGCCGATGCAGGATCCGGCCTGATCGTTCCCGCACCGGAGATCCTACTGCCGAGTCACCAGGGGCTCCTGGGGAAACCTTTACCCTTCGGGCACCGCCCTTCTACAATTCCCGCAGCACACGCCGGCCGGATCCTTCCCGATGTCCTCTCCCACGGGAGTGCCTCTTGCTCGTGCACCACATGGCGGTCCTTGGTCTCACTGCGGCGGAAGAGGAGCTCTACCGGCACCTGCTGCGCAACCCCGGCGTCGAACTCGACGAAGTGCACGTCCTGTTGAGACAGGAACCCTTCACCTTGGACGCGGCGGTACGTCGGCTGCGCGAACTGCACGTCATCCGCGAGGACGACGGCAAGGCGTGGCCGCACAAGCCGGACCTGGTGGTCAACCGGCTGGCCCAGCAGCGCCTGGAGGAGTTCTACAACACCATCCGCACGCTGTCCGACCTGAAACCCATCGTGGACTCCCTGGCGCGTGACGCGCGCGACCAGGGCCCGAACTCCGAACACGCCCCGGTGGAACGGCTGATGGGGTTATCGGCCATCCGTGAACGTCTGGACGAACTGGCATTCTTCGCCCGTACGGAGGTTCTGGCCTCCGAGCCTTACGACGCGCTCTCCCTGGAGAACATCAAGCACTCCCGCCCGCTCGACCTGCGCTGTCTGCGCCGTGGCGTCGTCCTGCGCAACCTGGTCCGCGCCTCCGCGGTGACGGACGACACCACGCGGGCCTACCTCCAGGAACTGACCGCCGCCGGGGCCCGGATCCGGGTGGTCGAGGACCTGAGCGAGCTGATGATCGTGTACGACCACCACACCACGCTGGTGCCGGTGGACCCGAAGAACACCTCCAAGGGCGCCCTCTGCTCGAGCGAGGAGGGGATCGTCACCACCGTCGTCAACAATTTCGAGCGTCTGTGGGCGGGGGCCGAGGAGTTCACCGACCTGGTCGGGCAGGGGGACGACGCGTCGGGCGATCCCGAACTGACCGATCTGCAAGTACAGGTGCTGCGGGCGATGTGCACGGTCGGCAAGGACGAGACCGGCGCCCGCCAGGTGGGCACCGCACTGCGTACCTACCGCCGCCACATATCGGAGCTGATGCGGCTCCTCGGTGCGGAGAACCGCGCCCATGCGGCGTTGCTGGCCCGAGAACGAGGGTGGGTCTGACAGTCGGTGGGTCTGACGGCCGGGGCGTGACCCGGCCGTCAGCCGTCCCCGAATTCCCGGGCGTCCGCCCAAAGCCGCTCGAAGTGGTTGACGACCGTGCTCACCATGCCGGGTTCAGCCGTGACGAACGCGCCCTTGGCGATGTCCGAGGGCTCGACCGGCACCAGCGCGGTCCCGCCGTCGCACACCGCCATCGGGCTGTCCGAGGAGGACAGCACCCGCACCCGAGCGCCCGCGTCGGCCAGCCGGCCCAGGTGGGCGACGACCACCGGGTCGGCGAGCATGGACTGCCGCACCAGGAGCCGCACGGTGACGCCGCGACCCAGCATCCGCAGGCCCAGCGGCAACGTCAGCCGGAGGACCCGGCGGTCGACCTCCTCGCAGAGCCCACCCGCCAGCACCTCGGAGCGGGTGCTCAGGGCGAGGGCCTCCACCCTCGCCCGCAACGCGGTGGGATCGGTGATCCGCTCCACCAGCCGGCTGTCCGGCGGAGGCGTGTCACCCTCCTCGGGCAGGCCGACGGCGGCCGCCTCGTCCTCCAGGGAGCGCACCACCGTGTAGACCTGGGCAAGGCTGCGGGTGATGGTGTGCAGCTCGGCCAGCAGCCGCTCGGCCAGCAGGCCCACCACCACCTTCGGCTCTTCCGGCCACAGCGCTCCGTCGCTCTCGACGACGGCGCCCAGAGCCTTCAGTCGCCCGACGGCAGCCGCACCGGCCCCGGACGGGTGCCAAGGCGCGGCAACGATCTCGGCGACGCCGCTGCCGGGATGCCTCAACAGGTGGCGGTACGTCTGCTCCTCCGCGGGGGTGATTCCCAGGATCTGCATGCGGTGCATCGGCGGTGCTCCACGGTCGGTCGGTGACGAGGTACTGGAAAGGCGGTGGGCCGCGCGTCATGCTCGGCACCCGGACCGCTGGACCCACCCCCGTGGCGGGCTCGCCGCACAGGATCAGGTGCCCGGCTTCTCCTGCCAGCCGTTGACCCAACACGGGTTCCGGGGATCGAGACAGCCGCTCGCCACTGCGACGGCGTCACCGCTCGCCGGTGCGACGCTCCCCGCGAGGGCGGTGAACGCCCCCGCCGTCGCCAGCGCGGTCAGCATCGCCGCCGCGATCCCTCGGGCAGCCTTGCTGGTGGCGGTACGCATCATGGTTCTTCCCCTCCCGGCGCCCCGGCGCCGTTTCCTCAGAGGTGCCCGGGACGAGATCCCCGACCACATCGGAAGCATCGCAGCGAACCCCCTCCTCCACAGGACCCCCCGTTGGCATGCTCCTGCCTCCGCACCATGCACGATCCTGCCACCGCCGACGGACCGGGCTCGTGGACGAGCGCGCTCGTACAGCGGTGGGGGAGGCCGATGCCAAGGTCGGCCGGCGTGAGCGGGTAGTCCTCACCCCGTGAACCCGCGGTCGTGATCGCCAGGGCAGGCCCCGGTCCGTCACTCGCGCGCGTACACCGAGAAGGGGCGCGCCCCCGAACCCTGCCGCACGGCGACGACCAGGTCCTCGTACACGAGCAGGTCCGCCAGCTCGCCCTGTGCCCGGTCCACGTCGAGACCGGTGTCGATGCTCTCCTTCTCGTCTCCGGTGGCGGCGTCGAGCACCCGCAGGTCGTCGAGGCCGTCGTGCCGGGAGCCGCGGTCGGCGAGGACGGTCACTCGGCCGCCGGTCACGTCGAGGGCGCGCAGACCGCCCGCGACGGCCACGTCCTCCAGCCAGACCTGGCTGCCGCTCGTGAGGTCGAAGGCGACCACGCGGTCCCGGTACGCCTCGCGCTCCCTGCTCTCGGCGCCGAGATAGAGCCGCCCGTCCGCGACGGCCACGAGGGCCGGCGTGTGCGCCTGGACCGTTCCGTATCCGCCGGTGGTCTCGATCCGCCCGGCGGCCTTCCCGCCCTCGCCGAAGGCGAGGAAGGCGCCTGGCCGGCCCTCTGTCGTCCCGCCGGTCCGCACGACCGCCGGCTCGGCGGACAGCAGGGTCACCTGCCCGTCCGGTGCGGGCGTCGTCCGGCCGCCGAGGGGTGCGGTCCACCGCTGTCGGCCGTCGGCCGGGTCGAACGCGGCGAGCCGCAGTTCGGTGTGGGCACAGGCGAGTACGGCGACGACCTGCCGCTCTCCGGCGGCGACCTGCTCGGGCACGCAGCCCTCGGGTACGGCCGCTGTCCAGCGCGGGGCGCCGGTCCGCAGGTCGAAGGCGCGCAGGGCCTTCGTTCCGGAGACGGCGGGCCGGGCGTCGGGGGTCCACAGGTCGTCGTCGAGGGCCCACATGTCGTCGGCGTCCCGCAGGACCGCGATCCCACCCCCGACGGCGACCATGTCGGTGAACGTCTCGGTCAGGTCCCCTCCCGGGGTACGGGGCGTGTGCCATCGTTCGCGGCCGGTCGTGAGGTCCAGCGCGGCGACGGTCGAGCAGCCCGCGTCCGCCATGCTCCCCCGGGCGATCAGGACGACGGAGCCGGCCGTGCGGCGGCTGACGGCGCAGATGTGTTCCTGTCCGGGTGGGGCGTACTCCCAGCGGCCCTTCCCTGTCCCCGCGTCGAAGGCGGTGACCGCGTCATGACGGCTGCGGACGAGCGTGTCGCCGACCAGCCAGGCCCCGTTGCCGTAGTTCATGGCGCTGCTGTCGACCGGGGCCTCCCAGACGACGCGCAGCGAGCCCCCGAGGGCGGAGCAGCCCGCAGCGAGGCCGGCGACGAGGAGCGCGGTGACGGCCGCGAGGAGGGGGCGGAGCCGCCCCGTTCCCTGACGGCCCGACAGCCGCCACACCCGCCCCGCCCCCGTGTCGTCGGTCGTGCGCGTTGCCATGCGGATCCCCACCCCTGGCTCGAACGGTCGAAGCCCCGTCAGGGTAGGGCACAGCTGATCAACACACCCGCGCGAACCGGCCGTCGCCCCCAGCCCGCCAGGTTCCGTCCGGCCGATCTCGGCTGTGGGAGGATGCCGTTCATGACGGATACGCGAAGGGGCCGTGCCTCGTAGAACGCCGGCTTCGCTTCGGCCGCAGGAACGTGGCCGGAGGGGCCCCTGGGTGCGTTATCGCGATGTCCCTGGTCTGTCGGGGGCGGCGAATGCGGCCGTCCGCCTACTCGAGCGAGGTCGACTGGCGCCGGGCATCGTGTCTGTCGCGCTGAGCGTGTGGTCGGTCCGCGTCCACGGCACCGAGCGTCGGTGGAAGAGGTGGGAGGCCGAGTTCACCTGCCCGTGCTGCGGCGGGGGCTGGGCCCGGGACAAGCTGCAACAGGCTCTGTCCATGCTGCCGCCAAAGGCTGCCGCCGAACTGCGTGTGCAGGTCGAGCGCCTGGACGACGTGCTCCTCGGACGAACGCACCATGAGCCTCTGTCGGATCCGGGGTTGGCGTGGTGGCATCGCCGGTGTTGACCGCGCTCATGCCGTCTACTGCCTCGTTGGCTCATGAACGACTGGTCGGGGCGAGCTGACCTAGGCGGAGTGGCGATGTCCGGAGCCGGTCCTGCTGTGCCGCGCCTGCGGCGACCTGCTCGACATCACCGGCACCGTGGCCGCAGGTTCCCGCTTCCGATGGGAGAAAGGCAGAGGGCGGGAGGGCCGGGACGGGCGCGACGGTCCCTCGGCCGCACCGGACTCGTGAGTCGAGCCGCGTGCGGGCCCCGCCCGCTGGGCATATCGATTCTGCGCGGCCATCCCACCCCTTTGCCTTGGAACGAGAGGATCCGCCATGCCGACACCTGGGAATCGCTCCCGGTTGCCCGTTCCGTCCACGGGGCAGGCGAACACTCCGGTCCTGGCGCCCTCGGCCGCCGCACGGGCGATGGGGATGCTCATGGCTGCGACTCCGTGCTCGGCACGGGACGCGAAGCGGATCCTGGAGGCCGCGGCCGACCTCGCCCTCCTCGCCGTCGACGACCTGGCGACCGTGATGATCGCGGGTGCGACCGGCAGACCAGTCCCCGCACGCGTGGAACGCGCCCTGGCGCGCGCCGTCGAGGCCGCCCGTCTCTCACCGGCGTCGGCCGCCGGGCCGACCGCGCTCACACCGAGCCGGGAAAGGACCGAGCGCGTCCTGGCCCGGTTGCGGGCCTGTCGTGCCCGCCTGGAGTCCACCCCCGAGGATCCCGCCGCGGTCCGGGAGATGGACGACGCCGCGTACACCCTGTGCGTGCTGATGGGCCGGGCGACCACCCATGAAGCCGTCCTCGCGGCGGAACGGCGCCTCGCCGCAGCGGCCTGACCGACTTCCTGCCGACCCGTGGCCCGCCGCGCTCCGCCGAGGCCACGGCCTGACGGGGCCAGGCTGCTTGGCGGGTGCCGAGTGGGGTAGTCGCCTGACGAATCAGGTGCCCAGGTCGAGCCGAGAGGACGTGAAGGTTCCATGGCGCAGCTCGAACTGCTGGACGTGGCCGTGGCCTCGGACGCGTGGGACATGCGCACCCTCTCCCTGGACACCCAGGGTGGCGAGCCCGTCGTCCTGCGTGAGGGGGCCGTGATCAGCGTCGTCCTCGCCTTCCGTGTGAAGGGCGCGGTCGACGGGCTGACCCTTGAGGAGACCAGACGGTACGAGGGGAACGTGGTCGGCACGACCCGTACCGCGCTGGGTGGATTCCGGACGGGCGGACCGTACGAACTCCGCCTGCCTCCCGAGCGGATGCCCCAGGGGCGGACGAACTGGGGAACCTACGAGGTGACCGGACGGTTCATCGACCCCGACGGCCGCGAACTCGCCAGGGAGTTCCACCGATTCCGCATCGCCCCTGGGCCACCTTCGACCGCCCCGCGACGGAGCGGAGCGGCCGTGGCGGCCGTGGTCGGGACGAAGGCGGCCCCGGGCCGACGCGTTGTCCCCACCCCGTGATCGATCCGAAGACGTGAAAGGACGCGCCCGGCGGGCTCCCCATGAGGCCATGAGGCCATGAGGAGGCGACAGGGGGCATCGACGCCGGGGCCCGGTGCCTCGCTGTCGCTGCCCTTCCGGGGCGCGTACACGCCCGGAAGCCCGAAGAGCCGCGGGACGTAGGGGTGCGATCGTCCCGTTCTCGCTGTGGGGGCGGAGAGTGCTGTGGGTGAGCCGGGGTGGTCGGAGACGGCTGAGGTCACCGGGGTCAGCTCCTCGCGGTGGCGGCGGCGAGCGCGTCGACCACCGCGCTCAGCCGGCCGTGGTGACGGAAGACGGCACGCCGGCGGGCCGCGCTCCCGCCGACGGTACGGATCCTCTCCCACTGCTCGCGTACCCAGTTCGCGGCCCCTGCTCGCTTCCGATACGGGTACCCGATACGGCCGGGGCCTGCGAGCCCTGGCCGTATCGGGTACCCGTGAGGCGCTGGGGGCCTCTCCGTCCACCGGCGGAGTGTCGGCGCCGCCCCGGCTACCAATAGTGGCGCCGGCCGCCCACGGCGTGGCCGACGGATCCGAGGATCCAGAGGACGGCGCCGACGACGGCAAGGACGATCCCGATGGTCCACAGGACGGAGCTGCCGATGAGGAAGCCGATGACGAGCAGAATGACTCCGACGAGGATCATGACGTGCCTCGATCTCTTGATGGGGGGGCCGGGCCCCTGGTGAGGCCCACGGGCGCGACGCGGGCGATGCCGGCGCGTTGCGTCACTCATGGACAGCGCCTGCCCCGATCCCATGGATCTATGGGTGGTCCGGCGGGCGTGAGCCAGGGGGACCTCACGTGCGTGCGCGTATCGGAGGGCCGGTGGCCGGGTCCCGGCGCTCCGAGGTCCGTTCCGGCAGGTAGTGGGGCCCACCCGTAGGGCTGCGTACGGGCGCAACTCCGGCCGCACGGCCTGGACTTCGCGGCAGAAGATGTCCACGCCCACCGGTCCGATGCGGGGGACCTCCCGCAGGAGCTCGCGCAGCATTCCCTCGTCGCCCCCTGCCTGCTCACGGAGTTTCCTCCGTCGCCGTCGTAGCGGTCGAGGAGCAACTCCGCGCCGTCTCCGAGCGCGGTCGCGGTGCTCTCGTCGTACCGGACGTCATGTGCCCGTCCGAGGGCGTTCACGCGCTCCTGCCAGGTGGAGTCCGCCATCGCCTGTGGCGTCCGCAGGCCGGAGGTGAACAGCTCGCCGGCCTTCCCGCGCCTTCTTGCGGGCCGCCGTGGTGAGCCGGTCCGGAGGGTCGGGGCGGTCCGCCCCGGAGGGCCGGCGGTGTGGGGTGACGCAGCCCTGGTCGGCGAGGAGGACCAGGGGGGCGGTGCCCTCGCACAGGACGTCGCCGACGCGCCACTCGGAGAGGATGCGGCCCTCCCGGATCCCGAGGCCGGCTCCTTCGGGCTCGGTGGCGAGGGCTGCCCGGCCGCGCGGCGGGTAGGAGACGGGACCGACGCCGACGGTGCCGCCGCGCTCCCTGATGTGGGCAACGGCCTCGTCGGCGTCGGCGTCGGCGTCGGCGAAGTACGTGGTCCAGAAGTACGCGGTCCACGCGACCGGGACGGCCGGCTCACTCGCGATGGTGCCGATTCCCGCCACGGGCACGCCGTCCACCTCGGCGACGGAGACCGCCCGCCCGAGACCGCCTCGGCCTCGTCGAACGCCGGGCATCTCGGCCCTGATCACGTACGCGTCGTGTCCTGCACTTCGCGACTTCCCGGTTTCCGTTCCGTCATGCGCAGCGACGGACGCCGGTCATGGCCTTGCGGGAGGCGTGGGCGGGGTGACGAGGCGGCCGCGCCGAACCCCGGGTCACCCGGATCACGCCGCCCTTCCGCGCGATGCGGACCGGACGGCTCACCGGAAGGCGGCCGACGACGCGTGAGCGAGGGACCGGCCGACTGACGTGCCTGACCGCCCTACGTGCCGCGCACGGCTCGGAGCCCCCGCGGTGAGTCGCCCGACCAGGACAGCCAAGGGTGAAAGCGGTCTCACGAGTAGAATGCGGATCGGGTGCGAGCTCGTGCTCCGGACGTCCAGACCGTCACGGAACGGAGGTCGTCGTGACCGGTTCGGCGGGTGGCACGGGGCCGTCGGCCGACGCCCTGGTGGATCCCGCACTCGTCGGCCTGGTCGCCGAGAACCGGTGGCTTCGTACCCGGATCGCGCAGCGTCACCTCCTCGATCTCGCCGCGGGCGTGATCGCCGGCGAGATGCGCCTGTCCACCTCCGACGCGGCCGAGCACCTGACCGTGCTCGCGCAGGCCACGGGTCTGTCGGTCAGTGACCTCGCGGCGGACATCGTGAACTCCGTCGCCGGGGAGGGCGGGGACGGACTGTCCGGCGCCGGTTCGACGCGAGGCGATTCCGACGTCGAGCGACCTGACGAGGGAAGACGAGTCCGCCGAGCCGCAGCCGCGGCCGAGACCGCGGAGACCGTCGGTGAAGCGGCACGAACCCTGCTGGACAGCGGTCTCTCGACCTGGGGAGCGGACAGCCTCCTGCTCTGGAAGCGGACCGATGACGGCTGCCTGAGGCTCGCCGGATACGCGGGAGTGGGGGCCGTCGAAGCCACGGCATGGCAGTGGATCCCCCCAGCGGCGCCGGAGCCCTTCCGTTCGGCCCTCGCGGACGGCAGGCCCGTCTGGCTGGAGGGGGGACCGGTCCGCGGCGAACCGCTGCCGGGGCCGTCCGGGCGTGCGGCCCGCGCCCTGCTGCCGCTGCGGCGACGGGGCAGGACCGTCGGTCTGGCGCTCGTCGGCTGGCCGGGACCGACAGCTCTCGACGGAACGGCGCGGCGGACGCTCGTCGGGCTCCTGGAGGTGGCGGGCACGGTCCTGGACACCGCCGAACCGGTGCGGATCGCCGTCCCCGTACTCGTGGACCTCCTCGACTCCCTGTCGCATCCGGCCATGCTGCTCCTCGTGCCGGGAGGGGCCGGGACTCCGACCGTGGAGCACCTGAACGACGAGGCCGTCACCGCGCTCGAGGCCACGCGTCCTGCCGGGGACGCCTCTCTCGCCCGGATCCTCCCTCTCGTACACACGGGCCTCACCCGTATGGCACGGAGAGCCCTGGGCACCCTTCGTGCCCAGCGGGCCGCACGGCTTCCGGCGTCCCCCCTGCCGGAGGAGGGCGCGCCGCTGCTCGACGTCCGCGTGCTGCCCGTCGGCGAGGAGCGGGCCGTCGTCCTGTGGCACGCCGTCGGCGACCCCGGTCTCGCCGCGGCCCGGGCGGTCGGCCGGTTGCGGAGCGTGGCCCTCTTCCAGGACAGCCTGACCGGCGGGGAAACGGTCTGGTCGGAGCAGACGTACGGCATGTTCGGCATGGACCCCGACGAGCCGCCGGTGCCGCTGCTGGGCCTGCGGACGCGGGTGCACCGGGACGACGGCGACATCCTCACCGACCTGCTCTCGGAGCTGACCGAGGGACAGACCGGCGCGCAGACGGTGCTGCGGATCGTGCTCCCCGACGGGACCGTGCGTCACGTGCGGGTGGCGGCGGAGCCGTTGATCGCCGGAGGGACGGTCACCGGATTCGCCGGCGTGTACCAGGACGTGTCGGCCGTCCGTCGCACGGAGGCCGCCCTGACGGCCACCTTCGACCGTCTCACCGCGCTGCACGACCAGGCGGAGACCCGGCACCAGCTGGCGCTCCAGCTCCAGCGGGCGATCGTGCCCGAGGTGCCCGCCTTCCAGGAGCTGCCGGGCGACCTGGTGGTGGCCGTCCGGTACCGGCCGGCCGCGGAGGAGTACCGGGTCGGCGGTGACTGGTACGACGTCCTGGCCCTGCCGAGCGGCAAGGTCCTGGTGGCGGTCGGGGACATCGCGGGGCACGGGATCGACTCCGTCACCGGCATGGTGGCCCTCCGCAACGCCCAGCGGGCGCTCGCCTTCACCGGCCACTCGCCCCGGCGGCTGATGGGGTGGCTCAACGAGGTGACGCTGCGGACCGGCGGAGGCACCACGGCGACGGCGGTGTGCGCGCTGTACGACCCCGAGGACCGCGGCCTCCTCTGGTCGAGCGCCGGGCACCTGCCCATGCTGCTGATACGGGAGGGCCGGGCGCGGCTGCTCGACCCGCCCCACGACATCCTGCTGGGTGCGGTGTCGGCCTTCTCCTACCGGGAGCAGCGGACCGGGCTGCGCCCGGGGGACACGCTCCTGCTGTACACCGACGGCCTGATCGAGCGCCGCCACGACGGCCTCGACGAAGGCCTCGCCCGGCTCGCCGCCGAGGCCGAGCGGCTGGCGGACCTCGCGCCGGACCTGCTGGTGGACGAACTGCTCAGCACGGCGACCGGCGACACCGACGACGACACCAGCATCGTCGTCGTACGCGTGCTGGAACCGCCGCGGAGCCGGTAGCGGTCGCGTCAACCGGAGAGCCAGGAGCGGATCTTGGCGGTCAGCTCGTCCTCGTCGACCGGCTTGGCCACGTAGTCGTCGGCGCCCGCCGTCAGGGCGTGCGCGCGGTCGTCGGGCATGGCCTTCGCGGTGACCACGATGACCGGGAGGTTCGCGCGGCCCGGCAGCTCCCTGATGGCCTTGATCGTGGTGTAGCCGTCCATGCCGGCCATCATGACGTCCATCAGGACGAGACGGATCTCGTCGTGCGCGGCCAGCATGTCGAGGCCGGCACGGCCGCCGTCGGCCGTGAGCACGCGCAGGCCGTGACCTTCGAGGACCTCGGTGAGGGCGAAGACGTTACGGGCGTCGTCGTCGACGACGAGTACCGCCTCCCCTTCGGGCCGTTCCGGCATGTCACTCCGGGCCCGGCGGTCGGAGGAGGAGGTGGAGGTGGAGCCAGGGGATCGCGGGGCGACGACGTCGGAGGTCACAGCCGCTTCCGTTCCCGGCGCCGACCGCTCCGAGGGCAGGTAGAAGGTGAAGGTGCTGCCGCGGCCGGGGGCGCTCTCCGCCGTGATCGTGCCGCCGAGGAGATCGGCCACCTCGCGGCTGATCGACAGCCCCAGGCCCGTGCCGCCGTAGCGGCGGGCAGCGGTGCTGTCGCCCTGCTGGAAGGCCTCGAAGGTGTGCTCCAGCTGCTCGGTGGGGATGCCGATGCCGGTGTCCACGACCCGGAAGGCGAGGACGTGCCGAATCTCGCGTAGGGCGGACGGGACCTCGTTGGGGGTCGCGTACTCGACGGTGAGCGCCACACGGCCTTCTTCGGTGAACTTCAGCGCGTTGGAGAGGAGGTTCCGCAGGACCTGGCGGATGCGGGCCTCGTCGCTGTTCAGCTCGGCGGGCACGTCGTCGGCCACGGTGACGGCGAACTCCAGCCGTCGCTCGTCGGCCACCGGCCCGAAGGTCGCGACCAGGTACTCCACGAGCTGGTGAAGGGCGAACGGCTCGTGCGTGACGTCCATCTTGCCGGCCTCGACCTTCGACAGGTCGAGGATGTCGTTGATCAGCCGGAGCAGGTCGGAACCGGCGGAGTGGATCACCTCGGCGTACTCGACCTGTTTCCCCGTCAGATTGCCCTCGGTGTTCTGGGCGAGCAACCGGGCGAGGATCAGCAGGCTGTTGAGCGGTGTGCGCAGCTCGTGGCTCATGTTGGCGAGGAACTCGGACTTGTACATGGAGGTGCGCGACAGCTGCCGGGCACGCTCCTCCAGCTCCTGACGGGCCTGCTCGATGACGAGGTTCTTCGACTCGATGTCCTTGTTCCGTACGGCCAGGAGGGCCGCCTTCTCCTTCAACTCGGCGTTCGACAGCTGAAGGTCCTGCTGGCGGCTCTGCAACTCCTTCGACCGGGAACGCAGTTCGTCGGCCAGTCTGCGGGACTGGCCCAGGAGTTCGTCGGTGCGGAGATTGGCGAGCAGCGAGCTGAGCACCGCTCCCGCGCTGTCCACGAACCGGTCCAGGAACTCCCGTCGCAGACTGGTGAACGGGTGCAGTGAGGCGAACTCGACCGTGCCGAGCACCTGTTCCTCGACGACGATCGGCAGCACGATCAGCGTGGTCGGCTCGGCGGAACCCGCCCCGGAGGCGACCGTGGCGTAACCGGCGGGCAGGTGCTCGACGAGGAGCGTCCGCCGGTCGCGGGCGGCCTGCCCGACGAGGCCCTGCCCGAGGAAGAAGCGACGCGGTGCGGCGTCGGGGCCGCCGGGGGAGCCGTAGGAGGCGGTCATGACAAGCTCGGTGCCGTCCTCGCCGTCCTCGGCGAGGAAGAAGGCGCCGTACTGGGCGGCGACGAGCGGGGGCACCTCGGCCGTGATCAGTTCGGCGAGCTCGGGCAGGCTCCGGGTGCCCTGGAGGAGGCCGGTGATCCGGGCGAGGTTGGTCTGGAGCCAGTCCTGCTCCTCGTTGGCCCGGGTCGTGGCACGGAGCGATTCGACCATCGCGTTGATGTTGTCGCGGAGTTCCCCGACCTCGCCGGGTGCGTGCGCGGTGATCGAACGGGTCAGGTCGCCCTCGGCGACGGCACTGGTGACCTCGGCGATGGCACGGACCTGGCGGGTCAGGTTCCCGGCGAGTTCGTTGACGCTCTCGGTGAGCCGCTTCCATGTGCCGGACACGCCCTCGACCTCGGCCTGTCCGCCGAGTTTGCCCTCCGTACCCACCTCTCGGGCTACCCGGGTGACCTCGGCGGCGAAGGACGACAACTGGTCGACCATCGTGTTGATCGTGGTCTTGAGTTCGAGGATCTCGCCGCGGGCGGAGACGTCGATCCGGCTGGTCAGGTCGCCCTGGGCGACGGCCGTGGTGACCTGGGCGATGTTGCGCACCTGGTTGGTGAGGTTGTCCGCCATGGAGTTGACGTTGTCCGTGAGGTCCTTCCAGGTGCCGGACACCCCCCGGACGGTGGCCTGTCCGCCGAGTTTGCCCTCCGTACCCACCTCGCGGGCCACACGGGTGACCTCCTCGGCGAAGGAGGACAACCGGTCGACCATCGTGTTGATGGTCTCCTTCAGCTCCAGGATCTCGCCGCGGGCGTCCACCTGGATCTTCCGGGTGAGGTCGCCGCGGGCGACGGCCGTCGCCACCTGGGCGATGGACCGCACCTGGGACGTGAGGTTGTCGGCCATGGTGTTGACGCCGGAGGTCAGCTCCCGCCACACCCCGCGTGCCCCGGGCTCGCGGATCCGGCCGCCCAGCAGGCCCTGCCCGCCGACCTCGCCGGCCACGCGGGTGACCTCGGACGTGACGAGCGAGAGCCGGCCGACCATGTCGTTGTAGACGCCGGCGATCTCTCCCAGGATGTCGCCGCCGGCCTCGGGGAGCCGGACGCTGAGGTCCCCGTCCCGTACGGCCGTCAGCCCGGCGAGCAACTGACGGAGCCCGTTGTCGCCGAGCCCGGAATGAGGGCCGTTCTCACCGGGCTCCGCAGGCGGTGGCTTCGCGTCGGGGGGCGGCGGTCTGCGCTCTGCCATGAAGGACCTCGCACAGGGCGATCGTGGTGCGGGCCCGAGTGCGGGGTGCACGGCGGAGGCCCCATGCCACCCCTCCACTGTAGGACGATCACGGCTGCCGGACCCCGGGCGGCACTTCCACCGCGAACCACACGGCCTTCCCGCGTCCGCGCGGGACCGATCCCCAGGCGGCGGAGAGCCGTCCCATGAGATACAGCCCGTGACCGGAGGACCGTTCCGCGTGATGCGGTCCACGAGGGCGGGGCCGTCTCGGGTTCGTGTCGCTGACCTGCACCCACAGCCGCCCGTCGGTGCGGTCGAGGCGCAGCTCGTACGGGGCGCCACCGTGCGCGAACGCGTTGGTGACGAGCTCCGACACCAACAGCAGCGCGTCCTCGGCGGCGATCCGCCCGGGTCCGCCCGCCGCCCCGAACCAGTCGGTCAGCGCCTGCTGCGTGACGTCACGGCATTTCCGCGCCACGCCTGCGCCCTCCGTGAGCTCGTAGCGGCGAGTGCGGTCGGTGGCACACCCGGGCCGCACGTTCCGGCTGGTCATATACGGCCGCTGCCCCGGTGAGCGGCGGCGAACCCTGTGAGGGGGCGACGAATCCGCGAGGGAGAGAGGGAGGGGAGAGGGGAGAGGGATAGGGGAGAGGGAGGAGAGAGAGGTACGGCAGCGGGGACGCGCCCTGTCGCGCGAGCGCGCCTATGACGCCGGCGGCGGGGCGTGGAGCGCGGTGCCGGGATCGGCGTACACCCGGAACAGCCTCCGAGCCCCGGTGATCTCGAACATCCGGTCCACGGGCGGGTGTAGGCCCGAGAGCTCCACACGTCCTCCCTCGGCCAGCACCCGCAACCGCGCTCGCAGGAGGACGTTCAGGCCGGTCGAATCGCAGAACCGCAGTCCGGAGCAGTCGACGACGACACGCTCCGCGCCGACGTTCTCTTCGAGTGCGTCCCGCAGGGGAGCCGCCGTCTCATGGTCGAGTACGCCGTCCAGCATCAGGACGACGATGCCGGGACGCTCGCCGGGCCGGGTCTCCACGCGGAGACGGGGGCCTCCGGCGTCCATGGCACTCACCCGCCCGTCCGCGTCCGACCAGGGGATGCGGAGGTGTCGGAGCTGCTGGAGGTCCCGGTGGTGCGGGAAGTGGGGGAGGTGCTGGAGGTTCCGGAAGTGTCAGACGTGCGGACGGTTCCGTCCCCGTCTCCGTCTCCGTCTCCGTCTTCGGCAGCGGTCGGTGAGGCACGCCCGAACCGCGCGGCACCACGGCGCAGGCGGCGCGCGGCATGCCCGACTTCCTCGGGGATCCTGGTCGCCACTTCGTCCATCGACTCCCTGCCCGGCTTTCGGGGCGGGGCTGGGGTCTCTTCGCGGCGCTCGGCCATGTCATGACGCCTGCCCCGGATCCCGAGGGATATTCCCCGGTCCTGACCGGCCGCCGCTTCTCGCGACAGACCGTCCGATCGCTGCGAAGGTGAAGGGAGAACGGAACGTGCGAGGAAGGCGAGCCCATGCAGGACGAGGCTTCGGGGGAGGGAGAGAAGGAGGCGTCCCCGCGCGAGAGGTTCCGGGTGGAGGTCCGCCCCGTGCCCCAGGAGGAAACCGCCGTCCTGGTGCTGGTCGGCGAACTCGATCGTGACACGGTGGATCCGCTGCGGGAGGCGCTGGCGGAGCGCCTTGGAGCGGGCAGGATCGTCGTCGACTGCTCCGCCTTGGGGTTCTGCGACTCCTCCGGGCTGAACACCCTGCTGAGGGCGCGTCTGCGGATGCGGGAGGCAGGCGGACGGCTGGAGCTCGCGGGAATCCGCCGGCCGGTGGCCCGGATGTTCGAGATCACGGGGGCCCGGGCGGTCTTCCGGGTGTACGAGACCTTGGACGAGGCGCTCTCCGAGCACGGGCGCGAAGGTGGCGGGATCCATGGCCGAGAGGGCTGACGGCCGTCAGGAGCAGGTGCGAAGGCTCGTGCTGCACGGGACCCGGGGCGTGGTGTCGCGGTGCAGGGACTTCACCGCCGCGGCGCTGGCGGACTGGGGGTGGATCCCCGCGGAGAGCGACGAGGCCGGGGAGCGGGTGGAGGACGTCCTGCTCCTCGTGTCGGAGGTCGTCACCAACGCGTGTCTGCACGCGGGAGGCCCCGAGGAGCTCGTGCTGCGGCACGAGGGCGACCGGCTGCGGGTGGAGGTGGCCGACTCGAGCCCCGAGCACCCGCGTGTACTGGCCCGCTCGCCCGCGCTGCCAGGCGGGCACGGTCTGATGGTGCTGGAGCGGCTGGCCGGCGCCTGGGGCAGTGAGGCGAAGGGGCCGGGGGCGGTGGGCAAGGTGGTGTGGGTGGAGGTCAGTCGCCCGTCCCGCCCGCCGTGGCGCCGTCCTGGAGCAGGCCCTGCCTGAGCTCGCCGAGGACACGGCTGAGCAGGCGTGAGACGTGCATCTGGGAGAGGCCGAGCCGCAGGCCGATCTCGGCCTGGGTGAGTTCCTCGCCGAAGCGGAGTTCGAGGAGGCGCCGGTCGCGGGCGTCGAGCCGGGTGATGAGCGGCCGCAGCGCCATGAGGGACTCGATCAGTTCGTAGGAGGGCTCCGAGGCCGCGAGCTGCCGTTCGCTCGCTCCGGGGGTCGCGTCCTCGTCGCTCGCGGGGATGTCCAGGGAGTGGGCGGAGTAGGCGTGGGCGGCGAGCTGGCCCTCGGCGACGGCCTCCTGCGTGAGGTGGAGGTGGGTGGCGATCTCGGCCCGGGTGGGACGGTGACCGAGGCGCTGCTCCAGTGCGTCGGTGGCCTTCGCCAGGTCGATCCGCAGTTCCTGGAGGCGTCGTGGAACGCGTACGGCCCAGCTGGTGTCGCGGAAGAAGCGCTTCATCTCGCCGGTGATCGTGGGCAGGGCGAAGGAGGAGAAGTCGACGCCCCGGTCGGGGTCGAAGCGGTTGATGGCCTTGATGAGGCCGATCGTCCCGATCTGGACGATGTCCTCCATCGGCTCGGCGCGGTTCCTGAACCGGCGGGCGGCGAACCTGACGAGGCTGAGGTTGAGCTCCACCAGGGTGTTGCGGACGTACGCGTACTCCGGGGTGCCCTCGTCCAGCTCCCGCAGCCGCGTGAAGAGCCCGACGGAGAGGGCGCGGGCGTCGTCCGTGGAGGCGGCGGTGGGGTTGACCGGCTCGGGCAGTCGGCCCAGCGCCGCCCGGCGCGTCGAGGCCTCCGCACCCCGGGCGGCCGCCGCGGGCAGGCGGGGGGTGGCGGAGCGCGTGGTGACGGAGCGGGCTCTGACGGTCGACATGAGAGCTCCTTCGACGGTGGCGGTGGGCCTGCCGCCGCGGTCGCGAGGGGAGCGGCGGCGGTCCGTCGGTCGAGCGTCCTGAAGGAGAGATGCCCGCTATGGCATGGTTTGACACGGTTCCGCAGTCGCCCGGCAGGGCCGACATCGGTGTGGGCGCGGCCGAGGCCCGCGGCAGGGTCCCGGTGCCCGGGGCGAGCAGGCCCGGTCTCGGCCCGGCTCAGGGCATGGGACCGGGCGGGGCGGACGGCATGGCCTGAGGCCCGGCAGGCGGCACGGACCGGGTGGCGACGGTTCGTCGGTAGGCCACGTGTCCGCGAGCGCGCCGCTCACGGCAAGCGCCGTCAGCCCGGTGAAGGACCACGGCGCGCGTGGTGCTCTCGCCACGTCACCCCCCGCCTCACGCGCTCGCCGGGGCGCATACCGGCTGATACCCCGGGCAGGAGCCGATCAGAGGTTCACGTCGCGGCCCGAGACTTCGGGCAACGGAACGTGAGCCGGTGGGCTCGGCGGGTGAGCCGTACGACCAGAGCCACCGGAACCCGGCACGGAGCAGGAGTCATAGAAGACACCAGGAGTCATAGAAGACACAGGGAGGGCACCCCCGAGGTCCGCCGCATCGGCGGGCGGCTGCGAGACGAGGCGAGTCATGGCCGAGAAGAAGGTCATCACGGTGATCGGGGCGACCGGCCGGCAGGGCGGCGGCCTTGTCCGAGCCGTCCTGGCCGATCAGGAGGAAGAGTTCACGGTACGGGCCGTCACCCGCCACCCCGACGGGGATCCCGCTCAGGAACTGAGGCGCCTCGGCGTCACGGACATCGTCGCCGCGGACATGGACGATCCACCGAGCCTCGGCCCTGCCTTCGCGCACGCGTACGGGGCCTATCTGGTCACTCCCTTCTGGGAACACATGTCCGCCGAACGGGAGAAGACCCAGGCGCTGGCCCTCGCCCAGGCCGCTTCGCATGCCGGGGTCCAGCACGCGATCTGGTCCACGCTGGAGGACACGCGCGCGTGCATCCCGCTGGACGACGAGCGGATGCCGACGCTCCAGGAGCGCTACAAGGTGCCGCACTTCGACGGCAAGGCGGAGGCCGACCGGTACTTCGTCGACGCGGGCGTCCCCACGACTTTCCTGCGCACCACCTTCTACTGGGAGAACCTGTTGAGCGACTTCGCTCCACGGCGCGGCGAGGACGGCGCCTTCCTGCTGACCTACCCGATGGGTGACCACAAGCTCTCCGGCATCGCCGTCGCCGACATCGGCAGGACCGCGCTGGCCCTCTTCCGCCGTGGCACCGACGTCATCGCCGCCACGGTCAGCATCGCCGGGGAACACCTCAAGATCGCCGACATGGCCGCGTCGATCGGGGCCGCGCTCGACGAGCCGGTCCGGTACGAGCCGATGACCCCGGACGAGTTCCGCGCCCAGGGATTTCCCGGCGCGGACGAGGCGGGCAACATGTTCCAGTACTACGCGGACTGCGAGGAGCGCTTCGTCGCGGCCCGCGACCTCGCCGCCGTCCGCGACCTCGACCCGGACCTTCAGTCCTTCGCCACGTGGATCGCCGCGCACCGCGACCGGCTGCGCATCGCCTTTTCATGATCTTCATGCAGCCCGAGGGCGGAGGTCCGGCCCGGGGCCCCGGCGCCGGTTCCGGCGCAGGCCCGGGCGTGGGCCGCGGCGGCTCCGGATCGACCGGGAAGGGACGCGGGGGAGGCGCGGGGCGCGGCTCCGAAGGATCCCGGGGGATCGGACGGGTGGGCGGCCCGGTCGTCGAGCTCCTCATGCCGCACCGCCTCCTTCGCCTCTCACACTGACCGGCTACCCTGCGCCGCGATCGGTACGCGCGGGGAGCCCGCTAGCCGTCGGAGCCGTCGCCCCTCAGCCGCCGGCGCGCGGTACGTTTCGTGGCGCTGTCGAAGGGCTGCTCGGCCGGCGCTACAGGGCGGCGTCCGCGCGCGTCTCGTGTCCGTGCGGGCTCGCGCCCCGTTGCGGCCTCCGCTGCTCGGCGCCGCCCGCGGGGACGCGTACCGTCGCGACGACGAGCAGGGAGGCCGCCGCCCCCAGTGCCGCCGCCACGACCAGCACCGCGTTCAGGCCGGACGCGAACGCCTCACGTACCAGGTGGGCCATCTCGGCGCGGTCGCCTTCCGGCCAGCCGGCGACGATCGACCGGGCTTGTCCGCCGCTCAGAGCGACGGCCGTCCCGTGCGGGTCCGGGACACTGCCGTCGGCCTTCAGCACACTTTCGATCCGCGACTGGAAGATCACGCCGAACACGGCGATCCCCAAGGCGAAGCCCAACTGGCGGAAGGTGTTGACCGCACCACCCGCCATGCCTCCGCGCTCCGGCGGCACCGTGGCCAGGGCCGCCGCCGACAGGCTCGGCGTCACGAGCCCGACCCCCAGGCCGGAGACGACGAGCCCCGCCACAAGACTGCCGCCCGAAGACCCGGCGTCGAGGGTGGCCTGCATTCCGGAACCCAGGGCGATGAGCGCGAGACCTCCCCCGATGGACGCCCGGGGCGACCAGGGGCCGAAGCGGCCCGCGAGCGCCGAGACGACGAACGCGGAGGCGCACATGGGCAGGATGTACAGACCCGCTTCGACGGGCTCGTACCCCAGGACGGACTGCATCCACAGCGACTCGAACAGCAGATAGGCGAACGCGGCGCCTTGCAGGAACAGGGCGCTGATCATGATGCCGGTGAACGACGGCCTGCGGAACAGCGACAGGTCGAGGATGGGGTGCTCGTGCCTCGTCTCGACCACGACGAAGAGGGTGAGGGCGACGGCCGCCGCCGCGAACAGGGCGAGCGTGAAGGACGCCGTCCAGCCGTCGGAGTGGGCTCGGATCAGCCCGAACGTGAGGGCCCCGCTCGCCACCGTGAAGGTGACCATGCCGAGCACGTCCGTACGCTGCCGGCCCTCGCCCTTGACCTCTCGCACCGAACGCAGCGTCATCACGACGGCGACCAGGCAGACCGGCAGGTTGACGAAGAAGATCCATCGCCAGTCCAGGTACTGGGTGAGGAGTCCGCCGACCATCGGCCCGGCCGCGGCGGCGACCGAGTTGGTGGCGCCCCACACCGCGAAGGCCACCCCCCGGTCCCGGCCGCTGTAGTGCATGCCGAGCAGGGCGATCGTCGTACCGAACATCCCGGCGGCGCCCATGCCCTGTACGGCCCTGGCGCCGATCAGCACACCCGCGTTCGGGGCGACCGCGCACGCCACCGAAGCGGCGGTGAAGACGATCAGCCCGACCAGGTACACCTTCTTGCGGCCGATCCGGTCTGCGCGGGAACCGACGCCGAGCAACAGCGACGCCAGTGCCAGCGCGTAGATGTCGACCACCCACTGGAGATCGGCGAGCGTCGTGCCGAGGTCCGCCGCCATGGCGGGCAGCGCCACGGTCACGATGGTGACGTCCACCAGCAGCATGAAGGTGCCGAGGCAGATCGCGATCAAGGGCCACCATTTACGCATCCGAACCCCTTCGCCGCCCGCTGCACCGAAGAGGTGCCCCCGGCGGCCTCCATGATTCATGGAGGAGAGGCGTTCCCGGCCAGGACCCGCGCGCCACGCCCGTGCGTGGACCACAAGGAGGTATGCCTAGGTCCGCCTGGAGGATCAGCGGTGGCAGGCCGGAAAACGCGCTCATAGCTTCGGCACATGACCAAACGACAGCTTGCCCTCGTGGCCTGCGCCGTGGCTCTCTCGGTCTCGGGTCTGGGCGCAGCCGCCCCGCCGGCCGACAGCCCGACGGCGCACCTGGTGAGGCCCGGCGCATCGATCCAGAAGGCCGTGGACGCCGCGAAGCCGGGGGACACCATCATCCTGCTTCCCGGCACCTACCGTGAGAGCGTCCGCATCACGACGTCGGGCCTGACGCTGCGCGGCTCGGGCCACCCCTCCACCGTCATCGTGCCCGGCGACTCCGCTGCCGACGACGCGTGCGCCAAGGCCGGTCACGGCATCTGCGTGACCGGGACGGACAGCCGCCCCGTCGAGGGCGTCACCGTGCGCTCGCTCACGCTCAGGGGCTTCACCGGCAACGGCCTGTGGGCGTCCAGGACCGACCGGCTCACGGTCCACAAGGTGCTCGCCGACAAGAACGGGAAGTGGGGCATCGCCCAGGAGAGATCCGTACGTGGCGTGTTCAGCCACAACATCGCCCGGAACAACGGGGACGCCGGACTGTTCCTGGCCAACACCACCGACACGGAGCACGGCGCCACGGATGCCGGGGGGACGGTGCTCACGCACAACACCCTGTCCGGCAACCGGATCGGCATCACGGTGAGGCGCCTGCGGAACGTGACAGTCGAGCACAACGAGGCGACCGGGAACTGCGCCGCGGTGTTCGTGGTGGGCGACGAGTCCACCCCGCGCGCCGGGGCGATGACCCTGCGCCGGAACGACATCCACGCGAACAACAAGTACTGCCCGAAGACCCCCCGTCTGCCCTTCCTGCAAGGCACGGGAATCGTCCTCACCGGCGCCGAGGAGACGGTGGTGGAGAAGAACAGGGTCGTCGACAACGTGGGCACCTCGCCGCTCTCGGGCGGCATCGTGCTGTTCAAGAGCTTCGTGGGCGTTCCGAACGAGCAGAACGCGATCCGCGACAACGTGGTGATGAGCAACAGCCCCGCCGATCTGGCCAACCGGGACACCGGTCAGGGAAACACCTTCACCCGCAACACCTGCACGCTCTCGGAACCGGCCGGAATGTGCTGACTCACCGGGTTCCCCGTCACCACTCACGGCACGACAGCAAGGACAAGGCAGATGACAACGGTTGATCCGGCTCCCGCCCCGCCCATGCGGCTGAGGGAACTCGTGTTCGGGGCGGCGTGCGCCGCCGCCGTCCGTGCGGCCGCCCGCCTGGGCGTGGCCGACGCCCTGGGCGACACGCCCATGACCGTGGAGGACCTCGCGGCGGCGGTGAAGACCCAGCCGCTGACACTGCGCAGGCTCCTGCGCGCACTGTCCTGCCAGGGGGTCTTCACCGAGCACGCCGACGGCACCTTCGCCCACACGGAGATGTCCCGGCTCCTGCGCGAGGACGATCCGCACAGCCTGCGGTACATCGCGCTGTGGTGCACCGAGCCGTGGACGTGGGACGTCTGGCCGAAGCTCGACGAGGCGGTGCGCTCCGGACGGAACGTCTTCGAGGACGTGTACGACCGGGAGTTCTTCGCGTACCTCAACGAGGACGCGCCCGAGTCCGCCTACGTCTTCAACCGAGCCATGACGACGTCGAGCAAGCAGTCGGCGCAGGACGTGGCGGACCTTCTCGACCTCGGGGACGTGTCCTGCGTCGCCGACATCGGAGGCGGACAGGGGCACGTCCTGGCGAGTCTGCTGGAGAAGCACCCCTCCCTGAAGGGCGCGCTGCTCGACCTGCCGGGAGTGGTGGAGAACGCCGACCCGCGCCTGCGGGACGGCGGCGCGCTGAGCCCCCGGGTCCGTGTCGTGGCCGGTGACTGCCGCGAGGACATCCCGATCCAGGCTGATGTGTACATCATCAAGAACATCCTGGAATGGGACGACGACAGCACCCGCCGGGCGCTCGCCAACGTCCGCAAGGCAGCGCGCCCCGGCGCCCGGGTCGTCGTGATCGAGAACCTCGTGGACGACACGCCTTCGATGAGGTTCACGACGGCCATGGACCTGCTGCTGCTCCTCAATGTCGGCGGTGCGAAGCACACCCGGCAGAGCATGGTCGACCGGCTGACGGACGCGGGGCTCGTCATCGGCGAGATCCGCCCGGTCAACGCGTACCTCCACGCCTTCGAGTGCACCGTCCCCGTCTGACGGGGCCGAAGGAGGGAAACCCGAGGCCGCCCGCTCCGCGTCGTTCGCGGGGCGGGCGGCCTCGGGTTTCCCTGCCGTGCGTGCCTCGGGGGGTCAGGAAGCCGCGTCGCGCTCCCAGCGGTAGAAGCACTGCGCCATGGCGTCCTTGGGGCCTCGCCACGTCTCCGGGTCGTACGCGGTGACGTACGCCGACAGCTTCTCGCTGGCGTCCCGGAACTCCGGGTGCCCGGACAGCTTCGCGATGGCCGGCCCCGGGTCCTGGTCCGACTCGATGAGGTGCAGGTACACGTCGCCGAACTGGAACAGGCGACGCCGGGTGACGCCGACCAGGTGCGGGAGTTCCCCACGGTCGGAGGCGGCGAACACGTCGGCGATCGCCGGAGCCGAACCGGGCGCCATGCGGGCGACGATCAGGGCGTGGTGCATCGAGCGTCCTTCCAAGGTGTGGGCTGCGGGTGTGCGGCCGGCTGAGGTCAGCCGGGCAGGACGGGGGCGCTCCGCAGGTCGCGGGCGACCTGCTCGACGCGGTCCCGGATGAGAGCCATCTGCGTGCGGGAGTTGCGGTTGATGTTGTCGGTCATCCAGGCGTCGTCGACCGGAGCGTCGGGCTTCATCGCGAAGTCCTGCACCCAGCGCATATGGACGCCGGCCGGTGTCTCCTCGTACTCCCACCGGATGTTCATGTGGTCGAACGGGCCGGTCTCGACGCGGCGGGCGCGGACGGTCCGCCCGGGGCGGTCGACGGTGCGCTCCGACACCCAGCTCCAGACCTTCCCGGACTCGTCCGGGTGCATGGTCAGACGGAAGGTGGTGGAGTCGCCCTCGCGGGACAGCACGTCGAGGGAGGCGTACTCGCTGAAGAGATCGGGCCAGTTCTCGATGTCGTTGGTGATGTCCCAGACGAGATCGAGAGGGGCGTCGATGGTGACGCTGTTGTCGGTGTGGCCGGACACGTCAGACTCCCGTCTTGAGGGTGTTGTTGACCAGGCCGACGAACTCGGCGGGTGTCTTGCAACGCTCGGCGTCGGTGGGCAGCGCCACGCTGTACCGGTTCTCCAACTCGCCGACGATCCCGAGCAGACCGAGCGAGTCGAGGCCGAGGGTGGTGAACGGCGCGTCCGGCGCCTTCTCCAGCTCCCGGGCGTCGACGGTGACCCCGGCCGCCTGCTTCATCAGCGCGGCGAGCTCGTCGAAGGTCAGTGCGGTGGTGATCATCTGTGCTCTCCTTCCCGCCCGGTCCTACCAGGCGGAGTCGTCGCCGCGGCGCACGATCAGCGCCGCGTTGGATCCCATGAGTCCCCGGCTGAGGACGAGGGCCGTGCGCAGCTCGGCGGGGCGAGCGCGGGACATCACCAGATCGAGGTCGTGGCAGATGTCGAACACGTTGGGGGTGGGGGGGACCACGCCGTGTTCCATCGCGAAGACCGCGGCGGCGGTGTCCAGGACGGGCGCCCCGCAGTAGGCGCGGCCGATGCCCGTCTTGGGCGCCGTGACGGGCACGCGCGTGGCGTGTGCCCCGAGGACGTCGGCGATCGCCAGTGCCTCGGCACGGTCCGCCTCCGGTACGCCCAGGGCGTCGGCGAAGACGACGTCGATCTCCTCGGGCGCGCACGCGGCCTCGTCGAGGGCGACGCGGATGGCGCGGGCGAGTCCCTCCCGGGACTCCTCCCATCGGGAGGCGCCGGTGAACGTGGCGCCGTGGCCGGCCACGACGGCCCGGACGGCCGCCCCCCGGTCGCGGGCACGGGACTCGTCCTCCACGACGAGCATCGCACCGCCCTCGGCGGGGACGAAGCCGCAGGCTGCCCGGGTGAAGGGCCGGTAGGCGCGGTCCGGGTCCTCGACGGTGCTGAGCTCCGGGTATCCGAGCTGGCACACCATCGAGTACGGGGCGAGGGGCGCCTCCGCCGCTCCGACGAGCACCGCGCCGGTCCCACGCCGTACGGCCCGGGCCGCGTGGGCGATGCCGTCCAGGCCCCCCGCCTCGTCGCTCGCGACCACACCGCACGGCCCCTTGAACCCGCTCCGGATGGAGATCTGGCCGGTGCTCGCGGCGTAGAACCAGGCGATGGACTGGTACGGGCCGACGAACTTGGATCCCTGGGCCCAGAGCTTCTGGAGCTCTCGCTGGCCGAACTCGCCACCGCCGGAACCGGCCGCGGTGACGACGCCGATCGAGAACGGGTCCTCCTGTCCGTCGTGGGCGAGGCCGGCGTCGTCGAGGGCGAGCTGGGCCGCGGCCATCGCGTAGTGGCTGAAACGGTCGGTCTGGACGAGGAAGCGCTCCTCGATCAGAGCGGAGGCGTCGAAGCCACGGACCTCGCCCGCGACCTTGAGCGGCAGGTCCTCGCACCCCTCACGGGTGATCCGGTCCAGTACGCCGAGTCCTTCCCGGACGGACTTCCAGTACGCGTCGGCACGCAGTCCGTTGGGGGCGATCACACCGATGCCGGTGACGACCGCGCGCCGTGAGCGCTCAGTGCTCATCGTGTCCTCCCGCCCGGCCCCGTCAGGAGGACCGCGGACTGGAATCCGCCGAATCCGCTGCCCACGGAGAGCACGTTCCTGAGCTTCCGGGGGCGGGCGGTGCGCGGCACGTAGTCCAGGTCGCACTCGGGGTCGGGGGTCTCGTAGTTCGCCGTCGGAGGGACGACCTGGTGCTTCAGCGCGAGAACGCAGGCGGCCACCTCGATCGCGCCGATCGCGCCCAGCGAGTGCCCCACCATGGATTTGATGGAGCTCATGGGCGTGTCATAGGCGTGCGCCCCCAGGGACCGCTTCACGGCGGCGGTCTCGTGGCGGTCGTTCTGCCGGGTGCCCGAGCCGTGCGCGTTGACGTAGTCGACCAGCGTGGGGTCGAGCCGGGCCTGGTCGAGCGTCGAGTCGATCGCCCGGGACATCTCCAGGCCCTCGCCGGTCAGACCGGTCATGTGGTACGCGTTGCCGAAGGTGGCGTAGCCGCCGATCTCGCAGTAGATGTGCGCACCGCGGGCCCTGGCGTGCTCGTACTCCTCCAGGACGAGGACGGCCGCGCCTTCGCCCATGACGAAACCGTTGCGGTTGTTGTCGAAGGGCCTGGAGGCGTGCTCCGGGTCGTCGTTGTCGGGCGAGGTGGCCTTGATGGCATCGAAGCAGGCCATGGTGATCGGGGATATGGGGGAGTCCGACGCGCCCGCGATGCAGACGTCCGCCCGGCCTTCCTCGATGGTGTGGAAGGCGTAGCCGACGGCGTCGAGGCCGGAGGTGCATCCGGTGGAGACGGTCTGCACCGGGCCTCGGGCGCCGAACTGTTCGGCCACGACGGAGGCGAGCGTGCTCGGCGAGAACGCCATGTGCAACTTGGGGTCGGCCGCGCGGTGGTCCACGTCCCACCGCCGGCCGCCCTCGCTGACCAGGACGTAGTCGTGTTCGAGCCGGGTGGTGCCGCCGACGGCGCTGCCCAGGGAGACGGCGACGCGCCAGGGGTCCTCGGTGCCGGTGTCGAGTCCGGAGTCGCGGACGGCTTCCCCGGCGGCGACGACGGCGAACTGGATGTACCGGTCGGCGTGGCGGCTCAGGTCCGGGTCCAGTCCGTGGTCCGCCGGGTCGAAGTCGCACTCGGCGGCGATGCGGGAGCGCAGCCCGACCGGGTCGAACAGGGTGATGCCGCGGGTCGCGGTACGGCCGGCGGCGAGGAGGTCCCAGAACGCCTTCGCTCCGGTGCCGCCCGGAGCGACCACACCGACACCGGTGACGGCGACTCGCCGGGTCACTCGATGGCCCCGCTTCGCTCGGACACCTGTCCCGGATCGCCCACGGTCAGGTGCGGACCCGCGGCGGCCAGCTGCGCCTCGTCGGTGACCTCCGTATCGACGTGGCCGAGGCTCGGCCGGGGGGCGAGCGGGCCCAGGTGGAAGACCATGCGGGCCTCCACGTCGCCCACGTTGCGGAAGCGGTGCCGCACGTCGATCGGGATCAGGAGTCCCTGATCGGGCCGGAGCGCGTACGTGTCGCCGTCCAGGTCCACTTCCAGCGCGCCCGAGACGACGTACACGAACTCCTCGGAGTACGGGTGGTAGTGCTCGCCGATGCGCTCGCCCGGCTGGACGATGGCCAGGCCCATGAAGCCGCTGGTGGAACCCACCGTGGCCGGCGTGAGCATGGCCCGCAGGTCACCTCCCCGCCTGCGGTTGGGTTCCGTCTCGCTCAGGTTCACGATGCGTGGACGCTGCTTGAGCATGCTGATACCTCCGGATGTGGCAGTGACGTGCTGGGGAGCGACTGCGGCGGGGCCGCGACTGGCTGTCAGGAATCCGCCGAGCGGTCGGTGACGGGCAGCATGTCGGCGTGCGACAGGAGCCGGTTGACGTTGCGTTCCGTCTTCAGGGAGCCCTCGACGCCGATCGCGGCGCCGTCGAGGAGGTGTTCCAGCTCCGCGGCCTTGCCGGCGCCCTTGATCCCGAGGGAGGCGACGGGGTCGAGGTCGGGTTCGCCCGTGATGTCGATGAGGCGCACCACGATGTCGTCGCGATGGAACACGGTGCTGCCGTACACCGGGCTGTCCGGATCGTCCGCCGCGGCCTGGTCCTGATGGGCGAGTAGCCGGGCCAGCTCCATCCCGCGGCCTTCCTTGGCCGGGTAGTACAGCGCGTGCCGTCGCAGGTCGGCCGGTGCCGGCCGGTCGGACACCACGTGGTGGACGGCCGGGAGCGCGGCACGGGTGAAGAACACGCGCGCCGACTCGGGGTCGGTCAGGTCCCGGTCCTGCTCCAGGTACGGGTTGATGGCCTCCTCGACCGCTCGTACCTCGGGCTGACGGGCGACGTGCCGCAGTGCCGCGAGGAGGTCGCCCTCCACCTCCACGGCCCGCACGACGCGATTGCCGTGCATGAAGAGGGAGGTACGGCGCAGCCGTGTGGTCTCGTCGACCTGGGCCCGGGGCGACTCGTACCCGGCCAGGATCTCCGCCACCTTCGACTCGGAGCCCGGCTTGACGGTGAAGGTGAGGGCGTGGCGTGCCGCGCCGTCGCCCACGCGGGCGGCCACCTGTGTGCCCGCCGATGCCGTGCCCTGCGAGGCCTGCTGACCGGGACCGGTCTCCCGGAGGATGCTGTAGCGCATCGAACGGGTGTCCCGGACGCAGCTGTGCATCGGCTTGACGGTCTCGACGTGCTCCTCGCTGTTCACCCACGCGAGGAACGGCGGAGCGCTCTCCCACTCGCTGGTGATGAGCCACTGCGAGGGGTTCTCGATGGACTGGCAGAGCTGGTCGCTGATGTGACCGGGAACGGAGGCGACCTGCTTGCGCATGAGTTCGTACGCGTCCAGGAACTGCTGCTGAGCTCCTTCGTACAGGTCGAGCAGGAGGATCACCCGCAGCTTGGAGCCGTCGAAGGCCGACTGCGAGATGCGTCCCGAGGGGGCCATCCGGCACACCTCTTTCTGTTTCGGTGGGGGGCGGGGACGACCTACGGGGCGGAAACGCCGGGGTCGTGATGTGTCGATAGTTGACAGGAGCGCCGACGGCGCGCGAGCCCGAACGAGCGGACGAGTGAACCGCGTGTCATCCGGGTGCCCCCGGCACGCGGACCCGGCGCCGAAGGGCATGAATCTGCATCCCATCCCCGATTCGCGTCGCAGGTGACGCCGGAGACGAACAATGAACCGATTCGACGTGGCCGGCGCAGCAGCCGGTCACCGCACGCCCGTACTCATCGTCGGCGGCTCGCTGGTGGGCCTGTCCACCTCGCTGTTCCTGGGGCGCCTCGGAGTGCCGCACACCCTGGTCGAGCGCCATGCGGGCACCTCGATCCACCCGCGCGGCCGCGGCAACAACGTGCGCACGATGGAGCTGTTCCGCAGTGCCGGGGTGACGCAGCAGATCCAGGAGGCCGCGTCGGTCCTGGCGGGCAACAACGGCATCCTGCAGACGCCGAGCCTGGTGGGTGATGTCGGCGAGTGGCTGTTCAAGGAGATCGACCCCGGCGGCGGCCTCGCCCGCTTCAGCCCCGCCGGGTGGTGCCTGTGCAGCCAGAACAATCTCGAACCGGTGCTGCTCAAGCGCGCCGGGGAGCTGGGCGGGGATCTGCGGTTCTCGACGGAGCTGATGTCCTTCGACCAGGACGCCGAAGGAGTGACCGCGCAGGTCAAGAGCCGCGACACCGGTGAGCACACCACCATCCGCGCGGACTACCTCGTCGCGGCGGACGGCCCGCGCAGCCCCGTTCGCGAGCGGCTCGGCATCGGGCAGAGCGGTCAGGGCGACCTGTTCCACAACGTGAGCGTCACCTTCGTCTCCCGCGGCCTCGCGGACGTCGTCGGCGACCGGCGGTTCATCGTCTGCTACCTGACGAACCCGGAGGCCGACGGGGCCCTGCTGCCGGTCGACAATCGGGAGCGCTGGGTGTTCCACGCTCCGTGGCACCCCGAACACGGCGAGACGCTGGAGGAGTTCACCGACGAGCGGTGCATCGACCACATCCGGCGGGCCGTCGGGGTGCCGGACCTCGATGTGGAGATCACGGGCAGAGCTCCCTGGCACGCGGCCGAGAGGATCGCCGAACGGTACGCGGACGGCCGGGTGTTCCTCGTCGGCGACTCGGCCCACGAGATGCCGCCCACCGGGGCGTTCGGCTCCAACACCGGTATCCAGGACGCGCACAACCTCGCCTGGAAGCTCGCCGCCGTACTGGGCGGCTGGGCCGGCCCCGGCCTGCTCGCGTCCTACGACGCGGAGCGCCGGCCGGTCGCGGAGACGACGAGCGCCCGCGCCGCGTCGCGGTCGGTCGAACACAGCCACCCCGGGTACGCCCCCGGCCCCGGATCCGGCGGCCCCAAGGGAGGGAAGGGCGGCATTCTCAACCAGGTGCTCGGCTACCGCTATCCGCAGGGCGCCGTCCTGGGCGCCGACCGGTCGCTGCCCGTCGTGCCCGACGGACTGCGCCTGACGGGCGAACCCGGGAGCCGGGCACCCCACCTGTGGGTGAACCGCGCGGGCGCCCGGATCTCCACCCTCGACCTGTACGAGCGGTCCCTGGTGCTCCTGAGCTCCGCGGACGGCGCCGGCGGGTGGCACACCGCGGCGGCACAGGTCGGGCAGCAGCTGTCGGTGCCGCTCGACTCGTACCGGATCGGCGAAGGCCCCGACGCGGAGCTCTCCCCGGAGAGCGACACGGACTGGGCGGAGGCGCACGGCGTCACCACGGACGGCGCGGTGCTGGTCCGCCCCGACGGGTTCGTCGCGTGGCGCTCCGAAGGGGCCTCGGAGAACCCCGGAGCGACGTTGCGGCAGGCCCTCACGGCCATCCTGGGCCGGGGCTGACCCCTTTCCCGTCGCCGACACGACCGGGTCGCCCCCGGGCACCCGGTCAACGGTCGGCACGCGACCGTGGTCAGGACGGCTAGGCCCTGATCCGCCGGACACGCTCTAGTGACCCGGTTCGGAGATACGTGAGCAGTAGCGGCAGATGCGGTCGAGGATCTGGTCGGCGGTCTTGGTCCACTTGAAGGGCCGGGCCCCGTCGTTCCAGACCTTGATCCAGTCCTCGAGTGCGGCCTTCAGGTCGTCGAGGGAACAGAACACCCCACGCTCCAGGCAGCGCCGTTCCAGCTCGGCGAACCACCGCTCGACCTGGTTGATCCACGACGAGTAGGTCGGGGTGAAGTGGAGCTGGAACCGGGGGTGCGCGAGCAGCCATTTGTGCACCACGGGTGCCTTGTGGGCGGAGAGGTTGTCGCAGATCACGTGGACCGCCAGGCCGGGATCGGTCTGGCGGTCGATCTTGTCGAGGAAGTCGCGGAAGTCCACGGCCCGGTGCTGGGCGGACAGTTTCGTGATCACTTTGCCGGTGGCGGTGTTCAGCGCGGCGAACAGGTCGACGGTGCCGTGCCGGATGTAGTCGAAACTCCGCCGCTCGGGCACTCCCGGGACCATGGGCAGCACCGGCGCGGTCCGCTGAAGGGCCTGGATCTGCGGTTTCTCGTCCACCGCGAACACCACCGCGTTCGCCGGCGGGGCGAGATACAGGCCCACGACGTCACGGATCTTGTCGATCAGGAACGGGTCCGGGGAGATCTTGAACGTCTCGGTCCGCCATGGCTGCAGACCGAAGGCGTGCCAGATCCGCAGGACACTGGCCGGCGAGATGCCCACGGCCTTGGCCAGCTCCCGCTTGGACCAGTGGGTTCCGCCCGGAGGCGTCTCCTCCAGAGTGCGGACCACCACGTCTTCGACCTGGGCGTCTGTAATGGTCCGCGGCACCCCGGGCCTCGGCTCGTCGGCGAGTCCGTCGAGTCTGGCCCGCAGGAACCTCGTGCGCCACTTGGCGACGGTGCCCCGGCTGACTCCCAGGCGGGCGGCGACCGCCAGGTTGGGGCCACTCTCCGCACATGCCAGCACGATTCGAGCCCGCAGGGCCAGACCTTGCGCGGTCGTCCGGCGCTTGACCCAGTTGTTCAACACCTGCCGCTCGGTCTCACTCAGGACCAGCGGCTCCAGCCTGTTGTCACCCACAACCCACAGCAGACCGAAGCCAACCGACACCCGTCAGCCAAACCCACGAAAGTGGTACGCAAAGCAACTCACGTGGTGCCCAGCGAACTCACAACCAGATCACTAGCCCGTTCGCCGCAGGACGACCGTTCCTTCCCGAGCACCGTGCGGGCCGCTGTGACCTGCGGCGTCGACCACCGGCGCGGAGGATCAAGACGCCGACCGGGGGACAGCGCGCGCGAACTTCCCGTTGCGGTGACGACCAGTCAGGTATCTCCTCGTGCACGGAGCACAGCACAGGAGCCGCGCGACAGCCGGCCGGGAAAGCTCCGCCGAAGAGGAGAGAAGAAGCATGCGTCTCGCACGTACGGGTCCCCAGCTCGCCCTGGCCCTGGTCGCCCTCGTTCTGTCCGCACCCTCCGCCGTCGCGGCGCCCTCCGGTGACGTCCGGGTCAATCCGGAGAACGCGGCCCCCGGAACCACCGTCACTGTCAGCACCACCGCCTGCGGCAAGGAGACGTACGGCAAGGGCGAGTCGGAGGCGGGCGGGCAGTTCCACCTCCTGCCGGGCGACCGGAAGGGCGTCCTGGTGGGTAAGTTCACGCTCCCGCTGGACGTCGCCTCCGGCCAGGACACCGTGACCCTCAAGTGCCCGCCGCGCATCAAGCAGACCGTCACCTACCAGATCTCCGGCCGGCCGATCGGTGCCGTGGAAGCGGGCTTCGGCTGGGCCGCAGGCGCCGGCGCGGACGGGGACGACGGCGCCGGCCCGTACGCCCTCGGTGCGCTGCTCCTCGGCGGCGCCGCCGCGGGCGCCCTGATCGTGAGGCGCCGCCGCGCCGCCGCCCGGAACTCCGTCTGATCCCCCACCTCCACACCCCCGCTCAGGGCCCCGGCTCCACGAGGAGATCCGGGGCCCTGAGCGTCCACCGGAGGGCAGGATCCAGAGGAGGAGCGGGGGTCCTCGATCCGCGTCCCACGGTCCGTGCCGGCCGACGACCGCCCCACACCCGGTGCGCGTCCGGAGCGGCGGGCGTTCCCCCGTACCGTCAGCGGGCGGGTTCCCGCTCCAGCAGCGTCATCAGCGCGCGGGCCGCCGGGCTGGTGGCCTGGGGCGGTGGCAGCAGGGCCACCGTCTCGTAGACCTCCTCGCCGGTGTCGGTGAGCGGGATGGCGTGCAGGGAGTCCCGCTTGTGCCGGAAGTGCCGCGGTACGGCGGCGACGCCGAGGTTCTCCTCCACCAGGTCCAGGAGGCTGTGCACGTCGTTCACCTCCAGGCTCACGGCTCGTGGTACGCCCGCGGCGGCGAACGCGGCGTCCGTGGCGCGGCGTGGTCCCCAGCCGGGGTGGAAGTCGACGAAGACCTCCCCGGCGAGGTCCGGAAGCGCGAGGACCGGCCCGGTCGCGGCGAGCGGGTGCCCGGGGTGGCACAGCAGTGTCATCGGCTCGGCCGCCAGCGGCACCGAGCGCAGCTGGTCGGAGTCCGCCCGGGTGCGGTAGGCGAAGGCCAGGTCGAGTCGCCCGGCGGCGACGTCCTCGGCCAACGCGAGCCCGCCCTCCTGGCGGAGCCGTATCTCCACGTCCGGGTGCCGCCGCCTGAACGCGGCCAGCAGCCCCGCCACGTGCACCCCGGCGACACACTGCTCGGTCCCGAGGGAGAGCGTGCCGCGCAGCACGCCCTGGACCGCTGCCACCGCCTCGTGCGCGGCCCGTACGTGCGCCAGGACGCGCTCCGCCTCGGCCAGCAGCGCCCGCCCGGCCTCCGTCAGCGTCACCCGGCGGGTGCTCCGTACGAACAGCGGCGCCCTCAACTCCCGCTCCAGGGCCCGGATCGATGCCGAGAGGCCGGACTGGGAGACCATGAGCCGCTCCGCGGCCCGCGTGAAGTGCCGGTCCTCGGCGACGGCGACGAAGTGCTGGAGGTGCCGCAGTTCCATGATTGAGAAGCCTAGTCGCTGAATCCCATCGGATTCTCCTGTTGGATCCATGGCCACAGGTCAGGGGAGATTGGTCACGGCACGACAAACCCTCCCGCCGCACCCCGACCAACGGGTGCCGTCCGCCATGGAGTCGCGTTGTACACCGCACATTCCGACCGTTATGCCGACATGCCGTACCGACGGAGCGGGCGCAGCGGCCTGAAGCTCCCCGCGCTCTCCCTGGGGCTGTGGCACAACTTCGGCCCGGACCGCCCGGCGGAGACCCAGCGCTCCATCCTGCGCCGCGCCTTCGACCTCGGGATCACCCACTTCGACCTGGCGAACAACTACGGCCCGCCGCCCGGCTCGGCGGAGTCCGCCCTCGGCGACTTCCTGCGGACGGACTTCGCGCCCTACCGCGACGAACTGGTCGTCTCCACCAAGGCCGGATACCTGATGTGGCCCGGGCCGTACGGTGAATGGGGCTCCCGCAAGTACCTGCTGTCGTCGCTCGACCAGAGCCTGCGCCGGCTCGGCCTCGACCACGTCGACATCTTCTACTCGCACCGCTTCGACCCGGAGACGCCCCTGGAAGAGACCATGGGGGCCCTGCACACCGCGGTCCAGCAGGGGAAGGCGCTGTACGTCGGCGTCTCCAACTATTCGCCCGCGCAGACCCGCGAGGCCGCCCGCATCCTCGGCGAGCTCGGCACGCCGCTCACCCTTCACCAGCCGCGCTACTCGATGCTCGACCGGCGCCCGGAGGACGAGGGTCTGCTCGACGCCCTCGACGACCTGCAGGTCGGTTCCATCGCCTACTCCCCGCTGGAACAGGGCCTGCTCACCGGACGCTACCTGGACGGCATCCCCGAGGACTCGCGGGCCGCGAGCGACAGCCCCTTCCTGAACCGGGACGCCGTCACCGAGGACCTGGTGACCCGGTTGCGCGCCCTGAACGACATCGCCGCGTCCCGCGGGCAGACCCTGGCCCAGCTCGCCCTCGCCTGGGTCCTGCGCGGCGGTCGCGTCACCTCCGCCCTGGTGGGGGCGAGCAGTGCGCGACAGGTCGAGGACAGCGTGGCCGCCCTCCGTAACCTCGACTTCGCCATCGAGGAGCTGACCCTCGTCGACGCGCTGACGCGTCCCTGAGGCGCGAGACCCGTTCCTGACGCGCGAGAGCCGTTCCTGACGCGCGCGAGCCGTCCCGCGACCGCTTGGGTGCCGCAAACGTCATCCAAGCGGTCATAGCGGGGCGTTGGGGCGGCGGGTCCGGGTGGGGAGTCGGCGATTTCGTCGTTGCGTGGATCGACGAATCCGGTCAGAAGGCTTCCGGAACAATGCGACATGTGAAATTTTACATGTCACGTGTCAGCCGCCCGTGCTCCCCAGCACGTGGCCACAACGGCCCCGGAGGCCCCCACAGATGCTTCCCTTCCGGATATCGAAGACCCGCGCGCGAAGACTTCCCGTCCTCGGCGCGGCCGTCTTCATCACGCTCGGTCTGCTCGCGCCGCAGAGCCAGGCCGCCCCCGTCGGCGCCGCGGCTCCGGGCGGCGAGAACGCACGGGGCACCGCGGCCGCGCCGCGGTCGATCCCGGTCCCCAAGTCGCCCCATGCGATGAGCGACAACCCCCGCTTCCGGCTCTCCTCGCAGGACGGCGCCGACGAGTCCCCCGTGGCACCCGCACCCGCCGCCGCCAAGGTGAGCAAGTGGTCGTCGGCCGCTGCCGCGGACGCGTGCGGCGACCTCTCCGGCGTCATCAACGCCACGGGCAGCGCGCTGATCCAGGAGCTCAAGAACCTCCCCCAGATCAGCTGTACCTACCCGCTGTTCAACCTCACCGGGGAGAACGCGCGGAAGGCCTTCCGCGAAACCCAGATGGTGACCGTCGCCAACGCGCTGCGCGACGGATCCGCCACGTACGCGGGCAACAACAGCACCTCCATCGGGCAGCTGGTGCTGTTCCTGCGCGCCGGCTACTACGTGCAGGACAACAACGCGGACGTCGTCGGCGACTACGGCACGGCGCTGGAGGGCGCGGCCCGCGGCGCGCTGGACGCGTTCTTCGCCTCCCCGCGCAGCAAGGACGTCACCGACGCCAACGGCGAGATCCTCAACGAGGTCGTCACGCTGATCGACAGCACCCACGAAGCAGGCCGGTACGCCCCCGTCGTGGAGTGGATGCTCGGCAGCTACGACGGTACGTGGCCCGGTCAGATGAACCTCGCCATGCAGCACGTCGAGTGGGTCGTCGAGAACGGCTTCAAGGCCGAGAACGACGGCCGCGGCTGGCGGGCCGCACTCAAGGCCAAGCCCGCCATCCTCGACACCTGGGCCGGTTTCATCACCCGCAACGGCGCGCAGCTGAACCGCCTGGACGTCGTCAGCAACGTCGGCCGCTACCTCGGCTACGCCCTCGACGTGCCCGAGCTCAAGGAGCGGGTCCGGCCGCTGCTGAAGGACCTGATCAACCGGTACCCGAACGTCGGCCCCACCGCGCCGATCACCATGAACCTGGGCTGGTACACGCGCCAGTACGACAGGGGCAACTGCGCGGCCTACGCCATCTGCGACCTGGGCGAGCGGGTGCTGCCGGCGGTCCTGCCGATCCAGCACACGTGCACCCCGGAGCTGAAGATCCGCGCCCAGGACGTGTCCCCCGACCAGCTGGCGAGCACCTGTACGAGCCTGGTCAACCAGGACGCGTACTTCCACCGGATCATCGGCGACAAGGGCGCGATCCCCGGTGACGTGAACACCAACCTGGAGGTCGTCGTCTTCGACGACTACACCCAGTACGCGCTGTACGCCTGGGCCATCTACAACATCGACGTCGACAACGGCGGCATGTACGAGGAGGGCAACCCGGCCGTTTCGGGCAACCAGGCCCGCTTCATCGCCCACGAGGCACACTGGCTGCGCCCGGACTTCCAGATCTGGAACCTCAACCACGAGTACACCCACTACCTCGACGGCCGCTACAACATGTACGGCGACTTCGAGGCGGGCATGACCACGCCGACCATCTGGTGGGTCGAGGGCATCGCCGAGAACATCTCGTTCGGCTACCGCGGCGAGCGCAACGCCGACGCGATCGCCGAGGCCGGCAAGAAGACGTACAAGATCAGCGACCTGTTCGACACCGTCTACGGCCAGGAGCAGGACCCCGAGGTCAACTCGAACCGGGTCTACCGCTGGGGCTTCCTCGCGGTCCGCTACATGCTCCAGAAGCACCCCGCCGACGTCCAGACCGTGCTCGACAAGTACCGCGCCGGTGACTGGACCGGGGCCCGTACCTTCCTGAAGCAGACCATCGGCACCCGCTACGACGCGGACTTCGCGACCTGGCTGACGACCGACTGCGCGACCGACGACTGCGGTTCGCTGCCCGAGGCCTCGGCCGCTCCGGCCGCTCTCTGCACCATCAGCGACCCCCGTCAGTTCGACCAGAACTGCCGGCGGGACAACCTCGCCGCCACCACCGGCAACTACAGCTACCACTTCGTGTACCTGCCGGCCGGCGTCAAGCAGCTGACGATCACCAGCAGCGGTGGCACGGGCAACGCCGACCTGTACTACGGCGGCAGCAGCTGGGCCACCACCAGCAGCTACCAGGCGAAGTCCACCAACGCCGGGAACAGCGAGACGCTGACGATCGACAACCCGCCGTCCGGCTGGGTCTACTTCAGCCTCGCCGCCGCGCAGAGCTTCAGTGGTGTGAGCCTCTCCACGCAGTCCAAGTGAAACGGGTTCGCCGGGGCCCGCCAGGCACCGGCGAACCTTCTCCCGGGCGGCCGCCCGATGACAGTCGCCCGATGACGGCCGCCCGGTGACGACAGCTCAGAGGTAGCCGCTCAGAGGTAGCCGCTGGGAGGTGGCCACTCGGAGGTGCCGCTCAGAGGTGGCCGTTCAGGAGCTCCCGGAGCTCGGCGGTGGTCATGCGCCCCGTGGCGTGTGCCACCGCCTCTCCCTCCTTCAGCAGGACGTAGGACGGGGCTCCGGTGACCCCGTATCGCTCGGTCGCGGCCGGACAGCGCGTGATGTCGGTGCGGACGGCCGTCAGGCGGCCCGTGTACTCGTCGGCGATGCCACCCACGACGAGGTCCATCGCCCGGCAGGGCTCGATGGCCTTGGGCCATGTCCCGGTGAAGTACGCGAGGACCGGGACTCCGCTCATCCTGAGGATGAAATCGAACTCCGCGTCCTCACGGGGCTGGTGAACCGGCTTCGCCATGGAAGCTCCTGACCTCGTGTTCCGTCGTTTCACGCCCATCATCCCCCGTGCCGGCACCTCAACCGGCGGCCCGTGGCCGGGTGGGGCGTCTCGGTGTCAGAGCGTGGGCCGGAAGCGGTAGACGTAGAGGCCGCGGTCGCCGCCGACGGCGAGACCCTGACCGTCCGGGCGCCGGCTGCACGACCGCAGCGTGCCCTCGGTGCGCTGGGCGGCCACCACCTGTCCGCCGGCGCGGTCCCACACCCGTACGGTGGCGTCCTCACCCGCCGTGGCGATCCACTGCCCGTCGGGGGACGCGGCCACCGCGTGCAGGGGGCTGTCGTTGCCGGTGCGCAGGCCCCGGTAGGCACCCGTGCGCGGGTTCCACGGACGTAAGGTTCCGTCCTTGCCGCCGCCGAACAGCCAGGAGCCGTCCGGGGAGTACGCGACGGCCGACACGGGCAACGACCGCGTGTCGACCGGCGACGGGGGAAACGGGCGGCTCCGTCGGCCGAGCTCGCCGGAGGAATGGCACCTTGCGGACCGTATCTGTCCGCAAGCGGTGTCAGGGTGGCTCCGTGGGCGCGGACGACCTTGACTGGGATCGGACACCGTGTCGGGAGTGTGCCCGTCGCCCGCCTTTCCCCGTGTACGCGAGCCGCTGTGAACGGAGCAACTCGATGAGCCGCCACTTCCAAGTCACGTTCGACGCCCACGACCCGCGGGCGCTCTCCTCCTTCTGGCGCGACGCGCTCGGATATGTCCATCCGGGTCCGCCCGGGGTCGATCTGCCCGAGGGCGCCGATCCGCTGGCCGCGTGGGACGACTTCCTCGCGCGGATGGGTGTGCCGGAGGAGGAGCGCAACACGCGATCGGCGATCGAGGACCCGGACGGGAACGGCCCCCGGGTGTTCTTCCAGCAGGTCCCGGAGGACAAGGTCGCCAAGAACCGCGTCCACCTCGACGTCCGCGCGGCCCCGGGACTCCAGGGGGAGGAGCGGATGGCCGCGCTGGAGGCCGAGTGCGACCGGCTCGTCGCGCTGGGCGCGAGCCGGTTCCGCCGCTTCGAGCCGGAGCCCCCGATGAGTGCCGGATTCATCGTGATGGCCGACCCCGAGGGCAACGAGTTCTGCCTGGACTGAGGGGTCTTCTCACTCCGGGCGGTTGAAGCGTCGTGCCGCCCACAGCAGGGCGAGGGCGCCACCGGCGAGGAGGAGGGCGCCTTCGAGGAGGAGCGGGGGTTGCCAGCCGGCCCATTCGATGCCCGGGGTCGCCCGGCCGGCGGGTACGTGAGGGGTGACGCAGCGGCGGAGGAGGTCCACCGCGTAGGCCAGGGGGTTGACGCCGGCGAGGGCGCGGGCCCAGCCGGGCAGGGTGTCCAGGGGGAAGAAGCCCCCGGACAGGAACAGCAGCGGCATCATCACCACGCCGAGGAGCGTGTGGAACGTCTCCGCCCTGCGGAGGGTCACCGCCAGGGCCAGCGACAGGGCGGTGATGGTGAAGGACGCCAGGATCATGCCGGCGAGGAGCGTCGCCAGGAGAACCGGGTCGTAGGGCAGACCGACCACGCCGGCGAGGCCGAGAAGCAGGGCGCCCTGGGCCGCGGCCGTCAGGGTGCCGCCGGCGCAGAGCCCCAGGAGGAGGGTCGAGCGGCTGACGGGGGCCATGAGGAGTTCTCGCAGGTAGCCGCTCTGCCGGTCGGTGATCAGACGGATGCCGACCATGATGGCCGGTGTCTGCACCGTCATCATCAGCATGCCCGGGAAGAGGTAGGTCTGGTAGCCGACGCCCAGGGAGGAACGGGGGATGAGGGCGCCGAGGCCGCCTCCGAGGACGAGGAGGTAGAACACGGGGTGGAGCAGCATCAGCGCGGTGTGGGCGCGCTGGCCGGACAGACGCAGCAGGTCGCGGTAGACCAGGGCGTGGACGGCGCGGAGTTCGTGGCGGAGGCGGGCCGGCCGTCCGCCGGCGGAGGTACCGGGGGCGTCCGGGGCGTCGGGGGCCCGCAGGGTGAGTGCGGTCATCGGCCGCCGCCCGTTCGTGTCGTGGTCTCGCTCGGGGTGGGGTGGGGCTTGGCCGCGTGGAGGCTGCGGCCGGTGTGGTGGAAGAAGACGTCGTCGAGCGTGGGCGGGGCCGCGGCAGCGGCGCGGACGGCGATGCCGTGGCGTTCCAGTGCCGCGCAGAGTCGGGGAATCCAGGCGCTGCCGTCCGGCAGCCGCAGACGGATCCCGTCGGCGTCCACGGTGACGGCGTGGTCCGGTGGCACGATGCCGCGCACGACCTGTCGCGCCCTCGGGTCGTCGCCGGTGCGCAGCACGACCCGGTCGTCCCCGATCGCGGCCTTCAGCGCGAGGGGTGTGCCCTGTGCCACCAGGCGGCCGCGGTCGATGATGCCGATGCGGTCGCAGTTCTCCGCCTCCTCCAGATAGTGGGTGGTGACGAAGAGCGTGCTGCCGTGCCGGTCGCGCAGCGCGCGCAGGTGTTCCCAGACCTCGGCGCGGGCGTGGGGGTCGAGTCCGGTGGTCGGTTCGTCGAGGAACAGCACGCGGGGGGAGTGCAGCAGGGCACGGGCGATCTCCAGCCGCCGCCTCGTGCCGCCTGACAAGGTGCGTACGGGGGAGCGCCGTCGGTCGGTCAGCCCGGCCGTGTCGAGGACCTCCGCGGCACGTCGGCGGGCGTGGATGCGGCGCATTCCGTAGAGGCGCGCATGGATGTGGAGGTTCTGCTCGACCGTGAGGTCCGCGTCCAGGGTGCTGTGCTGGAAGAGCATCCCGACGTGTCGCCGTACGTGGTGGGGTCGGGTGAGCACGTCGGCTCCGGCGACCGTGGCGTGACCGGCGGTGGGGCGGGCCAGGGCGCACAGCAGGGCGATGGTGGTGGACTTGCCCGCACCGTTGGGGCCGAGGAAGGCGAAGGTCTCGCCCTGTGGCACGTCCAGGTCCAGGCCGCGTACGGCATGGATGGTGGTGCCCTGTGGGCCCGGGTAGCTCTTGACCAGCCCGCGCGTGCTGATGGCGTACGGGGGCTCGGGAGCGTGGGGCGGGGTGTGCGGGCCGGTGACGGCGGCCGTCACGAGGGCTGTCGGGGCGAGGCCGCCCTCATCCGCGTGGAGCTGCATGTGCTCTGGTCCTCTCAGGCCGTGGCTCCGGCCGGCGGCTGTCCCGGGACAGCCGCCGGCCGGATGGTGCCACCTGTCCTTCGGGGCGTCTCGCCGATCAGGCCGGACTCGCCGGGCTGATCGACACGACACCCCCTAGGCGCAACTGATGCCGATACAGACGGTGTTGAGGAGGGTCAGCAGGCCGACGCACTCGCACGTCGCGGCGAACGGCGCTCCGTCGACGCCGACGGGGTCGGTCTCCGGCAGGGCGTGGAGACGGGCCAGCAGGTCGAGGTCCTTGTTCTCCATGGGGTGTACTCCTTCTTTCCGGGGGGTGGCGGCAGACTTCCTGCCGCTCAGGCCGGCTGCTGGACCATCCAGTGCCGGGGATCGGAGTGCCGGATCCGGACGAGGAACGCCAGGATTCCGGCGGACCCGTCGCTCCAGCCGGTCGAGACGTCCCCGTACTCGTTGGGGAAGACCACGTGGCCACGGCGGTGGACCCTCTCGCAGAGGAGGAGGCGGGACAGGTCTTCGGCCATGGCGCGGTACACGGGGTCACCGGTGGCCTCGGCCATGTCCAGGAGGAAGTCGCCGTTGCCCGCCAGGCCGTGGCACTGGGTGAGGGCGGCGCGGGAGGAGCGCTCCGCGACGGCGTGCGCACCACGGCGGGCGAGGTCGCCGAACCTGTCGTCCCCGGTCTCCTGCCACAGCCGTACGAGGAAGGATCCGACGCCCGCCGCGCCGTGGCACCAGTACGGTGCCGTGGGCACGTCCGAGGCCTGGGCCGGCCACTGGGCGGCCTCGCCGACGAGTACGGCGCTCGCCAGCAGGTGCTCGCCGGCCTCCACCGCCAGTTCCCTGTGCTCCCGGCGCCGCGAGACGGCCGAGGCGGCGAGGAGGAAGCAACCGATGCCGGCCGTTCCGTGGGCGAAGCCGAGGTAGCGTTTGCCGCCTTCCGACGAGACGGCTTCCGCGGGAACCGGCCAGCTCACTCCCGTCGCGTCACGCTGTACGGCGGCGGTCAGCCGGTCGGCCGCGTCGACGGCCAGTTCGGCGAAGCGCGGATCACCCGTGCGGTGCCACAGGTGGAGGGCGGCCAGCCCACTGCCCGCGGTGCCGTGGGTGATGTCGTGATGGGGTGTCACCTGTTGCGGGGCCAGGGCCAGAGCCAGCGCGTGGTCCGTGAGTCGGCGGTCGTCGACGGCACGCCCGGCTTCGTACAGCGCCCAGGCGGTTCCGCGGCCGCCGAAATGCAGGCCCGGGCGTGTGGAGCGGAGATCGGTACGCCGTGCGATCCAGTGTCCGGCCGTGGAGATCAGCCCGGGCAGGCGTGCGTCGCCGGTGAGTTCCCCGTACCGCGTCAGGACGGCCAGGACACCGGCCGCGCCCTGCTGCACGGTGCACGGGTCGGTCTCCCCGGCCATGGTGGACACCGGCCACAGCCGCCGGTCGTCCGCCGGGGTCATCGAGTCGACGAGGTGGTCCACGAGCCCGGCCACCGCGTCGTGCGGGCCGTCGTTCCGCGCGGAGCGGGGGCCGGCGTGGTTCCGCGCCGCGGGGGAGACGGGGTGGTTCACCGGACTCGCCGGGTACGCCCTCCGGAGGGCCGCGCGGGCCCTGGTCGGGTCCCACCGCTCGGCGGGATCGTCCCTCATCAGCCCGAGGAGCATCTCCGGCAGGCCGTCCGGCAGCCGAAGCTGTCCGGCACAGGAGGTCAGCCATGCGGCGAGCCGCTGCTCCGTGGCCCTGGTGGCGGGCTCCTCGGGCAGCAGGTTCGGCACCTTCCCCGCCAGGACGAAGCACGCGGTGGCGCCGAGGCTGTAGTAGTCGGCCGTCGGGTGGACGGGTGCGTCTGCCAGTCGTTCGGGGGCGCTGAAGCCGGGGGTTCCCACGCGGGTCGGCAGAGCGGTCTCGTCCGCCAGGACGGCGAGTTCCAGGTCGATGAGGCGCAGCTCGCCGTCGGGGCGGACCATGATGTTGCCGGGGGTGAAGTCCCGCAGGACGCAGCCGTGGGCATGGGCCGCCGTGACCAGGTCGACCAGGCGCACGACCTGCGCGAGCGCGTCGGCGCGGTAGCGCTCGCCTCCGACGTCGCGGAAGTGCTCGGCGACCCAGGTGCTCAAGGTGACGCCCGGGACCTCGTCCTGGGCCAGGAACAGGTGCCCGCCGTGTTCGAACAGCGCCAGCGGCTCCGGGGCCAGCCCCGTACCCCTGAGCTTCTCCAGCGTCCGGGCCTCGGCGCGCAGCCAGTCGCGGACGTCGCGGCCGGAGGCGTCGGCCTCCACGTGCGGCCGGGCCTCCTTGATCACCACGAGGGCGCCCGTACGGACGTCGCCGCCCCGGTAGACGCCGCCTTTGTTGGTGTGCCGGATCGCCTCCCGTACCGCGAATCGACCACCGAGCAGCACCGATCGGCTCGCCGCGTCGGTATCCCTGGCCGCGTCCGTATCCGCGTCCGTATCCGCCGACCGGGACGGTGACGACGAGGCGGGTACGGAGGCGGGTACGGAGGCGGGGAACGGGCAGACCGCCCAAGGGGGCGGGGAGTACGCGCCCGTGCGCTTGTCCTCCACGGGATTGCCGTCGGGGTCCTCGATGAACCAGACCAGCAGACCGTCGTCCGACAGCCGCCGCCGGCCGACGAAGGAGCCGTAGCGGTAGTGCACCAGGGAGTGGGGCGTGTAAGGCCGGTCGGACAGGATCTGCGGGCCGGTCAGCCCCGCCGTGGCGCGGTGGAGGTCCCGGGCGAGCCGAGCCGCGTCGGCGTCGGAGCGCGGGTAGACGGTGATGAACTTGCCGGAGCTTCCCCGCGGCGTGGCACGGGAGTTGAGCGCGCTCACCTGCTCGATCGACCGGGCGAACTTGAACGCCGACCCCTCCCGCAGCAACACCCCCAGGGCCTTTTCGAGGACCGCCGGCGCGGAGGCGGCCGTCGCCGACACGTGCAGCTTCCACCCCTGCTCGCGTCGCGTGCCGGACGGGGGCGCCACGCGGCACCACATCTCGTCCGCATCGACCGTCCAGCGCGCCCCCGTGTCCGAGGATTGCAGCGCGTGGCGGAGAAGGTCCTCCAGCTCGACTTCGGTGGCGTGGCTCGTCATGACCTGTCCCTCTCCACGGTGGGAACCGCTGGTCGGAACGTGCCCGGTGACATAAGCAGACCAACACACAGGCATCCGGATTCACTTGAACCAGCGAGCGCGCGGCTCTGTTGTCCCACCTGTAGGCGCGCCCGGCGCGGGTGACGGCGCACGGACGTTCGTCGTCGACCTCGCGAGGGGGCTTGATCCAGCGCTCTTGACAACCAGTCATGTTCCTGACAGCAGTGGTGCACCAACCCACGAACGGAGCGATGAGGCATGACCAAGCCTGAGAGCGCGGGGCCCGACCACGACTACGACGTCGTCATCAGTGGAGGCAGTCTCGCCGGCTGTGCCGCGGCGATCCTGCTCGCTCGACGCGGTGTCCGCGTCGCCCTGCTGGAACGCCGTTCGGACCCCGAGACGTACAAGGTGCTGTGCACCCACTCCCTCACGGCCTGCGCCTACCCGGTGCTGGACGAACTCGGCCTCGTCCCCGCGCTCGAGAAGGCGGGAGCCGTCCGCAACGAGGCCCGCTGGTACACCCGTTGGGGGTGGATCGAACCGAAGGCCGCGCCTGGCGGGCCCGAGCTGCCGTACGCGTACAACATCCGGCGCAGCACCCTCGACCCGCTCATCAGGTCCCACGCGGCAGGAACACCGGGCGTCGACCTGCTCCTCGGCCATCAGGTGACCGGGCTGGTCCGGGAAGCCGGGCGGACCGTGGGGGTGCGCGCGTCGACACCGCAGGGCGAGCGGGAGATCCGGGCCCGGCTGGTGGTCGGCGCGGACGGCAAGGACTCGGCCGTGGCGAAGTTCGCCGAGATACCCGCCCGCGTGTACGAGAACGGGCGGTTCGGCTATCTCGCGCACTTCCGCGACCTTCCGCTGCACGGCGGGATCGGTCAGACCTGGTTCCTCGAGCCCGACATGGCGTACGCGTTCCCGAACGACGACGGGGTGACGGTCCTCGCGGTGCTCCCGGACAAGAAGCGGCTGCCGGACTTCCGGGAGGACCTGGAGGGCAGCTTCCTCGACTTCGTCCGCGCCCTGCCCGAGGCGCCGCCCATCGACTCCGCCGAGCGCGTCTCGAAGATCATCGGCATGGTCGACTACCCGCTGCACAGTCGCAAGCCGACCGCGCCGGGCGTCGCGCTCCTCGGCGACGCCGCCCTGACCGGCGATCCGCTGTGGGGAGTGGGCTGCGGATGGGCCCTGCAGTCCGCGACGTGGCTGACCGAGGCGGTCGCGGCGGCCGCGACCGGTCGGGGCGACCTCGACCGGTCGCTCGCGGCGTACGCACGCGTACACCGGCGCCGGCTCCGAGGCCACGCGTACCTGGGCGCCGACTTCGCCAAGGGCCGTCCGTTCAACCCCATGGAACGGCTGATGTTCTCGGCGGCGGCGCGCGACGCGTCGCTGGCGCGGCACATGCACCTGTTCGGGTCACGCCTGATCGGTCCGCTGCGATTCCTGAACCCCCTGGCGCTGGCCAAGGCCTCGGTCGTCAACATCAGGCATCGCCGGGCCGCCGTGCCACCCGCGCAGCTGTCACGGACGGGGTCGTGACCGGCCGGATCCCTGCCCGTCCCACTCGGCCTCGCGGCCCTCAATACCGTCTCCTCCCAGCCACGCGCAAGGTGTCGACAGGAATTTCCTTGTCCACGCACTAGACTGACGGGCTGTTTGGCGCCGGAGCGGAACAACCTGGGCAGACCCGGGCTCCGCCGGCGACCCGGACGTTCCCGGGAGCGAGACGCGAGGGCCGATGGCAGCCACACCTGAGCTCGGTGACCACACTCTGCTCGACGACGGGGAGTCGCCCGAGGAGTCCGGCAAGTCCGCCCGGTTCTCCGCCGGACCCGCCGCTCCGATCCGCACCCTGATCGACGTCTTCGAGGCATCCGTACGGTCGTACCCCGACGAGCCGGCCCTGGACGACGGCACCGTCCGGCTGACCTACCGCGCCGTCGCCGCCGAGGTCGAGCGCCGGCGGCGCGCCCTGGCGGCCGCCGGCGTCGGGCGCGGAGACCGGGTCGGCGTACGGGTGCCCTCCGGTACGAACGAGTTGTACGTGGCCGTCCTCGCGGTGCTCGCCGCGGGCGCCGCCTACGTGCCCGTGGACGCCGAGGACCCGGACGAGCGGGCCGAGCTCGTCTTCGGCGAGGCGGGGGTACGGGCCGTGCTGGGCGCGGGCGAGCGCATCGACGTCGTCGGCGTGACCGGCGGAGCGGAGGTCCGGGAGGGCGCCGCACGGCCCGGCCCCGAGCACGACGCCTGGATCATCTTCACGTCCGGCTCCACGGGCAAGCCCAAGGGCGTCGCCGTCACCCACCGCAGCGCCGCCGCCTTCGTGGACGCCGAGGCCGCGCTGTTCCTCACCGAGGAGCCCATCGGGCCCGGCGACCGCGTCATGGCCGGGCTGTCCGTCGCCTTCGACGCCTCCTGCGAGGAGATGTGGCTGGCCTGGCGCCACGGCGCCTGCCTCGTGCCCGTGCCCCGCTCCCAGGTGCGCAGCGGCGCCGACCTCGGCCCCTGGCTGATGGAGCAGGAGATCACCATCGTCTCCACCGTGCCCACGCTGGCCGCGCTCTGGGAACCCGGGACCCTCGACGAGGTGCGGCTGCTGATCTTCGGTGGCGAGGCCTGCCCGCCCGAGCTGACACAGCGTCTGGTCACCGAGGGCCGCGAGGTCTGGAACACGTACGGCCCCACCGAGGCCACCGTCGTCGCCTGCGCGTCCCTGCTGACCGGCGAGGAACCGATCCGCATCGGGCTCCCGCTCAACGGCTGGGAACTGGCGGTCGTCGACGAGTCCGACGAGCCGGTGCCCATGGGAGGCAGCGGCCAGCTGGTGATCGGCGGAGTCGGCCTCGCCCGCTACCTCGACGCCGAGAAGGACGCCGAGAAGTACGCCCCCCTGGAATCCCTCGGCTGGCAGCGCGCCTACCGCAGCGGCGACCTGGTCCGCGCGGAGCCGGAGGGACTGGTCTTCCTCGGCCGCGGCGACGAGCAGATCAAGCTCGGCGGCCGGCGGATCGAACTGGGCGAGGTGGACGCCGCACTCCAGGCCCTGCCCGGCGTCGCCGCCGCCGCGGCGGCCGTACGCACGGCCCGCGGCGGCAACCAGCTGCTCGTCGGCTACCTGGTCACCCAGGACGGCTGGGACAGGGCGGCGGCGGTCGAGCGGCTCCGTGCCGAGCTGCCGGCGGCCCTCGTGCCGCTGCTCGCTCCCGTCGACGAACTGCCGACCCGTACCTCCGGGAAGGTCGACCGGGACGCACTGCCCTGGCCCCTGCCCGAAGCGGAGACCACCGGACCTGCCGAGCCGCTGTACGGCACGGAGGCGTGGCTGGCCGAGCAGTGGACCGAGACGCTCGGCGTGGCCGTCACCGGCGCCGCCGACGACTTCTTCGCGATCGGCGGCACCAGCCTCGCCGCCGCCCGGCTCACCACCCGGCTGCGCACCCGCTACCCGAGCGCGGCCGTACTCGACGTCTACCAGCAGCCCACCCTGCGCAAGCTGGCCCGGCGGCTGGAGAAGTCCGTACAGGACGACGGCGCGGTCCGGACCGTCGAGCCGGTCCCGCTCCGCTCCGGGGTCACGCAGTCGCTCCTGCTGGTCCCGCTGTTCACCCTGATCGGCCTGCGCTGGTCCGTGGCGCTGCTCGCCCTCGGCAACGTCCTGCACTGGTTCGGCCCCTACCCATGGGTGCCGACCGCTTCGTGGTGGGTGGTCGCCGCCGGAGCGGCGGTCCTGCACAGCCCGCCGGGACGGCTCGCGATCGCCGCGGGGGGTGCGCGCCTCCTGCTGCGCGGCGTCACGGCGGGACGTTACCCACGGGGCGGGAGTGTCCACCTGAGGCTGTGGACGGCCGAGCGGCTCGCCGAGTGCGCCGGCGCCACCTCGCTCACCGGATCCTGGCTGCAGCGCTACGCGCGCGCTCTCGGCGCCAAGATCGGCCCCGAGGCGGACCTGCACTCCCTGCCGCCGGTCACCGGCATGCTCAAGCTCGGCCGCGGCTGTGCCGTCGAGTCCGAGGTGGACCTCTCCGGACACTGGCTCGACGGCGACCGGCTGGAGATCGGCCCGGTCAAGGTCGGCGCGGGCGCCGTGGTCGGCACCCGCAGCATCCTCTTCCCCGGCGCGCGGGTCGGCAAGCGGGCCGAAGTGGCCCCCGGCTCCGCGGTGGTCGGCCAGATCCCGACCGGCCAGCGCTGGGCCGGAGCCCCCGCCGGCAAGCTCGGCAAGGCCAAGCGGAACTGGCCCAAGGAACGTCCGCCCCGTGCGGTGCGCTGGCGCGCCGTGTACGGAGCGACCGGCTTCGCCCTCGCCGCCCTGCCCGTCCTCGCCGCTCTGCCCGCCCTGCTCGTGGCGAGCCGCTTCGTGCCCGCCGGTGCCGGACTCGCCGAGGCACTGCGCGGTGCGCTCCTCGCCGTCGTGCCCGGGGCGCTCGCCTTCGGCCTCACGTACGCGCTGCTCCTGCTGATCTCCGTACGACTGCTCGGCATCGGGCTGCGGACCGGGCTCCATCCGACGCACAGCCGGGTCGGCTGGCAGGCCTGGACGGTGACCCAGCTGATGGACCGCGCCCGGGAGACGCTCTTCCCGCTGTACGCCGCGCTGGTCACGCCCGTGTGGCTGCGGCTGCTCGGGATGCGGATCGGCCGCGGCGCGGAGGTGTCCACCGTGCTCGCGCTGCCGAGCCTGACCACCGTGGGCGACGGCGCGTTCCTCGCCGACGACACCCTGACGGCCCCGTACGAACTGGGCGGCGGCTGGATGCGGATCGGTCACTCCGAGATCGGCCGGCGCGCGTTCCTCGGCAACTCCGGCATGACCGCGCCGGGCCGCGCCGTGCCGGACGACGGGCTCGTCGGCGTCCTCTCCGCCACCCCGAAGAAGGCCAAGAAGGGCAGCTCGTACCTTGGCCTGCCGCCGGTCCGACTGCCGCGCTCCGCGGCCGACGCCGACCGGAGCCGGACGTACGCCCCGCCCGCCCGTCTGCTGTGGGCGCGCGGCCTGGTGGAGCTGTGCCGGCTCGTCCCGGTGTTCTGCTCGGCCGCGCTGGCCGTCCTGGCCGTGGGGGCGCTGTGCGCGCTGGCCGCGGCGAGCGACCTCGGGATCTGGGGAGCGGCGCTGCTGTCCGGCGTGATCCTGCTCGCCGCCGGTCTCGCCGCCTGCGCGGTCGCCGTGGCCGCGAAGTGGCTGCTGGTGGGCCGGCACGGGACGGGCGAGCACCCGCTGTGGAGCGGCTTCGTCTGGCGCAACGAGCTGGCCGACACCTTCGTCGAGGTGCTGGCCGTGCCGTGGCTGGTCGGATCCGTGCCCGGTACGCCGCTGATGACCCTGTGGCTCCGTGGACTCGGCGCCCGGATCGGCCGGGGCGTGTGGTGCGAGAGCTACTGGCTGCCCGAGACCGACCTGGTGGTCCTGGGCGACGCGGTCAGCGTGAACCGCGGCTGTGTGTTGCAGACCCACCTCTTCCACGACCGGATCTTGAGGACGGATACTGTGGTCCTCCGCGAGGGCGCCACCCTGGGTCCGGGCGGAATCGTCCTCCCGGGGAGTACGGTCGGGGCCCGCAGCACGCTGGGTCCCGCCTCTCTCGTGATGGCCGGGGAATCCGTCCCCGCCGACACCCGCTGGCTGGGCAATCCGATCGAGGCGTGGCGGTCCTGAGAGGGCCACGGCGTACGAGCACAGCGCAGGGAGCGGAAGCGGCAGTGAGCGGCCAGCGGACAGCGGCATCGGACCCGTACTTTCCGGCCAACGGTGATCCCCGTTACCGGGTGCACCGGTACGAGATCTCCCTGGAATACCGTCCCGGCCCCAACCGGCTGGCCGGGACGGCCCGGCTCAGCGCGATCGCCGGACGGGCCCCGCTCACCGAGTTCCACCTCAACCTCTCCGAGTTCAAGGTCGGCAGGGTGCTGGTGGACGGCAAGGCGCCGCACTACACCCATCGCGGCGGCAGACTCCGCGTCCGGCCGGCCAAGCCGCTGCCCGCCGGCGCGGCCTTCACCGTGGAGGTCCACTGGGCCGGCAACCCCAAGCCGGTCCGCAGCCCCTGGGGCGGCCTCGGCTGGGAGGAGCTGACCGACGGCGCGCTGGTGGCCAGCCAGCCGGTCGGCGCACCCTCCTGGTACCCCTGCAACGACCGGCCGGCCGACAAGGCCTCGTACCAGATCTCGGTCAACACCCCGTCCGCCTACACCGTGGTGGCCGGCGGCCGGCTGCTCACCCGGACGACGAGGGCCAGCACGACCACGTGGGTGTACGAGCAGACCGCGCCGACCTCCAGCTACCTCGTCGGCCTGTCGATCGGCATGCACCAGACGGTGCTGCTCGGTGACCCCGGGCTCGGCGGTGTGCCGCAGAGCGCCCACGTGCCGTCGCACCTCCTGCCGCGCTTCTCCCGCGACTTCGCCCGGCAGCCGGCCATGATGCAGCTGTTCGAGGAACTCTTCGGGCCCTATCCCTTCGGCGAGTACGTGGTCGTCGTCGCCGACGAGGACCTCGACGTCCCCGTGGAGGCCCAAGGCCTCTCCCTGTTCGGCGTCAACCACGTCGACGGCGTCCGAGGTTCCGAGCGCCTGATCGCCCACGAGCTGGCGCACCAGTGGTTCGGCAACAGCGTGACCATCGCCGACTGGCGGCACATCTGGCTGAACGAGGGCTTCGCGAAGTACGCCGAATGGCTCTGGTCGGAGCGTTCCGGCGGCCGCACCGCGCACGAGCTCGCGGCCGGCGCGCACCGGCTGCTGGCCACGCAGGCCCAGGATCTGCGATTGGCGGACCCGGGCCGCAAGCTGATGTTCGACGACCGCCTGTACCAGCGCGGGGGCCTGGCCGTGCACGCGGTCCGCTGCGCGCTGGGGGAGAGGGCCTTCCTCCGGATGCTGCGCGACTGGGCCACCGTGCACCGCCACGGCGTGGTGAACACCGTCGGCTTCACGACCCACGCGGCCCGCTACACGGCGGAGCCCCTGGACGACCTCTTCTCGGCCTGGTTGTACGAGCCGTCGCTCCCGCCGCTGCCCTCGCCGCGGCCGGAGGTCGATTCCGCGTAGCGGGTCGGAGCGGAGGGCGTACCCGGATGACGTTCTCGCCGGGACCGGCGAGCCACCCGGGCGTCGCGGCTCCACCGTCGTTCACACGCGGTCCTGGAGCGCTGCCTGCCAGGCGGGGGCGGGGGTGCTCGGTTCGGTCTCGGGGGAGCGGCCGCCCCGGGCGAAGAAGTCGGCCAGGGGGAGGAGGGCGGCGCCGACGGTGACCGCCTGGGGGCCGAGGGTGCCCAGGTCGATGCGGGTACGGCTCGCCGGGTAGCGGAGCGCGTACGCGTCGGAGTAGCGGATCACGGTGCGCAGGAAGCGGCTGCCGAGCTGGAGGCCGGCCCAGCCGCCGACGAGGATGCGCTCGGGCTGGAAGAGGTTGATGAGGTCGGCGAAGCCGGCGCCGAGGTACTCGGCGGTCTCGTCCAGGACGGCGAGGGCCGTGGCGTCGGGCTCCGTCGACGGGGCGGAGGGGGCGGAGGGGGTGGCTGGGGCGGCCGGATCGGACGGGTCGGTCGGGGCGGCCGGGTCGATCGGGGCGGCCGGATCGGTGGAGTAGGCGGGGTCGGCCGGGTAGGCGGCGGCGAGCATCGCGGTGAGGGCGGTTTCCTCGTCCGCGCCGGCCGGGGGCCGGCCCCCGGCCTCGCGCCACCGTTCCAGGAGGGCCTCGGCGCCGGCGTACGCCTCCAGGCAGCCGTGGGAGCCGCAACGGCAGCGCCGGCCCCGGACCCGTACCGTCAGGTGGCCCCATTCGAGCGCGCGCCCGGGTTCCATCGGGTCGCTGACGGAGCAGGCACCGACACCGGAGCCGAAGAGGACGACGACGGCGCTGCGGGCACCGCGGCCGGCGCCGAACCACATCTCCGCCTGGCCCAGGGTCTTGGCGCCGTTGTCGATCCAGTAGGGCACGGTCTCGGGCAGGTCGACGGCCTGACGCAGGAGCCGTTCGAGGGGGACGGAGTCCCAGCCGATGGTCTGGCCGTGGACGACGGCGCCGTCCTCGGTGTGGGCGACGATGCCGGGGACCCCGACGCCGATGCCGAGGAGGCGTTCGACGGGGACGTTCGCGGCGCGCAGCACCTCGGCGATGCCGTCGCGCAGATGGGCGACGACCAGGTCCACGTCGTAGCGGTCGGTGCGGGGCCCCGAGCAGGCCAGCGCCCGCTCCGTGCGGGCGAGTTCGGTGAGGGTGAGGTCGAAGAGCTCGATCCTGATGCGCGTCTCGCCGATGTCGACGCCGATCATGAATCCGCTGCCCGGGGTGATGCGCAGCAGGGTACGGGGGCGCCCGCCGGCCGAGTCGACGCTGCCGGCCTCCTCGACCAGGCCCTCCGCGAGGAGTTCGGCGACGACGTTGCTGACCGAGCCGGAGCTCAGGCCCGTCGCGGGGCCGAGCATGAGGCGGCTCTTGGGTCCGTCGAAGTACAGCCTGCGCAGGACGGCGGTGCGGTTCTCGCGCCGCAGGTCACGCACCGTGCGGCCAGTTCTCGCATGCACTTTGGTCCCCGTCTCTGAAGTCGTTCGTTGCAACATACCCGCAGTACAGGCCTTGACGCGACCTTCCCGTGCGGTTTAACTCACATCCTAAATTAAGCCCAGTCGCGGGGAGTGGTTCAGGCGCTCCCCGCGACGGCATCCCCGTCATCCCCCCGAAAGGGCCCAGGAGCCATGCGCAGATTCAGAGCCGCAGTCACCGGAGCCGTCACCCTCTCCCTCGCCTTCGCCGCCACCGGCTGCGGTGGCGGGGGGAACGGCCAGGCGACGCCGAAGACCCTCACCTACTGGGCCACCAACCAGGGCGCCAGCCTGGAGGTCGACAAGAAGGTCCTGCAGCCCGAGCTCGACCAGTTCGAGAAGGAGACCGGGATCAAGGTCAAGCTGGAGGTGATCCCCTGGTCCGACCTGCTCAACCGGATCCTCACCGCGACCACCTCCGGCCAGGGCCCCGACGTCCTCAACATCGGCAACACCTGGAGCGCCTCGCTCCAGTCCACCGGCGCGCTGCTGCCCTTCGACGCGAAGGCCTTCGAGGCCATCGGCGGCAAGGACCGGTTCGTCGAGTCCGCGCTCGGCTCCACGGGCACCCCCGGCAAGGACCCGGCCGCCGTCCCGCTCTACTCGATGGCGTACGCGCTCTACTACAACAAGCACATGTTCAAGGCCGCCGGCATCACCAAGCCGCCGACCACCTGGGACGAGCTGATCGCCACCGGCAAGAAGCTGAGCAAGGACGGGAAGTGGGGCCTCGGAGTCGAGGGATCCAACCTGTCCAACAACATCCACCAGGTCTTCGTCCTCGCCAAGCAGCACGGAGCCGACTTCTTCACCGCCGACGGCAAGGCCGACTTCACCTCCGACGGAGCCGTCGCCGCGGTCAAGCAGTACGTCGACCTGATGGCCACGCAGAAGATCGCCGCCCCCGGCAACGCCGAGTACGCGCAGAACCAGTCCCTGAGCGACTTCGCCAAGGACCGGACGGGCATGGTCCTGTGGCAGACCCCCCAGCAGACCTTCGCCTCCCAGGGCATGGCCCCCGAGGACTGGGGCGTCGTCCCGGCCCCGGTCCCGGCCGGCAAGCCCGGCTCCGGCAAGCAGACCAACTCGATGGTCGCCGGCATCAACATGGCCGTCTTCAAGAACACCAAGAACCTCGACGGCGCCCTCAAGTTCGTGAAGTTCATGACGAGCGACGAGGAGCAGATCATGCTCAACAAGGCCTACGGCTCGGTGCCGCCGGTCAAGAGCGCCCAGCAGGACCCCGGGTTCTCCGACCCCTCGCTCACCGTCATCCGCGACACCCTCGCCACCAGCGCCGCCGCCCTGCCGCAGGTCCCCGAGGAGTCCCAGTTCGAGACCGTGGTCGGCACGGCCGTCAAGGAGCTGTTCGCCGACGCCGCCGCCGGCCGGCCCGTCACCACCGAGTCCGTGCGGGCCAAGCTCGAAAAGGCCCAGCAGCAGATGCCCAAGAAGTAGGCCGCCCCTCCATGACCAGAACCGCCATCACTCCCACGAGTGAGCCGGCGGTGCGCAAGGCCGCACCCGGAGAGGCAACCGCACCACGCCGCTCCGGGCGCCGCCGCATCGCACTGCCGTACCTGCTGCTCCTGCCCGCCCTGCTCCTCGAACTCCTCGTCCACCTCGTCCCGATGCTCATGGGCATCGGCATGAGCTTCAAGGAGCTCACCCAGTTCTTCATCGGCAACTGGTCCGAGGCCCCCTGGGCCGGCCTCGGCAACTACGCCGTCTCGATCGACTTCGACGCCCCCGTCGGCCAGGCACTCCTCGCGTCCTTCCTGCGGACGTGCGTGTTCACCGCCCTCTCCGTAGGGCTGTGCTGGTTCCTCGGGACGGCCGCCGCGATCTTCCTCCAGGAGGAGTTCCGGGGCCGCGCCATCCTGCGGACCCTCTTCCTCGTCCCGTACGCCCTGCCGGTCTACGCCGCCGTCATCACCTGGGCGTTCATGTTCCAGCGGGACAACGGCCTGGTCAACCACGTCCTGCACGACCAGTTGGGCATCGGCGACAGCCCCGCCTTCTGGCTCATCGGCGACAACAGCTTCTGGGCCCTGCTCGTCGTCTCGGTGTGGAAGGGCTGGCCGTTCGCCTTCCTCACCGTCATGGCGGGACTGCAGAACATCCCCCGGGACATGTACGAGGCGGCCGCCCTCGACGGCGCCGGCGTCCTCAAGCAGATCCGGCACATCACGCTGCCGTCCCTGCGGCCGGTCAACCAGGTCCTCGTCCTGGTGCTGTTCCTGTGGACGTTCAACGACTTCAACACGCCGTTCGTCCTGTTCGGCAAGGCGGCCCCCGAGGCGGCGGACCTGATCTCGCTGCACATCTACCAGTCGTCCTTCCAGACGTGGAACTTCGGCACCGGCTCGGCCATGTCCGTCCTGCTGCTGCTCTTCCTCCTCGTCGTCACGGGCGTCTACCTCCTGCTCACCACCCGCGGAAGGAAGACCTCCGATGGCTGAGATCTCCGAGACGTCCCCGCGTGTGCGCGGGCGCACGGCGCACGCACGCGGGCGCACCGCCCCACGCTCCCCGATGGCGGCGCCCCGGTCCTTCCTGTGGGCCCGGCGGATCTTCCTCACCCTGCTCACGGCCTTCGTCGTGCTCCCTGTGTTCGTGATGGTCTCCAGCTCGCTGAAGCCGTTGGAGGACGTCTCGGGGAAGTTCCGGTGGATCCCCTCGGGGCTCACGATCCGCCCGTACTTCGACATCTGGGAGACCGTCCCCCTCGCCGACTACTTCGTGAACTCCCTCGTCGTGGCGGGCGCGGCCACGGTGTTCTCGGTGGTCGTCGCGATCTTCGCCGCCTACGGCGTGAGCCGCTACGAGTTCCGCGGCAAGCGCGTCTTCACCGTGACGGTGCTGTCGACGCAGATGTTCCCCGGCATCCTCTTCCTGCTGCCCCTCTTCCTCATCTACGTCAACATCGGCAACGCCACCGGCATCGCGCTCTTCGGCTCGCGGGAAGGCCTGATCCTCACCTATCTGACGTTCTCGCTGCCGTTCTCGATCTGGATGCTGACCGGCTACTTCGACTCGATCCCGCGCGAACTCGACGAGGCCGCCAAGGTCGACGGCTGCGGGCCGATCAGGGCCCTGTTCCGGGTGATCGTCCCGGCGGCGTCCCCCGGGATCATCGCCGTCGCCGTCTACGCCTTCATGACCGCCTGGGGCGAGGTCCTCTTCGCCTCCGTCATGACCAACGACACCACCAGGACCCTCGCCGTCGGACTCCAGGGGTACGCCACCCAGAACGACGTGTACTGGAACCAGGTGATGGCCGCCTCCCTCGTGGTGAGCGTCCCCGTCGTCGTCGGCTTCCTCCTCCTCCAGCGCTACCTCGTCGCCGGCCTCACCGCGGGTGCGGTCAAGTGACGTCCTTCTCCGCTCCGACCACGAAGAGGTCCTCCGTGTCCGAATCCACCGACCCCCGCCCCACGACGCTCGACCTCGACGCCTTCCCGCCGTCCTTCGCCTGGGGCACGGCGACCTCCGCCTACCAGATCGAGGGCGCCGTCGCCGAGGACGGCCGCGCCCCCTCCATCTGGGACACCTTCTCCCGTACCCCCGGCGCCGTCGACAACGGCGACCACGGCGACACCGCCTGCGACCACTACCACCGCTGGCCCGAGGACATAGCCCTGATGAAGGGGCTCGGCACCGACGCGTACCGGCTCTCCGTCGCCTGGCCGCGGGTCGTCCCCGGCGGCGACGGACCCGTCAACAAGGCCGGGCTCGACTTCTACGACCGGCTCGTCGACGGACTCCTCGACGCCGGGATCACGCCCTCCGTCACCCTCTACCACTGGGACCTGCCGCAGGCCCTCCAGGACCGGGTCCACGACAGCCGCGGCGGCTGGACCGAGCGGGCCACCGCCGAACACCTCGCCGCGTACGCCTCCGTCGTCGCCGAACGCCTCGGCGACCGGGTGACCCGCTGGGCCACCCTCAACGAACCCCTCTGCTCGGGCTGGATCGGCCACCTCGAAGGCCGGATGGCCCCCGGGTACACCGATCTCACCGCGGCCGTCCGTGCCTCCTACCACCTGCTCCTCGGCCACGGACTGACCACCCAGGCCATCCGCGCCGCCGCCCCCGGCGCCCGGATCGGCCTGGTCACCAACCACTCGACCGTCGCGCCCGCCTCCACCCGTCCCGAGGACGTCGCCGCGGCCGCCCGCATGGACGGTCACACCAACCGCTGGTGGCTCGACCCGGTCTACGGGCGCGGTTTCCCCGCCGACATGCGTGAGCTGTACGGGGTCGAGCTTCCCGAACGGCCGGGGGACGCCGAGACCATCGCCGCCCCGCTCGACTGGCACGGCCTCAACTACTACTTCCCGGTCACCGTCGCCGACGACCCGGCCGGCCCCGTCCCGTACGCCCGCGAGGTCCGCCTCCCCGACGTCCCCCGCACCGGCATGGACTGGCAGATCGACGCCGGCGGCCTGGAGGCCTTCCTGCTCCGGCTCACCGAGGAGTACGGTGTGCGCGAGCTGTACGTGACCGAGAACGGCTCGGCCTTCCCCGACACCGTGGGCCCCGACGGCGAGGTCCACGACCCCGACCGCACCCGCTACCTGGAGCAGCACCTCGCGGCCTGCGCCCGTGCCCTGCGCAAGGGCGCCCCGCTCGCCGGCTACTACGCCTGGTCGCTGCTCGACAACTTCGAGTGGGCCTACGGCTACGACAAGCGCTTCGGGCTCGTCCACGTCGACTACGCGACGCAGAAGCGGACCGTGAAGACGAGCGGGCGGCGGTACGCGGACATCATCCGCGCCCACCGGGAGGCGACCGCCGGCTGACCGGGCGGCCCGCGCGCCCTCGTGGACTCCGGAAGGCCGCCCCGGCACCGAGGCGTTCGCCTCGCCGCGGCGGCCTTCCGGAGAACACCGCCGTCGCCCCACCGTCCCCGTCCGAGGCTTCCCGTACAGGAGCGACCCATGGCCGACACCGCCGTTCCGTCCCTTCCCCAGGGGCCCGACAACGACGCCGACGACGGCACGGACGAGCTCGCCGACAACGACGCCGGCCGCGATCCGCAGGCGGTCGAGGAAGGCGAGTTCGCCGACAACGACACCGACAACGACACCGACAACGACACCGACACCGACACCGACACCGGCGCCGAAGACCTCGTCGCCGACCGGCTGCGCCACGTGCTCGGTCCGGTGACGGTCGTCCGGGACACCGTCCTCAGCGGGGGCTTCTACAACTCCGCCCGTCTGCTCGAACTCGCCGACGGGCGGCGGCTGGTGCTGAAGACGGCCCCCCGGGCGAGCGCCCTCGCCCTCACCCACGAGCAGGACCTCCTCGCCACCGAGGCACTCTTCCACCGCCTCGCCGCCCGGGCGGGCGCCCGCGTACCCACCGTCCTCCACCACGAGCCCGCCGGCCCGGGAACCCCTGCCGAATGGCTGCTCCTCACCTACGTCGACGGCACCACCTGGGACGCCGCCCGCGACCGGCTCACCCCGGCCGACCGCGCCGCGCTGCGTCACCGGCTGGGGGAGTCCATGGCCCGGATCTCCACCGTCACCGGACCGGCCTACGGTTACCCGCGACCGGCCCTCTCCGGCCCCGACTGGCCCTCCGCGTTCACCACCATGCTGCACGCCGTCCTCGCCGACGCGATCCGGTTCGAGGTGGCCCTGCCCGTACCGGCCGGGCTCCTCGCCGACCTGCCCGTACGCTTCGGCCGGCGGCTCGCCGAGGTCCGCCGCCCCGCGCTCGTCCACTTCGACGCCTGGGAGGGCAACATCGTCCTCGCCCGGACCGGGACCGGCCCGTGGCACCTGGGCGGCCTCATCGACGGCGAACGCGCCTTCTTCGGCGACCCCTTGGCCGAACTCGTCGGACTCGACCCGCTCGGTTCGGCCGAGGACGATCCCGACCTCATGGCCGGCTACCGCACCCTCGCACCCGGCCTGACCATCGACACCGGCGCCCGGGTACGACTCGCCCTCTACCGGGTCTACCTCACCCTCATCATGCGTGTGGAAGCCGTCCCCCGGGCCTACGACGGGGAACTCGCGGCCTCGCGCGACTCCTGGTCCGCCGAGCGCCTCACGCGGCAACTCGCCGCACTGGACGCCCTGGAGGCGTGACGCCCCGGGGCGGCGGGGTCAGGCGGACTCGCGGACGACGAGCACCGGCTCGAACACCTTCGAGGCGGGCTCGGACGGCTTCGGGGCCGGGGCCCGTCCGGTCCGGCCGCCGTCGAGCTCCTCGACCAGGAGCCCGGCCATGGCGGCCGCCATCCGCTCCACCGGCTGCCGCACGGTGGTCAGCGTCGGCCGCGCCCTCCGCGCGGCCACCGAGTCGTCGAAGCCCACCACGGCCACGGAGCCGGGGACGGCCACCCCCCGCTCGCACAGGTACTGGCAGGCGCCCTGAGCCATCAGGTCGTTCGCGGCGAACACCGCGTCGATCCCCGGGTGGTCCTGCAGCAGTCTCGCCATGGCGCGTCTGCCGCTGTCGACGGTGAACCGGCCCCGTACGACGGGCACGGACGTCACCCCGCGGGCCGCGAACGCCTCCCGGAAGCCGTCGAGGCGTTCGCGCGCCGTGGGGGCGGTGACCGGTGCGGCGATGACGGCCGGTCGCCGCCGGCCCGTGGCCCACAGGTGCTCGGCGGCCAGCCGGGCGCCCGCGGCGTTGTCGAGGTCGACGAAGCCGCACCGCGGCGCGTCGTGGGGGCGGCCGAACAGCACCGTGGGGAGCCCGGCCGCCACCAGCATCGCCGGCAGCGGGTCGTCCGCGTCGAGCGAGACCACGAGCGCGCCGTCGGCGCCCCCCTGCCGCAGGTACTCCACCAGTTGGGTCCTTGCCTGCTCCGACTCCGCGACCAGCATGACCGGTTGGATCGCCCGCTCGCGCAGGACCGGGAGCACGCCGTCGACCACCCGCCCGAAGAAGGGGTCGGAGAACACCCGGGCGGCGAAGGCCTTCCCGGTCGCGGAGAGCACCAGGGCGACCGTGCCGGTGCGACGGGTCACCAGGGACCGGGCGGCCTGATTGGGCGTGTAGCCGGTGCGGGCGATCGCGGCGCGTACGGCCTGCTGGATGTCGGGAGCCACGTTGCGCACGCCGTTGACGACCCGGGACACCGTCGCCCGCGAGACCCCCGCCTCACGTGCGACGTCCTCGAGCGTCGGTCCTCGATTCCCCACGTACGCACCCTCCCGATTCGCCACGTGCGCACCTTATCGAGGCCGTGTGTCCGGTGGTGGTACGGATCCGCGTCGACGCGCACCACATGCGGACGCCACTTAATGAAAGCCAAAAGAAAAGCCATGTCGCATGGCTTGACCGTCAATACGCGCGCCGGGCAAGGTTTCGGAGAGCGCTCTCCCATGTTTCCGTCATGTACATCAAGGAGCCCCCATGTCCTCCGTCGGGTCCCCACCGGCCTTCCGGCGCCCCGCTTCAGCCGCCAGACGGGCCACCGTCGGCACACTCGTCGCCTCGCTCGCCGGCGGCCTGCTCGCCGTCCTCCCCGCGGCGACCGCACACGCCGCACCCACCCTGCTCTCGCAGGGCAAGACGGCCACCGCCTCGTCCACGGAAGGGGCCGCCTACGCCGCGTCCGCCGCCGTCGACGGCAACCTGACCGGAACCCGCTGGGCCAGCCAGTGGACCGACGCCCAGTGGGTCCAGGTGGACCTCGGCCAGAGCGCCACCCTCAGCCACGCCCTCCTGACCTGGGAGGGGGCCTACGGCAAGAGCTACCAGATCCAGGCCTCCGAGAACGGCACCGACTGGCGGACCGTCACGACCGTCACCGGCGGCGACGGCGGCACCGACGACGTCACCCTCTCCGGCACCGGCCGCTACGTCCGGATGAACGGTCTGACCCGCGGCACCGGATACGGCTACTCCCTCTGGGAGTTCCAGGTGTACGGCTCCACCGACGGCGGCGGTCCGACCCTCCCGGGCGGCGGTGACCTCGGCCCCAACGTCCACGTCCTCGACCCGTCCACCCCGAACATCCAGGCCAAACTGGACCAGGTCTTCCAGGAGCAGGAGTCGGCCCAGTTCGGCGCCGGCCGCCACGCCTTCCTCCTCAAGCCCGGCACGTACAACGGCCTGAACGCGCAGATCGGCTTCTACACCCAGATAGCCGGTCTCGGCCTGCGCCCGGGCGACACCACCATCAACGGTGACGTGACCGTCGACGCCGGCTGGTTCAACGGCAACGCCACCCAGAACTTCTGGCGCGGCGCCGAAGGCCTGACGCTCAACCCCGTCAACGGCACCAACCGGTGGGCGGTCTCCCAGGCATCCTCCTTCCGCCGCATGCACGTCAAGGGCGGCCTCAACCTCGCCCCCAACGGTTACGGCTGGGCCAGCGGCGGCTACATAGCCGACTCGAAGGTCGACGGCCAGGTCGGCAACTACTCGCAGCAGCAGTGGTACACCCGGGACAGTTCCATCGGCGGCTGGTCCAACAGCGTGTGGAACCAGACCTTCTCCGGCGTCGAGGGCGCTCCGGCCACCTCCTTCCCCGAGCCCCGCTACACCACGCTCGACACCACCCCCATCTCCCGTGAGAAGCCCTACCTCTACCTGGACGGCAACGAGTACAAGGTCTTCGCGCCCGCCAAGCGCGTCAACGCCCGCGGCACCAGCTGGGCCAACGGCACTCCGCAGGGCGAGTCCGTCCCGCTGAGCCAGTTCTACGTGGTCAAGCCGGGTGCCACCGCCGCCACGATCAACCAGGCGCTCGCGCAGGGCCTGCACCTGCTCTTCACCCCGGGCGTCTACCACGTCGACCAGACGATCCACGTGAACCGGGCGAACACCATCGTCCTCGGCCTCGGCCTCGCCACGATCATCCCGGACAACGGCGTCACCGCGATGAAGGTCGCCGACGTCGACGGCGTCCGCCTCGCCGGCTTCCTGATCGACGCGGGACCGGTCAACTCCCCGACGCTGCTGGAGCTCGGACCGCAGAACTCCGGCGCGGACCACGCCGCCAACCCCACCACCGTGCAGGACGTGTACATCCGCATCGGCGGCGCCGGCGCCGGCAAGGCCACCACCAGCGTGGTCGTCAACAGTGACGACGCCATCATCGACCACACCTGGGTGTGGCGTGCCGACCACGGCGAGGGCTGGGGCTGGGAGACCAACCGCGCCGACTACGGCGTCCGTGTGAACGGCGACGACGTGCTCGCCACCGGCCTGTTCGTCGAGCACTTCAACAAGTACGACGTCGAGTGGTACGGCGAGCGCGGCCGCACGATCTTCTACCAGAACGAGAAGGCGTACGACGCCCCCAACCAGGCCGCCATCCAGAACGGCACCACGAAGGGGTACGCCGCCTACCGCGTCGACGACTCGGTGAACACCCACGAGGCGTGGGGCCTGGGCAGCTACTGCAACTACAACGTGGACCCGACCATCGTCCAGGACCACGGCTTCAAGGCACCCGTCAAGCCGGGGGTGAAGTTCCACAGCCTCCTGGTGGTGTCCCTCGGCGGCATGGGCCACTACAACCACGTCATCAACGACACCGGGGCGTCCACCATCCCCGCCGGCACCTCGACCGTGCCGTCCACCGTCGTCTCCTTCCCCTGAGACGTCCTCGCCTCACCGCCGTACGGCGGTGAGGCCCTCGATTCCCTTCCGGGCCGGATGCTCAAGTCCCCGCGGCCCGGCCCGGAAGGGCTCGCACGACAAGACCGTGCATCCCCCTCCACAAGCGGCGCCGCACGCGAGCCGGTCCGACGGTCCGGCCCCACGCGCCCGGCGTCATGAATCAGCCAGGAGCACACACGTGTCCAGTCCCCCCTCCGCGCCCACTCGTTCCCGTGGGCGCAACGGAATGTCCCTCGTGACGCTCGGCGCCCTTCTGGCGTCCTCGCTCACCCTGAGTCTGTCCCCGCAGGCACAGGCCGCGGAGACGCTTCTCTCCCAGGGCAAGGCGGCCACCGCCTCCTCCCAGGAGGGTGAGGCGTTCACCGCCGGCGCCGCCGTCGACGGCAACCTGACCGGTACCCGGTGGGCGAGCCAGTGGCGAGACGGCGAATGGATCCAGGTCGATCTCGGTGCGAGCAAGAACCTGAGCCGCGTCGTGCTCAACTGGGAGGGCGCCTACGGCAAGGCGTACGAGATCCAGGCGTCCGACAACGGCACCGACTGGCGGACCCTGAAGGCCGTGTCGGGCGGCGACGGCGGCACGGACGATCTCGCCGTCTCCGGCTCGGGCCGGTACGTCCGCATGCAGGGCCTCGCACGTTCCGGCGGCTACGGCTACTCCCTGTGGGAGTTCCAGGTCTACGGCACCGACGGCGGGACCAATCCTCCGCCGGCGGGCGCGGTCAGGATCACCGGCTCGCAGGGCAACTGGCAGCTGACCGTCGGCGGGCAGCCGTACACGGTGAAGGGCCTCACCTGGGGCCCGGCGATGGCCGATGCTCCCCGCTACATGCCGGACCTGAAGTCCATGGGCGTCAACACCGTCCGGACCTGGGGGACGGATGCCTCCAGCAAGCCCCTGCTGGACGCCGCGGCCGCCCAGGGGCTGAAGGTCGTCAACGGCTTCTGGCTCCAGCCCGGCGGCGGCCCCGGTGCCGGCGGGTGTGTCAACTACGTCACCGACACGACGTACAAGAACACCATGCTCACCGAGTTCGCCAAGTGGGTCGACACCTACAAGTCCCACCCGGCGACGCTGATGTGGAACGTCGGCAACGAGTCCGTCCTCGGCCTGCAGAACTGTTACGGCGGCACCGAGCTGGAGGCCCAGCGCAACGCGTACACGACCTTCGTCAACGACGTCGCCAAGAAGATCCACACCATCGACCCCGACCACCCCGTCACCTCCACGGACGCGTGGACCGGCGCCTGGCCCTACTACAAGCGCAACGCCCCGGACCTCGACCTGTACTCGATGAACTCCTACGGCAACCTCTGCAAGGTGCGCCAGGACTGGATCGACGGCGGCTACGACAAGCCGTACATCATCACCGAGGGCGGCCCCGCCGGCGAGTGGGAGGTCCCCGACGACGTCAACGGCATCCCCGACGAGCCCACCGACGTCCAGAAGGCCGACGGCTACACCAAGGCCTGGGGCTGCGTCACCGGCCACCAGGGCGTCGCCCTCGGCGCCACCCTCTTCCACTACGGCCTGGAGCACGACTTCGGCGGCGTCTGGTTCAACCTGCTGCCCGACGGCCTGAAGCGACTGTCGTACTACGCCGTGAAGAAGGCGTACACCGGCTCCGCGGGTGACAACACCCCGCCCGTCATCACGAACATGACCGTCAGCCCGGCCTCCGCGGCCCCGGCAGGCCGTGAGTTCACGGTCCGCGCCGACATCCGTGACCCCGAAGGAGACCAGGTCACCCCCAAGATCTACCTCAGCGGGAACTACGCCAACGGCGACAAGCGCCTCGTCGACGCGCAGTACCGCTCCCTGGGCAACGGCACCTTCGCCGTCACCGCGCCCGAGAAGCTCGGTGTGTGGAAGGTCTACATCCAGGCCGAGGACGGCCGCGGCAACGCCGGCATCGAGACGAAGTCCGTCAAGGTCGTCGCCCCGCCCGTCACCGGCACGAACATCGCCCTGAACAGGCCCACCACCGCCTCGTCCGCCCAGGCCTCCTACGGAGACTGCCCCTGCCCCGCCTCCAACGCCACCGACGGCAACACCACCACCCGCTGGGCCAGCGACTGGAGCGACCCGCAGTGGATCCAGGTCGACCTCGGCTCGGCCAAGCCCATCCGCACCCTGCAGCTCGTCTGGGACCCCGCCTACGCCAAGTCCTACGACGTGCAGGTCTCCGACGACGGGAACACCTGGCGGACGGTCCACACCACCACCACGGGCAACGGAGACATCGACACCGTCGAGACCGCCACCACCGCCCGGTACGTCAAGCTCCAGCTCACCGCGCGCGGCACCGGGTGGGGCTACTCCCTCCACGAGTTCGGCGTCTACAGCTGACGACGCCGGATTCCCTGAACGGGGGTGGCGGGGCCCGCAGCAGGACCCCGCCACCCCTGCACCACCGCACGGGAATCCATCACACCAGTCGCGTGGCGTCCTCGCGTTCACGCGAAACCACCCCCATGGGCAGGAGATCCCCATGAGATCGAGTCCGAAGCGGCTCCCCGCACTCCTCCTCGGCACGGCCCTCATCGCCGGCGCCCTCGGCATCGGCACCATCGCCTCCGCCGCGGGCGCGGACAACGGCACCTCGCCCCCCGCCGCCGCGGCCGGCGCTCACACCGGACACGTCATGGCCGCGTCCACCCAGGCCTCGGGCGACGACGCCGACGGAGACGGCTACATCCCGGCCGTACCCCAGGTCACCGGTGTGACACCGTCCACCGCCACCCCGCCCCCGGCCTACCATCACGAGTTCCAGGCCGGCTGCGCCGTCACCCACACCGCGCCGGACGACCCGATCGTCTACCCGGGCCAGTTCGGCAGGTCCCACGACCACACGTTCATGGGCAACACCTCCACCAACGCCGCCAGCACCACCGGCTCGCTCTACGGGGGCAACACCACCTGCAAGGCGCCCGCGGACGCCTCCGCCTACTGGATGCCCTCGCTGTACAACGGCGATCAGAAGATCCTGCCCGTCGGCCCGCAGGTCATCTACTACAAGGCGGGCGTCACCGACTACCGGAGCGTGCGGCCCTTCCCCAAGGGTCTGCGGTTCGTCGTCGGCAACCCGATGCAGAGCGCCGAGGAGTTCCGCGCCCACAAGGGCTTCGTCGAGGGCTGGGAATGCGGTGACAGCTTCTTCAACACCGACTTCCCGGCGAGCTGTCCGAGCCGGCCCGACGTCCAGCTCAACCTGCGCATGCAGGCTCCCAGTTGCTGGAACGGCCTGTACCTCGACACCCCGGACCACAAGAGCCACATGGCCTACCCGGTGGTCAAGCCCGGCACCAACGACAACATGTGCCCGGCCTCCCACCCGGTCGCCCTGCCGATGATCGAGTTCAAGATGGCATGGCCGGTCAACGGCGACATGTCCCAGGTCCGCCTGGCCAGCGGCCGCGGCTACTCCTTCCACTACGACTTCTTCAACGCGTGGGAGGAGCGCACCCTCAAGGCCATGGTCGACCACTGCATCGTCGGCGGCCTGCAGTGCGACACGCGGGGCTTCGACCTGTACCGCCCCGAACGCGGTGCCGTACTGAACGCAGACCACCGACTGCCCTGACCCGTCACCCCCGCACGGCCCGGACGCCCGCGACGGCGTCCGGGCCGTCCTCACGCCCGCGCCTCACCGGCAGCCCGCCCGACCTCTCTCCTCCCTCCGGCCTCAGGAGCAGCCCATGACCTCCACCGCCCCGTCCGTCACCGCCCAGCACGACGAGCTCATCGATCTCCTGCCGCCGCACTTCCGCTTCGGCGCCGCCACGTCCGCGTTCCAGATCGAGGGAGCCGTCGCCGAGGACGGCCGCACCCCCTCGATCTGGGACACCTTCTGCCGCGTCCCCGGAGCCGTCGACAACGGCGACACCGGGGACGTGGCGTGCGACCACTACCACCGCATGCCCGAGGACGTCGCCCTGCTCGCCGAGCTCGGCCTCGACACGTACCGCTTCTCCGTCTCCTGGCCCCGGGTCCAGCCGGGCGGCCGCGGCCCGGCGAATCAGGCGGGGCTCGGCTTCTACGACCGGCTGGTCGACGAGCTCCTCGGGCGCGGGATCACCCCCTGGCTGACCCTGTACCACTGGGACCTGCCGCAGGAGCTCCAGGACGCCGGCGGCTGGCCCGCACGCGACACCGCGTACCGCTTCGCGGACTACGCCGAACTCGTCCATGAGCGCCTCGGTGACCGCGTCACCCACTGGACCACGCTCAACGAGCCCTTCTGCTCGGCCGTCCTCGGTCACGTCGAGGGGATCCACGCGCCGGGCGGTCGTTCCCTGGCCGACGGCGTACGGGCCGTGCACCACCTCCACCTGGCGCACGGCCTCGCGGTCCGGCGGCTGCGCGCCGCGGCCCGCCGTCCGCTCGACCTGGCCGTCACCCACCTCCTGGGCACCAGCAGGCCCGCCACCGACAGCCCCGCCGACCGTGAGGCGGCCCGCCGGGCCGACGCGATCGGCTTCCGCTTCTACCTCGACCCGATCCTGCGCGGCGCGTACCCGCAGGACCTGATCGACGACCTCGCCGTCCACGGGGTCGAGATCCCGGTACAGGACGGCGACCTGTCGATCATCGCGAGCCCCGTCGACACGCTCGGCGTCAACTACTACCGCTCCATGCGCACGTCAGGAGCCGACGAACACGGCGACACCACCGACGCCCGGGGCCTCCCCGTCACCCGCAACCTTCCGCACGGTGGTCTCCCGGTCACCGGCCTCGGCTGGGAGGTCATGCCCCACGACCTCACCGAGCTGCTGCTCCGCATCTCCCGCGACTACCCCGGCACCCCGATGGTCGTCACCGAGAACGGCGCCGCGTACGAGGACCACCCCGACGTCCACGGCCACGTCGACGACACCGAACGCACCGCCTACCTCGCCGCCCATCTGGCCGCGGTCGCCCGGGCCCGTGTTCAAGGGGCCGACGTCCGGGGCTACTTCGCCTGGTCGCTCCTGGACAACTTCGAATGGGCCTACGGCTACGCCAAGCGCTTCGGCCTCGTACGCGTCGACTACGCCACCCAGACCCGGACCCCGAAGCGCAGCGCCCTGTGGCTCCGCGACACGGCCGGGCGCGTGCGGCGCGCGGAGTGACGCCCGTCCTGGCGGCCCCACGCGCGCGGCCGGTGGCGCGGTCCGGTGGGGCCAGGGCCTGTCCGTCGCGTCCGCCAACGCGACGGACAGGCCCTGGGGTCGAGGGGGCGGGGGCCGATGGGGAGGCGCCCAGGGACGTGGGCTCCGCGGCCACCGGTCGCTGCGGTGGGGTTCAGGCCGTGGCCGGGACGCTTTCCGGGGTCTTGGCACCGTCTGCGAGGGCGGCAAGAAAGCGCTCCGTGTCCAGAGCTGCCTGGCAGCCGCTGGCGGCCGCCGTGATGGCCTGGCGGTAGGTGTGGTCGACGACGTCGCCGGCGGCGAAGACGCCGGGGAGGTTCGTGCGGGTGGAAGGGGCCTCGACCTTGATGTAGCCCTCGTCGTCCAGGTCGACCTGGTCGGTGAAGAGTTCGGTGCGCGGGTCGTGGCCGATGGCGATGAACAGGCCGGTGACCGCCAGGTCGCGGGTCTTGCCGGTGAAGGTGTCGCGCAGGGTGACGCCGGCGAGCATGCCGTTGTCGGCCTTGATCTCGGCGATCTCGCTGTCGAAGGCGAAGGAGATCTTGTCGTCGGCGAAGGCCCGGTTCTGCATGGCCTTCGAGGCGCGCAGGGCCGAGCGGCGGTGGACGACGGTGACCGAGCGGGCGAAGCGGGTGAGGAAGGTGGCTTCTTCCATGGCGGTGTCGCCGCCGCCGACCACGACGATGTCGCGGTCGCGGAAGAAGAAGCCGTCGCAGGTGGCGCACCACGAGACGCCGCGTCCGGAGAGCTCGTCCTCGTTCGGGAGCCCGAGCTTGCGGTATCCGGAGCCGGTCGCGACGATCACGGCCTTCGCGCGGTGGACGGTTCCCTCGGAGTCGGTGACTTCCTTGATCTCGCCGGTGAGGTCCACGGAGATGACGTCGTCGTCGACCATCTCCGCGCCGAAGCGCTCGGCCTGTGCCCGCATGTCGTCCATGAGGTCCGGGCCGTCGATGCCGGCGGGGAAGCCGGGGAAGTTCTCGACCTCGGTCGTGGTGGTGAGGGACCCGCCGACGAAGATCGAGCTGCCGAAGAGCAGGGGCTTGAGCTGGGCGCGGGCCGTGTACAGGGCGGCGGTGTATCCGGCGGGGCCGGAGCCTATGACGATGACCTCACGGACGTCGTCGGTGATGGGCTCGGTCACTGAGGTCACGCCTCCTGCTTCGCATCGATCTCGGCGATGAGGCCCTCGATGAGGTCCTTGATCTCGTCGCGGATGGGGCGGACGGCCTCGACGCCCTGGCCGGCCGGGTCTTCCAGGGCCCAGTCGAGGTACTTCTTGCCGGGGAAGACCGGGCAGGCGTCGCCGCAGCCCATGGTGATGACGTAGTCGGACGCCTGGACGGCCTCGGTGGTCAGTACCTTCGGCTTCCGGTGGGAGATGTCGATGCCGACCTCCCGCATCGCCTCGACCGCGGCCGGGTTGACGCGGTCGCCCGGGACCGAGCCGGCGGAGCGGACCTCGACGCGGTCGCCGGCCAGGTGGTCCAGGAATCCGGCGGCCATCTGGGAGCGGCCCGCATTGTGGACGCAGACGAAGAGTACGGAGGCGAGCGGGGCGGTCGTCATCGGTGGGTCCTCGCGGCGAAAGGTCAGCGCCGGCTGGTATCAGCGCCAGGTGATGTGACAGTATCAGCCCATGATGACGTCAGTCGATACTGATCTGATTCGGGTTCTGGCTGATCCGCTCAGGCTCCGGATCGTGACCCTGCTCGCCCGCGAGGCGCTGTGCACCTCCCACCTCGTGGAGGAGACGGGCGCCAGACAGACCAACCTCTCCAACCACCTGAAGGTGCTGCGCGAGGCCGGCGTCGTGGAGACCGAGCCCTGCGGCCGGTTCACCTACTACCGCCTGAAGCCGGACGTCATCGAAGCCCTGGCCGGACAGTTCGCCGCTCTCGCCGCTGTTGCCCGCGCCTCCGCCGACTCCAAGAGGGCCTGTCCGTGACCTCCACCGCTCCCGCGACCGCCACCGAGGACTCCTCGGTCGTCGCGAAGCTGTCGACGCTCGACCGCTTCCTCGCCGTCTGGATCCTGCTCGCCATGGGCCTGGGTCTGGGGCTCGGCCGGCTGATCCCCGGCCTGAACGACGCACTGGCCGCGGTCGAGATCGGCGGCATCTCGCTGCCGATCGCCGCCGGGCTGCTGATCATGATGTACCCGGTGCTCGCCAAGGTCCGGTACGACCGGCTCGACGCCGTCACCGGTGACCGGAAGCTCATGGTCTCGTCGCTCGTCGTCAACTGGATCCTCGGTCCGGCGCTCATGTTCGCCCTGGCCTGGATCTTCCTGCCGGACCTGCCCGAGTACCGCACCGGCCTGATCATCGTCGGCCTGGCCCGCTGCATCGCCATGGTGATCATCTGGAACGACCTGGCCTGCGGCGACCGCGAGGCCGCCGCCGTCCTCGTCGCGCTGAACTCCGTCTTCCAGGTCATCGCCTTCGGCCTGCTGGGCTGGTTCTACCTCGACCTGCTGCCCGGATGGCTCGGCCTCGGTGAAGGCGAGACCCTCGACATCTCCATGGGGAAGATCGCCCTCAACGTCGTCATCTTCCTCGGCATCCCGCTTCTTGCCGGCTTCCTCACCCGCCGTATCGGCGAGAAGAAGATGGGCCGCGAGTCGTACGAGCAGAAGTTCCTGCCCAAGATCGGTCCCTGGGCCCTCTACGGCCTGCTCTTCACGATCGTCATCCTTTTCGCCCTCCAGGGGAAGACGATCACCTCGCAGCCCCTGGACGTCGTCCGGATCGCACTCCCGCTGCTGGTCTACTTCGCGGTGATGTGGTTCGGCACCTTCGCCCTCGGCAAGGCCATCGGTCTGACCTACGACCGCACCGCCACCCTCGCCTTCACCGCCGCCGGCAACAACTTCGAGCTCGCCATCGCCGTCGCCATCGCCACCTTCGGCGTCACCAGCGGGCAGGCGCTCTCCGGCGTCGTCGGCCCCCTCATCGAGGTCCCCGTCCTGGTGGCGCTGGTGTACGTGTCGCTGGCCTGGCGCCGGAAGTTCGCGGTGACGCGGTGAACCGGCCGCCGAGCCGCCACGCGGAACCCGCGGCACCCGGCGGTGCCGACACCGGCCCCGACGGCGGCATCGACATCGACGTCGTCGTGATCGGCGGCGGCCAGGCGGGACTCGCCGCCGGTTACCACCTGCGCCGCCTCGGCGGCCTCGACTTCGTCGTCCTGGACGCCCAGCCGACCCCGGGCGGCGCCTGGCGGCACACGTGGGACTCGCTCCACCTCTTCTCGCCGGCCGCGTACTCCTCCCTGCCCGGCCGTCTGATGCCGCCGCAGCCCGGGGAGACGTACCCCGACGCCGCCCACGTCGTCGCGTACCTGACCGACTACGAGCAGCGGTACGAGCTCCCCGTCCACCGGCCCGTACGCGTCGCGGCCGTCCGCCGTCACGGCGAGCGCCTCCACGTCGAGACCGACTCCGGCACCTGGCGTGCCCGTGCCGTCGTCAGCGCCACCGGAACCTGGTCGCGCCCCTTCCTGCCCGCCGTCGCCGGCCGCGACGCGTTCCGGGGGCGGCAGCTCCACACCGTCGAGTACCGCGCACCCGGCGAGTTCGCCGGAACGCGGGTCCTCGTCGTCGGAGGCGGGAACTCCGGAGCGCAGGTCGCCGCCGATCTCGCGTACGAGGCCGACGTCACCTGGGTCACGCAACGGCCCGCGCGGTTCCTCGCCGACGACATCGACGGGCGTGCGCTCTTCGACCACGCCACCGCCCGCCGCCGCGCCCTCGACGAAGGCCGCGCCGACGGTGGGGGAGTGGCCTCGCTCGGGGACATCGTCGCCGTACCGCCCGTGCGCGAAGCCCGCGACGCCGGACTGCTCAAGGCGCAGCCGATGTTCGCGCGTCTGACGCGGACCGGTGCCGAGTGGGCCGACGGGACGCGGGCCGAGGCCGACGCGATCGTCTGGTGCACCGGATTCCGCCCGGCCCTCGCCCACCTGGCGCCCCTCGGGCTCAGGACCCTGCGCGGGCACATTCCCACGCAGGGCACCGAGGCGGTCGGCGAGCCCCGTCTCCACCTGCTCGGATACGGGGACTGGACCGGCCCCGCCTCGGCCACCCTCGTGGGTGTCGGCCGCCCCGCACGCGAGGCCGCCCGCAGCATCGCGGCCCTGCTGGGGTAGGGCCGCGGGCGTGAACGGATGGTGAACGCCTGACATACATGCACCCCGGATTCGCCGTGTGATCGCGTCGGCTCGTAAGGTGTCCGGATGGCAACTCCGCTGGCGGGCATACCGATCGAGGACGTGAGCGCGGACCGCTGTGTCCCGTGCACTCCGGGATGGCTCCTCGACCGGGACGAAGTCGAGTCGCTGACGGCCCAGTTGAAGGCGGTCGCCGACCAGACCCGGCTGCAGATCATCCATCTGATCGACCAGGCGCCGGCCGGCGAGCTCTGCGTCTGCGACCTCACCCAATCCCTCGACCTGGCCCAGCCGACCGTGAGCAGGCATCTGAAGATCCTCACGACCGCGGGGCTGCTCCGGCGCGAACAGCGGGGAACCTGGGCCTGGTTCTCGATCCGCTGGGACGCCCTGCGGGAGCTGCGTAAGCGCGCGTTCCCACAAGGCAGCGGCGCCTCCTTCTGACGAGGAAGCGTTCGACCCCGGTCATGATCCGCCGGACAGGCGGCCCTAGGGCCTGTCTGACAATTCCCGTCGGGTCCGGCCCGCCCGGCCCGCACGCTCGCCGCACGGCCGTGACGCCCCCGTAGTCCCCCGTAGCCCTTCGGGCACGGGAGGTACCCCCACCGCTACGAGGACGCCCCGGCCGCACGCCGATCGCACGCACCGAACGACCCGGCCTATCCGACGCCAATTGTCAGACAGGCCCTAGTACGGGCCGCCGCGGAAGAGCATGCTGCCGTGGTGGCGCGGGCGGTCGCCGCGTTCGTGGGCCGCGTCGGAACGGTCCGCGGGGGTCGAGAGACCGGCAAGGGCGCGGAGGGTCGCCAGGCCGGCCAGCACCTCGTCACGACGCTCGGCGGACTTCATCCAGGCCGGCAGCCGGGCGAACATCGCCATCGTCGGGGAGGCGTGACGCTCGCGCAGCCGGGCGCCCACGTAGGCGGCGAGGGCGTCGACGTGCTCCTCGTCGTAGGCCCACAGAATCCGTCCCGCACAACGGGTCTGAAGCCAGAGCGGCCGACGGAAGAACGGGTCCTCGGTGCCGCCGGGCACGGCGCCGACCAGACCGGCGCCCCGCTCCCCGGCCGTCCAGTCGGCGACCGCGCCACAGCCGGCGCAGGCGAGGCGGCGGGGTTGGAAGAGCAAGGCGCTGAAGTACTTCGGCGCCGGGGTGCCGGGCACAGGTACGACGAGCGCGCGGCCACCGCACCTCGGGCAGACCACCAGCACCCGGCCGGTGAACCGGACGAGCCACGTGCCGTGGTCGTGGTGGCGGACCGGGTGGGGGTGCACGGGCTCGGAGCTCATGACGGACACCCTGCCAGGCCCGACCCGCCCCGGCGACCGAGATACGGTGCGAGGCCGACCCCGGGAGGCACGGCAGCCTGCCGGGGCCGGCCCTGAGGACCGGTCAGGTCACTTTCGCCAGAACAGGTGGTGCGTCACCCCGCTCGGGCTGGGAACGACCTCCCGGCCGGGAGAACTCATGGCTGCGTTCGTGACCGGTCGGAAACCGGGGGTGCCCCTGTCTCCTGGCCCAGGGGCGGTGGCTGATCCTAGAGACTGTCGAAGTCCGGGACGGTGATTGATCCGTCTGCGGCGAGTGAGAACCCCGGATTGTGAGCGACTTCCCAGGCATGGCCGTCAGGATCGACGAAGACTCCTGCGTAGCCGCCGTAGAACGTGGTGGCCGCAGGACGCGTGACGGTAGCGCCTGCTTGCTCCGCCGTAGCGATGAGCTCGTCGACTGCGGCCGGGGATCGCACGTTGTGAGCGAGCGCGATCCCGCCGAACCCAGCCGACTGGCGATCTTCAACGCCGCAGTCGAGCGCGAGTTTGTCTCGATCCCACAGGACCAGCGCGAGACCACCCGCCTGGAAGAAGACGGTTTCCTGAACCGTCTGGCCCTGCCAGCCCAGGGCCTCGTAGAACGACCGGGCGCGTCCGAGGTCGGAGACACCCAGTGTGATCAGACTGATACGCGGTTCCATGGGTTCATTTAACCGTCCTTCGAGTCCTTGCCCGGGCCCGTTGCGGAACTTCCCGATGCGTGTCAGGTGGCCGCTGCGGGTCGTGATTCGTAGAAGGTTCGCCGCGGATGGAGGAGCCGGAGATCCGGCGGTGCCTCCGGTGTCCGGTGACACCACCCCCCCAGATCATGCGTTACGACAGGGGACTCAAGTCGGGTGCGGAGCAGAGGTGTTCGCGCGGTGGTGGTTGACGCCGCGCGTGCTCGGTGTGTCACGATCGGGCCATGCTGACGTCGGTGAACGCGGAACTGCTCAAGGTCCTCGCGGACCCTCTGCGGCTCCGCATCGTGTGCCTGCTCGCCCGTGAGTCCCTGTGCACGACTCACCTGGTCGAGGAGACGGGCGCACGGCAGACGAACCTGTCGAACCACCTGCGGGTCCTCCGGGAAGCCGGCGTCGTGGAGACCGAACCGTGCGGGCGCTTCACCTACTACCGGCTGCGCCCCGAGGTGCTCGCGGACCTCGCCGCGTTCTTCGGTGACCTCGCCGACGGCGACCGGGTGGCCGTGGTCAGGCGCCCCTGCGGCTGAACCCCGGGCCGCTGCTTCGGCGGAGCGTCCGTACGGTGACCGACAGCGTCATTCCACGACCGGGCTGCGACGCTCCACGAGCAGGACGTCCCGCCAGACGCCGTGATGGCGGGCCACGCGTTCCCGGCGGCCGATGACGCGGAATCCCGTGGACGTGTGCAGCGCGAGGCTCGCCGTGTTCTCCGGGAAGATGCCCGCCTGGATCGTCCAGATGCCCGCCTTCTCCGTGGAGGCGGTCAACGCCTCCAGAAGCGTGCGCCCCACGCCCGTTCCGCGCGCCGTGGGGCAGACGTACACGGAGTGCTCGACGACCCCGGCGTACGCGGGCCGGGTCGAGACGGGGGACACCGCGGTCCAGCCGACCACGTGCCCGAGGCGGTCGAGCGCCACGAGCCGGTGCGCCGGCAGCTTGGCGGTGTCGAAGGCGCTCCACGGCGGCGCGGACGTCTCGAAGGTGGCGTTTCCCTCGTCGATGCCCTGCTGGTAGATCGCCATGACGGCCGGCGCGTGGTCGTCGGTCATCGGCACCAGGACGGGTACGCCGTCGTGCGGGGATGCCGGTACGGGTGCGGTCATGCTCGCTTCCTTGTTCGGGAGCCCTCGGCGGCGTGAGCGGAGGGCGGGCGTGACGACGCTCCTGCGGCGGCGGGGGACCGCCGCAGGAGCGCGGTGGGGGGTGTGGAGGAGGGTTTCGGGGTCAGAGCAGGGGCAGGGCGACGAGGCCGATGCCCACGCTACCGAGGAGGCCGACGGCGAGGTAGAAGGCGAAGACCTTCGTCTTGACGACGCTCTTGACGGCGACCATCGCCGGGATCGTCGTGATGGCGCCGCCGAGGAGGAAGGTGACGCCCGCGGCCGCGACCATGCCCTGGTCGAGGAGGCCCTCGACGACGGGGATGGCGCCGACGCCGTTGAGGTAGAGCGGGACGCTGATGAGCCCCGCGAGAAGGACGGAGAAGACGCCGTCGGTACCGAGCAGGCCGGAGACGAAGTCGGTGGGCACGTAGCGGACGATCAGGGCTTCGAGGACGATGGCGAGGAGCAGCCACTTGCCCAGGATCAGCGAGTCGCTGACGATCTCCTTGAGGATCTCGCCGGCGCGGAGGTTCTTGATGTCGCGCCGGACGAGCACGCGCCACGGCGTGCCGTCGTCGTCCGCGTCACCGCTCTGCGGCGCGGCGGAGCATCCACCGGCCGCGCTCGCATCCGCGGGCTCGGTGGTCTCCTGGGCGGAGCCGCCGCATCCTCCCGAGGACCCGCTGCCGCCACCGCTTCCGGTGCTGCCGCCGCTGCTCCCGCCGCCGACCGTGACGGTCTCGGGCACGGTCGTCTTCGTCGCGGAGCACGCGGACTCGGGGACGGTCACCGTCTCCTGGGAGCAGCTCTTCGCGGGCGCCTTCTCCTCGGTGGATGCGATCAGTGGGTCGGCGAACCGGCCGCGCCGTTCGAGCAGGAGCACGATGAGGCCCGCGCCGAAGCTCAGCACCAGTGCGCCGATGAGGCGGGCGGTGGCGATGGGGAGACCCAGCTGGGCGGCGGAGAGCGCGTAGATCTCCGGGTCCATGGAGGGGGAGGCGATCCAGAACGACATGACCGCCGAGAGCGGGACGCCGGCTATCAGGAAGCGGCGGATCAGCGGGATCACGGTGAAGGAGCAGAAGGGGCTGAACGCTCCGATGGCCGTGACGATGGCGATGCCGAGGACGCCCTTGCGCCCGTGGGCGAAGCTGCGGCGCGCGACGACGTCGATCGACAATCGCTGTACGGCGATCCCCAGGACGATGGCGACCAGGAACCACGGGAGGTAGTGCAGCACCTCGAACAGGATGAACAGGCCAAGGGCCCGCAATTCGTCCACGGGTGAACCTCTCTGAGACGGTGGCACGTGAGGGGCGCGGCGCCGTGAGGGGGCGTACGGGAGTCGTGGCGAACCGCGTGGGAGATGCGGGCGGCACCTCCGTTTATCGAATATCGATGATAGACGATTAAGTAAGGGTGCGGCAACGGGGTTCAGGGGTGCCCGGCGCCGGCGCGGGATCGTGGCTTTCGTGGGGGTGGGTGAGGCGCGGGTGACCGCAGGTGACCCCTGCAGGGGGGGGTGTATCGCGGGTCGAAGCTTGCCCTCGCCGGTGGTCATCGATTATCATCGATAGATCATGAGCGGTACGATGAATGCCCAGCTGATCGACCGAAGCACGGCCGAGTCCTACGCGACCTGGTTCAAGGCCCTCTCCGATCCCACACGCGTGCAGATCCTCAACCTCCTCGCGCTCGCTCCCGAGCCGATGAGCGTCGGCGAGATCGTGGACCGCATGGGCGTCGGACAGTCGACGGTGTCCCATCACCTGAAGCTGCTCGCCGACGTGCGGTTCGTGCTGCGTGAACGTCAGGGCACGTCGATGCTCTACTCCATCAACGTCGCCTGCGTGGCCTGCTTCCCGAGCGCCGCCGACGCCGTCATGGGCCGCCCCGCGGCCTCCGTGTGAGCCCCGGGCCCATGGCGGAGCCGTCGCGCCGCGCATCCGTGACCGTATCCCCGGCGTCCGCGGTGCCTGCGGTGCCCGCTGTGTCGCCCGCGCCCGTCGTGCCTGCCGTGTCGCCCGCGCCCGCGGCGCCCGTCGTGTCGCCCGTGCCCGTCGTGCCCGCTCCCCGCTGCTGCCCGCCCCTCGTGACCGCGGCGCTGTCCGAGGCGGACGCCGAGGTGATGTCGGCGATGTTCAAGGCGCTGGCGGACCCCGTCCGGCTCCGCCTCCTCTCCCGTGTCGCCTCGCATCCCAGCGGTGAGGCGTGCGTCTGCGACATAGCCGACGTGGGCGTCTCGCAGCCCACGGTCAGCCACCACCTGAAGAAGCTCAGGGAAGCGGGCCTGCTCACCTCCGACCGGCGCGGTACGTGGGTGTACTACCGCCTCGCGCCCGGCGTGCTCGCCTCCCTCGGCGTCTTCCTCACGGAGACCGATCAGGCCGGCGCGGAGGAGTCCTCCCGCTCGGGCCGGGCCGTCTGACGCTCGCATCTGCCGGTCGACGACTCCGCCCCTCGGGCGGGGCCGACCGTGTGTCGTTCCCTCATCCATGAACGCCGATTCCGCTCGGGTCGACCCCGCGGCGGCATCGACGCGACCCCGCACACCACCACCACCTCGCGCCGGCGCCGACTCCACCGTCGAACTTCGATGAATGTCTATGTTGACGCTCGTCGAATCAGGTGCCATGCTGATGTCCAAGAGATCGATGAACGTCGAAACAAAGAGCAAAGAGGGAATCGCCGTGAACACCGCTGCCCCCGCCTCCGCCCCTGCCGTGACCGCCGCCGACCGACAGCTGCCCGTCGTCGTCATCGGAGCCGGCCCGGCGGGCCTGGCCGCCGCCGCGCACCTCGTGGACCGAGGCCTGGAGCCGCTGGTGCTGGAAGCCGGCGAGCAGGCGGGCGCGGCGGTACGGGAATGGGCGCATGTGCGGCTCTTCTCGCCGTGGGCCGAGGTCACCGACCCGGTCGCCGAGAAGCTGCTGGCCCCGACCGGCTGGGTGAAGCCCGAACCGACCGCGTACCCGACGGGAGGCGACTGGGCGGCCGCCTACCTCCAGCCGCTCGCGGACGTCCTCGGCGAAAGGATCAGGCTCGGCGCCCGCGTCACCGGAGTCTCCCGCGCGGGCCGTGACCGCGTCGTCGACGCCGACCGCGACCTGCAGCCCTTCACGGTGCACGTGCGGTACGCCGACGGGCGCGAGGAGCGGTTCTTCGCCCGCGCGGTGATCGACGCCTCCGGCACCTGGGGCACTCCGAGCCCGGCGGGCGGCGACGGACTGCCCGCCCTCGGTGAGCGCGCGGCCGCAGACCGGGTCTCCTACCGCGTCCCCGACCTCAAGGACCCTGCCGTACGGGCCCGTTACGCGGGCAAGCGCGTCGCCGTCATCGGCTCCGGAGCCTCCGCCTTCACCGCGCTCGCCACGCTGGCCGACCTCGCCACGGCCGAGGACGGCGCCGGTACGCACGCGTCGTGGATCCTGCGCCGGGGCATCTCCGGCTCCACCTACGGCGGGGGCGCGTCCGACCAGCTGCCCGCCCGGGGCGCCCTCGGCCTCGCGGCGAAGGCCGCCGTCGAGGACGGGCACGCGGACGCCGCGACCGGCTTCCGTACGGACGCGATCGAGCGGGACGGAGACCGGCTGGTCCTGGTCGCCGAGGACGGCCGCCGCCTCGACCCGGTCGACGAGGTCGTCGTCCTGACCGGCTTCCGCCCCGACCTCTCCTTCCTCGACGAGCTCCGCCTCGGCCTCGACGAGCGCCTCCAGGCGCCGACCGCGCTCGCTCCGCTCATCGACCCCAACCAGCACTCCTGTGGAACCGTCTACCCGCACGGCGTCAACGAGCTCTCCCACCCGGAGCCGGGCGTCTACCTTGTCGGCATGAAGTCCTACGGCCGCGCCCCGTCGTTCCTCGCCCTCACCGGCCAGGAGCAGGTCCGTTCCGTCGTCGCCGCGATCGCCGGTGACCGCGAGTCCGCCGAGCGCGTCGAGCTCGTACTCCCCGAGACCGGGGTCTGCGGCGGCTCGGGCCTCTTCGACGAGTCGAACGCGGACCAGGGGACCGACGGCGGAGGATGCTGCGCGCCCACCCTCGCCTCAACCCCCACCCTCGTCTCCGCCCCCGCCCTCATCCAGCTCGGCACCGCCACACCGGCGCCCTCCTGCGGCTCGTGACCGACCTCGGCACCCGTACCGACGGGGCCACGACCGGGACGGGGGTCCGGTCGCGGCCCCGCGCCGCGCTGCCGGCGCTCTGCGCCACGCAGATCACCAGCTGGGGAATCGTCTACTACGCCTTCCCCGTCCTGAACCCGCAGATCACGGCCGGCACCGGCTGGTCCACGGCAACCACCACGGCGGCGTTCTCGCTCGCGCTGATCGTCTCGGGCCTGGCCGGCATACGGGTCGGCCGGATCATCGACCACCGCGGTCCCCGCACGGTCATGACCGCCGGTTCGGCCGTCGGGTCCCTGAGCCTCGTGATCGTGGCCCTCGCCCCCAACCTGCCGGTTTTCTTCGCCGGTTGGGCCCTCGCGGGCCTCGCCATGGCCACCACCTTCTACCAGCCGGCGTTCGCCGCCCTCACCCGCTGGTGGGCGCCCGACCACGTCCGCGCCCTCACCGTGGTCACCCTCGCCGGCGGCCTCGCCTCCACCGTCTTCGCCCCCCTCACGGCGGTCCTCGCCGATCACCTCTCCTGGCGCGCCACCTACGCGGTACTCGCCGCGATCCTCGCCGCCGTCACGATCCCGGCCCACGCCCTCGCCCTCAAAGCGCCCTGGCCCGCGGCCCCGGACGCACCGGCCGACACGGCCGAGACGCCCCGGACGATCGTCCGCAGCCGACCGTTCCTCCTGCTCGGGGCCGCCCTCACCCTGTCGTCGTTCGCGATGTACGCGGTCGTCGTCACCCTCGTCCCGCTCCTCGTCGAACGCGGCTACACCACCGCCCAGGCGGCCTGGGCCCTCGGTCTCGGCGGCGCGGGCCAGACCCTCGGCCGTACCCTCTACGCCCCGCTCGCCCGTCGCACCGGCCCCACCGTCCGGACCACGGTCCTCATCGCCCTGGGCGGCCTGACCACCGCCGCCCTCGCCGTCACCCCCGGTCCCTACGGCCTCGTGATCGCCGTGTCGATCGCGGCCGGCATGGTCCGCGGCAACCTCACCCTGCTCCAGGCCACCGCCGTCACCGACCGCTGGGGCGCACGGCACTACGGCAGACTCTCGGGAATCCTCGGCGCCCCCGCCATGACCGCGTCGGCCCTCGCGCCCTTCGCGGCTGCCCTGCTCGCCGTACCGCTGGGCGGCTACCCGGCACTGTTCGGCGTACTCGCCGGCCTGGGGGCGCTCGCCGCGCTGGTCGCCGCCGGAGGCACCCCGACCGCCAAGGGCCGGGCCGGGCGGCGTCCTTCGCGCGGCCGATGACCACGAGGCCGCCGTCCGGGGTGCGCCGCGCGAGGGGCCGTCCCGGCCATGGACACGGAACCCCCTCGGCGGAACGCCCGATCGACTCGTCTGCCTCACCCGAGTGGCGGCTCGCCCGGGGGTGAACTTGCATGGTCCGACGGGCCCCGAAAGGTTCGCGTGCAACCCACCCCCGCAGGGAGCCGAGCGTGGAGACGCCTCAATCGCCGTATGGATACGAGACCGACGGTCCCGCCACCCCGTACCCCGGTCGCCCACCCGGTACGCCGAGCCCCTCGCTGGACGCCCAACGGCTCTGGGTGGGCGGTCTGATGACCGCCGTCGTCGCGGCGCTCACGGCCGTCGTCGCCGTCCTGCTCGTCCGCGGCGTCCTCGGCATTCCCGTCTTCGCCCCCGAGGGCAACGGCGCCATGGGCGACGTCTCCACCGGTCTGCTCGCCGGCGGGGCCTTCGTCGCCGGGCTGGCCGCGACGGGGCTCATGCACGTCCTGATCATCGCCTCACCGGGACCCGTTCGGTTCTTCTCGTGGATCGTCGGACTGGTCACGGCCGTCATGATGCTGCTCCCCTTCACCACGGAGGCCACACCGGCGGCGAAGGTCGGCACCGCCGCCGTCTACCTCGTCATCGGCATCGCCATCGGCTCCCTGCTGACCGCTGTCGCGCGTGGAGCCGTACGCCGCGGGCGGTGACCTAGGGCCTGTCGTCGAAGTCCCGCCTGGGACGCGGCGTCGACAGGCCCTAGGGACGTGACGGCGCCGGCCCGGCGGGGTGTCCCCGTCGGGCCGGCGCGGTGAACGGACGACGTCAGCAGGCGTCGACCCAGTCGTGCGACGAGACGTTGTCGTTGACCAACTGGCCCTTGCCCGCCCCGGCGCCGAAGAACCTCAGGCCGGAGAGGCCCAGGTCGGGGAGGGAGTGCCCCTGGTGGAGGCAGACCCACGAGCCGCTCCAGTCCAGGCCGTAGAAGAGCCGGACGTCCTCGGCGCGGCCCGGGTATCCGTTGTTCCAGATGTCCGAGACCTTGTTGCGGCAGCCCGCCCAGTTGGCGTTGTTCCCGTTCCACCGGCAGTGGAACCCGCCGGCGTGGGGGTGCTCCCAGGCGTAGAGGTATCCGTCCGGGCCGGGTACGGCGGCCGGCGCCGAGACCGACGGGGGCGCGGCGGTCTCGGGTCCGGTCGTGCGGGCGTCGGCCACCGGGGCGGTCAGCAGGGTGAGGGCGCCGACGGTGAGTGCCGTCACGAGCGCGCGCGTGGTTCGCATGATGTGTCTCCTCTTCGGTGGGGTGGTGGCCGCGCCGGCGTTCGCGGCGCGACCGTCGGACCGCCGGGCGACCGGTGTCACGCGGCGGGGTCGGGGGGCCGGGTGGGGAAGCCCGGCGGTCGGCGGGTCAGGGTCGCGGGGTGCCCTCCAGGACCCGGCGGGCGCGGGGCAGCGCGGCGGACCTCAGCAGGTCCCGCGCCTGGACGTCCGCGCGGTACTCGCGGGCCAGGACCCTGCCGTGGTGGGCGTCGAGCTTCCGGGCGGTGCCGGACAGCGCCGACTCCTCGGCACACCGCACCTCCGCCAGGGCGAGGCCCACCTCGCGCTCCTTGCCGAGGGGGCGTACGGGGGAGAGCGCGGCGGCCCGGGCGGCGGCCGGAGTGGCGTACGCGTGCCCGGCGCGCCGCATGCACGTCCGCCACGCGTCGAGCCGCTCCAGGTAGCCGGGGTCGGCGGTGACGCGGCCGCGGCGGATCCGCTCCAGGGCGTCCACCCGGGTCGACGCGCGGAACCAGGCACCGACGTCTCCGTACAGCCGCCGCTCGGACTCCGCGACACAGCCGCGGTCGCTGCGCCGCAGGATCCCGCCGCCCGGGAGCCGTACGGTCAGCCCGTCGGGTGACGGGCCGTTGGCGGCGACCAGCGCCTCGGCCTTGCGGTCCGCCGGCAGGGCGGCGAAGTAGGCGCGGTTCGGGTCGATCCGGGCCGTCGCCTCGCGCCGCCGCCGCAGCTCGGAGCCGTAACCGTGCCGGCCGGCCCAGACGGCGTCGTCGAGGACGTAGGGGAAGGAACTCGTCTCCGGTTCCTCGTCGAGCGGGAAGACGCGGTACGCGAATCCGTGCCGGTGCATGCAGTCGCGGAGGAGGAGCTGCCGGGCGTCGTGCAGCAGCCGGTCGTCCGCGGTGGCGCCGCCGGGACGCGACGGGGGCGGCCGTACGTCCGCGGCCGGTTGTCCGAGGCCGGTCAGCAGCGTCGCGGCGAGTGCGAGCGTGACGCCGGTGACCGCCAGGCCGGCGGTGAGGAGCGAACTGCGGGCATGGGTGGTACGGGGCATGGGGGAGCTCCTGCGGGGGACGGGAAGGGGGAGAGACCAGGGGGCCGGTGACGCGAAGGGGAGTCGGAAGGAGCCGGCTCGGTGCGCAACGGTGCGATGTCCAGGGCGTGTCGCCGTGCTGCCGTCGAGCGGTGCGGCGGCTGGACAACCGAAGTCTGTGCCGGTCGGGAAGCGGCCCGCAACCGTGTCCCGGGTGCTTCGGCGAAGTCGGGATTCCCACCCCGCTGACCTGCGAGGACGTTCCTGTCCCGGGATACGGGCAGGCCCGGGACACGGAGGTCCCCGGCCTCCTGGCGACGCAGGGACGCGGCGCAACGCGGCGGCGACCGTGTCGTTCTCGATGTGTGCCCCGCCCTCAGGACGCGGAGCGCATCGACGACGACACCGCCGCCGCGTCCGCGACGGCGGGACGGCCCGAGCCGAGGAGATCCGTGGACCACCGGAACGAGCCAGGAGGCGGAGGAATTCTCCGCCGTGGGGACGCGCGGGGACGACACGCGCGTGTGCGGATCGGAGCGCTACGGGCTGGCCGAGGCCCAGGGCGGGTGGCAGCCGTGCTGCTGGGCGTGAGTGCCTGCCTCGCCGCCCTGCCCGCAGGCGCCGTGGCCCCCGTGCCCGCCGCCCCCGCGCGGACCGCCCCGTCGCCGACCGCACCCTCGCCGACCACCCCCGTCATCGACGAGGAGTTCGCCGACCCTGACGTCGTCGAGGTCGGCGGGGTCTTCCACGCGTACGCCACCAACGCCCACGGCCGGAACATCCAGCACGCCACCTCCACCGACCTCGTCCGCTGGACGGTCGACGCGACGGACGTGCTGCCCGACGTCGGAGCGTGGGTCACGCTGGATCCCCCGGGCCGCGTCTGGGCGCCGGAAGTCTTCGACAACGGCGACGGGTTCACCCTCCTGTACACGGCGCGCGACCGCGCCGGCGGGCGTCAGTGCGTCGGCTCCGCCCTCGCCTCCTCGCCCGACGGCCCGTTCCGGCCGGTCGGCGAGGGCCCTCTGGTCTGTCCGACCGAGGACGGCGGCGCGATCGACGCGTCCGTCCACACCGAGAACGGCACCCGCCATCTGCTCTGGAAGACCGACGGGAACTGCTGCGAGAAGGACACCTGGATCCACCTCCAGCCCGTCTCCTGGGACGGCACCCGGGTCACCGGCGAACCGGTCCGCCTGATCAAGCAGGACCGCACCTGGGAGGACCGAGTCGTCGAGGCGCCCACGCTCGTGCGACGGAACGGCCGGTACGTCCTCCTGTACTCGGCCGGCGACTACCGCTACGACGGGTACGCGACGGGCTGGGCGACCGCCGACACCCTCACCGGGCCCTACGTGAAGGGGGACCTGCCGCTCCTCACCACGGAATCCTTCTCCGGAGCGATCGCCGGGCCGGGCGGCCAGGACGTCGTGACCGGCCCCGGCGGGCAGGACCGGATCCTCTTCCACGGCCGTGGCGCCGACCGCTCACGGCGGATGCTGTACGTCGCCGACCTGGGGTTCGCGGACGGCCGGCCCGTCGTCCGCGGCAGCAAGGCGCGCCACGAGGCGGAGCTCGCCCGGGTGCACCGGGCGACCGTCCGCCAGGCGAGGGACGCCTGGGGCGACCGGGCCGTCGGGCACATCGACGAACCCGACAGCTCCGTGGAGTTCCGGGTCTTCGCCGCCTCTCCCGGGCCGCATACGCTCAGCGTGCGGTACGGCAACGGCTCCCTGGACGCAGCCGGCGCACCGGCCGCCGCGACGCACCGGCTCACGGTCAACGGCGCCGACGCGGGCGCCGTCGACTACCCGTACACCGGCTGGGACGAGTGGCGGACGCGCGAGGTCCCGGTGGAGCTGCGGGCGGGGTGGAACACCGTCCGCCTCGCGAAGGGGGAGCGCTACACGGAGCTGGACGCCGTGGAGGTGGCGTAGGTCCGCCACCTCGGGCCGGCGGCGCCCTGGCCCACCTTCCCGGCCGTGAGGACCGGCGTCACGCCCACTGCTGGTGTGGTGCCCGGTCGCACGGCAGCACCCGGAGGCCTCCCGCGCCGTCGGCCAGGCAGCGGCGCGTCCCGGCGCCCCTGATCTCGACCGCCGAGTCGTCGCGCGCGGTGACGGTCCATCGCTGCGACGCGGAAGGGCCGCAGGCCGCGGCGGACAGCCCGGCGGGACCGAGGTCCAGGCATCTGCCCGTCGCGTGGTTCCTGAGGCGCACGCTGCCGTCCGTCGTCACCGTACCGACGGTCCACCGCTGGTACGACAGGCCGTTGCACGCGTAGGAACGTGTGCCCTTGTCGAGGCTGTCGTCGAGACAGGTCCCCGTGGCGCGGCTCACGAAGATCCTGGGATGGTCCGGCACGGCGGACGCGGCGGGCGCGCCGTGCAGGACCTTCGGCGCGTCGGCTGCAGGGGTCCGGTGCTGGACGAGTGCCGTACCGGTGACTCCGAGCACCAGGCCGAGGACGGCCCCGGCGAGGGCCCAGACCGTGTGCCCGCTCCGGAGGGAGAGACGGCGCCGTGGCGCCCGGGGCGGAGCGTCACCGGCGTTCGGCGCGTCCACCTCCTTGGGACCCGAACCTGTGCCCGTACCCGTACCCGTACCCGAATCCGTACCCGTACCCGTACCCGTACCCGAATCCCTCCCCGTGCCCGAATCCGTACCCGTATCCGGGCCCGTGCCCTGGACCGTGCCCTGGACCGGGCGGCGTTGGCCTCGGTCGGCGGCCTCCCATAGATGGCGGTACGCGGTGGGGTCGCCGTCGAGGGCCTCGCACAGGTCGCGCACGGTCGCCCATGGGGGAACGGTGGTGCCGCGGAAGTACCGGGAGAGCGACGAGTCGCTGATGCGGACACTCGTCTCCAGGGACCGCAGGGTGCACCCGGAGCGTCGCTGGAGGTCGCGCAGCGCCCTGCCCAGTGCGCGGGCCGGATCGTCGTCGTCAGGCCGGTCGGCAGCCATGATGGCGTCCTTCTGAAAGGTGTCGAAACGGTGTTCCAGCAGGTCGGAACCCTAGGGTGCGGCGAATCGCGGTGGCAACCGAACTCACTCTCCCGAAGGTTGTCGCGGCCTCGGGTTGACGGGGCGTGAAATGACCGCGCGCGGTGGGAAGTCGGCTGCTACGGTCGTCCGCATGTGTTCCGTCATCCACAACTGGCAGGCCCTGCGCACCCGGTCGACGCGCTGACCGTGGTGTCGGCCGTCGCCGACGCCGGGTCCCACGTCCACCGTTCACCTCTGGATGACGAGGATCTTCACCATGCGCGCAGACTCGCGCCCCATTTTCGTATGCGTTCACGGCGGCTCCAGCAACGCCCGGGCCTGGGGCCCGTTGCAGAACGAGCTGGCCCTGCTCGGGTACCGTTCGCACGCCGTCGACCTCCCCGGTCACGGCGACCTCGCCGACACCCCCGCCGCCTACTACCGGCAACCCCAGGACGTCACGGCACTCGCCGCCGCGCCCTCCCCGGTGCGCGGTGTCACGTTGCGCGACAACGTGCGCCACGTGGTGGACACCCTGCGGCGGCTCGCCGCCTCGGGGCCGATCGTCCTGGTCGGCAACAGCCTCGGCGGCCTGACGATCAGCGCCGTCGCCAACGCCGCACCGGAGCTGCTCGACCGGGTGGTCTACCTCTCCGCCCTCTGCCTCAGCGATCCGGCCATGCTCACCGAGGCGTGGGACGTCGTCGACGACAACCTGCTGGACGCCGCGGTGGCCCGGATCGCCGTGCCGGACGTACGCGACCCGGGGGTGGTCCGGCTGAACTGGCGGGCCGCCCACGCCGATCCGGACCTGTTCGCCGCGTTGAAGGCCGCGGTCATGGCCGACTCGACGGACCACCAGTTCCGGCTGCTGCTCGACTCCCTCGACCCGGACGAGACCTACTCGGCGTTGGAGCCGGGGGCGCTGGTCCGGGCCGACGCGTGGGGGCTGGTGCCGCACACGTACGTCCGGCTCTCCGCCGACCGCAGCCTCCCGTTGGCCGTCCAGGACCACATGATCCGGTCGGCGGACGCGCTGACCCCGCACCATCCCTTCGACGTGCACACCCTTGAGGCCTCGCACGTCGGCTACTTCAGCCGGCCGCGGGCCTTCGCCGAGCTGCTGACGGGCCTCGTCTGAGACACCCGCCCCGCACCCCGGACCGCCCGGGGTGCGGGGCGCTCAGGACGGCCGCCGAGCCGCGTCTCGTCCAGATCCTGTGAACCCCGTACCCACCCACTTTTTTGTGGGTACTTGTCGGGGTCACGGCCCCGGGAGAGTCTGGTGGTGGCCGAGAGAAAGGAGACGGACGAACGGTCAGGACGCGGCACGCTCCTCGGCGAGCCGGTCCAGACGGCGGTGGCCCCAGTCGGAGAGGGGTGCCAGCGCCTCGGAGAGCTCGCTGCCGAAGTCGGTCAGCGAGTAGACGGTCTTCGGCGGCACCACGTCGTACACCTCGCGGCGCACGAGACCGTCCGCCTCCATCTCCCGCAGGGCCTGGGTCAGCACCTTCTCGCTGATCGCCGGGATCAGCCGGCGCAGTTCACCGGGCCGCTGCGGGCCGGTCTCGAGCAGCCAGAGCAGCAGGGTCTTCCATTTTCCGTCGATCACGGCGACGGCGGCGGTCACGCCGCAGACGTCCGTGTCACGGGCGCGCCCGCGCGTCATCGGAGGGGTCCCCGCTCTCGCCCTCGTCCCTCGGTCATGTCCGTCCCCGTCCCGTCCGTCTCTTCGGTCATGTCCTTCTTCTTACCTCATGTACAAGGGAGTTCCGCCATGTCCTCTTCCCAGGTCTCGCCCTCCGGGCGTCCGTCCGTCACGGTCCTCGGACTCGGTCCCATGGGCCGTGCGCTGGCCGGCGCGTTCGTGTCGGCCGGCGTGCGCACCACGGTGTGGAACCGTACGCCGGGCCGGGACGCCGAGCTGGTCGCGAGGGGTGCGATCGGTGCCGGGAGCGCCACGGAGGCGGTCGCCGCGAGCCCGCTGACCGTCGTCTGCCTGGTCAACTACGACGCGACGGACGCCGTCCTGCGGCAGGACGCCGTCACGGCCGCCCTCAAGGGCCGCACCCTGGTGAACCTGTCCGCCGACACCCCGGGGCGGGCCCGGGACACCGGCCGCTGGGCCGACGACCACGGCATCCGCTATCTCGACGGCGCCATCATGACGCCGACCCCGAGCATCGGTACGCCGCAGGCCGTGTTCCTCCACAGCGGGCCGGAGGAGCTGTACCGCGAGCACCGTCCGGTGCTCGACGCCCTGGGCGGCGTCCACACGCACCTCGGCGAGGACGTGGGCCGTGCGGCGGCGTACGACATCGCGCTGCTCGACATCTTCTGGACCTCGATGTCGGGGTACGTGCACGCGCTCGCCGTGGCGGGTGCGGAGGGCATCTCGCCGACTGATCTTGCCCCGTTCGCCCAGGGCATCGGCGCGATCCTGCCGCCGCTGTTCCAGGAGCTGGCCGAGGACGTCGAGAGCGGCGGCTACTCGGGAGAGGGCAATCCGCTGACGTCCGCCGTGTCGACGATGGCGCACATCGTCCACGCCTCCGAGGCGCACGGCATCGACGCGAGCGTGATGCGCGCCGCCGAGATCCTCGCGCGCCACACCGTGGGTCTGGGGCACGGCACCGAGGGGTTCTCGCGGATCGCCGAGGTCCTCAGCCGCCGCTAGGGGGCGTCTTGTCGATCAGGCCGGGCTCGCCGGACCGAAGCAGTCCTCGGCGGGGAGCTCGGTCCCGTCCTCCGTGCGGACGCGGGTCAGGGCGAGGCCCAGGTTGCGGCCCGTGTGGGTGTCGGTTCCCGTGACGACGACGACCCCCTCGTCCTCGGTGTGGAGGACCTGACCGGGCGTCCCGGCGTAGGGGTGGTGGGTGACCGCGGCAGCGAGGATGTCGAGGCGCCGGCCGTCGTGGTGGGTGTAAGCGGTGGGGTACGCGTGGCGCCGTGCGGCGACGAGTCGCGCGAGGGTCTCGGCCGGGAGAGTCCAGTCGATCCGGCCGTCCTCGACGGAGTGGGGGTGTACGGGGACGTCGGAGCCGCCGTGCGCGCGGGGCCGGTCGCTGCTCGGGCGCTCGTACACCACGCCGGCCGGCGCGGGTTCGAGGTGGCGGTGCACGCGGCGTAAGAGGGAGCCCAGTTGCTCGCGTTCCGCCGGGCTGAGGGGGGCGAGGACGTCGTCGTCCGTCGACGCGATCTCCGCGCTGAGCTCGGTGAGGGCCGTCCGGCCCTCACCGGTCAGCCGGACCACGACACGGCGCCGGTCGGCGGGGTCCCGGACGCAGTCCACGTGGCCGGCCTTGACCAGATCGTTGACGATCTTCACAAGGTCGCTGGCGTTCATGTCGAGCCGCGTGGCGAGGGCCGTCTTCATCTGCGGGCCGAGGTCGTGGAGCAGCGCCAGTACGGTCAGGTGCCACAGGCGCAGGCCCCGCGTGGTCAGTCTGTCGGTGAGCCGCCGTCGCGCTGCCTTGCCGATCGCGGTCAGGAGGTACGCGTGGAGGTCGAGCACGCTCGGCGGCGTCACGCGGGTCGCGGGGGGTGTGGCGGGCGGCGTCGCGGTGGGTGACGCGGGGAGCGTCGTCGTGGGCTCGGCGGGGGAGCCGCCGGGTGCCGTGACCAGCGTCAGGCCGGCGTCGGCTAACACCTTGACGACCCGCGCCCAGTCGGTCGGCACGGTCGAGATGCCGACGAGGGCGACGTGCGGGCCTTCCGGGTCGTGTGCCGTTCCCGAGGCGACCGGCTGTTCCATGAACTCTTCCTTGGCGTCGGTGTGTACGGGGGAGCGGAGACCGGCCGGCGGAGAAGGTGGGTGAGGTGAACCTAAGTTGTGCGGTGACGGGCGCCGCCACGCGGATCGTCGATCGTCGTGGCGGCGGCCGCCGAAGCGCCCCGGGACCGTCCGGGGCGCCCCGGGTCAGGAGGCGTCGGGCGTTTCGGCCGGGCGCAGTTCCAGCGTGCAGCACTTGACGCTGCCGCCGGCCTTGAGGAGCTCGGAGAGGTCCACGCCGATGGGGTTGAAGCCCCGTGCGCGCAACTGTTCGGCCATTCCCGTGGCGTTGTGCGCCAGCACCACGTTGTAGCCGTCCGACGCCGCGTTGAGTCCGAAGACCGCCGCGTCCTCCGCCGTGGCGATGACGGCGTCGGGGAACAGGCGCCGCAGCACGGCGAGGCTGCCCGGCGAGAACGCCGGCGGGTAGTACGCGATCGTCTGCTCGTCGAGCACCGTCAGCGCGGTGTCGAGGTGGTAGTAGTTCGGGTCCACGAGCGTCAGCCCGATGACGGGGCGTCCGAAGAACTCCTGCGCCTCGTCGTGCGAGCGCGGATCACTGCGGAAGCCGGTACCGGCGAGCAGCCACTCGCCGACCAACAGGTAGTCGCCCTCGCCCTCGTTGACGATGTCGGCGGTGCGCAGGTCCGGGAATCCGTTGTCGCGCAGCCAGGCGTGGTAGGCCGGGCCCTCCGCTATGCGCTCGGAGTCGCGGAATCTCGCCACGAGCGCCCGGCCGTCTATGACCGTGGCGCCGTTGGCCGCGAAGACCATGTCGGGGAGGCCGGGGAGGGGTTCGATCGTGTCGACGGTGTGCCCGAGGGTCAGGTAGACCTCGCGCAGCTTCTCCCACTGGGTGATGGCCAGTTGGGTGTCGACAGGCTTCGCCGGGTCCATCCAGGGGTTGATGGAGTAGACCACGTCGAAGAAGGTGGGCCGGCACATGAGGTAGTGCCGAGGCCGTGCGGTACGCATGGTGAGGGTCCTCGTGATCAGGGGCGGTTAGTGAGGTAGCCACCCATCGAAGTGAAGTACTCGGCCGCCGTCAACTCCCGGCCGTCGTCAGTTCGTACGCGGGTGATGGCGAGGCCGTGGTTGCGGCCTGTGCGGGCGTCGGCTCCGGCGACGACGACGACGCCGTCGCCCTCCCGGTAGAAGATCCGGCCGGGCGTGCCGCCGTAACGGCCCGTGGAGACGACGGCGCCGAGGACTTCGAGCCGCTTGCCCTTGTGGAAGGTGAAAGCGGCCGGATACGGATCGGACTGGGCGCGGACCAGACGCTCGAGAACCTCGGCGGGCCAGCTCCAGTCGATCCGGATGTCCTCCTCGGCCCGCTTGTGGAAGAAGCTGGCCTGCGACCTGTCCTGCGGGGTGAACTCGGTCTGTCCGGAGGCGATCAGACCGAGTGCGCCGATCGTGACCGGGGCGATGAGGTCGACCGTCTTGTGGAAGAGGTCGGTCGCGGTGTCGGTCGGCTCCACGGTCACCGCCCGCTGCTGCACGATGTCGCCGGCGTCGAGCACCTCGTCCATCATGTGGGCCGTCACGCCCACTTCGGGCTCGCCGTTGATCAGCGCCCAGATGAGGGGCGAGAAACCGGCGTACTTCGGCAGCAGGGAGTCGTGCACGTTCAGCGTGCCGTGGCGTGGCAGCGTGTAGATGCGCGGCGGGATCCAGGTCCGCCAGTTGTTCGCCACGATGATGTCCGGATCGGCCTCCTTGAGCCGCTCGAACAGCTCCTCGTCGTCGGGCCGGTTGCGGATGACCACGGGGACTCCGTGTTCCGCCGCGAGGTCGGCGACCGAGTCGCTCCAGATCTTCTCGTACGCGTGCTCGCTCTTGGGGTGTGTCACGACCAGGACCACGTCGTGCTCGGAGCCCAGGAGCGCTTGGAGGGTGCGATGGCCCCAGGTCTGATAACCGAACATGACGACCCGCATGGGCTTCCTCCTCGGAAGAGCGATTGATCGGCGCCAAGTAAAGCAAGGCTTACCTAACATCACAACTGGGCGGAGTTTCAAGGCCGTTCACGGCCAATGTTCCGTCATTGCTCGCGACGGCCCGTCGACAGGCGCCGTCAGATCAGGTTAGCTTTACCTAAGTTCCGCTCGGGTCGCCCTCTCCGGTGCGCCCCGATGCCCCGTTCCCGGCCACGCCCCCCACAGGCGGCTCGCACGATGGGAGTGACATGTCGCAGGTTCTTCCTGGTGACACCCCTCTGGTCCACGACCTCATAGGTATCGGCTTCGGGCCGTCCAATGTGGCCATGGCGTTAGCACTCGGCGAGCACAACGCACGCGTCGGCAGGGAGGAGGCGGTCACCGCGCACTTCTTCGAGCGGCAGCCGTGCTTCGGCTGGCACCGCGGCATGCTGATCGACGACGCGACCATGCAGGTGTCCTTCCTCAAGGACCTGGTGACGCTGCGGAACCCGTCCAGCGAGTACAGCTTCCTCTGCTACCTGCAGAGCAAGGGCCGGCTGATCGACTTCGTCAACCACAAGAACCTCTTCCCGCTGCGCGTGGAGTTCCACGACTACTTCGAGTGGGCGGCGGCCAAGGTCGACGACATGGTCTCGTACGGACACGAGATCATCGCCGTCGAACCGGTCGTCCAGGACGGCGTGGTCGAGTACCTGGAGGTCACCGCCCGCGCCGGCACGGAGATCGTCGTCCACCGCGCCCGCAACCTCGTCCTCGGCACCGGACTGCGTCCCCGTATGCCGGAGGGCGTCGAGCGGAGCGAACGCGTCTGGCACAACTCCGACCTGCTGGCCAAGGTGGACTCCCTGGAGGGCACCGACCCCGAGCGGTTCGTCGTCGTGGGCGCCGGCCAGAGTGCCGCGGAGAACGTGGCCTACCTGCACCGTCGCTTCCCCGCGGCCGAGGTCTGCGCCGTCTTCTCGCGCTACGGATACAGCCCCGCCGACGACAGCGCCTTCGCCAACCGCATCTTCGACCCCGACGCGGTCGACGAGTACTACACGGCCCCCGACGACATCAAGCGCAAGCTGATGGAGTACCACGGCAACACCAACTACTCCGTGGTCGACATCGACCTCATCGACGACCTGTACCGGCAGTCGTACCAGGAGAAGGTCCTCGGCGCCGAGCGGCTGCGCTTCCTCAACGTCTCCCGGCTCACCGGCGTCGAGGACGGCCCGGACGGGGTCCGCGCCCTCGTCAGGTCCCTGGTCACCGGCGAGGAGACCGCGCTGGACGCCGACGTCGTCGTCCTGGCCACCGGCTACAGCCCCGCCGACCCCCTCGGCCTGCTCGGCGAGGTCGCAGACCGCTGCCACCGCGACGAGCAGGGCCGGCTTCGCGTCGAGCGCGACTACCGGATCGCCACCGACCCCGAACTGCGCTGCGGCATCTACCTCCAGGGCGGTACGGAGCACACCCACGGCATCACGTCGTCGCTGCTCTCCAACACCGCGATCAGGGTCGGGGAGATCCTCGACTCGGTCGTCGACCGCCGCGCGGGCGTGACCGCGGCCGCGCCCGCCGGAACCCTTCCCGCGCCCGCGTCCGCCTCGGGAGAGGCACGGCCCGTCGCCGACGGGGTCGGAACGGCCCGCTAGCGCCGTCCGCGTCCCCTCGCCGTCACGCCCTCGCCGTCCCCCCACCGTCACCCCCCCCCACGCTCCTCGTCACGCCCACCGGTACGGCACCGCCGTCCCCGGCCGTCGTGGCACGCACTGTGAATCCCCGTGAAAGGAACGTCTGTGTCCACTGGTGCACGTCCCGCTCTGTCGCGGTACGCCAGATCCGCTCCCCGCGTGGCCGCCGCCGCCGTGGCGGCGCTCGCCCTCGCCGCCTGTGGGGGCGGGACGGAGAAGTCCGGCTCCTCCTCCTCGCCCTCGGCCCCGGCCTCGGCGACGCCGGCCGACGGAGCCGGCTCGTCCTCCGCGTTCCCGGTCACCGTCGCGCACAAGTACGGCAGCACGACGATCGACAAGGAGCCGAAGACGGTCGTCACGCTCGGCCTGTCCGACCAGGACGCGGTGCTCGCGCTCGGCGTCAAGCCGGCCGGCTCCGTGGACTGGTTCAAGGAGCAGCCGTACGGCAAGTGGCCGTGGACGAAGGACAAGTGGGGCTCCACGAAGCCGGTGATCGTGGGGGAGCGCGACGAGTACAACATCGAGAAGATCGCGGCGCTCAAGCCGGATCTGGTCATCGCCCAGTACTCGGGGATGAAGAAGGAGCAGTACGACACGCTCTCCAAGTTCACCAAGGTCGTCGCCCAGCCCAAGGAGCACGCCGACTACGCGGCGCCGTGGCAGGTCATGACCCGGCAGATCGGCAAGGCGCTCGGCAAGGGCGCCGAGACCGAGAAGCTGATCGCCGACATCGACACCCGCTTCAAGGCCGTCCGCGACAAGCACCCCGAGTTCGCGCAGAAGACGCTGACCGTCGCCGACAGCTTCGAGGCCGGGAAGTACTCGGCGTTCACCAAGACCGACCCCAAGGCGATCTTCTTCGCCGGCCTCGGCTTCACACTGAAGCCGGAGATCGACACCCTGGCCAAGCCCGGGTGGAACGTCGCCGAACTCAGCGCCGAGAAGCTCGACGTCCTCGACGTCGACCGGCTGGTCTGGGTCACGTCGAGCACCGAGGCCAACGACCGCATCAAGGCCGAGCCGCTCTACAAGAAGCTCAAGGTCAACCAGGAGAAGCGCGACCTGTTCGTGCCGTACCAGGACCCGGACATCGGCGCCGCCTTCTCCTTCAACACCGTGCTGTCGATCCCGTACGCCATCGACGAGATCGAGCCGCTCCTCGCGGCCGTCAAGTGACGACGACGCGCCGCTGACAGCCTACTGACGCAACGTCAGGGAGCGTGCGGCCGAACGGGCGGCGTGGCGGTCCCGCCACGCCGCCGGTGGTCGAGACGCACCCCGCGCACGGAGGGGTGCCGAGCCGCGCCCGCGACCACCCCCACCGAAGCCCCTCCAGGGAAAGGCCACTTCGTACGATGTTTGACGTCGAGTCGGACCGGACGTCCGCTTCCGGGATCCCCCTCACCGGCGGGCAGTCCGGTATCTGGCGGGCCCGGCAACTGGATCCGGACAGCTCTGCCTACAACATCGTGTTCACGCTCGACGTCCGCGGCGCCGTCGACCTCGGCCGTCTCACCGCCGGCGTCCGCCGCGCCGTCGAGGAGGCCGAGTGCCTGCACGTGACCGTCGTGGAGGGCGCTGAGGGACCGCGGCAGGTGCCCCGCCCGTTCCCCGTCGACGTCACCGTCGTGGACCTGCGCACCGCCGCAGACCCGGAGGAGGCCGCTGCCGCGTGGACCGCCGCGGACCGGGACCGGCCCGTCGACCCGGCCCGCGGCCCCCTCTTCGCCCACGCGCTGCTGCGCCTCTCCGACGACCGGCTCCTGTGGGTCCAGCGCTACCACCACATCGTCGTCGACGGCGCCGGCGTCGCCCTCATCACCCGCCGGGCCGGCGAGTACTGCGCGGCGGGTGACCAGGCCCCGGCGGCCCCGGACGGCCCGTCCCTCGCCGGCCTCGTCGCCGCCGACCGCGCGTACCGCACGTCCGCCCGGCACGAGGAGGACCGCGCCTGGTGGGCCGACCGCATGGCCGGCCGGACCGAGCCCGTACGCCTCGTCGAGCGCGGCACGGCCCCCATGACCCGACGCCTGAGGCGTACGACGGAACTGCCCCCGCAGGTCGTCGACCGTCTCCACGCCGCCGCCCGGAGCGCGGGCGTCCGACCGTCCCGCGTCCTCCTCGCGGCCGTCGCCGCCTACCTCCACCGCGCCGTCGGCGAACAGGACCTCGTCCTCGGCCTCCCGATCGCCGCCCGCCGGGACGAGGTCTCCGCGGCCGTCCCGGGCATGGTGTCCAACATCGTGCCGCTGCGGCTGGCCGTCGGGCCCGCCGACACCGCCGCCGCCCTCGTCGCCCAGGTGCGCGACGCGGTCGCCGACGCGGTGGCCCACGGCCGCTACCGCGCCGAGGACCTGGCCAGGGAGCTGGGCCTCGTCGACGGCGTACCGGAACTCGTCGGCCCGACCGTCAACGTCCTGCCGCGCCCGGAGGGCCTGCGCTTCGGCGGGGAGGCCGACGTCCGGGCCGAGTTGTGCCCGGAGTGGCTCGGGCCGGTCAGCGACCTGGCTTTCACCTTCGCGGAGACCGAGGACCGCGCGAGCGGCCAGGACGGTCAAGGAGGTCAGGACGGTCGGGACGGTCAAGGAGGTCAGGACGGTCGGGACGGTCAAGGCGGCCAGGGCGGTCAAGGCGGCCAGGACGGCCAGGACGCTCGGGATCGCCGGGGCTTCACCCTCCACCTCGACGCCGACGCGGACGTCTGCGACGAGGCCGAACTCGGCGACCACGAGCGCCGTTTCCTCGCCCTGCTGCATGCCTTCACCGAGGACCTCGACCGGCCCGTCGGCCACCTCGAACTCACCTCCGCCGCCGAACGCACCCTGGTACTCGACGAGTTCGGTGTCGCGCCGCGCGAGGTGACCGAGCTCTCCTGGCCCGCCGCCTTCGAGCGGCAGGTCCACCGCCGGCCCGGGGCCGTCGCCCTCGTCTGCGAGGACCGGGAACTGACCTACGCCGAGCTCAACGCCGCCGCCAACCGTCTCGCCCGCCTCCTCGCCGCCCGGGGCGTCGGCGCCGAGGACGTGGTGGGCGTGGCCCTGCCCCGCTCGCCGGAACTCGTCGTGGCCCTGCTCGCCGTGATGAAGGCCGGCGCCGCCTACCTGCCGCTGGACGCGGACCACCCCCGCGACCGGCTCGCCTACATGCTGGCCGACGCCGGGGCGCGCACCGTCGTGACCGTGCGCGCGCTCGCCGGTGAGCTCCCCGCGGCGGAGGGCGTCACCCACCTCCTGCTCGACGACCGGGCGACCACGGAGGCCCTCGCCGCTCAGACGGACACCGACCCGGGCGTACCGGTCGACCTCGACCAGGCCGCGTACGTCATCTACACCTCCGGCTCGACGGGCCGCCCCAAGGGCGTCGTCGTCCCGCACGACGGCGTCGGCAGCCTCATCGCCACCGCGACCGACCGGATCGGCATCACCGCCGACAGCCGCGTCGTCCAGTTCGCCTCCGTCGGCTTCGACGTGACGGTGTGGGACCTGATCATGTCGCTCTGCGTCGGCGGCCGGATCATCGTCGTCCCGGCCGAGCGGCGCGTCGCGGGCCCCGCGCTCACCGACTACATCGCGCGCCACGGCGCCACCCACATGATCCTGCCGCCTTCGCTGGTCTCGGCACTGCCGCAGGAGTGCGAACTCCCCCCGGGCGCCGTGCTCGTCGTCGGCACCGAGGCGGTTCCCGGCGAGCTGATCGCCCGCTGGGACGGCAGGCTCCGGGTCGTCGTCGCGTACGGCCTCACGGAGGCGAGCGTCAACTCCACCCTCTGGCTCGCCGAGCCCGACCGGCCGGGCCCCGCGCCCATCGGCCGACCCGACCCCAACACCCGCGCCTACGTGCTCGACACGGCGCTCCGCCCCGTCCCCGTCGGAGCGGAGGGCGAGCTGTACGTGGCCGGGCGCGGCCTCGCGCGCGGCTATCTGGGCCGCGCGGGGCTGACCTCGGAGCGGTTCGTCGCCGACCCCCACGGCGAGCCCGGCACCCGGATGTACCGCACCGGCGACCGGGTCCGCTGGGGCGCCGACGGCAACCTGGAGTTCCTCGGCCGCGCGGACGGCCAGATCAAGATCAGGGGCCACCGGATCGAGCCCGGCGAGATCGAGAGCGCCCTCATGGCCTGCCCGGGCATCGCCCAGGCCGCCGTCCTCGCCCGCGAGGACCACCGGGGCGTCAAGCGGCTCGTGGCCTACCTGGTCGCGGAGGCGGGAGGCGCGGAGGCCGAGGCCGCCGTGACGGCCGCACGGGCCCGGGTGACCGACACGCTGCCCGACCACATGGTCCCGTCGGCCGTCGTCGTCCTCGAAGGCCCGCTCCCGCTGACCCCCAACGGCAAGCTCGACGGCAAGGCGCTGCCGGAGCCACGGTGGACGGCCCTGACCGGTGCCGACACCCCGGGTACCCCGGGTACCCCGGCCGAGACCGTGCTCGCCGCACTCTTCGCCCAGGTCCTGGGCCTGCCGTCGGTGGGCGTCCACGACAGCTTCTTCGAACTGGGCGGGGACAGCATCGTCGCCATCCAGCTCGTGTACCGGGCCCGGGAGGCCGGACTCGTGATCACCCCGCGCGAGGTGTTCCGGCACCGGACCGTCGCCGCGCTCGCCCGGATCGCCGGCGAGTCCACCGCACCCGCCCCCGCGACCCACGCGGAACTCGACGTGGAGGCCCTGCCCGTCTCCCCGCTCCAGGAAGGCTTCTTCTTCCACGCGGAGTTCGACGACCGCGCCGCCGACCTCTACCTCGTCCAGGAACTCCTCGACCTCACGGGCCCCGTCGACCCCGACCGCCTGCGCGGCTCGCTCCAACTCCTCCTCGACCGGCACCCGCTGCTACGCGCCTCCTTCCGCCAGCTGCCCGGAGGCGAGATCGTCCAGCGGCTCGCCGAGCACGTGACCCTGCCGTGGCGGGAGGCCGACACCGCCACCACCGGACTCGACGCACTCCTGCGCGCCGACCGCGCCGAGCGGTTCGACCTGGACCGGCCGCCCCTGCTGCGCGCCACCCTCGTCAGGGACGGGCAGCGCCACCGGCTCCTCCTCACGCTGCACCACATCGTCGCCGACGGCTGGTCCGTCGCGGTGCTGCTCCGTGAACTGACCGCCGCGTACGAGGGCGCCGACCTCCCCGAGCCCGTCGCCCCGGAGCCGTACCTGGCCTGGCTCGCGGGCCGGGACCGGGACGCCGCCCGCGAGGCCTGGCGCGAGGCCCTCGACGGGCTCGCCGGCCCGACCCTGCTGCCCGACCTCTCCGCCACGGGCACCGCCGGCGTGACCGCCCGGCCCGAGCGCGTCGACACCCGGCTTCCCCAGGGCCTCACCGACGAGCTGACCTCCTACGCCCGGAGCCGCGGCCTGACCCTGAGCACCGTCCTCCACGGTGTCTGGGGTCTGCTCCTCGGCGCCCTGACCGGACGCCAGGACGTCGTCTTCGGCACCACCGTGTCCGGGCGGACCACGGAGGTCGCGGGCCTCGACTCCGCCGTGGGCCTCTTCATCAACACGGTCCCCGCCCGCGTCACCCTGCGCCCCGACGAGTCGCTCACCGGCCTCCTGCGGCGCGTCCAGGACGAGCACAGCGCCCTCCTCGACCACCAGCACCTCGGCCTCGCCGACATCCAGCGGATCGCGGGCGGCGGCGAACTCTTCGACACGCTCCTGGTGTGGGAGAACCACCCGACCGGCGACGGGCCCGGGCAGGCGGAACCCGACCGGCTCCGCGTCACCGGCGCCGAGATCCTCGACGCCGTGCACTACCCGCTCGCGCTCGTCGTCGAGCCGGCCGACGGCGGTCTGCTGCTGCGGTTCAAGCACGACGCGGCCCGACTCGACCGGATCGCGGTGGCCGTCCTCGCCGGCCGGTTCACGGCCCTCCTGCGGACCGTCGTCACGGAACCCGACCGCCTCGTCGGGCGCACCGGGGTGCTCTCCGTCCGCGAGCAAGGACACCTCGCGGAGCTCAACGCGACCGGGCACCCCGTCGCCGGGGCGACCCTCGCCTCGCTCGTCGCCGCACGGGTGGCGGAGACCCCGCACGCCCCGGCCGTCGTCTTCGAGGGCACCACCCTCTCGTACGCGGAACTCGACGTGCGTGCCGAGGAGTTGGCCCGTCGGCTCCGGGCGCGCGGCGCGGGCCCCGAGCAGTACGTCGCCGTCGCGGTGCCCCGCTCCGCCGAACTGATGGTCGCGCTCCTCGGCGTCCTCAAGGCGGGCGCCGCCTACCTGCCCGTCGACCTCGACTACCCGGCCGACCGGGTCGCCTTCATGCTCACCGACTCGGGCGCGCGGCTGGTCGTGACGACCGAGGAGGCGGCCGGGCGGCTGCCCGTCGTGCCGGGTCTCGACCGTCTCGTCGTGGGGGAGGAGGGACGGGGCGGGCCCGCCTCCGAGGCACCCGCGCGGCCCGCGGGCCCCGACCATCCCGCGGACCCCGACCATCCCGCGGGCCCCGACCACCCGGCGTACCTGATCTACACCTCGGGCTCCACCGGCCGTCCCAAGGGCGTCGCCGTCACCCACCGGGCCGTGGTCAACCGGCTCGCCTGGATGCAGCACACGTACGGGCTGACCGCCGACGACCGGGTCCTCCAGAAGACCCCCTCCAGCTTCGACGTGTCGGTGTGGGAGTTCTTCTGGCCGCTGACCGAGGGGGCGACCGTCGTCCTCGCCCACCCCGACGGCCACCGCGACCCCGCCTACCTGGCCGGTCTGATCCACGACCGGGCCGTCACCACGGTCCACTTCGTGCCGTCGATGCTGGCGGCGTTCGTCCAGGTCATGGAGACCGCCACGGACCTTCCCGACTGGGCGGCGAGCCTCCGCCGGGTGTTCTGCAGCGGCGAGGCGCTCACCGGCGCCGACGCCCGCCGCTGGTGGGACCTCACCGCGCGGACCGCCCCCGGCCGGGGACCCGTGCCGCTGCACAACCTCTACGGCCCCACCGAGGCCGCCGTGGACGTCACGTACTTCCCGTACGAGGGCGGTGCGGAACCGGCCGTCCCCATCGGCCGGCCCGTGTGGAACACCCGGCTGTACGTCCTGGACCCGTTCCTGCGCCCGGTCCCTGACGGGGTGCCGGGCGAGCTGTACCTCGCGGGCGTCCAGCTGGCACGGGCCTACCACGACCGGCCCGGGCTGACCGCCGAGCGGTTCGTGGCCGATCCGTTCGGGGCGCCGGGGGAGAGGATGTACCGCACGGGCGACCTCGTGCGGCGCCGCTCCGACGGCGCGGTCGAGTACCTCGGGCGCACCGACCGCCAGGTCAAGGTCCGCGGCAACCGCGTCGAACCGGGCGAGGTCGAGACCGCCCTCGCGGCCCTGCCGGGGGTGGCCCGCGCCGCCGTGATCGTCCGCGACGGGGCCCTCGTCGCGTACGCGGTCCCGACCCCGGCCGGAGCCGCCCCGGCGCCCGACGTACCCACGGCCACGGCCGCTGCCTCCGCCCCTGCCTCCGCGTCCGCCTCCGTCCCTGCCCCCGCGTCCGCCTCCGTTCCCGCCCCCGCGTCCGCCGTCGTCCCCGACTCCGCGTCGCTGCGTGCCGCGCTCGCCGAAGCGCTGCCCGCCGCCATGGTGCCGAGCGTCGTCGTGGTCGTCGCCGAGCTGCCGTTGACGCCCAGCGGCAAGCTCGACCAGAACGCCCTGCCCGCCCCCGAGGCAGTGCCCCGGGCCGGCGGACGCGGGCCCCGTGACGAGCGGGAGAGCATCCTGTGCGCGATCTTCGCCGACGTCCTGGGTGTGCCGGGGACCGGCGTCGACGACGACTTCTTCGTCCTGGGCGGCGACAGCCTCAGCTCCATCACCGTCGCCACCCGGGCCCGCGAACAGGGGCTGACGCTCAGCCCGCGTGACGTGTTCGCCTGCCGCACCCCCGCGGCCCTCGCCGAGGCGGCCGCACACGCGGCCCCCGCCCCCGCCCCGGCCGACCCGGCCGCACCCCTGACACCCCAGACAGCCCAGACAGCCGAGGTACCCGTGCAGCCCGACGGCGTGACCGTCTCCGCATCCGACGCCGGGCAGGCCGCCGCCGCCCTCCAGGCCGTCCTCGCCCTCCAGCAGCAGTCCGGCGCCGCCGTCGACCCGGCCCTCAAGGCCCTGCTCGACCAGCTGACCGCCGCCGCGCCCCCGCAGCCACCGGCCCCGGTCCCGGCCCCCTTGGGCGGACTCGTCCTCACCGCCGAGGAGACCGCGCGCGTCCACGCCGCCGCCGGACTGCCCGTCGCGGACGTCTGGCCGCTCTCCCCGCTGCAGGAGGGCATGTACTTCCACGCCACCTACGACGCGGGCGACGCACTCGACGTCTACCAGTCCCAGGAGGCCCTGGACTTCGACCGCCGGGTCGACGCCGACCGGCTGCGGGCCGCCTGCCGCACCCTCCTCGCGCGCAACACCGGCCTGCGCGCCGGGTTCACCAGCGACGGCCTGCCCCGGCCCGTCCAGTTCATCGTGGACGGCGCCGAGATCCCCCTGGTGGAGGTGGACCTGAGCGGGCTGCCCGAGGAGGAGCGGCGGGCCCGGGTGGAGGAGCTGCTCGCCGCCGACCGCCGGCGGCGCTTCGACCTGTCCGCCGCGCCGCTCTGCCGCCTGCTGCTGATCCGTCTCGGCGACGGCCGGGACCGGCTCGTCCTCACCCATCACCTCATCCTCTGGGACGGCTGGTCCGCCTGGCTGTTCCTGGAGGAGCTGTTCACCCTGTACGAGCGGGCCGGCGACGCCACCGGACTGCCGCTGCCCGGCTCGTACCGCGACTACCTGGCCTGGCTCGACGCCCAGGACACCGCGGCCGCCCTCGACGCCTGGCGCACGGCCCTCGCCGGATTCGACGAGCCGACGCTCGTCGCCCCGGCCGGCCGCGACGCGGGACCGGTCATCCCGGCCGACTTCGACGCCCTCCTCGGCGAGGAGAGCAGCGACCGGCTCCGGGCCCTCGCCCGGCGGCACGGACTCACCCTGAACACCGTGCTGAACGCGGCCTGGGGGCTCGTCCTCTCGGCGCTGACGGGCCGTGGAGACGTGGTCTTCGGCACGGCGGTCGCCGGGCGTCCGACGGACGTCCCGCACGTGGCCGGCATCATCGGCATGTTCCTGAACACCGTCCCCGCCCGGATCGCCTTCGCCCCGGGCGAGCCCCTGCTCGACCTGCTGCGGCGGATCCAGTCCGAGCGCGTGTCCGTCATGCCGTACGAGTACGTGGGACTCGGCACGCTCCAGCAGGAGACGGGCCACCGCCGCCTCTTCGACACCCTGTTCGTGCTCCGCTCGGCCGACGGCGAGGAGCGCGCGGCGGAGCTGCGGGCGCGGCACGGCATCACCGACGTGTCGAACGTCGACGGCACCCACTTCCCGCTCACGCTGATCGTCACCCCCGGCGCGCGGCTGCGGGTGACGCTTGCCGCCCGGCCCGACCTGTTCGACGCGGAGGCCGCCGGCACGATCCTCGCCCGGTTCACGACGGTCCTCGACCGGCTGGGCGAAGCCCTGGAAGCCGGGGGATCCGGGGGATCCGGGGGATCCGGGGAAGGCGGGGAGGCCGGGGGAGGCCCGGCTCCCCGTACCGCCGGAGTGGACCTGCTGCTGCCCGAGGAGCGGGCCGCGCTGGTCTCCGGCCGGGCGGCCACCCGCGAGGAGGTGCCGGACGAGACCGTCGCCGACATGCTGACGGCCCAGGTCGCCCGTACCCCCGACGCGGTGGCGCTCGTCTTCGGTGACCGCTCCCTCACGTACGCCGAACTGGACGCGCAGATCAACCGCCTGGCCCGGCTGCTGCTCGCCCGTGGCGCCGGACCCGAGAAGGTCGTGGCGCTCGCGCTGCCCCGGTCCATCGAGATGGTCGCCGCGCTCTTCGCCGTCCTGCGGACGGGCTCCGCCTACCTGCCGCTCGACCTCGACCACCCGGCCGACCGGCTGCGCCTGATGGCCGAGGACACCGGACCGCTGTGCCTGCTGTCCACGACCGCCGTCGCCCCGACGCTGCGCGGCGCGGACGGACCCGTCGCCCCCGAGGTCCTCCTCGACGACCCGCACGTGACAGCCAAGCTGGCGGCACTGCCCGACGGCGAGATCACCGACGCCGAGCGGCCCGCGTTCGCCCGCGGTGTGCCGGGCCGCCTGGAGCACCCCGCGTACGTCATCTACACCTCCGGCTCCACCGGCCGGCCGAAGGGCGTCGTCACCCCCTACAGGGGCCTGACGAACATGCAGCTCAACCACCAGAAGGAGGTCTTCGCCCCGGCCATCGCCTCGGCAGGCGGCCGACGACTGCGCATCGCGCACACCGTCTCCTTCGCCTTCGACATGTCCTGGGAGGAGCTGCTCTGGCTCGTCGAGGGCCACGAGGTGCACGTCTGCGACGAGGAACTCCGCCGCGACGCCGAGGCCCTCGTCGCGTACTGCGACGAACACCGCGTCGACGTCGTCAACGTGACCCCCACCTACGCCCAGCTGCTGATCGAGGAGGGCCTGCTCGACCGGGACGAGGCCACGGGCCGGCACCGGCCCGCCCTGGTCCTGCTCGGCGGCGAGGCCGTGCCCGACACCGTGTGGACGCGGCTGCGCGACACCGAGGGAACGTACGGCTACAACCTGTACGGCCCCACCGAGTACACGATCAACACGCTCGGCGGCTCCACCACCGAGAGCGCGACGTCCACGGTCGGCACGGCCATCCGCAACACCCGCGCCCATGTGCTCGACGCGATGCTGCGCCCCGTCCCCCCGGGCTGCCCCGGCGAGCTGTACATCGCCGGAACCGGCCTCGCCCGCGGCTACCAGGACCGGGCCGCCCTGACGGCCGAGCGGTTCGTCGCCGACCCGTTCGGCGAGCCCGGGGAGCGGATGTACCGCACGGGCGACCTCGTACGGCAGCGCCCCGACGGCCTGCTCGACTTCCTCGGCCGCACCGACGACCAGGTCAAGATCCGCGGCTACCGCATCGAGCTCGGTGAGATCGCCACGGCCCTGTCGGCGCACCCGGAGGTCGCCCACGCCGCCGTGGTCGTCCACGAGACCGCCGGGACGAAGCGGCTGGTCGGCTATCTCGTACGGGAGGACTCCGCCGAACCCGACGAGACGCTCGTCCCACGGCTGCGCGAGCACCTGAAGACCGGCCTGCCCGACTACATGATCCCGTCCGCGCTGGTCACCGTGGCGACCCTGCCGCTGACCGTCAACGGCAAGCTGGACGTCAGGGCCCTGCCCGCACCCGACCTCGTCGGCACCGGCCGGACCCGCGCGCCGCGCACCCCGCAGGAGGAGACGCTCTGCGCGCTCTTCGCGGAGGTCCTCGGCCTCGCCGAGGGCGGTGTCGGCATCGACAGCGACTTCTTCGACCTGGGCGGGCACTCGCTCCTCGCCACCCGCCTCGTCAGCCGCGCCCGCACCGCGCTCGACGCCGAGCTCGCGATCCGCGACCTCTTCGAGGCGCCCACCGTCGCCGAGCTCGTGGAGCGCGCGGCGGCCTCGCGCGGCGCCGCCCGACCCGCCCTGACGGCCGGCCCGGCGGACGGGCGGCCCGGTGAACTGCCGCTGTCCCACGCCCAGCAGCGCCTGTGGGTCATCCAGCAGATCGAGTGCACCTCCGCCGCGTACAACTTCCCGCTCGTCATGCGGCTGCGCGGCGCCCTCGACCGTGACGCCTGGCGCGCCGCCCTCGCCGACGTGACCGACCGCCACGAAGCGCTCCGCACGGTCTTCGCCGAGCGCGACGGCCACGCGTTCCAGCGGGTCCTGCCCGCCGGAGCCGCACCCGTCGTGGAGCACCTCCGCGCCGCCGAGGAGGAGGTGCCCGGCATCGTCGACGCGGCCGTCCGGCGGCCGTTCGACCTCGCCGGCGAACTGCCGGTCCGCGCCACGATCGTGGAGGTGGCGCCCGACGACCACGTCGTGGTGCTGCTCCTGCACCACATCACCACCGACGAGTGGTCCGACCGGCCCTTCCTCCGGGACCTGACCGCCGCCTACACGGCCCGCCTCGACGGCGCCGCCCCCGACTGGGAGCCGCTGCCCGTCCAGTACGCCGACTACGCCCTCTGGCAGCAGCGCCTCCTGGGCGACCCGGCCGACCCGGCGAGCCTCGCGGCCCGGCAGCTGGAGCACTGGAGCACGGTCCTGGCCGGCGCGCCCGAGGAGCTGGAGCTGCCCACCGACCGGCCGCGGCCCGCCCGCCCGGCGTTCACCGGCGCCGAGCTGGACGTCACCTTCGACCGCACGGTCCACGAGGGCCTCAGGAAGCTCGCCCGCGAGACCGGCGCCAGCATGTTCATGGTGGTGCACGCGGCCGTGGCCGCCCTGCTCCACCGCCTCGGCGCGGGCACCGACATCCCCCTCGGCGCACCCATCGCCGGCCGCGGCGACGAGGCCCTGGACGAGCTGGTCGGCTTCTTCGTCAACACCCTGGTGCTGCGGACGGACCTGTCCGGCGACCCCGGCTTCACCGAACTCCTGCGCCGGGTGCGCACGACCGACCTGGCCGCGTTCTCCCACGCGGACGTCCCCTTCGAAGCGGTCGTGGAGAAGCTCAACCCGACCCGTTCCCTCTCCCGGAACCCGCTGTTCCAGGTGATGGTCGGCTATCACGCCCGTACCGACGACGAGCTGCGGCTGCCCGGACTCCAGGCGCGGTACGTGCCGTTCCGGACCGGCTCCGCCAAGTTCGACCTGGTGTTCAGCTTCACCGAGCGCACCTCCACCGACGGCGCCGACAGCGACTTCCTCGGCTGCCGACTGGAGTTCGCCACCGAACTCTTCGACCGGTCGACCGCCGAGCTCATCGCCGACCGGCTCCGCCGGCTCGTCGGGGCACTCGTCGCCGCCCCCGACCAGCCGGTGTCGCGGGCCGAGATCCTCTCCGCGGAGGAACGCGGCCTCGTCCTCGAAGGCTTCAACGGCCTGCCCCGCGAGGTCGACGAGGAGACCCTGCCCGCCCTCTTCGCCCGGTGGGTCGCCGAACGCCCGGACGCCGTCGCCGTCGTGGAGCGCTCCCGGCCCGTGACGTACGCCCAGCTGGACGCCCGCGCCAACCGCCTCGCCCGGCTGCTCGCCGCCCGGGGCGTCGGCGCCGAGAGCGTGGTCGGTGTGGCCGTGCCGCGCTCGGTGGACATGATCGCGACGGTCGTCGCCGCGCTGAAGCTGGGCGCCGCGTTCCTGCCGCTCGACCTCGTCCACCCCGGCGACCGCCTCGCGTACATGATCGAGAACTCGGGAGCGGCCGTCGTCGTGGGCACCGAGCCGGTCGCGGGGAAGATCCCCGACGTCACGGGCGTCCCGGTGGTCCTCCTCGACGACCCGGACACCGCCGCCGAGCTGGCCGCGCTGCCCGGGACGCCGCACGCCGGCGGACCCGTCGGCCTGCACCAGGCCGCGTACGTCATCTACACCTCCGGCTCGACCGGCCGCCCCAAGGGCGTCGTCGTCCCGCACGAGGGCATCGCCAGCCTCGTCGCCACCGCCGTCGACCGGATGGGCCTCGAACACGACAGCCGCGTCCTCCAGTTCGCCTCCATCGGCTTCGACGTCTTCGCCTTCGAACTCGCCATGGCGCTCTGCCACGGCGGGCGGCTCGTGCTCGTCACCGACGAGGCCAGGGTCGCGGGCCCCGCGCTCACCGACTTCCTCGCGGACCAGCGGATCACCCACATGATCCTGCCGCCCTCGCTGGTGTCGGCGCTGCCCCCCGGCTGCGTCCTGCCCGAGGGCTCGACCGTCCTGGTCGGCACCGAGACCGTGCCGCCGGACCTCTTCGAACGCTTCGGCGCGACCGCGGACCTGATCTGCGCCTACGGACTCACCGAGGCGACCGTCAACTCCACGCTGTGGCCCGCCCGCGAACACGGCGGCCGCGCCTCCGGCCGGGTGCCGATCGGCCGCCCCGACCCCAACACCCGCTGCTACGTCCTCGACGAGCACCTGCGGCCGGTGCCGCCCGGTGTCGTCGGTGAGCTGTACGTCGCCGGGCGCGGCCTCGCCCGGGGCTACCTCGGGCAGCCGGGGCTCACCGCGGAACGGTTCGTCGCCGACCCGTTCGGCGCGCCCGGCGCCCGGATGTACCGCACCGGCGACCGGGCCCGCTGGCGGGCCGACGGGAACCTCGACTTCCTCGGCCGGGTCGACACCCAGGTGAAGATCCGCGGCTTCCGCATCGAGCTCGGCGAGATCGAGGCCGCGCTCGCCGGCCACCCGTCCGTCGCCCAGGCCGCCGTCCTGCCCGACCGTGACGGCGACATCGTCCGGCTCGTCGGTTACGCCGTACCCGAGACCGTGGAGGGCGCCCCGCGCGCACTCGACCCGCGGGAGCTCCGCGCCCATGTCGCCGGGCAGCTCCCCGAGTACATGGTCCCGGCCCTCGTCGTCGCCCTGGACGGCCCGCTGCCGCTCACCCCCAACGGCAAGCTCGACCACAAGGCGCTGCCCGCGCCGGAGTGGTCCGCGATGACCGGCGACGCCCGCCCCGCCACCGGGACACAGGCCCGGCTCGCCGAGCTGTTCTGCGAGATCCTCAAGCTGGACGGCGTGGGTGCGCACGACAGCTTCTTCGCGCTCGGCGGCCACTCCATGGCCTCGATGCGGCTCCTGGGCCGGATCCGCGCGGAGTTCGGCGTCGAGCTGAGCATCCGGGACGTCTTCGACGCGCTGACCGTCGCCGGCATCGCCGGCAAGCTGGACGGCGCCTCCGCCGCGCGGCCCGCCCTGCGCCCGGCACGGGACACGACGGCCGACGGCACCGACCGGCCGGTGGCGCCCGTCCAGCGATGGCAGTGGGAGGCCTACCGGCGCAGCCCGGGCTTCGACCACGCGCTGGTCCTGCGCTCGCCCGGCGGCCTCGACGCCGACGTCCTCGCCGCGGCCCTCGCCGATGTGACGGCCCGGCACGAGCCGCTGCGCACCGCCTTCACCGAGCGCGACGGCACGGTACTCCGACGGGCCGTCGAGGCACCGGTGCCGACCTCGGAGCGCTGCGCGGACCTGGACGCCCGCATCGCCGAACTGGCCACGCGGGCACCGGACCTGGAGCGGGAGCCCGCACTGCGGGTCCGGCTGCTCACCGGACCCGACGGCGCCCAGGCCCTTCTGGTGACCCTCCACTACCTGGCGGCGGACGAGTGGTCGGTGGTCCCGCTCTTCCGTGACCTCACCACGGCCTACACCGCCCGCGCGGCCGGCCTGCCGCCCGCCTGGGAGCCGCTCCCGGTGACGTACGCCGACTACAGCCGCTGGGCGAGCGAGCTCCTCGGTGACCTCGACGACCCGGGCAGCCGAGGCGGCGGTCAACTCGCCTACTGGCGGCGGACGCTCATGGGTGCCCCGCGCGAAATCGCGCTGCCGGCCGACGTGCCGAGCGCAGCGCCCGAGGTGCCGAGCGCAGCGCCCGAGGTGTCGAACGCGGCACCGGACGTGCCGAGCGCAGGACCCGACGTGCCCAGCGTCCGGGCCGAGGGGCGCGTGGCCCGAGGGGCGGCCGGGCACGTCGAGTTCGTCCTCGACGCGCAGCTGCACGCGGACGTGGACCGGCTCGCCCGGGCGACCGGCACCAGCATGTTCATGGTCCTGCACTCGGCCCTCGCGACGCTGCTCACCGCCCACGGCGCGGGCACCGACCTGCCCATGGGCACGATGGTCGCGGGGCGCACCGACGACCGGCTCGCCGACCTGGTGGGCTGCCTCTTCAACACGGTCCTGCTCCGCACCGACACCGCCGGCGACCCGACCTTCGCCGAACTGCTCACCCGCGTACGGGAGACCACGCTGAGCGCCCTGGACCGGCAGGACGTCCCGTTCGACGCGGTCGTCCGGGCGGCCGGTCTTCGACCCGAGGGCCCGCAGGTCATGGTGATCCACCATGAACAGGCGGACCTCGACCGGCTGGAGGGCGGCGTGGGCGCCCTCCAGGCCGTGCCGACCGGCTCGGCGCGGGCGGAGCTGACGCTCTCCTTCCACGAGCCGCGCGGCGAAGGACCCGTGCACTGCGCGATCATCCACGCCCACGAGCGGATCGGCGCGGCACGGGCCCGCCGGCTCGCCGAAGAACTCCGGACCCTGCTGCGTACGGTGACCACCGACGCCGGACAGCCGCTGTCCACGCTGTTCGACGTCATATCCACGAGGAGTGAGAACGCATGACGACCAACCCCTTCGAGGACCCGCAGGGCCGCGGCCGGTTCCTGGTCCTGGTCAACGAGGAGAACCAGCACTCGCTGTGGCCCTCCTTCGCCGAGGTGCCCGCCGGCTGGCGGACCGTCTTCGGTGAGGACACCCGCGAGGCGTGCCTGGAGTACGTCGAGTCCCACTGGACCGACCTGCGCCCCGCGAGCCTCGTCGGCCGGCAGGGCTGAACACGAAGGAGGGGCGCCACGACGAACCGTCGTGGCGCCCCTCCTTCGTGCCGTCCCTCAGCGGGACGGTGCGACCGGGGTGTCCGAGTCGGTGGCCGGCCTCGGCACCGTTTCCGCGGGCTCCCGTGCCGCGTCCGTCTCCACCGGCTGCCGTCGGCTGTCGGACCACGCCGCCCACAGATCGGCGTACCGGCCGCCCGCGGCGATCAGCTCCTCGTGGGTGCCGTTCTCCACGACACGGCCCTGGTCCAGGACGACGACGCGGTCGGCGGTCGCGGCCTGCGGGAGACGGTGGGCGACCATCAGCCCCGTACGGCCCTCAAGGGCTCGCGCCGCCGCGTCCTCGAGGACGCGCGCGCCCGCGCTGCCCGCGTCGGCCGTCGCCTCGTCGAGGATGGCGATGGGCGGGTCGGCGAGGACCAGCCGGGCCAGCGCGAGATGCTGCGCCTGCGTCACCGTCAGCCGGTGCCCGCCCTCCCCGACGACCGTGGCCAGGCCCTCGGGCAGCGCCTCGGCCCACTCCAGGGCGCCCACCCGGTCCAGGGCCGCGCGCAGCCGCTCGTCATCGGCGTCGGGCCGGGCGAGGCGCAGGTCCTCGGCGAGCGGCCCGGCGAAGACGTGGACCTCCTGGCTGATGAGGGCCACCGCACGCCGTACCCCGGCCGGGCCCAGCTTCCCGACGGGGACCCCGCCGAGCGTGATCGACCCCGAGGCCGGCTCGTGGACCCCGGCGATGACCTTGGCGAGGGTCGTCTTGCCGGCCCCGCTCGCGCCGACCAGCGCCACCCGCTCGCCGCTGCGCACGACGAGGTCGATCCCGTGCAGCACCGGAGCCCCGTTGCCGTACGCGTGGCTGAGCGCCGACACCGTGACCGAACCGTCCACGGGGGCGTCCGCCCCCTGCGGCGCGGCCTCCACCGGGAGGGCCGAGACCCCCACCAGGCGGGCGAAGCTCGCGCCCGCGGACTGCGCGTCGTCCAGGAGGTACAGCGTCGCGTTGATCGGGTTGAAGAGGCTGTGGAAGTACAGCGCGGCCGCCGTGGCCGTACCGATGCTCGCCGAGCCGCCGTCGACCAGGACGAAGCCGGTGGCCAGCACCGCGGCCAGGCCGATGAACTCGGCGAGGTTCAACCGGGAGAAGAAGCCCGTGACGAGGTGGATGCCCCGCAGTCCGAGGTCGCGCGCCGCCTCCGACCGCCGCTCCAGGAGACCGGTGTGCGGGGCGCCGAGCCGGAAGGCGCGTACGGTCCGCGCACCGCCGACGCTGTCCAGGAGCTGGTGCTGCAACGCTCCGGTGGCGATGCGGTGTTCCCCGTACACGGGGGAGGAGCGGCGCATGTACCAGCGGACGGAGAACACCTGGACCGGCGCGGCGAGGAGCGCCGCGAGCAGGAACCGCCAGTCGAGGACGGCGAGTCCGGCGAAGGTGAGCACGATGGTGAGCGCGGAGCGGCTGAACTCGGGCAGGGCCTGGCGCACCGACTTCGCGATCATCGTCACGTCGCTCGTCACCCGGGAGACGAGGTCGCCGGAACCGGCCGCCTCGACGCGCTCCAGCGGCAGCCGCAGCGCCCGCTCGACGAACTGCTCGCGCAGGGCGGCGAGTACGGTCTCGCCGAGCCGGGCGACGAGGGTGCCGCCCAGGGCGGTCGCCGCGCCGCGGACCACCGCGACGACGATGAGCAGGACGAGCGGCACCGTCAGGGCCCCGGCGCCCCTCCGGTCCACCACCAGGTCGACGATGTGACCGAGGAGGGGCGCGGTCAGCAGGCCGACGGCGGTGCCGGCGACCAGGACGGCGACGGCGGACACGGCCAGGAGCCGGTGGCCGTGGAGCATGGTGCGGAGCGCCGCCATGGACTCGGCGCCGGTGGCGGTCGGCAGGAGCGCGCGCTCCGGGCGGGTTCCGCTCATGGTCTGTTCCGTCTCCCTCGTACGGGGTCCCTCGTCGGACGTCATGCCAGCACCGTCGCGCGGTACGACTCGTCGGCGGCGAGGAGGTCGTTGTGGTGGCCGTCGCTCCGGACGGCGCCGTCCTCCAGGACCACGACCCGGTCGGTCACCGCGAGGAGTGCGGGGCTGGTGGTCACCAGGATCGTCGTGCGGCCCCGGCGGACCTCGCGCAGGCGGCTCGCGATCCGCGACTCGGTGACGGTGTCGACGGCGGTGGTCGGGTCGTGCAGGACGAGCACGGGCCGGTCGGTGGCGAGAGCCCGGGCGAGCGCCACGCGCTGGCGCTGGCCGCCAGAGAGTGACCTGCCGCGTTCGGCGAGGAGGGTGTCCACGCCGTCCGGGAGCAGTTGGGCGACATCGTCGGCGGCCGAGGCCCGGAGGGCACGCTCGACCGCGGCGGTCTCGCCGGGAGGGCCGTCGCCGTCGCCGTCACGGGGGGCGTCGGCTCCCGCGCCGGCCCGGACGTTGTCGATGAGGGTGCTTTCGAACAGGTCCGCGTCGTGGTGGGCGACGAGGACCGCCCGGCGCAGCGCGTCGGGGTCGAGCCCCGTCAGGGGCGCGCCGTCGAGCTCGACCGTGCCCTCGGCGGGGTCCTTCTCCCGGGCCAGACAGAGCAGCAGGTCGGCGGCGGCCGCCGGGTCCCTGGTGACGATGCCGGTCAGACCGCCGGCCGGCAGGTCGAGGTCGACGCCGCGCAGCGCGCCGAGCGACACCCCGCGCAGGGCGAGGTGCCCTGCGACCGGCTCGGCCGGGGCGTCCTGCCCGCCCTCGACGGTGACGGGCGAGGCCAGCACCTCGGCGATCCGGCGGGCCGAGGCCCGCCCCTGGGCCAGCTCGGCGTTGACGTAGGTGAGGAGCTGGAACGGTCCGAGCAGGAACTGCGCGAGGCCCACGGCCGCCACGAGTTCGCCGACGCTGATGCTGCCGTCCATGGCGAGGTACGCGCCCACGATGCCGATCACCGCGATGAAGACGCCCGTCAGCGCGAGGATCGCGCCCTCGTGCCCGGCCCGGCTGCGGGCCGCGCGCAGGGCGGCGGCGAGCGAGTCCTGGCTCGTGGTGCGGTAGCGGGCGACGGCCGCCGACTCCGCGCCCATGCCCTTGAGGACGCGCAGGCCCGACACGAGGTCGGCGGCGACGCCCGAGGCGTGGGCGGCGTGCTCCTGCTCGGTCTCGCTGCGCCGTTCGAGGGGACGGCTGATGCGGTGTCCGAGCCACAGCAGCGGCGGGATCCCGAGGAGGACGAGGAGGCCGAGCGGTACGGAGATCCTCAGCAGTGCGACGGCGCTGATCACGAGGGCGGCGACCGCCGAGACGCCGTACGAGATGACGGTGGCCACCGAGCCCACCCGGCGGGCGTCGTTGGTGGCGATGCTGGTCAGGGCGCCGGGGAGCCGGTTCGCCTCGGTGCCGCCCCGGGGGTCGAGGACACGCGCGGCGAGCTCCATCCGGAGCCGGTGGGCGGCGTGTTCCCCCGTGCCCTCGGTGATCCGGGCGCTCGTGCGGTAACAGGTGGAGAGGACGAGGAAGAGGGCCGCGAGGACGAGAAGCCGGCGTAGCAGGGCTTCGGTGGAGCCGGTGGCCACCGCCGTGTCGATGATGACGCCGATGACCACCGGGACGAGGGCCTCACAGCCTTGGTGGGTCATGCCGAGCACGGACGCCGCGACGACGCGGCGGCGTTGCCCTCTGATCGCTCGACTGAGGACAAGCGCCCCTGTCGGTCCGCCCGTTGGCATGTGACTCCTCCACGTAGAGGTAGCGAATGGTTAGGTAAGCCTACTCTCACCCGGCGGCCGTCCGGGGCGGTCGGGGCCGGGTCGCGGTGCGCGTTGACCGGCCGTTCGCCTTCGGTTAGCCTCACCTAAGTATCGACCCGTCAGTCCGTGCGTCGCGGGGCTCGCCCCACGCGTCAACTGCCGTCAGGAGAGCTGTCGTTGTCCGTCGAATCCCGCGAACACGTCGGGAAGGCCGTCGACGCCGCGCCCCCCTCGGGCCGCACCGGCACGACACTCCGGAGCCTCGGACTGCTGATCGGCCTCGCGGCACTGGTCCTCGTCTCCCTCCTGAGCGTCTGGGTCGGCACACGGGGCATCCCCTTCACCGCCACCTGGGACGTCCTGTGGAATCCCGACGGGTCGGAGACGTCGGTGATCATCCATGACTACCGCATCCCCCGGACGCTCCTCGGCATCCTCGTCGGCACGGCGCTCGGCCTCGCCGGCGCCCTGATGCAGGCCCTGACGCGCAACCCGCTCGCCGACCCCGGCATGCTCGGCGTCAACCTCGGCGCCTCCGCCGGCGTGGTCGTGGCCATCGCCTTCTTCGGCGTCGCGGCCCCCCTCGGCTACGTGTGGTTCGCCCTCGCCGGCGCCGCCGCCGCGTCCGTCGGGGTCTACCTGCTCGGCTCCTCCGGCCGGAAACTCGCCTCGCCCGAGCGGCTCGTCGTCGCCGGCGCCGCCGTGACCGCCGTGCTGTACGCCTTCAACTGGGCGATCCTGCTGCTCGACCCGGAGGCCTTCGACCAGTTCCGCTTCTGGACGGTGGGCTCCCTCGCGGGCCGCTACTACGACGTCGTCCTGATGGCCCTGCCCTTCATCGCCGTCGGTCTGGTCGTCGCCCTCGTCCTCGCGCCCTCGCTCAACGCCCTGGCCATGGGCGACCAGATGGGACGCGCCCTCGGCGTGAACGTCGGCAGGACCCGCGCCCTCGGTGCCATCGCCGTGATGCTGCTGTGCGGCGCCGCGACCGCCGCCGCGGGACCCATCGGCTTCGTGGGGCTCGCCGTACCGCACGTCGCCCGCTTCGTCGTCGGCCCCGACCAGCGGTGGGTGTTCGCGTACTCGATGCTCATCGCCCCCGTCCTCCTCCTCGGCTCCGACGTCCTCGGCCGGGTCCTCGGCGCCCCCGGCGAGGTGCAGGTCGGCATCGTCACCGCCTTCGTCGGCGCCCCTCTCTTCATCGCCCTGTGCCGCCGCCGAAAGCTGGTCATGCTGTGACGCCCGTACGGGAGGCGAAGGCCTCCGCACCCGGCCCCGCCCCGGCCCCGCCCCGCGTCGTGACCGGCCGGGTCGTCCGTACGCGCGCGGGGGCCGTCTCCGTGCTCGTACGGGGCCGGACCGTCGCCGTCACCGCGGCCCTCCTCGCCGCGCTCGTCGCCGTCATGGGCGTCACCCTGACCACCGGCGACTTCGACCTCTCGGTCCCGGACGTCCTCCGGGCGCTCACCGGCAACGACTCCGGCATCGCCGACTTCGTCGTCAACACCCTGCGCATGCCCCGGCTGGTGACCGCCCTGTGCGTCGGCGCCGCACTCGCCGTCAGCGGCGCCATCCTGCAGAGCATCACCGGCAACCCCCTCGGCAGCCCCGACATCATCGGCTTCACCAACGGCTCCGCGGTGGGCGCGCTCGTCGTCATCGTCGTCCTGCACGGCAGCATGACCCAGATCGCGCTCGGCGCGCTGATCGGCGGCCTCGCCACGGCCCTCGCCGTGCACCTCCTCATGCTCGGCCGCGGCATCCAGGGCTTCCGGCTCGTCGTCGTCGGCATCGGCGTCAGCGCCCTGCTCCTCGCCGTCACCTCGTACCTGATCACCCGGGCGACCTTCCAGGAGGCCCTGGAAGCCCAGGCCTGGCTGATCGGCAGCCTGGGCAACCGGCTCTGGACGCACGCGAACGCCATCGGCCTCGCCGTCGCCGTCCTGCTGCCGCTCGCCTTCCTCCTGTCCCGCCGGCTCTCCATGGTCGAGATGGGCGACACCACCGCCATGGCCCTCGGCGTCGACGTGACACGCACCCGCACCGTCCTCCTCGTCATCAGCGTCGCCCTCGCCGCGTTCGCCACCGCCGTCACCGGCCCCATCTGGTTCGTCGCCCTGGCCGCGCCCCAGGTGGCCCGCAAGCTGACCCGCTCGTCCGGGCCCGCCCTGCTGCCGTCCGCCCTCATGGGCGCGGTCATGCTCGCCCTGAGCGACCTCGCCGTGCAGCGCCTCTTCGCCCCCGCGCTCCTGCCCGTGGGCACGGCGACCGGCTGCGTCGGCGGGCTCTACCTCATCTGGCTACTGGTCTCCGAGTCGCGAAAGAGCCGCGCATGACAGCAACGAACCGTCCGGCCCCCCGCCTGCGCGCCGAGAACCTGACCCTCTCCTACGACCAGCGGACGGTGGCGACCGACCTCACCGTCGGCATCCCCGACCACTCGTTCACCGTCATCATCGGCCCGAACGCCTGCGGCAAGTCCACCCTGCTCACGGCCCTCGCCCGGATGCTCAAGCCCCGCGCCGGACAGGTCCTCCTCGACGGCCGCGCCATCGCCTCGTACCGGTCCCGCGAGGTCGCCCGCCGCCTGGGACTCCTCCCGCAGTCCTCCACCGCGCCCGGTGGCATCACCGTCGGCGACCTCGTCGCCCGCGGCCGGTACCCGCACCAGGGCCTGCTGAAGCAGTGGTCCGCCGACGACGAGACGGCCGTGGTCGAGGCGATGCGGCAGACCGGCGTCCTCGAACTCGCCGACCGTCCCGTCGACGACCTGTCCGGCGGCCAGCGCCAGCGCGTCTGGCTGTCCATGGTCCTGGCGCAGCAGACCTCGATCCTGCTCCTCGACGAGCCGACGACCTTCCTGGACATCGCGCACCAGGTCGAGGTCCTCGACCTGTGCGCCGAGCTCCACGCCCGCGAGGGCCACACGATCGTGGCGGTCCTCCACGACCTCAACCAGGCCTGCCGCTACGCCACACACCTCGTCGTGATGCGGCCCGGTGGCGTGATCGCGGCCGAGGGCGACCCGTCGACCGTCATGACCGCCGAGCTGGTCGAGGACGTGTTCGGCCTCCCTTGCCGCATCATCGACGACCCGGAGACGGGCACGCCCCTGATGGTGCCGGCGGCACCCAAGCGGTACGCGCCCGCCACCGCGCTCGCCCCGACGCCCTGAGCGCGCCTCACCCCCGGGGGAACAGGGCGGCCAGCGCCTCGGCCGCCGATCTCACGTCGTGCAGGGGCGTCTCCGTCATCCCCGGTACGGAGCCGAGGAGGGTGCTGGCCAGGCAGGTGTTCTCCGGTCTCGACGCGTAGCGGCCCGAGGCCCGGGGCACCGCCGTCACGAGGCCCCGTGGCGCACCCAGGGCGTCGGCGATCACCCGGGCCCACTCCGCGCGGGAGACGCGCTCGGGTCCGCCGAGGTGGAGCAGCGGGGGGAGGGCGCCGGGGTGGCGCAGGAGCGTCGACGTCACCGCGGCCACGTCGTCCACGAGGACCGGGGTGGTCCACTGGTCGTCCGGGGCCTCGACCGGCTCGCCCTGCGCCAGCCGGTGCGCGCAGGCCGAGAAGAAGTTCAGCCACTTCTCGTGGCCGGCCGGCTCGTGGCCGTAGACGAGGCTGACGCGGAGGACCGTCGCCGGGGAGGCCGCCCGGTCCAGCAGCAGCCGTTCGGCCTGCCGTTTGGCCGTACCGTACGCGTTCGCGGGGGAGACGGGGGTGGTCTCGACGTTGTGCGGCGACGCCCCGTCGAACACGTTGTCCGTCGAGATCATGACCACGCGGTCCAGGCCCGGCACGGCGGCGAAGTTCGCGGTCGCCGCCGCGTGCGCGGCTGCGGCCTCCTCGGGATGGGACTCGCACCAGGTGACGTCGGACGGGCCGTGGACCAGGACGACCGCCCGGGGCGCGACGGCCGCCACCACGCGCGCGCACGCCGCCGGGTCGGTGGCGTCCAGCGCGGTCCACCGGGCGCCGTACGCCCCGGGATCGGCCGTCGGCCGCCCCCGGGAGGCGAGGGTCACGGGCCGGTTTTCGGCGGCGAGGCGGCGGGCGATCTCCGTGCCGACGAACCCGCTGCCGACGACGAGGACGGGGCGGGAAGCGGAACCTTCTGCTTCTCGTGTCATGGGACGGTCACCCTCTCCGTACGTCCGTGTTCTTCGTGCTCCCTGGGCCCGCCGTGCTCTCCGAGTCGGCGGGCCACCAGCCGGCCCATGCCGATGAGGCCGTGGTCGTCGTCCTCCGCGCCCAGCACCACCATCGCGTCGACCTGGGCCGCCGTCAGCCCGAAGCAGCCCTGCCCGACCAGCTCCTCCACGAGCAGCTCGCGGTAGCGCGCGCCGACGGCCAGGGCGAAGCCGCCCATGAGGACGTAGCGGCGGACCCCGATCGAGGCGAACACCGCGCAGACGGCGGCGGCGAGAGGGACGAGGGTCGAGCGGAGGACGGCGGTGACGAACGGGTCGCCGCTCCGGACGGCCGCAGCGACCTCCGGGTTGGTGAGGCTCCCCGGGTCGGTCGTACCGGCCCGGGCCGGCGACGAGCCCGCGTACCCGAGGGGATCGGCCGCGGCCGCCCGCTTCACCGCGGCGAGGACCCCGCGTCCGGAGGCGATCGCCCCCAGGTGCCCGCGCCCGCCGCAGTCGCACAGGGGGGCGTCGGGCGAGCGGTCGTACGTCCAGTGGCCGAGCTCGCCGCCGTGGCCCTCGGCGTCGAGGAGCACGTCCCCGTCGCGGAACACCTTGTTCCCGATGCCGGAGCTGACGGTCAGCAGACAGAAGGGCGCGGGCTCGGCCGTGGCGTACCGCCAGGCCGCCGCCGTGAGGTCGTTGACGACGACCACGGGTACGGAGAGCCGGGCGCTCAGGATCTCCTGGAGCGGCAGCGGCGCACCGCCCTCGCCCCACACCGTGGGCGCGCCGAGGACGGTGCCGTCGCGGCCGACCGGCCCGGCGAAGGCGATACCGAGCGCGCGACCGGGACCGGAGCCGGCGCCCGTGTCGTGCTGCCGTTCCGCCTCGCGCACGATCTGCTCGACCACGCGCCGCTGGATCCCGGCCACGGAGTCCCCCGGATGCGCGACCATGCCGTCCACACGCGTCCGCCGAACACCGTGAAGACCGCCCGTGGCCGAGGTGTCGAAGGAGCCCACGCGCAGCGTCGTCCCCCCGACGTCCATGACGGTGACGTCAGCTGTCGGGGTCGTCATGACCGGCCTCCTCGAAGACGAGCAGCGTGAGATCGGCGTCGGAGTCGTTGCGCAGACCGTGCTCGCCGAACGGTGCGTTCACGACGACGTCCCCCGCGCCGACGCGGAACTCCTCACCGTCGCGGTACATGACGCCGCTGCCGCCGAGGACCACGTACGTCTCGTGGTCGTGGCCGTGCCGGTGGCGCCCGATCGACGTGCCCGGGGGCAGCACGGCCAGGTCGATGAACTCGGCCCCGGTCCCCCCGCCCCTCGCGAAGACACGGTGCGCGAGGATGGTTCCCTCGCCGCCGTGGTCGTGCGGCTTCGGCGCCAGGAGCGCACGGAGGTTGACGATGCCGGCGGTCACGGCCGCACCCCTTCCCCCGCGCGGCGGGCCCGCAGCGCCAGGTCGTCGAGCGCGCGGTGCAGCACCTCGCGCGGGACGTCCGCGAGGTCGTCGACGAACGTCGCCTTGCCGACGGCGGTCGGAACCACCAGATGGAGCCTGCGGCCGCGCCGCTCCCACGACTCGTCCAGCGCGCGGGCCATCAACTCCGGTGTGCACGTGGCCTCGTCGAAGACGGGCAGCCCGATGCGGGTCAGCAGTCCGATGATCCGGTCGCAGGCGTCCTCGTCGACCAGACCGAGGCGCAGGGCGAGGCACGCCGAGAGCGCCATGTCGACGGCGACGGCCTCCCCGTGCTCCAGGCGGTGGTCGCCGGCCGTCTCGATCACCGGGCTGAACGTGTGGCCGAAGTCCACGAGACGGGCGAGCTGCTTCTCCCGCAGGTTCGGGCAGAGCTCCTCCATCATCAGCCGCATCGAGGTCCGCAGGACGTACGTCTCCACCTCCGGCGGCGTGGGCACGCCACCCGGCCGGAACGCGTCCGGATACCGCTCCAGGGCGCCGAACAGCTCCTCGTCGAGGATCACGGCCATCTTCACGATCTCCGCGAGGCCGCAGCGGATCTCGCGCACCGGCAGCGTGCCGAGGAACGCGGGATCGCTCAGCGAGGCGTGCGCCGGGTGGTAGGCGCCGAACATGTTCTTCGTCCGCAGGGCGTTGACGCCCGTCTTCACCCCGACACCCACGTCCACCTGCCCCACCAGGGTCGTGTTGATCCGGACGTACCGGATGCCCCGCGCGTACATGGAGGCGGCGAAGCCCACGACGTCGGAGACGATGCCGCCGCCCAGGGCCAGCATGACGCCGTGGCGGTCGAGTCCCGCGGCCTTGGCCAGCGCGCAGGCCCGCTCCGCCGTCGCCAGGGTCTTGTTCTTCTCCCCGGTGTCGATGGTGTGGACCGTCCACGACCCCGGTGTCAGGGTCGCCTCCAGGTAGGCGCGCAGCGCCTCCCCGTAGAGGCGGCCGACCGTCGGCCCGACGAACGCGACGACGCGCCGTCCGCCGATCGCGTGCGCCAGCGCCGGATTGGCGGGCGAGAGCACCCCGGGGACGAGATCCGCCCGGTACCCCGTGCCGTCCGGTGCGAGCAGGCTGAAACCGTCGGCGTCCTCCCGTACACCCGAAAGTCGCGCGTCGACGACGTCGTCAGCAAGAACCAGGCTTGCCATGTCTCTCCTCGATAGTCACTCGGTGTGCTTCCGACCGTTTCCCGAAGGTCCGGGCCAGGTGGTGGACGAGCGGCGCGCCGGTCAGCTCCTCGACGGAGACCGGGCGGCCGCGCTCGTCGGACATCGGCAGGCACCAGTTGGGGTGCACCGCCGCGGTGCCCGGAAGGTTCTGCGGCCGGCGGTCTCCCGTCACGTCCGGGAGCCAGACGCCGATCATCCGCGCCGGGGTGAGACAGAGGTACGTGTGCAGCGCCGCGACCTCGCCTGCGGGGTCGGGAAGCAGCCCCAGACGCTCCAACTCGGCCATCCAGCCGTCGCGTTCCTCGGCTGCCTCGGCCTTCTCCGCCTCCTCCGGACGCGTCAGCAGCCCCAGCGAGGCCCGCAGGTCGACGTGCTCGCCGCTCAGCCACGCCGCCGTGCTCGGCAGGTCGTGCGTGGTCAGCGTGGCCATGCAGTTCTCCCGCCACCGCTCCGGCGGCAGGGGGCCGAGTCTGCCCTCGGAGCCGCCCTCGTACTCGAAGCGCTGCACGGCGGTCCCGACGATGTTCCGGGCGGCCAACTCCGCGCGCACGCGGGGTTCGACCGTCCCCAGGTCCTCGCCGATGACGAACGCCCCGGCGGCCTCGGCCTCCGCGGTGAGGACCGCGAGCATCGCGTCGCCGTCGTAGCGGACGTACGTCCCCTCCGAGGGCGGCCGTCCCTCCGGCACCCACCAGAGGCGGAAGAGCCCCATCACGTGGTCGACCCGGAGGGCGCCCGCGTGCCGCAGCCCCGCCCGCAGCAGCGCGGCGAACGGCCGGTAGCCCTCGGCGGCCAGCGCGTCCGGGCGCCACGGCGGCTGCCCCCAGTCCTGCCCCAGCGGGTTGAAGTCGTCGGGCGGAGCGCCCACCGACATGCCCTCGGCGAGGCAGTGCCGGAGCGCCCAGGCGTCGGCCCCCTCGGGGGCCACGCCCACCGCCAGGTCGTGGACGAGCCCGATCGGCATCCCCGCCTCACGGGCCGCCCGCTGCGCACCTGCGAGCTGCTCGTCGGTGATCCAGGCCAGCCACCGGTGGAAGTCCACTTCACCGGACAGCACATGGCGGGCCTCGGCCACGGCGGCCGACCGGGGATCGCGCAGCGCCGCCGGCCAGGACCGCCAGGACGGGCCGCGCACGTCGGCGAGGGCGCACCACGTCGCGAAGTCGGTGAGGTCGGAGCCCTCCCGGGCGACGTACGCGGCGAAGGCCGCCTCCCGGCCGGGGCCGCGCGGCACCTCGTACACCTCGCGCAGGGCGCGGTGCTTCAGCTCCCGCACCTCCTCGCGCCGGATCAGCGCGTCCCCGCTCAGTACGGACGCGTTGAGGGCCGCGGCCCGGGCCGCGAGCTCCCGGACCCGTCGGCGCGGCTCGTCGGGCAGGTACGCGAACTCGGGTACGGCCTCGACGCGCACGTGCATCGGGTCGGGGAAGCGGCGGCTGCTCGGCCGGTACGGAGACGGGTCCGGCAGCGGGCCGGGCTCCATCGCGTGCAGCGGCCCGAGCTGGACGAAGTCCGCACCCAGGTCCCGGCCGGCCCAGGAGACGAGGTCGGTGAGGTCACCGAGGTCGCCCATGCCCCAGGACCTGCGGGAGAGCAGGAAGTACGACTGGGCGAGGAAGCCCCAGGAGTACGGTGCCGGGGCCAGTCGCTCCGGTGCGACGAGCAGGACCGCGGCATCCCGCAGGCCCGCCCGCTCGACGGTCAGGGTGTGGCGCCCCACGGGCAGGGGCCCCTCGTACGCCCGTACGCGGCCGTCGGCGCAGACCACCTCGGCCCGGGCGCCGTCCGGCAAGGCGGGGCGGGGGCCGCCCGGCCCCTTCACCACGACGCACGGCGGGACGAGCCGCGCGGCCCGCGCCGCCCCGTGCGCCGCGAGCGCGGCCTCGGCCGCGGCCGGGGTCGAGGCGTCGACGCCGAAGGAGGCGAGCACGGCGACGAGGGTGTCCCGGGGAACGGCGACCTGCCGCCCCCGGTCGGTGCGGTACTCCGCCGCCACGCCGAGCGCGGCGGCGAGACGGTCCAGGGGATCGCTGCCGGGGCGCCCTCCGTCGGCGCTCACGGGACGTCCGGTCCCCACGGGATCTCCGGTGCTCACGTGACGTCCCGTGCTCACGTGACGTCCGGCGCTCACGAGACGTCACCCCTTCGCGTCACGGCCGCGCCGAACAGGCGCTCGATCACCGAGGCCACGCCGTCGGCGTCGTTGGCGGGGGCGATCTCGTCCGCGACGGCGCGGAGCGCCGGATGGGCGTTCGCCACCGCCACCCCGTGGCCCGCGAGCGCGAGCAGCGGGATGTCGTTGGGCATGTCGCCGAACGCCACCGTCTCGGCCCCCGAGCAGCCGAGCAGCTCCAGGGCCCGCATGACACCCGTGCCCTTGGTGACGCCGAGCGGCAGCACCTCCACCATGCCCTGCACGGAGTGGACGATCGTCACCTCGTCGCCGCACAGCCGGCGTGCCGTCTCGGTGAGCTCGTCGTCCCCGACGGCGCGGTGGTGCAGCACGAGCTTGTCGAGGGGCGCGTCCCACAGCAGGGCGCGGTCGGAGGTGACGTCCCAGCCGTGCCGGACGCGCTCCCCGAACCCCGGTGTCACCTTGAACCGGCTCTCGGGCGGCGAGGTGACCACTCCCAGTTCGAGTCCGCCGAGGACGGCCTCGATCCGCTCGACCACGGACCGCGCGAGGTCCCTGTCGAGGGTCGCCGAGGAGAGCAGCCGGTCCGCGTCGGCGTCGTAGAGCTGGGCTCCCTGACCGCAGACGGCGATCCCCGAGTAGCCGAGGGACGTGAGGAGCTCCCCGCACGCGGCGGCCGGCCGGCCGGTGACGACCAGATGCCGGGCGCCCGACGCGGCCACCAGGCCGAGGGCCCGGCGGGTCCGGTCCGAGACGGTCAGGTCGCCGCGCAGCAGCGTCCCGTCCAGGTCCGTGGCCACCACGAGGTACGGCGGGACCTCCGGCACCGCGACGTCGTCCCAGGTGACCCGGCCGTCGTCGAGCGTGAGCCGCAGGACGAGACCGCCCCGCAGGGAACCGGCGCCGAACGAGCCCCGGAAGACCCCGTCGGCGTCGCGGCGCAGCGCGGCGAGTTCCGTCGTCCCGCTCCCGGGCACCGGTTCGTCCGAGAGCGCGGCCTCCGCCGCCGACTCGGCCCGTTCCGTACGCCAGGGGGCGTCCCGCCCGTCCGCCTCGACCACGACGTCGACCGCCGCCACCCGGGGATGCTCGTACTCCACCCGGTGCGGTGCGCCGTCCCGGGCCGGAGCGATCCGGCAGCGGGTCCGGACGGGGGCCATCAGCTCCTCGCGGCCCGCCGCCTCCGCAAGCGCGGCGCAGCGGGCGAAGTCGGCCCGCCGGTACGCCGCCGCGAACAGCCGCTCGTACGCCGCCGCGTCCAGCTCCGCGCACCGGCCGTAGGCCGCCGCGTCGCCGAGGGCCTCGGCGCGGCGCGCGATCGCGTCGCGGTGCTCGGTCCAGGCCTCCTCGTCGAGGAGCTCGAACCAGCCGTACCGCACGGCGTCCTCCGCCGGCAGGCGCCGGGGCGTACCGTCGAGGAGTTCCCTGAAGACGGCGAGCCGCCGCGTCGCGCTGTCGCTCCAGGTGAAACGGCGGGCGGTCCGGGAGGCCGCGGCGGAGAGCCGGGCGTACGCCTCGGGCGCCTCCCGGAACATGCGGGCCGCCTCCCCGATCCGCTCCGCGAGCAGCCGGGCCAGTCCGGTGTCGTCGTCGCGGAACGAGCCGCGCACGGCGAAGCCCGTCGCCTCCGGGTCCTCCGGCGGCAGCGCGTGCCCGAAGTGGGCCGTGGTCCGCTGGGCGGTGGCGATCGGGACGGCCCCGCAGGCCATCGCCTCGGCCTGGGCGATGAGGAAGCCGTCGAGCTCGAACTTCGACGGGTAGACGCAGAAGTCGGCGCAGGCGGCCTCCGTGAACAGCGTGTCCTCGTCGACGAGCCGCCAGTCGAGCCGCACCCGGTCCGGGTAGGCGTCGGCCACCCGCTGGAAGTACGCGTTGGCGGCGGGCGCCTCGGCCGCGCCGCCCGCGCCCGTGGCACAGCGCAGGAGGAAGCTGACGTCGGCGCCGGAGGCCAGCACCTCCTCGACGGCCCGGATCAGCTCGAGCTGGCCCTTGTGGTGCACCGCGTACCGGGCGGCGTGATAGAAGACCGGCCGGGCGGGGTCGAGTCCCATGGACCGCAGCACCGCGTCCCGGTCGACCGTCGCGGGATCCCTGGCGAGCCAGGCGTCCGACACCCCGCAGCCGCCGTCGAACAGCTTCCCCGCCTGCTCCCTGAGCAGCCCCGCGACCGGCAGCGAGTCGACGTACCGCTCCATCGGGGTGTCGGCGAAGGTGCTGTAGTAGTCGCGCTGCCCGGGCGAGACGAAGTCCACGAGATCGGCGTGGGCGAGAACCTGCGGGAAGAGGGACACGTGGTCGGGCCCGAACTCGGTGTGCAGGCGCGTCGCGGCCAGCGCCCGGATCATGGCGGCCTCGGGCGAGTCCTCGGGCGGCGGCATGTCCTCCCAGGCGTCGAGACCGGCGCGCGACGACGGGTCCCGGCCGAACAGCCGGAGCAGGGCGTCGAGTTGTGGCCGGTACACCTTGTGGGTGATCGGCGCGTTGGCGGCCACCGTGCTGACACAGCGCCACCGGGGGTCGTCGCGCAGCACCATCGGCACGAGGTGGTGGTAGGAGGGCTCGAAGCCGTGGACGACGGAGGGTTCGGCGACGGGCCACTCCTCCCACTCCTGGAGGAAGCGCAGCCCGGCGACCTGGAAGACGAGCGGCTTGAAGAACGACAGGTCGTGCCCCTCGGAGCCGGGCGGCGGATACAGCCGGTCCGGCAGCAGGTCCAGCTGCGCGTCGGAGAGGAAGTACACGTCCACGCCGTCCAGTCGGAGCCGGTGTGCCCGCGTCGTGAGCGCGAGCGGCACCTCGGCGGGCCGCCCCGGCCAGGTCTTGGGGTCGAGGACCAGCGGCACCGTGTGGTCGCGGCGGTAGTCCAGGTCCTCGATCGCGTGCGTCTCGCGCAGCCGGTCGAGATGACCGTGCGCGGGCGTCACGATCGAGACGCGGTGGCCCCGGGACGCGTACTCGCGGGAGAGGTTCCACACGAGTGGCGAGAGCCCCCCGCGCATGAGCCGGGTGTCGAAACCCCCGCACTCGTAGGCGAAGTTGATGATGTGCATGGGTGTGCTCCCTCAGCGTGCGGCGTGCGGCGCCGGCTCGACGAGCTGGACGAAGCCGTCCTCCAGGACGACCGCGGAGTCGATGTCGGCCCCGTCGGGAACGACCGTGCCGGGCAGCAGCACACTGCGCCGCACCCGGGCCCCCGCACCGATCCGCACCCCGGGGAAGAGGACGCTGTCCTCGACCTGCCCGTGGCTGACCAGGTCGAAGGGGACGACCGAGCGCTGGACGCCCGGCGCGTCCTCGACCCATCTGCGGGACAGATAGGGCGAGACCGTCCAGGGCAGCGCGCTCACCGGGAGGGCGGCGCCGGGCCGGGTCATCGCCAGGTGCGCGCGGTGGTAGCGCTCGACCGTGCCGATGTCCTCCCAGTGCCCCTCGACCCTGTGCCCCCGGATCCGTTCCCCGGCCGCGAGCATCGCCGGGATCACGTCCCGGCTGATGTCGTGCTGCCAGTCCGTGCCGTCGAGATCCCGGAGGTACCGCTCCAGCACCTCGGCGTCGAACACGCAGAACGCCGCGAACACCAGGTCCGTCGTGGGGTGTTCGGGCTTCTCGACGAAGGTGGTGAGACAGCCGTCCGCGTCGAAGTCGACCATGCCGAAGAGGTGCACCCAGCGCGGGTCGATCTGCTGGTACGCGATCGTCAGCGCCGCCCGGCTCTCGACGTGCCGCCGGATCAGCGGCCCGTAGTCGAAGCGGTAGACGTGGTCGGCGTGCAGCACCATCACGTGCTTCGTGCCCGGGCCGAAGATGTGGTCGCCCTTGCGGATCAAGGCGTCGGCCGTGCCGCGTTCGAGGGGCCAGTCGCGCTGCGGGAGGTGCGGCGGCAGCTCCTCGCCGGCGGCGCGGTAGGCCGCGTCGTACGGTCCGAAGTGGACCCGGAAGCCGGGCGAGGCGGTGTTCCAGGCGATGTGCAGGTCGTCCATGAGCTGCCGCTCCTCGTACTGCGAGAGGAGGAGCACCTCGCCGATGCCCGAGTCGCGCGCGTTGGCGAGGCTGAAGTCGATGAGCCGGCAGGCACCGCCGTACGGTACGAGGGGTTTCAGCCGGCCGGTACCGAGCCGGCCCATGCGCTCACCGCGCCCGCCGGCGAGCAGGACCGTGCGGACGGAGTCGTACTCAGCCACCGTGCACCTCGTCCCAGGCGACCCGGCCGTTCGACAGGGTGAGGAGCAGACGCGCCGCGGACCCTGCCGGCGGCGCGGCGCCCGTGAACTCCCCGGGGCCCGTCCTGGTCCACGCGGTGACCTCCGCAGACGCCCGGCCCTCCGGGGCCCGGGGTGACGGGACGACCAGCTCGACCCGCTCCGCGTGGGGGAGCCGGTAGACGAGACCGTCCGCGCCGGGCACGCACCGGTCGCGCAGCGGCGCGGTCAGCTCCGCCGGGAGCCCGGGCAGGCGCCGTACCACCTCCTCGCAGACCGCGAAGTCGGCACGCTCCCAGGCGGCGTCGAAGAGCCGGCGGCCGATCTCGGCCGTGACGGGGCCGAGCCGTTCGACGGCGGCGAGGTCGCCCGCCGCGACGGCGGCCGCGCGTACGTCCTCCGGGCGCTCGGACCAGACGGGGGACGGGAGCAGGTCGAACCAGCCCTGGCGCAGGGCGTCGTCGGCGCCGAGCACGGCGGGCTCGCCGCGCCAGAGCGCCGAGAACACCTCCAGGTGGAGGTCGGCGCACCGCTCCCAGGTGAAGCTCCGCGCCACCTCCCGCGCATGGGCCGACAGGGCCCGGTACTCCTCGGGCCGGTCGCGGAAGAGGGCCACCGCCTCCCGGAAGCGGTCGGCGAGCGCGGCGACGAGGAGCGCGTCGTCCTCGGCGAAGGAGCGGTTGACCGAGAAGCCGGTCCCCGTCTCCTTCGGGGCGTCGTGCAGGAAGTGGGCCATGCCCCACTGGGCGGTGGCGACGGGTACCGCCCCGCAGGCCATGGCCTCGCCCTGGGCGATGAGGAAGGTGTCCATCTCGAACTTGGAGGGGAAGACGCAGAAGTCGGCCGACGAGGCGTAGGCGAAGACCCGGCTCTCGTCGACCCGCTCCCACTCCAGGTGCACCCGCCCGTGGTGGCGCTTGGCGACGTCGTGGACGTACGGGTCGTCGATGCCGGTGGGGGAGATGCAGCGCAGGACGAAGTTGGCGTCGAGGCCCTCGGAGAGGACCCGGTCGATCGCCCGGAGGAGCTCGACCTGGCCCTTGTGATGCACCGCGTACCGGGCGTTGTGGAAGAACGTGGGCCGTTCGGGGTCGAGACCGAGCCCGGTCAGGACCTCGGCACGGTCCACGGCGTCGGGGTCCCCGGCGAGCCACGAGTCGGAGATCGCGCAGCCGCCGACGAACTGCTTGTGCGCGTTGCGCCGGACGGTGCCGGCCACGGGAAGCGCCGCGAACAGGTCCTGGAAGGGCGTGTCCCGGAAGCCGCTGTAGAAGTCCCGCTGCCCGGGCGAGAGGAAGTCGATGCGGTCGGAATGGTCGGCGACGAGGTCGTAGACCGTCAGGTGGTCGGAGCGGTACTCGTAGTGGAGATGGGTGCGTTCCTGGTACTGACGCTGGGCCTCGCGCTCGCCGGCCGGCAGCGCCGGGGCCTCGTGCGGCAGCGGCGGCGCGCCGAGCTCCGCGAGGAGCCGGCGGACCTCGGGGCCGTACACCTTCTTCGTGATCGGCATGTTGCTCTGCACGGTGGTCACCACGCTCTTCAGCGGGTCACCGCTGAGCGCCGGCGGCAACAGGTAGTGGTAGTACGGCTCGTGGGCGTGGACGACGGCCCGCTCGTCGGCGAACCGGCTCCGCAGGAAGCGGACGCTGTCGACCTGGAAGACGAGCGGCTTGAAGAACGTGAGGTCGTTCCCCTTCGCCCCGTACGGCGGGTAGAAGGTGTCGGGCAGCCGGTCCAGGTACGCGTTGGACAGGAAGTAGAGGTCGACGTCCTCCCGGCGGATGCGGTGGGCCGTCGTCCGCAGCTCCACGGGGACCTCGGCGGGGAAGCCCTTCCACACCTCGGGGTCGAGGACGAGGGGCAGCGTGTACCGGTCGTCGTAGTCGAGGTCCTCGACGTCGTGGCGGCTGCGCAGGTCGTCCAGGCGGCCGTGCGCGGGGGTCACGATCGACACCCGGTGTCCCCGGCGGGCGAAGGCGCGGGAGAGGTTCCAGAGGTACACCGAGGTGCCGCCCTGGAGGAAGGTGTGGTCGAACCCGCAGCACTCGAAGTACGTCTCGATGATGTGCAGGGGTTCGGCGGTCACGTCACTCACGTCAGTTCCTCGTGGTGAGAGGGCGGGCCAGAGGGGAGGGGAGGCAGCGGGGGCGTCCCGAGCGCGATCGCGTGCCGCAGGTCGATCGCGGCGTGGTACGGCCGGGCGTGGGCGAAGTTGTAGTCCAGCTCGTGCAGCAGCCGGCGCAGGTACAGGAGCCGGCGCAGCGGCGCGTCGGCGGGGTCGTCGGTGACGGCGGGGGCGAGCAGCAGCTCGGCGACGCGTCGCCGCCAGGCGTCCGCCGCCTCGAAGACCAGCAGGAGCAGGGCCCGTTCACGGGGCGGCCGGCCGGTGGCCCCGTCGAGTGCGCCGAGCATCGTCTCCGTCGAGTCGACGCCCAGGAGCCGCGCGCTCTCGAACGCGGCCTCGTCGGCGCTGAAGTACTCCAGCGCGCGCTGGAGCGCGACGACGTCCTCCAGGGGCGACTGCTCGGCCCAGCCGGGTTCGCCGGGGCCCGTACTGGGCGTGGAGATGTCGATGAGCCGCGGCGGGTCCCAGAGCAGGTGTGACAGATGGAGGTCGCCGTGGCAGGGGCCGGCTGCCCACCGTGCCTCCGAGGCCTCGAACGAGGCCCGCAGCAGGTCGATCTCCACGCGGATCGCCCGGAAGCCCTCGGCGATGGCGGGGGAGGGGAGCCGCGGTTCCGTCCTCGCCCGTTCGGCGAGCGCGGCGGCCCGCTCCCCGGCGCGTCGCAGGGCGTCGGCGACCGGGTAGTCGGGCGGCGGTGTGCCCGCGCCGAGTCGTACCCGCAGGTCCTCGTGGAACGCGAGCAGGAAGCGCCCGGCCGCGTGGAGAGGGGCCGCGAGAGGTTCCAGATGACGGCGTACGAGGGCGTCGACCGAGCCGTCGGAACCGCGCACGTGGCTCGAACCGTCCACGCGGGATGACCCGTTCACGCAGGCTGACCCGCCCACGCCGTCCGACCCGTACCCGTCTGCCGACCCGTACCCGTCTGCCGACCCGTCCACGCGGTCCGGCCCGTCCCCCGCTCCGTCACCGAGCAGCGCCGGCCAGAGCGAGCGGAGGTTCTCGCGCAGTGGCGCGTCGATGCCGCTGCCCGGCGTGTACGTGTAGATCACGCCCAGGGGCAGCCGTTCGCCCCCGTCCGGCGGCAGGTAGCTGTAGTCGCCGAACCAGCGCGGGGTGCGGCCGCTGCCGTCCATCAGACGCAGCAGCTCCGGTTCCCGTACGTCGGGACCGAGCGCGCGGTACGCCTTGTGGAGGTGCGGGCGGCCGTCGACGGCGACGAGCGAGAGCGAGTTCGACGACCAGCCCTGCTCGAAGGGGAGCGGTTCGACCGTACGGGTGGGGGCGCCGCCGCCGCGGAACTCGACGAGGCCGCCGCGCGCGGTCGGCACGCGTCCGCCGGACGTCACGAGCCGGACGCAGGCCCGGTCGAAGGCGATCGTGCCCTGCGCCTCGCCGAGGCGCCCGGTGTCGTCGGTGCGGACCGGGACGAAGAGCCGCCGGCCGTGCGCGGGGCCCCCGACGGGGGAGACGATGAGCAGAGCGGTCCCGGGGCCGAGGTCGGCCTCGTCGACCAGCTCGTACCGGTCGGCGCGGCGCGCGTCCTCCGGCATCCAGGGGGCGCCGCGCAGCAGTGCGCGGAGCCGGGTGTCGTGCCCGGTGTCGTGTGGGGCGCCGTGCGGGGTGGGGTGCGGGATGTCGCTGGTCACGCAGTTCGTCAACTCCCGGTCATCTCGTATCTGGAAAGTCCGCGCCGCCAGACGGACAGGGCGGCGAACAGGGCAAGGCCCGTCACCAGCGGCAGCCACCGGACCAGGCTCGTGTCGCCGTCGAGGAGGTAGACGGCGGGCGCGTAGGACGTGAAGGCGAACGGCAGGACCCAGGTGAGGAGCGCGCGCAGCGACGGGTGGTAGAGGTCGAGCGGGTACCCGGCGAACTCGGAGACCTGGGTGACCGTCTGCATCGCCGGCATGCTCGTCACGGTCCAGAAGGACAGCGAGGCGAAGAACAGCTTGACGGCGGTGTGGATGAGCGCGCCGCACAGGACCATCAGGGGGACGAGAGCCCACTGCAGCGGGGTGGGGTCGACGCCCAGCTCGGATCCCGCCCACAGGACCAGGACGGCGCCGACGATCACCTCGCCGAACCCGTCGGGGTGGAAGAACCGTTCCGACAGGAGCGAGAAGAGCGGGTTCACCGGACGGATCAGGTAGCGGTAGAACTCGCCCCGCTGGACCAGCTTGCGGCCCAGCTCCCACAGCTGGTCGGTGAAGAGGTGGTCGACGCCGCGCGGCAGCAGGGAGCAGCCGAGGAGGAAGAGCACCTGGTGGTAGGACCAGCCCGCGACGGCCGGGACGTGGGTGAAGACCAGGGCCACCGCCACGGTCTGGAGCCCGACCCGGACCAGGAAGGCCCCCGAGCCGAGGACGAAGTCGAGGCGGTACGAGGTGAGCCGGTGCAGACCGACCCCGCCGAGGAAGAAGGCGAGTCCCACGTAGCGCCGTACGGTCCGGGTCATCCGCCCAGCACCTCCAGGCGGGAGACGGCGGACCGCCACAGTGCGGCGCAGAGCAGGACGAGCCCCACGGACCAGGCGAGCTGGTGCCCGAGGACGGCGGCCGCGCCGCCCACGCCCTCGTACCGCCCGAGGAGCAGGGTGAGCGGGCCGTCCGCCATGGCCCGGAACGGGAGGACCATGGCCAGGGTGTGCAGGGCGCCGGGCATGAGGGCGAGGGGGACCATCTGGCCCGCGAAGAAGGCGACGACCCCCTGTTTGACCATGCGCACGCCCCACGTGTTCGTGGTGAGGAAGCCGGCCATGCCCGTCAGGAGGTTCACGCAGAAGGCGATGACGGCCGACAGCACCGTGGAGCCGAGGAAGAGGGCCGCGTCCACCGGGGTGGGGGCCGTGAGGGGGACGAAGGCCGCGAAGAGCACGAGCAGGGGGACGCCGACCAGGACCGCGTTGGCGCCGATGACGGGCAGGGAGGCGGCGAAGCGGACCAGCGGGTAACTGACGGGGCGGACCAGCATGACCGCGATGTCGCCCCGGTAGACCTCGGCGGCGACCTCGTCGTCGACCCGGTTCGCGTGGACGACGCCCAGCACCTGGGCGACGACCAGGTAGGTGGTGATGCTCGCCGGGGTGAAGCCGCCCGGGCCGGGGCCCGGGGACCCCGCGTACACCGCCCGCCAGAGGAAGACGGTCACCGCCGCGCCCGCCGCCGCGGTGACGCCGGTGATCAGGAACGTGGAGCGGTACTGGAGCAGGGACTGGAGGCCGCTGGTGGCGAAGGGCAGGTAGTTTCCGGCGCGGAGCGGGAGCCTCACGGGGTACCGCCGTCCCGGGCTGCCGGGACGCCGCCGGTCCGGTACGTCTGGCGGAGCACCGTCTCCAGGTCGGGTTCGGGGGCATAGCAGTCGACGAGGTCGAAGTGGTCCAGGAGGAAGGCGAGTACGTGCCGGGAGGAGAACGCGTCGGCCGGGTAGTCGACGCGGACGCGGCCCTCCTGTGTGACGCCGGCCGAGGCGCCGGGCAGTCCCGCCTCGATGCGCAGGGCGGCGGTCTCCACGGCGGGGCCGCCGCGGTGGTCGAAGACGACCGAGCGCCGGTCGGCGCGGCGCAGCAGGTCGTGGAGCGTGCCCTCGTGGACGACCCGGCCGCCGTCGACGACGAG